>NZ_QWEK01000016.1 GCF_009935845.1 Pseudoflavonifractor sp. 524-17 | reverse complement strand
GCCAGACCCAGCAGCATGGTACCGGCCAGCAAGAAAGACAAGAGCTTCTTCTTCATGGTGTAATTCCTCCTTGTTTCGGTTTGTTTCTTTTTCATAGTGGGCGATCCTCCTTGTTTTGGTCACTCTTCCTCGTCAGGGTCAAAGGTCTCGATGCGGAAAATGGTGGGCTTGTCCGGGTCCGGGCAGGCCACCCGGGTCACCCCGGCGGTCTCATCCCAGGGATGGCGGCCCCCCAGTTCCATCACCCGCAGCTGGGGCCACAGATTGTGGAAGGCCGCGGCGCAGAAATCGCTGGGGCAGCGCTCGAAGTCAAACGTAAAGACCTGTCCCTCCTCGTGGCAGTGGCAGGGACGGCCCTCCCGCCCCACCGGGCACTTCTCAACCACGATGCGCACTTTTCTGGGCTTCTGGTAGTTGCCATACTCCTTATCCATTTGTTCCATCCTTTCTGTCATCCGGCTTTATGCCTGTTTTTACAAAGACCGTGCAGCAATGCCGTCGCGCCGTCTTTTTTGTACGCTCAAGCTGCTCTTTCGCCGCCTCTGCCTGGACCGGCTGCTCCTGGGACCGGCCGTACAGCTCGCTCATGCCCTGGGTAGCGTTGGCGAAACCGCCGTTGCTGTAGTGGGATTCCTCAGACCGAAAGCCGGGCCACCCCGGAATCACGGGCGGCTTGTGCGACAGCAGCGGCTACGGCAGGGCCGACGCGGGGATCGAATGCCTTGGGAATAATGTATTCGGCATTGAGTTCGTCATCGGAGATCAATCCTGCCAAAGCGTTGGCGGCAGCCATTTTCATTTCCTCGTTGATATCGCTGGCCCGCACATCGAAGGCGCCGCGGAACACCCCTGGGAAGGCCAGCACATTGTTGATCTGGTTGAGGAAGTCGCTGCGGCCGGTGGAGATGACGGCAGCGCCGCCTGCTTTGGCATTATCGGGGAATATCTCAGGCGTGGGATTGGCACAGGCAAATACAACGGCATCCCTGTTCATAGTCTTTACCATCTCTGTAGTGACAGTGCCGGGCGCAGACACGCCAATAAACACATCGGCGCCTGCCAGCATTTTGGCCAAAGAACCAGCCTGCTTGTCCAGATTGGTAACCTGGGCCATTTCCTCTTTGATCCAGTTCAGCCCGCCGCGCCCCAGATAAATTGCGCCGTTGCGGTCACACATGGTCACATTCGTGAAGCCAGCGGACAGAAGCAATTTTACGATGGAGACAGCGGCGGCGCCTGCCCCTGATGTGACTATTTTCACATCCTCTTTCTTCTTGCCTACCACCTTCAGGGCGTTGGTCAGACCAGCCAAGGTAATAATGGCGGTACCATGCTGGTCGTCATGAAAGACAGGGATGTCGCACCGTTCCTTCAGCCTGCGCTCAATTTCAAAGCATCGGGGGGCGGCGATGTCCTCCAGATTGATGCCGCCGAAAGAACCTGAGATATTGTAAACGGTTTCCACAAACTCATCTACATTTTTGGTTTTCACACACAGCGGGAAAGCGTCCACGCCTCCAAAGGCTTTGAACAGAACGCATTTCCCCTCCATAACAGGCATTCCGGCCTCGGGACCAATATCGCCCAGGCCCAGAACCGCGGTGCCGTCAGTGATAACGGCGCAGAGGTTGTGCCGTCTGGTCAGGCCGTAGCTTTTGCCGATATCATTCTGAATCTCCAGACAGGGCTGTGCCACACCAGGGGTGTAGGCCAGAGACAGGTCTTCCTTTGTTTCGACAGGGACGGTAGCCACGACCTCTATTTTCCCTTTCCATTCGCCGTGGAGACGCAAAGATTCCTTCGCATAATCCATAAATAAATTCTCCCTTGTATCCTGTTATTTCTCAAAATCGAAGCGGTAATCCAGACCTAACTCATCCCGGATGCCAATGATCTCCTCCTGAACAGACTCACTGACCGGCACACCCTTGTTCCTGCGTTCCTGCCAGGCGTCCCACTCCTTTTCGCCGGCGGTATAGATGCGTTCGGCGCCGGGGGCTTTCTCGGATGCGCGCAGGCCGCGGCAAATGTCACCGGCAGTTTTCCTGAAGGTATCCAGGCCCATGAAGAACTCGGGGTTGATGACAAAGAAGAAATGACCTAAATGATAGAACTGGTTGCTGCCGTCGGGCGCTTTACCACTCAGCGCTTTCATGAAGGGACCTCCGGACAGAGCGGCGGAGAGGATCTCCACGATAGTCGTAAAGCCGTATCCCTTGAAACCTCCGGTAGCTTCGCCGATGCCGCCAATGGAAAGCAGGGCGCACTTCCCGGCCCGCATCTCCTTCAAAATCTGGCCGGGATCGGTCATAGTGCCGCCGTCTTTTGTGACGACCAGCCCAGCAGGAGTCTCATGTCCAATACGCTGGTAGTATTCGAGCTTGCCATTCTGTACAATAGAGGTAGCACAGTCGAAGTTAAAGGGAAATTCTTCATCGGTAGGAATGGTAAAGGTCAAGGGATTCGTGCCCATCATGGGTTCCACGCCCCAGGTGGGGGCTACAGACGGCCGGGCGTTGGTGCCGGAAATGCCGATCATTCCAGCTTTCTCAGCCATAGTAGTCCAGTAGCCGGCAATGCCATAGTGGGTGGAATTGTAGATGGCGCCGCCGGCCATGCCATACTTGGCGGCCTTTTCAATCAGCATCTCCATCATCTTGTGGCTGGCCACCATACCCATGCCGTTGTTAGCGTCCATGACTATGGTAGTAGGGGTGTCCTTGACGATATCCATTTTGGTGACGGGAAGCAGAGTCCCGTTCTTGATCCGGTCCAGGTAGATGGGCTTGAACCGGTTGCAGCCATGACTTTCAATGCCCCGGCGGTCAGACTCCAACAGAACATCGGCACAGATCCGGGCATCCTCCTCGGGAACGCCGTAGCCCTTGAAGGCGTCTACCATAAAATCATTCATCAGGTCCCATGCTACATACGGGCTTGATTCCATACTGATACGCTCCTTAATACATGAAATAAATATTTTTGCACTGATACGAATCAGGCAGATTTGCGCACCCCTTCGGCCACAAAGGCTGGACGATCCGACTCACGGCTCAGTCCTCCTTGGCCCAGCCGTAGGAGCATTTGACGGCTTTGCGCCAGCCCTCACAGCGGGCGGCGCGTTCTTCCTCGGTGATGGCGGGTTCAAAGGTGCGGTCAATGGCCCAATTTTTAATGAGATCCTCTTTGCTGGACCAGTAACCCACAGCCAGGCCAGCCAGATAGGCGGCTCCCATAGCGGTAGTCTCCACACACACAGGACGGTTTACCGGCGCACCACTGATGTCGGCCTGCATCTGCATGAGAAGGTTGTTTGTGGAAGCGCCGCCATCCACTTTCAGGGCGGCCAGGTTTATGCCGGAGTCGGCCTTCATCGCCTGGAGAACATCGTTGACTTGATAGGCCATGGACTCCAGAGTTGCCCGGATAATGTGGTATTTGTTCACACCGCGGGTGATGCCCACGATAGTACCTCTGGCATACTGATCCCAGTGGGGCGCGCCCAGACCGGTGAAAGCAGGGACCACATAGCAGCCGTTTGTGTCCTTCACCTTCCGGGCCATGTATTCGGAGTCGGGAGAGGAGTCAATGAGCCGCATCTCGTCCCGCAGCCACTGGATAGAGGCGCCAGCCACAAAGATGGAACCCTCCAACGCATAGCTGACTTTGCCCTCCAACCCCCAGGCGATGGTGGTAACCAAGCCGTTCTTGGAGAAGATGGCTTTCTCACCGGTGTTCATTAACAGGAAGCAGCCGGTGCCGTAGGTGTTCTTGGACTCGCCGGGGGTGAAGCAGGTCTGCCCGAACAGAGCGGCCTGCTGGTCGCCGGCAGCGCCGCTAATCTTGATTGGACTGCCAAAGAACTGGGGGTCAGCCTCGCCGTAGACGCAGCTGGAGGGTTTTACTTCAGGCAGTATGGACTTGGGGATGTTCAACTCGGCCAGAATCTCGTCGTCCCAGGCCAGCGTGTTGATGTTAAACATCATGGTGCGGGCGGCGTTGGAGTAGTCGGTGACATGGACACGGCCCCTGGTCAGTTTCCAGATGAGCCAAGTTTCCACTGTGCCAAAGAGTAAATCGCCCTTCTCAGCCTTTTCTCGAGCGCCGGGGACGTGCTCCAGCAGCCAGTGCAGTTTCGTTCCGGAGAAATAGGCGTCAATGACCAGCCCGGTCTTGGAACGGAAGGGGTCCACCAAGCCCTTATCCTTCAGAGCGTCACAGTACTCCGAGGTACGGCGGCACTGCCATACAATGGCGTGATGAATTGGCTCGCCAGTGGCTTTGTCCCACACGATAGTGGTCTCACGCTGGTTGGTGATGCCGATGGCGGCAATATCCGCAGCGGTAATACCCAAACGCTTGATTGCTTCCTGGGCTACCTCTAACTGTGTAGACCAGATCTCCTCTGCGTCGTGCTCCACCCAGCTGGGCTTGGGAAAGTACTGGGTAAACTCCTTCTGGGCCACGCTGCACATCTCGCCGCGTTCATTGAAGAGAATGCAGCAGTTGCTGGTGGTGCCTGCGTCCAATGCCATAATGTACTTTGCCATAATTTCTCCTTTTGGGATGTGATAATTGAGGGCAGGCTGTCCGGCTCCTGCCGGTTCAAACGTACAAACGCAAACTCCAAAACGCTTTTGCTGGCTTGAATTATATCAAATGCCGAGATGATCTAGGATTATTCATCCGGCTTGCGCACGAAATTGAGTAAATCTGACGGGGTGTAAAGCCGATAGCATACTGTGCAGACACTGGCGAGCGTCTTCCAGATTAACCGCGTTGCGGTCTGTGATCCGTTCTGCAAAGTAGCTGACCGCGGACTTGGTGTAAAATTCCACTACGAAGGCTTGCGGCCGTGGCAGCATCCGCGCATCCTTATCCTGAAACAGATGCAAACTGATCTTAGGACGTACCAGCTCCTCGCAGAAGTTGCGCAGCAATACTTGTTCTGGAGCAGAAAAGGCCCGGCGGTAAAAATCCCAATCTTTCTCCAATAAAGTCAATACCTGAATGCACCATTCCTCCAGCCCTGCATCGGGATGTTCCCGGAGAGGCTGGCCAATCTGCTGCTCAAAGATCCACAGCAGAACATCATATATGTCCTGGAAGTGGTAATAAAAGCTCTGCCGCTTCATTTGCGCAGACTCCATCAAATCCTGAACCGTGATTTTGCTCAGGGGACGCTGCTCCATAAGCTGCCGCAGCGCTTGGGCGATTTTCATTTTTGTTTTACAACACATCGAAAATTCCCTCCTTCAATATCTCGGCTGTACTGGTTGGAACAAAAAAGAAAAGCGTAGCCAGACAGAGCAACGGCTTCCCGCTGCTCTGACCTTCTACACTCATCTCATAGGTCTCATTATTTTATTGATTGTACTTATTTTAGCATAGGTTTGAGAAAAATCAAGATTTGATGTCTGGAATTTGTTAAATTCGACAGACCGTACAAATTTGATCGATTCTCCTTGGCATAATTGACGATCAAAATTTTCCGTATAATTACAATTCTTTTTGTCAATCTGACTGCTTTGTATTAAAAATGTGAGAAAGGTATGTTGTGATGGGAGAGAATATCCGGTATAATATCAAAAAACATCAAAAATGGGATGAGAGGGAGCGCTTTGTTGTGGATCAACGATTTTACGACGCAATATTAGCTTCGCCGGTGATTGCGGCAGTCAAGGATATGGAGGGACTGGAGGACTGCCTGTCTCTGGAGAGTATCCAGGTTGTTTTTCTCCTGTTTGGCGATATCTGCTCCATTTCCGGGCTTGTTGACAATGTGAAAGATGCAGGTAAAATCGTTATGGTTCACGCTGACTTGGTATCGGGCCTTGCCTCCAATCGAGAGATTATTGTAGATTTTCTTCATAACACTACCCGGATGGATGGAATCATCTCTACCCGTCCAAACTTTATCTCCCGAGCCCGGGAGCTGGGGTTGTTTACGATACTGCGCCTGTTTGTCATTGACTCCATGGCGCTGGCCGGAGTGAGCAAGTTGGAGAATGTCAAACCGGATTTTCTGGAAATTTTACCTGGCGTTATGCCTAAGATGATTTACAAAATTACACAAACCACCCACATTCCGTTATTGGCAGGAGGACTGATTGCCGAAAAGGAGGACGTAGTGGCTGCGCTGAATGCCGGAGCCATGGCGGTATCTACCACGGACCGGCATGTTTGGAGAATGTAACGAAAACGATGCGGCAATGCTGTTCGGATTTAAATAAAGGATTCCTGCGCTTGTTTGCCTTGCAGGACAGCAAAATCCCTTGGCAATCCAGCACCCCCGGTTATGAATACAGGTTCTAAAGAACAGGAGTACCGCAAAATCCTTGCGGTACTCCTTAGCATGTCGGAAAACGGGAGCTGCGAAGGCTTCAGGGGGATAGTGTGAAAGGGAACTGTCAGGATTTCCTCCAAGGTGAATTGCCCCAGAGAGGCAAGAGAGTGTGGACATCCGGGCGGTAGATTTTGCCTGTTTAAGGAATATTAAGCGTTATTTGGAGATCAGCGGCGCCAATAGAAAAAGCACTTTTCTTTCCAGGGAATTTGTGGTACACTAGCTTCCGAAGTCTATCGTCCGTCAATTCAACGCGGAGTCAAACGTCTGATCGGTAGTTCCAGCGGTTTTAGATCTGCCGATTGACAAAAATTATCAGGAAAAGGAGTGACAGGATCGTGACGGGGAAGCGGGCGGACTCCCGTGCCAGCCGGGAGACGAAGCGAAGTCTGAATGGAAGGATATTGAGGCATACCACGCTTAATATCCTAATGCTGGTAGTTATATGCTGTGTTATCATGGCTGTCTCCATGCAGTCGCTTGCCAACAGCATTTTGCTGGACAGTCTTCAGCCAATGGCCCGGCAGTCGGCTAAGACGGTGGAGGCCAACATTCATATGCTGGCAGACCGTATGATGACCATTGCCGGCGATTCCAGAATGGGTACTGTAGCTGTGGCTATGGAACCAGATGAAGCCGGGGCGCCCCGAGTGGATTTTGCGGCGACCAGAGAAAATCGCGCGGCCGTACTGGAGGAAGCTGCTGAAATTTATGAGCTTTACACGATTGCGCTGTATGACTTGGATGGACGGCTGACACAGGGGATCGACGGCGCACCGGAAAGCCTGGACAGCGGCTTTTTTGCGCTTTTGAAGGAAACCGACAATCTTACGACCAATCCCTCCACCATCTACCAGGGGAAGCTGGGCATTACCATGGGGATGCCGGTGAAAGAGAACGGTGAGACAGCTCTGTATGTGGTGGGCGTCTATAAATATGACACCTTGAACGATGTCATCGGCAGTATCAATCTGGGAAAAACAGGAATGGCCTATATGGTCAACCGGGAAGGTATCGTAACCGGACACCCAGACCAATCCCTAGCACTCAATAAAAGTGCATTGGTTCAGCTTAATGACGGCAACGAGGATGCGGTGGACCGTGTAACCACTGGCGAAACAGGGGCGATAGAATTTCCCATTGACGGAAAGCAGATGCTGGTGGCGTTCTCTCCCATCCGAGGAACGCAGTGGTCACTGGTGATCCAAATCCCAAAGTCGGATTACGGCAGACTGATCAACGGAGCGATGCTGGTATCCATGTTGGCAACCGTGGCAATGCTGGCCATATCCGTTCTATTGGTCCTGCGCCTCGCCCGTTCGATTTCCAGCCCGGTGAAATGTGTGACGGAGCGAATGGTGGCGCTCTCCAACGGCGACCTGCATACAGAGGTGGCGCCTGTTCACAGCGGCGATGAGCTGGAGGTCATGACACAGACGCTGGATGCCACATTGGAAAGCGTAAACAAATACATATCCGACATCCAGCAGGTGCTGACGCAGGTTGCGGACGGTGACCTGCGCACCGAGCCCCATGTGGATTACAAGGGCGATTTCACACTGATCCGCAGCAGTCTGCATACGATTACTGAGTCGATGAACGAAACGCTGCTTGGCTTCCGCGCCGCCTCCGCACGGCTCACGGATATGGCGGCTCAGCTGAATGGTCAGTCCGCTGAGCTGCACCAGGCTTCGGTGGAGCAGAACCAGTCCGCCGAAGCGCTGGTCTATGAGGTAACCCATGTGAAGGAGCGGCTGGCAGACGTTACCCAGAGCAGCAGCCAGACCCGCGCCCAGACAGAGGAGATCACCAGCCGGGTCCAAAGCGCCAATGAGCAGATGGCCGCGTTGTCCTCCGCTATGGATGACATCAGCGCCAACGCCCAGCAGATCACCCAGATCGCAAAGGATATTGAGGATATCGCCTTCCAAACCAATATCCTGTCCCTCAATGCCTCTGTAGAGGCGGCCCGCGCCGGAGCCGCCGGCAAGGGCTTCGCGGTGGTGGCCGATGAAGTGAAGCAGCTGGCCACCAAGAGTGCCCAGGCCGCCCGGAGCGCGACAGAAATGATCCGCAGCACCCAGGCAATTATCCAGACCGGCGTAGTACTGACCGCTGATACCGCCAGCTCCCTCCATGCTATTTCGGATGTCTCATCACAGATCAGCGTCATATCGAATCAGCTGACCGCGGCGGTGCAGGGACAGGAGGCCGCGCTTGGAATCATGGAGGAGCGGATTGATGCCATTTCCGCCATTGCGGACCGCAACCTGCAAAACGCTGGGGAGACAGAGCAGTCCAGCGGCTCGCTGGCGCAGGAGGCCGAAGCGCTCCAGTCTCAGGTGCAAAAATTTATTTTAAAGGAGACATGCGGCAGATGAGACGGATTTTTACCATTCTTTTGAGCCTGTTGCTGATGGCGCCGCTTTTGACGGCCTGCGGCGGTGAGGCCGGCCTTCAGGATGGCTACTACACCGCTCAGGCGGCTGAATTTAATTTCGGCTGGAAGGAATACGTTACGATTCTGGTGAAGGGCGGGAGTATTATCTCCGTGGAATACAACGCGGAGAATGCCAGCGGCTTCATCAAAAGCTGGGACAACGCCTATATGCAGACGATGCTGCATTCGAATGGTACCTACCCCAACGAGTACACCCGCTATTATGCCAACCAGTTTCTGGAGGGGCAGGGGGAGGGCGGTATTGACGTGCTCACCGGCGCCTCCTCCTCCTACGGGACGTTTCAGGTGCTGGCCCAGGCCGTACTGGAGCAGGCCCGGCGGGGGGATTCCAGCATCGTGATTGTTGACACAACGCATTAAGGGCCCGGCGGAGTATTTTTGGGAGGAAAAGGCGTCTGGGCCACAGATCAAATACAGTCTAGAATTGGAAGTGGAGAGATATGGAATCTATTGCATACAAGGGAAGCAAGCAGCAGAAAAGCAAACGCATTGGCCGCAAGGTAGGAAATCTGGTCGCGGCCATACTGGGTGTGAGCATTACTCTGGTCGTTGTGCTGTGTGTGCTGATGTTCTACCGGCTCACCATGTCTATGATGCAAAAGGAATGCGTAAACGGTACAAATGTGCTGGCTTACGAGCTGTCCGCCTATTCCGGCGACGACAAAACGGCGCTTTTGGACGCGCTCAAGCAGGAAATGGGGTGTGAGTTTACCATTTTCCATGGGGATGAGCGGGCGTATACCACTATCCAGCAAAACGGGCAGAGAGCCGTGGGCACCCGCCTGTCCAGCGAGATTGCAGAGATCGTGCTGCGGCAGGGCAGGAGCTACGTGGGGCAGGCCTCTATTTTGGGGGAGCAGCATCTTTGCTCCTATGTCCCCACTTATGACGCCAACGGCCAAGTTGACGGCCTGATTTTTGCCGGGATCTCGATGTCCTCCGCCACGCAGCAAATCGGCCTGACTGTGCTGCTGTCCTGTTTGGCCGGGATTGTGCTGATCATCATCGGAATTATGGTTGTGGGAGGCTACATAAAAAAGGCTGTCTCCAATCCCCTCTTCCGCCTGACCATATTGGCGCAGACCTTGGAGCAGGGGGATCTGGGGTTGAATCAGCACCAGACAATGATGGTGGGGATCGATTCCGACGATGAGATTGGAATTCTGTCCCAATGCTTTGACAATACGATCAGCCGCCTGAGAAACTACATCGGGGAAATATCCAATCTGCTGGAGGCCATTGCCGGCGGCGATTTGACGGCGCAGATCACCCAGGAATATGTTGGAGATTTTGCCTCCATCCGCAGTTCCTTGAATGATATCCTCCAAAAGCTCAACAGCACGATAGGACAAATCGTTTCCAGCGCCGGGCATGTTTCCGGCGGCGCGGAGCAGATGGCTGCCGCCTCTCAAGCCCTAAGCCAAGGCTCTATGGAGCAGAGCGGCGCTGTGGAGGCTCTGAAGGAGACGATCCGCGCCGTAACAGAGCGCGTGAGGCAGACTGCGGACAACGCCCAGCTGGCGCGGGAGCAGGTGGACGGGATGAGCCTTCAGATTGCCGAGGGCAATCAAAAGATGCAGGAAATGGTAAATGCCATGGCGGAAATTACCGACAGCTCCACTGAAATTGAAAAAATTATCAAGACGATCGAGGATATCGCCTTCCAGACCAATATCCTTGCCCTGAACGCCGCTGTGGAGGCCGCCCGCGCCGGTACCGCGGGTAAGGGATTTGCTGTGGTCGCCGATGAGGTCCGCAACCTGGCGGCCAAGAGCGCGGAGGCATCCCAGTCTACCTCTGCCCTGATCGGGCGCTCCATTGCCGCAGTAAATCAAGGCACACAGATTGCCGATGCGACCGCAAAGCAGTTGAAAAACGTGGTGGCGGGGGCCCGCGGAATCGAGAAAACCATCAGCGGGATCGCGGCCGATGCGCAGACGCAGGCGGGAGCGGTGGAACAGATCCAGGATCAGATTGGACAGATTTCCGGCGTCGTGCAGACCAATTCTTCCACAGCAGAGGAGAGCGCGGCGACCAGTCAGGAACTCAGCGCCCAGGCCGCTGTGCTGAAACAGCTGGTCAAAATGTTCCGTCTTCGCCAAATGTAGCAGCGAGAAATATAAAATCCCTGATAGAAACCGTACAAAAGTTTCTATCAGGGATTTTTGTTCTCTCCTGGCCGCCTCTTACTCAAAAACCGTACTGGAGAGCTCCAGCGGCTGATTGCAGCGGTTGTCAATGTCCGCTGTGTTTCCGGTGAAGCGGGAACCGGGAAATTTCAGCGAAAGATCAGTGGGGACCCGCTCCAGCAGGAGGGCGGTGCCGTTGTTCCGGAAAACATTTTCAGCATACCCGGTGTCGGAAGGAGAGCCGTTTTCTGCGTTAAAATGGAGGCCTACAGAATTATCCTCAAACACACAATCATCGGCGTTGATCCAGGCGTTGGTGTGGGCCAGCACACCGGTCTCCCATCCAGCAATCCGGCAATTCCACAGGTGGACCCGGGCGGAGAGGGACAGCCCTGTGCCGCTGCCTGGCCCCGCAAAATCAATATTCTCCCAGACAAGAACGCTGCCGCTGTGCATTGTAATGGAGACAGGCGCGGCAAAAGTGGTGCGGTTCCCCGCCGCGTCCTCACTGCCGATGAAATTGACCGGCCGCCCGTCCAGTTCCAGCGGCTGTGTATAGGTTACAGGCGGGAGATAGATATTAACCTGCTCCTCCGCGCTCGTTGTGCGCGCAATCCGCGCCAGAAGGGCCTGCAGATCCGCAGCGGTGTCCATAGGCGCATCGTCCGCAGTGTAGTGATACGTCATATAACCGTCCACCACCTGTGTCTGATGGAGCCGGATCACATCGCCGTTTTTCATGTGGATCGAGATGGTCAGCTCTGCGGAGTGACGGCCAAGGCCAGTTATGAGGCAATTGATATAGACGATGGCTGCGGTATTGGGGACATAGTCCGTGTTGCGCACAGGCTGGGCGCAGGTCATCTGCAGCTGCTCATCCAGGCTGGACACCTCGGCGGTGATACTGTCCACCTGCTCCAGAAAGGTTTCAGCGGCAAAGGTCTCACCGTCTGCCAAATTGGTATAGAGCAAAACGGGGTAGCGGTAATTCTCCTCTATTGCACCGTCGTTATAGCGTTCACGGTTGGCCGGGGTGAAGGGGTCGTCGGCCCGGGCAATACACAACTGATAGTCTACCCCTTGCGCGGTGTAGATTACCTCGGTGCCGCCGTTGTCGAAGACGTTCGGGCGGCTGTTCCGCCATCTGGACAATGCCAGGACCAGAGCGGCAGAAAAAATTATCAGGAGGGCGATATATATCGCCCTCCTCGGCATATGCCGAGGAGGAAAGACCTCTGTCCGCCGGTTGACGCTGTGTGTGCAATAAGGACAGAAGGAAGCCCCTTCATGCAGCGAGGCCCCGCAGTAGGGACAGGTATGGTTCAAAATCTGAATCCTCCCTTCCGTCACAGCGCGTCCATCAGGCGCAGGACGTTTTTATACCGCTTTTGCGGGTTTACATGGGTACACCGGCCGACAACGCGCCCCAGGCTGCCCTCCGCCAGCTGTTTGGAGGGGTGCTCGCCTGTGAGCATGATGTTGATCAGAATCCCCATGGCGTAAATATCTGTCCGGACATCCGACTGGGACAGGCCATACTGCTCCGGCGCGGCGAAGCCCACCGTACCCAGAATCTGGGTGTCGCTGTTCTGGTCTGGATTGTGGATCCGGGCGGCGTCAAAGTCGATGAGCACCACGTCTTTCCCCCGGAGGATGACGTTTTCCGGTTTGACGTCCCGATGAACCGCCGCCATAGAGTGCAACACCCACAGGGCCTGGCACAGCTGCCTGGCCGTTTTGCGGACCTCCCAGGGCTGGAACAGGGCGTCCTTCAAGAGAAAACTCAGGGTGTCGCCCTCCACAAATTCCTCCACAACCAGGTTTCTCTCTCCCTGGGACGCCGCCTCGAAAATCATGGGAAGGTTTGGGCTGGAGCAGCTCAGCAGCCGCTGGTAGACCTCCCCGCTGCCCTGAAAGCGGCGCAGAATAAAGCGTTTCCCTGTGGCCACGTGCCGGATCAGGCGGACGCTGCTCCGCGGCCCCTCCTTTAATATGCGCACTACCTCAAAGTTCGTATCCAGCGCGTCCTGAAGCCAATCAAAAATAGGAATTACCTCCATCCCCAAAAATTTGGAAACCGATGCAGCCAGCTTCTTGCGGCGCCCGGTTTCTTTTCTTATAATCATTATACACGATCGTGACAAAAAAGTAAAGGAGACTGCTATGGAGGAAAAGGATACCGGTGATCTGCGGGAAGAGCTGATGGTGCAGCCCGATATCAGCGTCTATCTCAAGGATAATGCGGACGCGCTGGTCAACACAAACATCTCGGAGGATTTGCACGGGTTTTTGATAAAAAAATCCATCTCCAAGCTGGACCTGGCCCGGCGGGCCGCCATGAGCGAGGTATATGTCCGTCAAATCTTTTCCGGCCGGCGGACGCCCTCCCGGGACCGGCTGCTGTGCCTGTGTATCGCGATGGAGATTTCCATCGAGGAGACGCAGCGGACGCTGAAGCGGGCCTCCTACGCGCCCCTTTACCCCAAAGTAAAGCGGGACGCCATCATTGAGCACGGAATTGTCCACGGCATGACGCTGGATGAAATCAACAGCAAGCTGTATGACGAGGACGAAAAGTCCCTGTTCTGACAGCGGTTCCACGATATCGTCAGCGTCAAACCTATTTGATTATAACACGGAGGTTTATTTGATATGAAGAAATCCCTGGCGCTTTTGGCGTCTGCTCTGCTGTGCCTGTCTTTGGCTGCCTGCGGGCAGGACACCTCCACCGGACCCGCGGAGCAGAAGCCTTCCAATACTTCCAATCCCTCCTTCTCTTCCGGGAGCGGCGGCAGCAGCCGCGATGGCAGCGACTACTCCTTTGAGGATTACTTAGAGGACAACGATCCGGAATCTTATGAATTCTATCAAGACCTGGAGGACGGTTGGAATTCCGGCAGCTGGGATTCCGAGGACGGCTTTGCCGGCGGCAGCAATGATTACTCGTTTGAGGATTATCTGCGGGACAACGATCCGGAGTCTTACGAATTCTATCAAGACCTGGAGGACGGTTGGAATTCCGGCAGTTGGGATTCTGAGAATGGTTTTTTAGGAGGCTATTGAGTATGAAGAAGGTCCCCGCACTGTTTCTTGGACTGGGCCTGGCGGTGACTCTGGCCGCCTGCGGCGGGGGAGGAGCTGCTCCCACCAGCGTCCCTCCTACGGCCACGCCCACCGCCACGCCTACGCCCGAACCCACCCCCACACCCACCCCTGAGCCGGAAAAGATCCCAGTCTACGATGTTGTGGAGAAGAAAGTCTACAGCTCCACCTATACTTACAGCGGCTTCGTGCTGGACGACGCCGGACGGGTGGTGGAAAAGAAGGTCTCCGGAAGTGAGAGGGGGACCTATACTTATGAGTACAGCGAAGAGGGGCAGGTGCTCGCGGAAAACTTTACCAGCAATTCCGGCAGCTATGACAACTACACCTACACCTACAACGAGTTCGGCTTGAAGGAGACAGAGCTTGAGCACTCCAGCGGCATTCGTGACGGGAACAACTACGTCTATGAGTACGAGTATGACGAACAGAACCGCCCCGTCAAGATGACCTCCGTCAACACCAACTCGGATGACGGCGTCTACTACAGTATGATCTATACCTATGAGTACGGCGAGGACGGGAATGTGGCGGTAGAGACCCAGACCTCTTACCCGGACGGCTTGGAGGGCCCGGCGGGGAACACCTACGAAATCCACCACACCTACGACGAGGAGGGGCGGCTGGTCAAGTCGGTCTCTCAAAAGAAGGGTGAGTCCTCTACGAATACCAGTACTTACGTCTACGACTGCGTCGGCTACTACACACCCGCCTCGTAAAACATCCGGCCCAAATGGCCAGGCACAAGCAAAAACGATTTTGGAGGTTATTGAATATGAAGAAGGTATCCGCACTGCTTTTGGCGCTGTCCCTTACCCTGTCCCTGGCCGCCTGCGGCGGCGGAGGCGCGGCGGAGCCCAGCAGTCCCCCGCCCTCGGAAGCCCCTGCCGCGACCCCCACGCCGGAGCCCACCCCTACGCCCACGCCGGAGGCGGATCCCCAGGTGGAATCCATCGACCTGGAGACCGAGAGCGGTCGCCTCGTCTATTCAAGCTATTCGTTCAATGACGAGAATTTTGAAGATGGCCGCCACGCCATCCTTCTTACCTTTGACTTTACCAACAAAGCGAGCAAGCCCGCAGGGGTTCAGGACAGCTTTTCCATCACGGTCTACCAGAACGGCGCGGAGGTTGATACGCCCAGCAGCTGGACAGCGTCGGGGCTGCCGGAGTCAGTGGACAACTTTTTTAACACCGCAATGAAGGACAGCACCATTCCGATTGCCCGGGCGTATCTGCCAAAAGACACCAGCCCGCTGACCATTATGGTAGAGGAGCGGGGCAACGGCGATAACTACCAAATGATGGAGCTTGATATTTCCGCCGTCCCTGCCGCGCCCGCGCCGTCCGGCGGGGAGACCGGTGGAGAGGCCGTGGACGCTGAAACCATCGACGCCGCTGTCCAGGGAAGCTGGAGCCTTCAGGGCAATATCTTTAAGTATGACAGCGGCACACTGGCCGTCGCTTTCACCAACGGCCAGGCTGTAACCGGCACATACACCATTGATACGGAGGCTTCCGTAATCAATGGCACCCTACAGGCTACCAACGGAACATCCGATATTTCCATACCCTACAAATACGAGGACGGTACGCTGACCCTGTATAACAACAACGGTCAGGCCCTGGAGAAGCAGTAACCCATCGGGCGGTCCTATTCCCGGCAGAGTGGGATGTATGGGACGCGAAAGGAAAGGTATGAGCTTGTGAAAAAGGAGAGAACCTGGAACCGAATCGGCTGTATTTTAGGAGTCATTGTAATTCTTGCAGGCATCGTCTTTATGACTACGCCCGCCGACAGCTACTCTACCACTTCCGTGCAGGACGCCAGCTTTGGCGCGGATTTCTACACCTATGTATATGAGGGGGTAGAGGCTGCGTCAAGAAATGCCGCTGTGACGGCGAACAATATCCGGGAGCTTGGAGAAAAGCTGGCTGTATACAGCGGTTTTCTGTTTATTGTGCTGGGGATTCTGATTGAGATCCACTTTGCCAAGCTGCTGGCAGCTGGAACAGCCGCCGCTGACGCTCGTCCGCAGCCTGACGGTTTCGGAATGGAACCGTCGAGTCCCACACCGTCCCCCCAGGAGGAGGGAAAAACGCTCTAAGGAATAAGATTGAACAGACTGGTCACAGCGGAAAGATCCTCTTCAGGCAGAGCAATAACAGCCGTTCCCGGCGCCCATGGGCGCCGGGAACGGCTGTTATTTCCATCGGAAAGGGTACATCGTTTCGTGGCGCTTCGGGTGTCTGGCGGAGTCTGTGCGGAATAGCTGTACCAGCGGAGGAAATCATTTCGTGACAGTTTTACGGCATTCTGCTGCAATGGCCTTGCCGTGCGGCTGCGTTTATGTTAACCTGATCAAAAAACGTGGTGGGGAACATGATAAAATTCGCAATCTGTGATGACGAGTCTTTGGCGGCCCAGGCGCTTGCCGGTCATCTTGCCGGTTATATGGAAGAACATTCAACCGCCGCCTACTCCGTCAGCAGCTTTTCGGGCGGACGTGCCCTGCTGGAGAGCGGCGGCGGCTTTGACGTAATCTTCCTGGACATCCAGATGGAGCAGCCGGACGGCATGGAAACAGCCAGGCTGCTCCGCCAGCGGGGAGATCGCAGCCTGCTGATCTTTGTGACGGTTCTGAAAGAGCTTGTGTTTGACGCGTTCCAGGTGGAGGCATACGATTATCTGCTCAAGCCCCTGGACAACGCCCGTTTCAAACGGACGTTGGATCGGGTTCTCCTCTGCCTGGAGCAGAGAACCCGGCCGGATATCGTGATCCAACGGGGAACCGGCTGTGAGGTCGTTCTGCTCACTAGTATTGTGTACTGCGAGGTGCTGGGCCGGAAAATCTATCTCCATAAACAGGACGGAACCATGATTGACTACTACGGTAGGCTGGAGGCTCTGGAGCAGCGCGTAGACGGGCGTTTTTTCAAGTGCCACCGGAGCTATCTGGTCAATCTGGACTATGTGCGCGGGTGTCAGGCCGGACAGGTTCTGCTGCCCCGGGGGGAGCGGATTCCGGTTTCCCGGCTGCGGGAGCGGGATCTGACCCAGGCCCTTCTGCGCTATATGAGAGAGGGGGGGTGACATGGACCATTTTGCTCTGCTTATGGACGGCCTCTGCCTTGCGGGGCAGGGGGTGATGCACCTGTTCTTTGCCGGCCGCCTCACCGGAAAGAAGTGGAAGCTGGGGCACTTTGCCGCCTACCTTCTCCTTCTGGGCGTCCTTCAGCTTGTTTCAACCGGACTTGCCCTCAGCGGGACGCTGTCCATTTGCGCAGGCGTGCTCGAGCTGTATGCCATCAGCCGCTTTGGAATGAAAAACCAACCTTCCGTGTCTTGGTTGGCTGCTGTTTTGGCGTTCTATATCTCACAGCTCTCGTTCGGAATGATCAATTCGGTAGAGGCGGCGCTCTTTCCCCGTTTCATCGGAAGCCCGCTGCTCTATCTACTGCTTTTCACGGCGCAGCTCCTTTTCTTTGTGCTGTGTGCCTGCTGTTACTGGGCCGTGTGGAAGCTCCTGGCCTGGACAGAGGACAGCCAGACGCCTTATATTGGGCTGCTGCTCTTTCCCGGCCTGTTCGTCTTTGCGGCGGAGCTGTATATTCTCCAGACCGCCTACAGCTTTTTCGCCCCTATGGTCTCTCTGGAGGAGGTGGGCAGGCACAGTACGCTGCTGCTCCTGCAAGGGATGGGGCTGGCGGCGCTGCTGTGTACCCTGTACGCCTACCGCCATCTGTGTCAGGGCTTTCAGGCCCAGGCCGCGCTGCAATCCTTGACCCAGGCGGCTCAGGTGCAAAAGGTCTATATTACCGAGGCTCAGGCGCGTTATGAGCAGACGAAATCCTTCCGTCACGATATCAAAAACCACCTGTCCGTCCTGGACGGCCTTCTCCGGGGCGGAAAGGTGGAGGAGAGCAGGGGGTACCTGAAAAAGCTGGAGAGCGTCTCCGAGGCGCTGTCCTTCCCCTATCAGACCGGTAATCCGGTGGTGGATATTCTGCTGGGGGAGAAACTGGGGCTGGCGAAGGAGATTGCGGCGGAGGTATCTCTGGTCCTGCCCAAGCCCTGCGGGATTGACGATTTTGATCTGTGCGTACTCTTTGCCAATGCCCTGGACAACGCCATTACCGCCTGCCGCGCCAGCAGCGGGGCCAAAATAATCCGCATCAGCGGAAAGCGGCAGGGAGATTTCTATCTGCTGACGTTTGAGAATACCTGTTCCGATGAACCCCTGCCTCCGGCGGGAACTGGGCGTTCCAACATTGAAGCGGTGGCAGAAAAGTATCATGGAGCGGTGCTGACGGGAAAAAACGGACGGCAGTTTTGTCTGAGCGTACTGCTGAACGCTTCTTCGGCACAGGATTGAGCGGATCAAATACAGGTACGCGCCCATTTTTCGCGGTCAAAAACCTGCCGTTTGCGGACATGTCCGCACAGCGCCTGTTTTTCTGCTATGATGCAGATATGTCAAAGGAAACAACGCTTCAAGGAGGAGCATGGTATGCGTCATATTTATATGCGTGGTATTCTGGCTCTGCTCTGGCTGGCGGCGGCCGTCAGCGGAATCACCGGCAGCCTGGAGATGGCCGGGCTGTACCTTCTGATGGGGATTGCCTTTGGGTACTCCGCCTGCGCCGCATGGAACAGGGAGCAGGGGGGAAAGAAGGGGAATTGACTGTGAATGGGAATATTCTGGTGCTGCAAAATCTGTGCGCCTGGTATACACAGGGACAAAACGTGCTGTCGAACCTCTCCCTCCAGCTGCGCCGGCATGAGGTGGTGGGGCTGATCGGCCTGAACGGGGCCGGGAAGACCACTTTTCTGAAAACCCTGTCCGGCCTGCATGAGGGCTTCCGCTGTGACAGCGTCCAGCTGAACGGCCGTCCGGCAAATTTCCGGGACAAGGACTTTAAACTGCGCCGGTATATCGTCTTTGCGGAAGACAGCTCCTTCCAGTATTTTACCTTCCGGGAGTACCTGTCCTATGTGGCGGCGGCATACAAAAAGGTATTGCCGGATACGGCCGGACTGGTGCGGGGCTTTCACTTCGAGGATTACACCGATACGCTGCTGAAGGACCTGTCCACCGGCAGCAGGAAAAAGGCGTTTCTCATTACCGCCTTCGCCCTGAAGCCGGAGCTGCTCCTGCTGGACGAGCCGGTAAACGGACTGGACTTCCAGAGCACGGAATTTCTGTATCAGCTGATCGCCGGATACAAGGCGCACGGGACAGTGCTTTTCTCCTCCCATATCCTGGAGAGCATCACCCTGACCGCCGGTCGGGTGCTGGTACTGGAGGAGGGGCGGATCCGGCGGAGCTTTGAAGGCAGTCAAATCAACGCCGCCAATATTCGGGAGGCCCTGCATGATGAAAATGAGCTTTGACGCGGTGGCCAAAAAGCTGTTTGGCGTGAACTATGAGCGGCTGACCAGGACGCTCTTTCTGGAGCTGGTGGTGTTTTGGGGACTGCATACCGCCGGCTTTCAGGTCCAAATCGCCCCATCCATCCTGTATCTGATGACTGGCACGTTCTCCGCCGGAATCATGTGGCAGGCCCTCTCAGCCGGGGACGGCGGGGCCAACATGGAAAATATGTTTATGCTTCCCTTTGAGAACCGGAGCCTTGTGTTTTCCTATACGGCTGCCCTGGGGGCATATACGCTGCTCACCAAGACCGCCGGACTGCTGGCCGTGGTGCTGGCGGTCTCCGCCTGGAGCGGGATGGAGGTTGCGGGAAGCGTCCTGTGCGGGGTCAGTGCCGTCCTTGTGACCGTGTGCGTCTATCCCAGAAAACGCCTGCGGGGTGTGCTGGGGGCGCTTTGGGCGGCGGTCCTGCTTGCCGCAATTTTTCTGCTGAGCAGACCGGCCCTCCTTTTTCCGGTCCTGGCAGTCAGCTGTCTGGCCGCGATCCTGCTGTTGAGCCGGACCGACGCCTATGCCTTCCGCTGTACCCCCGGAAAAAGCAGGGGAGCGGTCAAGACTCACCGCCGTTACTCGGTGTGGCGCTACCTGTTCCGCTATTTGACGGCCCACAAGAATTACCTGGTCAACACGGCGGCTATGTGGGGGGTGGCCTGCGTCCTGCCGGTGCTGTTGGGACAGATAGAGGCACGGTTTGTGCTTCCGATCGGCTTTGGCATCCTCTCTATGAACACCCCCATCTGCATCCTCCTGTCCTGTGACCCGGCCCTGGAGCAGACGGTGCGGTTTCTGCCCAAACAGGGGCGAGGGTTCTGCGCCCCCTACTGCCTGTTTATTTTCGTATGCAATCTGGCGGCGGATGCTGTGTTCCTGTGCAGCTGGCAAATCCAGATCGGCACAATCACACCGCTCCATGTTTTGACGGCGGCATTCTTCGCCCTGCTGAGCGCCGCCGGCTCCGTCCTGCTGGAGTGGCATTGCCCCATCCGGGGATGGAAAATTGAAAGCGACCTCTGGCACCATCCGCGGAAATATGTTGTACCGGCAGGGATGCTTCTGCTGGCCGGGCTGGCGAGTCTGTTTTGACAACGAAACCGCCGGGACGTCTGGGAATTGCCTGGCGTCCCGGCGGCGAGAGATTTTTTAACGCAGTGAGTGTTTGGGTATTTTTCAAGCAAGGCCTATAAATAAAGTGGGTATAGATCCGCTCCTCATACTGGGGCGGCGCAATACCCTGTTCGTTTCCGGCCTGCATATGCTTCAGCAGCCATGCCATATTCTGTGCCAGCGTCCGCATGGTCTGCAAGCCCTCCCCATCTTTCCGCACGTCATCCGGGGTAAAGCCGTGAACCTGATTCCAGTACTGAGAGCCAACCGTGTGCATATTGCTGATGCCGAAATACTTGTTCAGGCGGTCAAAGGCCGCGCTGGCCCCGCCCCGGCGGCAGGAAACAACTGCGGCAGCCAGTTTTCCGGCCATTCGTGCCTCACTGCAATAGAACAGGCGGTCCAGGAACGCGCAGAGCTGACCCGACGGGCCGGCGTAATACACAGGAGAGCCAACAACAATGCCATCGTACTCGTCCAGCTTCTCCAGGATTTCATTTACCTTGTCATCAAAGATGCAGCGGCCGGTCTGCCGGCACTTGCCGCAGTCGATGCAGCCGGCTACCGGCTTTTTGCCAAGATACAGGAGCTCCGGTTCCACACCGTTTTTGGAGAGCGTATCCGCGATTTCTGTCAGCGCAGTAAAGGTACAGCCACGCTCATTGGGGCTGCCGTTGATCAACAAAACTTTGCTCACGTCGTTATCCTCCTCACAGGCTGGCAAGAGCGGGGAGTCAAGCCGTACCGGCAGCCCGCCGCTTTTGTCCTGCCCTTTTCACGGTTTACTTTGCCGGACGGAGTTGAGAGTATCCATTCCAGGCGAAGAGAGCCTCCTCGCCCTCGCTGCCATAGACCTGCTCTACATCACAGATGTACAGATAATGGTCGCCCACTTCATGATATTCCTTCATCCGGCCTTGAATAGCGACACGGCTATGGACGGGGATCTGGATAGAGCTGCCTGGGATAGAGGTAAGTTCGATATGAAATTGCTCCGCCTTGTCCGTATTTCGTCCCGTAGTGGTGCCGCATCCCATGACCGCTTCAGCGATCTCCGCACCGGGAATGGTGAGGATGACCTTTTGATTGTTCCGGACCATATCGCCGCTGTAAGAGGTTTTTGCCATCGCAAAGCCGATCATGCCGGGGCGGAAGGAGAGATAGGTCCACCATGATACTGTGGCAAGATTTGTCCCCCCATCGGTCTTTTCTGTGCATACCACGCTTACAGGATTAGGAGAAGTCAGCTCAGCAGCCTTTGGTAAATTGATTGCCTGCATCGAAAGTTCCTCCGTTATCGAAACCTGATTTATTCAATGGATTTTCCCAGCTCATAGGCTTCCTGAAGCTCCGGCTTTCCCTCGACATCGCCGGCATCGCCATTGCCGCCAGCCAGCACATGGCCGAGGTTTCTCCAGTTCAAATGCTCCATCAAATGGTCATAATACTGGAGCACATCCTCAAAGCCGTGTCCCTCCGCGGCCATCAGCAGGGCGGATGCCCGCCCGTGTCCCCTGAGCAGGTTTCCATCGCCTTCCTCCAGTGCAAACAAGCGGTCAACCGCGGTGCGGATCTGTCCGCTCATATTCCAGTAGTAGAGCGGGGTAGCCAGCACAACCACATCGCTGTCTTTCACAGCCGGATAGATCTTGTCCATGTCATCCCGCTGGACACAGGGACAGGCTCTGCTGCTGTGCCCGCCGAAGCAGCCCCGGCAGCCGTGGATGTCCATGGCATTCAGAAAAAATTCCGTAACAGTGTGGCCGCTGCTTTCCGCTCCCTTCACAAATGCTTGGACCAGCGCGGAAGTGTTGCCCTTTTTTCTGGGGCTGCCGTTCAAAATGACGATGTTCTTCGACATGATTCCCGTCCTCCCTTAGAATTTGCCGGCCAGCGCCGCCGCCTGTCCGCAGCCGTCTGTCTTGTTGACATCGCCCTCGTTCAGAACACCGGGAATCAGCACTTCCCCCACTATCTTCCACTTCAACAGCGCGGCAGACCGTTCCAAGGGGATGCGGACGCCGTCCATGACGGACAGATCATCCTCTTCACAGCAGACGATCATGGCACACTCTTTCCCGGAAATGTCCTTGCCGCCCACTACAAAGGAAAACAGCTTGTCGATCACACCTTTAATTTGCGCGGGGATAGAATACCAATAGACCGGCATGGTAAAGACAACGGCGTCAGCCTCCAGAATAGCCGGAGCAATCGTATTGAAATCGTCGTCAAAAGAGCAGGCTTTTCCGGTCTTGAAACAGGTCTCGCAGGCATGACAGCCGCCCACGTTTTTCATCGCGGCATCAAAGCGGGTGATCTCGTGGCCGTTTGCCTGTGCCGCTTGAATGAAAGCGTCTGTCATGGCGAAACTGTTTCCATTCTTACGCGGGCTGCCAGTGATGACTACTATTTTTTTACCCATCCGAATAACCTCCTTGATGGATGCAGGCTTGAGTTTTCCTGCATTTGATAGTATCATCATAGCGAGAATTAAGGGAAAATCAAGTACGCACATTCAAGTGCGATACTTACCTTAAAGCAAGTATAAATAACTGAAATGACAAACCGCCGCTGAGCGTGTCAAAAAAGTCTCGCAGAGTTCGCGCCCGCAGGCTGCATCCCCGCTGTCGGAAAAGGCAGCGCCTTTTTCGACAGTCTGAGCGGCGGTTTTGAAGAATGAACCGCCGCTTTTCCGGAATTAAGGCAGCTGTGTGAATGTGGTGTGCTGCTTTCGGTAGGTATCGTTGTCCTTCTGCTTTAACTCCCGCTCCACCTGAGCCCGCTGGCGCTCCAGGTCCTTAATCTTAGCCTCGTCGGTTTCAGTATTAAGCCGCTGCTCCAGTTCCTCCAGCTTCTTTTTCAGCATTTCAATCTCGCGGTCCACTTTGCTGGTATTTCCCACGCAGCGCTCCTCTTTGCCGCCGTCCTTCTTCTCCGGGGCCTTCGCGCGCTGATCCGCCGGCTCAGGCTTCTGTGCATCGGGGACGAGGTCCGGCTGCTTGGGGGCTTGCGCTGCCTGCGGCGGGCTGTCAAAACAGAGCTTGGACGGGCTGTCCTCGTCTTTGCCTGTCTGGCAGGGTTGGTACAGCGCCTGCGGTTGTGACCGGACGTATTCATCCATCACAGGTTTCGGCGGGCGGCCCTGGGCCTCTTCCTCTGGCGTTTGGACCTTGGGGGCTCCCAGCACCTTCTCAGATGTTGTCAAGGGCCGGACCGCGCCGCTATTTACACCGGAAATGGGTATCATAAGTTATTCCTCCTTAAAATTGATGCAGGTTCTTAGTTTATTAGTTTATCTGGCAGGGAGCGCCGCTTCAATGCTTTTGTATTGAAATGTGCTGTGAATGCCATGAAATGCTTTGCGGGATCCACTCAAAAAAATGCAGGACAGAAATAGAAAAAGCATGGTTGACACGCGGGGAATAAAGTGATATATTTATATCATCAAGAGATAAATATATCTCGTTATTTGGAGGTGCCGTATGAAAAGGAAACAGGTAAAAATCTGGGTTGGCTGCGGGATTTTCTGCATCGCGGCTGTGCTGCTCTCGGTCTGGTACGCTGTCACGTTTAACGCTTCCCGCCTGGTTGTTCCAATGGACTTTGGAAGCGGCGCCTTTACCCCGAAGGACTTGCCCATGCTTGTATCCATCTCACTTACCTGCGTCTACATGTTCGCCCTGTTCGTCCGGCTTTTTATCAGCATCGGGAAAAACAGGAAGAACCTTGCGGCGGCAGACACAACGCGCAAACTCAATCCAAAGCTGGGGTTCCTGGGACTGCTGGGATTTTTGGGCCTTGCCGGTTTTTGGACCTACTGCGCCAGCGGCGACATTTTCCCTTTTGCATCGTTCCTGTTCTTCGGCTTTTTTGGATTTTTCTATGAGGGGAAAATGTCTGGGACCTTTATGGATGAACGGTTTCGGGAAAATGCCGCCCGCGCCCAGCTCCGCACTTACAAGCTCACATTCCGAATTACGCTGATTGCGTTGGTGATTCTCTGCCAAGGAAAGCTGTTTGGAAGTTTGGAATACACCCTGATTGCCACAGTCATTGTGCTTTCCCTCACGTTGGCCCTGGGCATTTTCCTCCCGGAGTATTTGCTGTACCGCTATGATCACGACGATCAGAGGGAAGAGGGCGGGGAATAGGGAATGGCTGAATTTGAGTGCAGATTAAAAAGGTACCGGCAGCTGAAGGATTTGACGCAGGAGCAGCTGGCCGCGCAGGTAGGAGTGCGCCGGGAAACCATCATGCGGCTGGAAAAGGCGCAGTACAATCCATCTCTGAAATTAGCCATTGACATTTCAAGAGCGGTTGAGGCTCCCATCGAAGAACTGTTTATTTTCGATTGACGGACGATTCCGGCGCCTGCAGCGGCTCAGTTAAGGGCGGTTCTTTTCCCGAACTCTTGAGATTTTCTTGAGATTTGTGTGGTAAGATAGGTAAAATCCCGTAGAGAGGAGAATTCCTTTGAAACCGACGCTGCTGATTGTGGACGATGAACGGGGCATAGTGGATACAATGAAAGCCTACTTTTCTCCGCAATACGAAGTCTTGACGGCTTACAATGGACAAAGGGCTGTTCAAAAGGCGGAAAAACAGCCGGACTTAATTCTGCTGGACATCAATATGCCGGGGATGGACGGCCTGACTGTCTGTCAGACCATCCGAGAACACGTCTCCTGTCCGATTTTATTTTTAACGGCCCGTATAGAGTCCGCAGATCAGATTACCGGCTTTCAGGCGGGGGCAGACGATTACATTGTAAAACCCTTCGGCCTGGACGAGCTGGCGGCGCGGATTGCCGCCCACCTGTGCCGGGAGCGGCGGAGGAACCGCCCGTCCAACCTGCGCTTTTTTGGGGAATGCGCGGTGGATTACTCCGCCCGGACCGTGACCGTCCGCGGCGAGGCCGTCCCCCTTTCCCGCCGGGAGTTTGACATTCTGGAGCTGCTGTCTCTGAATGCGGGGCAGGTTTTTGACCGGGAGCGGATTTATGAGAACGTGTGGGGCATCGACGGCGGCGGCAGCAGTGACACAGTGATGGAGCATATCCGAAAAATCCGGGCCAAGCTGGCGGCTCATACACTCCGCAGCTATATTGAGACGGTCTGGGGGTGCGGGTACAAATGGAGCGGCTGAAACATATGAGCCTGCGGCGGGCCTTTTTTCTGCTGACCCTCTGCGGACTGCTGGCGGCGGTGGCGCTGGCGGCCCTGCTGTGGACGGGGTGTAAGTGGTTTTCCTCCCTGTACCCCTTGGGCGGGGTGGTGATCGGGCGCGGCGGCGCGATCACGCAGCTGCCCTCGCCCACTCCAGAGCAGCTGCGGCTGTTGAAAGCAGCGGATATCATCGGTTTGCTGGGCTGGGCCCTGTTTCCGGTTGTGGGTCTGGGGGCAGCGGGGGCGCTCTTTTACCGCTGGAAGCTGAAAGAGCCCATCCGCGTCCTGCTGGAGGGGACGTGGCGCATCCAGGCCCATGACCTGAACTTCACCATCTCCAGCCCGTCCGCTGACGAGCTGGGCCAAATCTGCACGGCCTTTGAGCGTATGCGTCTGGAGCTGCTGAAGACCAACCAGGAGCTGTGGCGGCAGGCGGAGGAGCGAAAACGGCTCAACGCAGCCTTCGCCCACGACCTGCGCAACCCTGTCACTGTTCTGAAAGGCAGCATTAGTCTGCTGCGGCAGGATGCCTCTGACCGGCAGACCCTGGACCGTCTGGAGACCTATACAGTGAGAATCGAGCAGTATGTGGAGGCCATGAGCACCATTCAGCGTCTGGAGCAGCTGCCGGTGCGGGCTGCCAACGTAACCTTAGCCGTCCTGCGCTCGGAGCTGGAGGAGACGGCGCGGCTCCTTGCCCCGGCGCTGGATACGGGGGTCCAGGGGCCGGATGTGGGCGCGGTGCGGATTGACCACGGAATTTTTCTCACCGTGGCGGAAAATCTGATAGGGAACGCGGTCCGTTTTGCGCAAGAGAAGCTGGAGATCACCCTTGTCCTGGAGAATCATGTTCTGCGTCTCTCCATTGCGGACGACGGCCCTGGTTTTCCCGCCGCGCTGCTCAGAAGCGGGGCGAAGCCCTTTGAAAAGACAGAGGAGGGCGGGGGGCATTTTGGCATGGGCCTGTATAGCAGCAGTCTCCTGTGCCAGAAGCACGGCGGTGAGCTTCGCTTGAAGAATGGTTCGACCGGGGGCGCGGCTGCCACAGCCTGCTTTCAAATAAACTGTAAACCTTGAGGATTTCTTGAGGTTTTCCCGTTACACTCTCCTTACACCACATAAGGAGGGTGTTTTTTATGAACATCGAAGCAAGGGAACTTTCCAAAATTTATGGCGAGGGCGAAAACAGGGTGGTGGCCCTGGAGCGGGCCGCGCTGACCATCGCCCCCGGCGATTTCATCTCCATTATGGGGCCGTCGGGCAGCGGGAAGAGTACGCTGCTGCACCTGCTGTCCGGGCTGGACCGGCCCACCTCCGGCCGTCTGACCTATGACGGCAAGGACCTTTACAGTCTGTCTGACAGGGAGCTGTCCGCCTTCCGCCGCCAGCGTATCGGGTTCATCTTCCAGCAGTTCCACCTGCTGCCTGTTCTGACCGCCCGAGAGAATATCATTATGCCGCGGCTCTTAGATAAAAAGCAGCCGGACGAGAGATATCTCCAGGAGCTGGCCCAGATGCTGGGCATCCAGGACCGCCTGGCCCATCTGCCCCATGAGCTCTCCGGCGGACAGCAGCAGCGTGTGGCCATCGCCCGGGCCCTCATTGCCAAGCCAGACGTGATCTTTGCCGACGAGCCCACCGGCAACCTGGACAGCCGGAGCGGCGGTGAGGTGATGGAGCTGCTGAAAATGGTAGGGAAGGACATGGGAAAGGCGCTGGTGGTCATCACCCACGACAGCCGCATCGCGGCCATGGGGTCGCGGCAGTTCACCATTGTGGACGGGGTGTTGTCGGAGGTGACGGCAGGATGAAGCGCTATCATACCCTGGCCCTGAAGGAATTGCTGGCCCAGCGGGTCACCTCTGTTTTGATTCTTCTGGCGATTGTCCTGTCCACCATGATGACGGCGGTGATCGGACAGTCTGTGGGAGTGCTGTCCGCCATGCGGCAGCAGCAGGCCATCGCCATCGGCGGGAACCGCCACGCCGGGTTTGTCCAGATGAACCAGGCGCAGCTGGAGGCGCTGAAAGGCGACCCCAGGCTGTCCTTTGCAGGCAGCTTTGTGGTGCTGGGAAGCACGCGGCTGGATAACACGCTGATCCTGGGCCTCAGCGAGTTTCAGGAGGATGTGGGCGCCATCTACCCCTCTATCTCTGCGGTCAAAGAAGGCCGTCTGCCGGAGAGTCCCATGGAGATTGCGCTGCCTGAGGATGTGCTGGGGTATCTGGGGTTCTCGGGAAGGCTGGGAGACACCCTGACCCTCTCCCTGTCCAAAGCACTGCGTCACGGGGTCGTGACCCAATCCTATGACTTCACCGCCAGGTTTACTTTGGTGGGGATTACTGAGAGCAACTACCTCAACTACGCCGCCGGAACCATCAATGGTATCGTAGGGCCTGGTACAGCAGAGGCGCTGCTGCCGGAGGCGTATTTCTATTACAACATAGATGTTCGCGTCGCGGATAGGGGGACATTCCAGGCCACGATGGACGATTTGGCGGCAGCCCTGAACGTCCACCAGCTGGATACGGTATATAATATTCCATATTTGGAGGCTCTGGGTATACGGTACAGCGCGGAGGCCGCCGGTGTGGCGGACGTCTCTGACGAGGGTTTCCCCCTGATGCTGGCGGCGGGCATTCTGGTGGGGGCGTTGCTCCTGCTGGCAGCGGGGCTGGTGATCTACAACATCATGAAAATTGCCGTTTCCCGGCGTACGGCCCAGTATGGCGTCCTTCGGGCCATAGGCGCGGACAGGGGGCAGCTGTATGTCCTGGTTGCCGCACAGGTCCTGCTGCTGTGCGCCGCGGGCATTCCGGCGGGCCTGCTGCTGGGAACCCTGTCGGCCAGGGGCATCCTCACCGCGGCTACGGGATTGCTGTCCCCGAAACTATTTTTGGCCCGGGACGCCGGAGAGCTGAACCGCTTGATTGCGGAGAACAGCGGCGGCAAGGGCCTGTTCCTGCTGGCCAGCGCCGCCGTCACCCTGATTTTTGCCCTGGCCGCCGCCCTTCCCGCCGCCCGGTATGCGGCGCGGGTGGCGCCCACCGTGGCGATGGCAGGCAGCCGGGTAAAAATCAGGCGCCGGAGCCGGAAGGAGAAGAAAATACACAATTTTGAGGCGTTTTATGCCCGCCTCAATTTGAAGCGCAGCCGTGGCCGCACCGCCATTACCGTCCTGTCCCTGGTGATGAGTATTACGGTGTTTATCGCGCTCCAGGGGGCGGTGGGCCTGCTGGACGCCGCCAGGCGCGGCACGGTGGAGCACCATGGGGATTACTCCATCACCAACGAAGGGGCGGGCTTTTCTCCCGAGGAGTACCAGGCCATGGGGGACGATCCCCGAGTGGAAGAGTTGGGTGCCATGCAGTTTTCCTGCTATGAGCAGGGAGCGGATGGCTGCCCTGCGGGCATTGAATTTGGATGCCCCCTCCAGCCGGCGGAGACTTTCCAGGTGGTGGGGCTGAACGGCGCTTACTGGGACAAGGCTTTTTCCGCTCTGCCGGCCGGGCTTTTGGCAAAGCTGAAGGCCGGGGAGGGCTGCATGGTCCGCAATCCTCTGCCCTTGGTCTTTGAGGGCCAGGAGATTCCCCGCACCAGCATACAGACAGGGGATGTCATCACCGTGGCGGGGCGGGAGCTGGCCGTGCTGGCCACCCTGGATGACTATGACACCTTTTTGAGCGTGGGAAACAACGGCTTCATCAACGGCGTGCAGGTTGTCGTAAACGAGGAGCTGTATACCGCCCTCACAGGAAAGACAGCGTATAACTGGCTGCTGCCCTCTTTGGCGCAGGGGGTTGACAGGGAGGAATTTGACGCTGTGGTGGAGGCTCTGGCGGGGCGGATTCCCGGCACCCTGTGGCTGTCCTATGAGGATACCGACCGCCAGCTGGCGGAGAGCTTCACCCAGATCCGGCTCCTGGCCTGGGGGCTGATTCTGTTTGTGGCGCTGATTGGTCTGCTGAACATTATCAACACCGTCTATACCAACATCTGCACCCGGACCGGCGAGATCGGAATGCAGCGGGCTATCGGCATGAGTACAAAGTGCCTGTTCAAGGTATTCTTATGGGAGGGGGCCTATTACGGCATGATCGCGGCGGTGATTGGAAGCATCACCGGCTATATCTGCACGATTTTTGTGGAGGCCGCAGCCACAGACCGGCTCCATCTGGCCGCTGTGCCTGTCATTCCCATTGTAGAGGCGGCGGCGCTTGCCATAGCAGCCTGTCTGCTGGCAACCTGCATCCCATTGAGAAGAATCGGCAAAATGAGCATTGTGGGCTCCATTGAGATAGTAGAGTAAGAACGCGGGCCGCCTGTCCGGATTGCGACGGGCGGCCCGCGTTTCCCAATGGCGTACCAGATGTTACGCCGCAAAGAAGTTCACTTGCGTATTTTCCTGCAAGATGCTGCATAATACGATTTCGCCGTGGGTTCATCAGGACCCACCCTTCCCCCAATTTTAATAGTCCAATAGGCAGAAATATAGCACAGACAACCAGCCGCAGCAAGAAACCGTATCTGGCGCTGCCGAAATGAATAAAAATTCCCTCTATGGTCCTGTTTCGTGCAATTTGGCGTAAAAATTGCCATTTGCGATCTGCCTGGCCGTTTCTCCAAAGCGGGATTGGTTACTCATTCACATACTTTATTCCCTTGCGCCCATGATATTGACACATTGGAATCTTTCCAATATAATTAAAAAACTGAAATATCGCGGGAGGGAGACAGCAGCGTGAAGCAGTTTTTTGGTATGAGCCAGAGCGGGAATCTGGAAGAGGCAGTCCACGGCCTGTACAATCCTCAATTTATAATGCTGTTATCAAACAATACCCAGTTTGAAGGCCACGTAAAGGCGCTGGAGAAGCGTTTTCCCGGTGTGCCCAGCATTGGCTGTATTGGCATGGGCTATCAGACCAGGGTGGTGGAGAACGGCGTGGTGGTGATTGCCTTTTCGGACGGCGTCACCGCCGCGGCCAACGTGCTGGAGCGGGTATCCACCATGCCGGTAAAGTACATCCGCCGTCTGGAGCAGGATATTCAGGCCGTGGGCGGCTCCGGTGAGGACACGGTGTGCATTGACTTCTGCGCAGGCAACGACGCCTGTGTGCTGACCACCATCTGCACCGCCCTGGAGCGGCGGGAGATTTCCCTGGTGGGCGGGACCGGCGACCAGGGCAGGGTGTCCGCCAACGGGCGGGTCTATGAGGACGCGGTGGCCTACGGGCTGGTGCGCAACCGGAACGGCCGGGTGAAGACCTATAAGGAGAACATCTATCACCAGCTGGGGGATTACCGGTTTATCGCCTCCAACACGGACCGGGCCAACTACATACTGGGTTCCCTGAACGGAAAGCCGGCAAAGCAGGTCTACCAGAGCATTCTCCACGTAACGGATGAGGAAATCCTTACCAGAACCTTCCAGAATCCATTCGGCAAGATCAACGGGGACGACACCTGCATCATCTCCATCAAGGAGGTCAACGGCAACGCCCTGGCCTGCTTCCGGCAGGTCAATGACTCCGACGTGCTGATTTTGCTGGAGCTGGGGGACTACCAGGCCATTACAAGGAACACCATCCGCCAGATCTGCCAGGAGTTCCCCCGCCGCTCGGCGATTTTCTCCGTCAACTGTCTGTTCCGCTATAAGCTGTTTTCCCAGCACAATTATATGCAGACCTATTTGCAGGAGATGGCGAAGCTGGGCTGTCACGCCGGCTTTGTGGGGTACGGAGAGCACTACAACAACCGCTTTGTCAACCAGTCCATGACCTGTGTGGTATTTGAGTAAGGGGGGAGATATATGTTATTTGCGGGGAAAGGCCGGCAGAAGCCAGTTCAGTCTCAGGAGGAAAAGAGTCTCTATCCGATTGTACATGTGGCAGGCAGCCTGAAGGAGTATCAGCAGGAGCTGGTGAGAAAAGAGGTGGCCTCCCTCTTTGAGCTGGGCATGGTGGGATCGAGCTTCTCCGGCGTACTGAAGGAGGCGGACCATTTTCAGGCGAAGCTTCAGGAGCTGGGGCAGTCGTTTTCCAATATCAGCCAGACCTCGGAGCAGTTCACCCAGGTGAGAAGCGAAGTCGCCCAGGCGGTGTCTGAGGCCCAGGGGCAGATGGAGAAGCTGGAGCAGAACTCCGCCCAGGTGCAAAGCGCCTATGAGCAGATGGCGGAGATCTTTACCCAGCTGCAATCCGCCATTCGGGGTATTCAGCAGTGCATGGGAAAGATTGTGTCCATCGCGGACCAGACAAATATCCTCGCCATCAACGCCTCCATTGAGGCGGCCCGGGCCGGTGTGGACGGCCGGGGCTTTGCGGTGGTAGCCGTACAGGTGAAAGAGCTGGCCAAGGAGATCAAGGTGCTGGCGGGCGAGGTGGACACCGGCGTAAGTGATGTGGAGACCCGGGCCGGCGAGCTCAGCGACAGCATCGCGGCGTCCCAGCAGACCTTGGGCCAGGGCGTGGACATCGTCAGTCAGACCGACGAGAGCTTTCGCAGAATCACTGCGGCTGCGGAGGGCGCGGTGGCGGTCCAGAGCGAGATTTCCGGCGTAATCGGCGTATCTCAGCAGGATTTGCAGACGATCTGTCAGTTTTTTGATGAGATTAAGAACCAGTATCAGGAAGTTGTGAAGCACATTGACCGGGCCAGCCGCCTGGGCACCACAAAGAGCGCCATGTTTGAGGACATGGACAATATGATCGGTCAGATTCCCCACCTCGTCAAGGATCTGGAGTCCGGCCGCTGAAAACAGGGAGCAGGCGGAAGGGCGGCTCGCCGTGAAGAAGCAGAGGGCAAGACAGACCGTTTCGGTTTGCCTTGCCCTTTTTATGGTTATGGGGGATAAGCCGCCAGCCTTGCTTGCGGACGGTTTCTTAATGATAGCTCCAGACCTGTATGGTCAGGTCCAGGGCGGGGACTTCCATGGGATACACCTGGGCGTCGTCGTCGTCGAGCCAGCCCTGATCCATCATCTCCAGGGGGACAGAGTAGACAATGGCGTCCGTGCCGGCGGGGAGGCCGTCCAGGGTGACAAAGTAGTGGCGCTGTATCTGCTCCCCCTGCCGGGCGGAGAGCCAGCGGCAGAAATTTCCCTCAATTTCCGCCGTGCCCTCTGGCTGGAGGTCCCAGGTCCCCTCACCCAGCTCCGCTTGGAGCAGACCGCTCTCCGCCACCAGGCGGCGGGCGAAAGCGTGGAGTAGATTGACCTCGTAGTTATTGCAGGCGTAATCCCCGTCAAAGGGGCCCTGGGTGGAGCGGTAGTGGTAAAAGTTCAGATCCCCGCAGTTAAGAAAGAGCTCAAACGTAGGGGGCAGGGTCTGGTACCAGGGCTCTTTTGACAGAGCGTCCAGCAGCGTCCCCAGGGCGGTGATGCCCTCTCCCGCCCCGGTGAGGGGCAGGTCAAAGTAGTAAATCTCCGGAGCGGTGCCGGAGCCGCCAATAAAATCCTCCGGTCCGAAGGCGAGGGGGTAGTCCCACGTCTCGGAAAAGCCGCGCAGCTCCTGCACCAGCAGCCGCTGGGTGTAGTTGGTGGTATAGCCCCGCTGGCCCCGGTCCGGATCCCGCTGGCCCTCCTGCTTGGCGATGAAGAGAAAGCCGGGGTTGTCGCTGGGGGCGAAGAGGGAGTAGAACTGGATGGACTGCCGGCCGCCTTGGAGATAGAAGGAGTAGAAGGAGCCGCCAAAATCCTCCTCCAGCCAGGTGCAGACCTGCTGGTGCCAGCCGGTCTGCGTCTGGCTGGTGTTGGCGCTGTGTGCGGTGGGCCCGGTTCTGGAGGGAGTGGAATGGACGGTGAGAATGGCCAATACCATGATAAAGCACATGATCGCCAGGATAAAGCAGGCCAGCCGGGACAGCTTCAGCCGCCTGGGCCCGGGCTGGGGCGGCGGGGCGGCGTCCTTGAGAAGCCGGAGCAGGGGCCGATATTCGGGCCGGATCCGCTTCCCAGGGGCCTGATAGGCCGAATAGAAGGCCCGGCGCACCGTCAGGGGCAGGTCTGGATGGAGCTGCAAAAAGTCCTCCAGCCCGAAGAGAAAGTCCAGGTTGCCCTTGGCGGAGAGAAACACCGGGCTGTCCAGAAAGTCCTGCCACTGGGACAGCGGGGCGCCGTTGGTGTAGAGCAGATCCAGGGCGTGGAGCGCCCCGGCGGCGTCTGCCCACGCCCGTGCCTCACTCTGGGCCTTTTTCCGCTGCTGCTGGGCCTGGGCCTGATACTTGGCCCGGTTTTTCCGCCGGTACTCCTCCAGCTTCCGCCGGCGGACCGCCTCCTCTTCCTCCTTGCCCTCGGCGAAGAGCCGGTCATAGTCCCAGTCCTTCTGCGCGGGCTGGGGCCCGGTCCGTGCAGGGGCTGCGTCCTGATCCTGCTGGAGGAGCTGGCGATAGTCCCAATCCTGCTGCTCTGGTTCAGGCTCAGGGCGCTGGGACGGCGGGGGAGAGGGCGCCGGACGCTGCCGGGCCAGCTTACTGGCGGCCTGGTAGGCGGTGTGAAGGCGCTGAAAGCCCTCCGGATCCTCCTCCGGGTGGGCGGTCTTCAGCCGCTGGGCATAGGCCCGGCGGATTTCCCGGGGGTCCGCCGGACCGCTCAGGCCCAGCTCGCTCCAAGGCCAGCTCATGGCTGGTCCTCCTCCTCGTCCCCGTCCAGGGAGGCGTCAGGGAAGGGGAGCTCCACATCGCCTACGTAAGCCTCCACCTGGTCGAAAAACCGGCTGGCCCGCTTGGCGGCCCTGCCTGCCCGCAGGGGTTCCTGGGTGGACAGCTGGCCCTGAAACCAGTCCAGCATGGCGGCCACCTGGTCCCGGAGAGGGCCTACGGTGACGGTGTACAGCCGCTCCGCCCGGGCGACCAGGGCCCGGTTTTCCTCCTGCTCCCGGGGGTGGAGCTTGAGGGAGGCCAGCTCCGCCAGACGGCGCTCCGCCTCCTCCTGGGTCATATCCGCGTTCTGGAGGACCAGGCGGGCGGTCTGGCCGTCCCTGCCGGCCACGCTGACCTCCAGCAAGCCGTTGATGTCGTAGGTGAAGCGGATGCGCACCGACTGCTCCCCCCGGGGGGCGGAGGGCACCCGCAGCTCCAGCTTGCCCAGGAGGGTGTTGTCCGAGCAGTAGCGGTGCTCCCCCTGGTAGACATCCACCTGAATGATCTGCTGGTTGTCCCGTACGGTGTAGTAGATCCCCTCCTTGCTGGAGGGCAGGACGCTGTTGCGCTCAATGATGGGGGACATGATGTGCCGCCCGGGCTGGTGCTCGTTGTACATGGCCACCCCCAAAGTGAAGGGGCATACGTCGGTGAGGACCAGCTCCTTCAGATCGGGAGAGCGGGCTTTCATGCCGGCGCAGATGCCGGCCCCCAGGGCGATGGCGGTGTCCGGCCGGGCGCCCCGGGCGGGCTCCCGCTCCAGTGTGCGGGCGATGTACCGCCGCACGGCGGGCATATGGCTGGAGCCGCCTACCATAACCAGATCGTCCAGCTCGCCGGGGGAAATTCCGGCGTCCAGAAAGACCTTGCGCACAGGGGCAATCATCCGCTGGAAGAGGGCGCGGCTCTTGCGGATAAGCCATTCGTTGCTCAAAGAGAGCGAGGCGGAGAGGACGCCGTCGTCCACCGCCATAATCACCGGCTCCTGAGTGGACAGGGCCATCTTGCAGGTCTCCGACTGCCGGACCAGCATCTCCTGCTGCTGGCGGGTGAGGGCGTCGAAGTCCACGCCGCAGTCCTCGCAGAAGCCCTTGGCCAGGACCAGGTCAAAATCCTGGCCTCCCAGGTGGTTGTCCCCGCTGACGGCGGTGACGCTGACCACATTGTCAAACCGTTCTACCACAGAGACGTCCAGCGTGCCGCCCCCCAGGTCGAAGACCAGACAGACCTTATCCTCGTCCCCCTGGCTGATATGGCCGGCCACCGCCGCGGCAGAGGGCTCGTTGACCAGACGCTCCACCCGCAGTCCGGCCAGGGCGGCGGCGCGCTTGGTGGCGGCGCGCTGGGCCTCGGTAAAATAGGCCGGGACGCTGACTACCGCTTCAGTCACCGGCTCCCCCAGATAGACCTGGGCATCCTCCCGCAGGCTGCGCAGGACAAAGGAGGAGAGCTCCTCCGGGGTAAAGGTCCGGTCCCCCAGCGTGTAGGTCTTCCGGGTGCCCATGTCCCGCTTGAAGCCGGCGGCGGTGCGGTCCGGGTGGGAGATCAGCCGATCCCGGGCCGCCCGGCCCACTAAAATGGTGCCGTCCCCGTCCACGCTCACTGCGCTGGGGGTGAGATAGTCCCCCGCCGCGTTGGGGATGAGCTCGCTCTTCCCGCTGCGCCAGACAGAGGCCAGGCTGTTGGTGGTGCCCAAATCAATTCCGATGATGGCCATGGAGTATCCCCCAGTCCTTCCGCAAAGCTGCCGCTGTGCGGCTGCGTCAAAGATATCACTCATTATAGCGCCGCCGGAGGGAAAATGCAATCAAGAAGCTGTATGCGGCAGCAAGAAGAGTGGATTGGGCCGCGGGAGAGGAGAGGCGGAGAAATAAGTGAGGTGGGATCTTGGCAGCGCCGAAAAAAACTGCTATAATATAGTATGTATAATAGGGGAGTACTCAGCTGTGCGCCTGTGGGATACAGGCTGCGGGATGAAGCTGGAAACAGGGGGAAATGTATGATAGCCCAGAAAAAGCAGCGGGGAGCTGCCGCGATAGTTGCTGTGCTTGCAGTGGTGATTTTGATCAGTATTGGCTACTCTGGATTCGCTTCCCGGCAGATCTACCAGGAGAGTGTGAGCCACCTGGAGGAGATATACACCCAGATGAACAATACGCTTCGCACCACCCTCACAAAGAACTGGCGGATTCTGCGCAGCTGGAGCCGCTATGTTTCCAGCACGGCGGAGGCCAATCCGGAGGAATTCTTTGCTTTTCTCCAGACGGCGAAGGAGGACTGGCATTTTGCGTCCTTTTATTTCCTGGATGAGGAGGGCGCTTACGTCACCGACCTGGGAGAGACCGGCCGTCTGGAGCTGGGGGATAATCTGGAAAGACTGACGCGAAGCGGGGAAAACATCGTGGTGGACGGCGAGGGATCCGGCGGGGAATGGGTCACCATTTTTGCCGTGCCTGTACAGCCGGGGCGCTATCGGGACTTTGATTACGGGGCCATCGGGATGAGCTTTCGCACGGATGATATGACAAAAGCGCTGAGCATCCAGGCGTTCTCCGGCAAGAGCGACTGTTTCATTACGTATCCGGACGGCCGTGTTCTGTTTTCCTCCCAGAGCCGTGAGAAGCAGCCGGAGCATTTTCTGGACTATCTGGACCGCAGCGGTACCTTTTCCCAAGAGGATATGGAGAAGATTGCCCGGGATTGGGCGAACGGCGAGCAGCGTGTGACCATCTGCCATCTGGACGGGACGGCCTATTATCTGTGCTATCAGCCGGTGGGCTTCTCCGGCTGGATGCTGGCAGGGATTGCGCCGGTGGATCTGGTGAACGCCAATATGAACAGCTTTGTTATTGCGACGCTGGTGGTCATGGCCCTGCTCTTCGGCGTAATCGCTGTGGGCATCATTCTGTCTGTGATTATGAGCAACCGCCGCCGTATGGTGGAAAAGAACCGGGAAATCTATTCCCGGGAGCAGCTGTTTGATCTGCTGACAGAGAATACCGACGACATTTTCATTCTCTTCTCACCGAAGGATTTTACAGCAGAGTATGTCAGCCCCAACCTGGAGCGGGTGGTGGGCCTGGAGCCGGAGGAGATCCGTAAGGATGTGCGCTGCCTGTTGTTCGGGGAGGCGGAGTATATGCTCCCCGACGGACAGCAGCCCCTGTCTCCCGAAACGCTGGCGGCCATTCCCATCAACAGCGTGTGGACGGGGGAGCAGGACATCCTCCACGCCAAGACCCACGAGCTGCGCTGGTTCAAAAAGCTCATCCACCACTGTTCCCTGGAGCGGCGGGACCAGTTTATTCTGATGCTCTCTGACCGCACGAAGGAGCGCCAGATGTACGAGACCCTGGGGGAGGCGCTGCACACGGCCAAGGCCGCCAACGAGGCCAAGAGCAACTTCCTGGCCAATATGTCCCACGACATCCGTACGCCCATGAACGCCATTGTGGGCTTCTCCGTCCTGCTGGGGCGGGACGCCAACGACCCGGAGAAAGTACGGGAGTACACACGGAAAATCGCCTCCTCCAGCCAGCACCTGCTGGGCCTTATCAATGATATTCTGGACATGAGCAAGATTGAAAGCGGCAAGACCTCGCTGAACATCTCGGAATTCAGCCTGCCGGTGCTCATCGACGAGCTGTACACCATGATGCTCCCCCAGGTGCGGGCCAAGGAGCAGAGCTTTGAGCTCTATACAAAGGGCAGCCTGCCGGAGCTGCTGCTGGGCGACAAGCTGCGGCTGAACCAGGTGCTGATCAACCTGCTGTCCAACGCGGTGAAGTATACCCAGACGGGGGGGCATGTCTCTCTTACCGTGGAGGGGCTGGAGCAGAATACCATGCGGCGGGCTCATCTTCAGTTCTCTGTGGCGGATGACGGCTACGGCATGAGCGAGGCCTTTGTCCAAACCATCTTCGACCCCTTCTCCCGGGAGATCACTGAGGCCACCCGGGAGATTCAGGGGACCGGCTTGGGCATGGCCATTACAAAAAACATCATCGACCTGATGGGCGGCACCATCTTCGTCCAGAGCGAGCTGGAGCGGGGGAGCACCTTCACGGTGGAGGTGGAGCTGGCGGTGGCCAACCCAGAGCGGGATGACGCCTTCTGGCAGCACCACAGCATTACCCGCCTGCTGGTGGTGGACGACGAGGAAGGCATCTGCCTGGGGGTGCAGGGCGCTATGGACGGCACCGGGGTGGAGGTTTCCTACGCCACGGACGGCGCCACAGCGGTGGAGCTGGCCGCCGGCGCCCACGCCCGGGGAGAGGCGTTCCACATCATCCTGCTGGACTGGAAAATGCCTGGAATAGACGGACTGGAGACCGCCCGGCGTATTCGCCGGAGGATAGGGACGGAAGTGCCGATTTTTGTACTGACCTCCTACGATCTGGAGGCGGCCAAGGAGGCGGCCCAGGGCGCTGAAATTGATATGTTCCTGCCGAAGCCGTTCTTCCTGTCCAGCTTCCAGCGGGCGGTGGCGCAGCTGCTGGAGGGAGCGGAAGACGCGGTCGATTCCCCTGCCCAGACGGAGACCTCCCTGGAAGGGCTGAAGGTGCTGGCGGCGGAGGACAACGAGATCAACGCGGAGATCCTGGTGGAGCTGCTGGAGATTGAGGGCGTCCAATGCGAGGTGGTGTCCAACGGTGAGGAGGCGGTAAAGCGCTTCACCCGGACCCAGCCCGGTGAGTTTGACATGATCTTTATGGATGTGCAGATGCCGGTTATGGACGGCTATGAGGCCACCCGGGCCATCCGGGCCAGCAGCCACCCTTCGGCAAAGAGCATCCCCATCATTGCTATGACGGCAAACGCCTTTGAGGAGGATATCCAGGCGGCCTTGGCCGCCGGCATGAGCGCCCACACGGCAAAGCCCATTGATATGGATAAGCTGAAGGCCACCATATCCCGGCTGTGGGATTTTCACCAGAAAAAGCCCAAGGGTGGCAAATAACATAAAGCAGGACGGAAAGGGAGTTTACAACCCCTCTCCGTCCTGCTTATTTATGTATAAGTGCATTCACAGCCATAGAACGCGGAATACAGGCTCTAAAAATCGTCCACCACGTCGTATCCGGAGCCGTTCCAAATGGCGGGCCGGACGGGCCGGGCGTGGAGCTGGGCCACGAAATCCGACAGGGTAGCTACGGTCTCCGGCAGCCAGGTGACATACTTGCCCACCTGTCCGGGGACGTGGGCGTCGCTGGCCCCGATGGGCTGGAGGCCCAGCTGCCTGCAATAGGACAGGGCGGTGCGGTTGGCCTCCAGCGTGGTGCTGCCGTTGAGGACCTCCACGCCGTGGAGGCCCTTTACCCGGCGCAGGTTGTCCTCCAGCCCCCGGTTGTTGTTGCGGAAAGGGTGGCAGGAGACGCAGAAGCCTCCGGCGGCGTTGACATGGTCGATAAAGGTCTGGGCATCCACCCGGGTGGGGGGGTAGTCGTCGATCCCCCAGGCGGTGATATCGCCCTGGAGGGAGAAAAACTCAATGCCCACAAAGATGGGGAAGTTTACCCTGCGGGAGTAGCGCTCCGCTTCCTCCCGCAGGCCCATGCTGTCGTGGTCGGTGATGCACACGCCGTCCAGCCCCCGGGCCTTGGCCAGGGTGACAATCTCCTCCAAGGACAGAGCGCTGTCCAGGGAGCAGGTCCGCTCGTGCAGGTGCATGTCAATCAGCATGGAGATTCCCCCTTCACCTCTTTTTTGACCACTTTCCAGACGGAGCCGTCCGGCTGCCAGAGGAGGTCGTCCAGCCCCAGGAAGCCGGAGACAAAGGAGTCGGCAGGCTGGTGGTAGATGTCCAGAGGAGTGCCGTACTGGACCAGACGGCCCTTCTCCATGATGGCCATATAGTCGGCCAGAATGAGGGCCTCCTCCTGGTCGTGGGTGACAAAGACCATCGTCATGCCCAGGTCCCGCTGGAGCTTTTTCAGCTCCTGGCGCATTTTCACCCGCAGCGCGGCGTCTAAATTGGAGAAGGGCTCGTCCAGCAGGCAGAGCTTGGGCTCCACAATCAGGGCCCGGGCCAGGGCCACCCGCTGCTGCTGTCCGCCGCTGATCTCGTAGATGCGGGCGTTTTCATAGCCCTCCAGCCCCACCAGGCGGAGGTACTCCGCCCCCTTCTCTCTGGCCTGGGCTTTGGAATAGGCGCGGAATTTCAGTCCGTAGATCACATTTTGGAGCACCGTCATGTGGGGAAACAGGCCGTAGGACTGAAAGACGGTGGTCACAGGCCGCTGTTCCGGCGGCATGTGGGTGATGTCCTGACCGTCCAGCAGGATGCGCCCGCCGTCCGGGGTGAGAAAGCCGCCGATCATGTTCAGCGTGGTGGTCTTCCCGCAGCCGGAGGACCCCAGGATACACAGGAGCTGCCCCCGCTCCAAGGAGAGGGAGAGATCCTGCACCACCTCTTTCTCACTAAAGCGTTTCTTCAAATGGGACAAGTCAAGATACACAGACAGTCCTCCTTGTTAAGATCGTTTCGGGGCGGGCCGCCGGGCGCCCAGGGTGGTGAGGGCGTAGACGCTCCCCTCCACCGCCAGCACCAGGACAATGATGGTGGTGGCAATGAGGGAGGCCGTGGCGTACTCCCCCACCTGGACCGCGTCGAAGAGCTTGAAGACCGCCAGCTTCCGCCCGGGACTGATGAGGAAGAGAATGGCTCCAGCAGTAGTCATGCTGCTGGAGAAGTTGTAGACAAAGCAGCTGAGGAAGGCGGGGCGCAGGCCGGGGAAGATGACATCCCGCAGCACGGACCACTGGCCGCCGCCCAGATCCCGGACTGCCCGCTCCAGAGAAGTGGGGACCTGGGCTAAGGCGGCGGAACAGATCTTGGTGGTGGTGGGCAGCTGCTTGAAGAGCATGTTAGCCAGCACAATGACCGCCGTGCCAGTGAGCTTCAGGGGCGGATGGTTGAAGGCCAGAATATAGCCGATGCCGAAGCAGGTGCCGGGGATCATATAGGGCAGAGTGACCAGGCAGTCGAAGAAGTGTCGCCCAGGCACCCGCCGCCGCTCCATATAGTAGGAGAAGAGCATGGCAAGCAGAGTGCCGGCCAGAGAGACAATGAGGGCGTAGCCTACGCTGCGCAGCATGGTGCTGCGATCATAGGTGAACAGCTGCTTGAGATACTGGGTGGTGAAGACATACCCCTCCCGGCTGCTGCGCAGGAAGCCGGACAGGAAAATGCAGCCGTATTGCAGCACCATGGCCAGAAAGAACAGCAGGCTGACGGCGAGGATCAGCACCCCCGCCGCTCCGCAGCGGCGCAGGGGGAGCTGCAGCGCCTCCTGCCGGGAGCGGCCGGCCTGGGCCAGGCGGTCGGTCTGCCGCATCAGGGCGCGGTACACAAAAAAGGCGGCGATGGAGGGGAGCAGCAGAAAGAGATTCATAGCGGCGGCCTTCTCCAGATTGGAGTAGCCCACCAGCTGGAGATAGATCTCCGAGGCGATGGTGGAGAACCGCCCGCCGATGATCACCGGCGTACCGAAGTCGGCCAGAGAGCGGACAAAGGACAGCAGCAGCGATACCAGAATGCCTGGCCCCAGCAGGGGGAGAACCACGTCCCGCAGAATGGCGGCGGGCTTGGCGCCCAGGTCCCGGGCGGCCTGTAGGCTTCCTGTGTCCAGCTTTTCCAGCATCCCGTTGAGGAAGAGGGCGTTCAGGGGGACAAAGGAAATGCTCTGCATTAAAATGACGCCCCAGCAGTTGTAGGGATTCCAAGACAGCCCCAGCAGCCGGTGGGTGATCCAGCCGCGCCGGCCGTAGAGCTGGATATAGGCCAGAGAGGAGACAAAGGGGGGCGAGACCATGGTGATAAGCAGAATAGCCATGCACAACAGCTTGCCCCAGCGCTGGCGTGTGGCCAGAAAGAGCGCGGCGGCCACCGAGAAGAGGGTACACAATACCGCCGTACACACCCCCACAAAGACGCTGTTCCACAGGTTGTCCCGGTACTGCTGCCAGACCGTCTGGTAGAACTCCAAGGTGAGGCCGTCCGCACCCCGGAAGCTGCGCAGGACGATGAACACAATGGGGACGAGGACGAACAGGCACACCAGTCCCAGCAGGGTCAGCAGAACCAGCTTGTCTGCCCCGCGGCCGAAAAGGCGAAAAAGGGCATCCAAAGATGCCCCTTTTCCGGCGGAACCGCAGCGATCCCCCCCGCCCTGGGGGCGGGGGGGCGGCGCGGAAGTGCCATGCTTATTCATCGGCGGCCTTGTCGCCCATCAAGGTCTCAAAGCGCTCCAGAATCTCGGTGCGCTGGCTGCCGAACAGGGAGAGATCCTCTTTCATGAGAATGCCGGTGTCGTAGCCCAGCTCAACCCCCTCCAGAGAGGGCTTGACCAGCTTGGCGCCGTCCTTCTTGTCGATGTCGGCCAGCATACGCAGGTTTTCGTCGCTGCTGAACAGCCACTCCACAAAGTACTTGGCGGCCTCCACATTCTCTGCGTTCTTGAACACGGCCACGCCCTCCGGCACCCAGGGAATGCCGTCAGAGGGATAGACGATGGTCAGCCCCTTCTCCTGGGCCTGGGCCTCCACGCCCCGGTCAATATAGGAGATGCCGATGGCGTACTCGCCGGCGCCGGTCTTATTCAGGGGGTCGGAGCCCCGCTTGCCGTAGTATGCGATATTCTCGTTCAGGGCCTCAAAATAGGTCCAGCCCTCCTCGTCGCCCAAAGTCTGGAGCAGGGCGTTGACGACAGCGTAGTTGGTGCCGGAAACGGCGGGGTTGGACATGATGATTTCACCGGCGTACTCCGGCTTGGTCAGGTCGGCCCAGCTGGCGGGGGCGGTGAGGCTCAGCTCCTGGGCCAGGGCGTCGTTGACCAAAAAGCCCACAATGGTGATGCCCTTGGAGAACCAGTAGCCGTCGGCATCCTTGTAGGTGTCAGCCAAGTCGGCAGAGGCGTCAAAGGTCACCTGCTCCAGCAGGCCGTCCTCCTTGGCGCTCATGAAGGCGTCAATGCCGCCGCCGAACCACAGGTCAGCGGAGGGGGTGCCGCCCTCAGCCCGCAGCTTGGAGAGTACCTCGCCGGAGGACATGGACAGCAGCTCTACCTTGACGCCGGTCTCCTGGGTAAAGACGTCAAACAGGGCCACATAGTCCTCGCTGGTGGCCACAACCTTCATGGTGCCGGACAGCGCGGGGGCCGGCTCGGGCGTGGGATCGGCCTCCGGCGTAGGCGCGGCGGAGGGGGCGGCGCTGGGCGTGGCCTCAGGAGTGGGGGTAGCGGCGCTCTGTCCGCCGCCGCAGGCGGCCAGGGCGAGAACCATGGACAGTGCCAGGAGCAGCGGCAACAATTTCCGTTTCATTTTTGACAGCATTCCTTTCTGTGTACATGCTATGCCCTCCGGCGAACCGGCGGCATTGCGATTACTATATTAGTCTGCATCGCGGTTGTCAAATTATATTCGAATTTTTAATTTATGCTGTTGTAGATATAGAGAAAAACAATAATTTGGCCCGGGACATAAAAAAACGCCCCCGGAACGCTGAAAGGCGTTCCGGGGGCGGCGGTGGGTTTTACAGTGCGCGGGGGCCGTGGGAATCCCGTTCCCCGCTGTCCGCTTCGCCGGAGAGAATCTCGTTGAGACGGTCGGCGGCGGACAGCTTCATGGACTCGCAGAAGAGCACCAGGTCCTCCCCGGTGAGCCACGGCGTACCATTGAGCTCTTGGACGATCTCCGACAGGGCGGCGGAGGCGGACTCCACATGCCGGTCCATCACCCCGGTGGGGGAGGAGGCAGAGACAGAGGCGGGAACAGAGCAGTCGCCCCCCAGGTAGCCCATCACCTTGCGTACATAGTTCTGGGTCTCGGCGTAGGGAGGAACGCCGCCGTACCGGTCCACACTGCCGGGGCCGGCATTATAGGCCGCCAGGGCCAGGGTGGTATTTCCGTCGTAGCGGTCCAGCATCTGCCGGAGGTATTTTGCGCCGCCCAGGATGTTCTGGCCGGCATTGTAGGGGTCGCTGACGCCCAGAGCCCGGGCGGTGGCCGGCATCAGCTGCATTACGCCCACCGCGCCGCAGTGGGAGACCGCGTCGGGGGTGAAGTTGGACTCCGCCTTGGCCACCGCCTTGAGCAGGGCGGCAGGGACGCCGGTGGCCTGGGAGGCCTGGACGAACAGCCCGTCTAAATTGGTCTTGTCAGAGACGGCCTGCATAACCTGCCGGAAATCCATCTCTGAAGCAACGCCCGAACCGCTGAGACGGATACGGGACTGGGGGAGATCCATGGACAGTGCGCCAACCATCATACGCGGACACGCCTTTCCTCTCAAATGCAATCTTTGTTTTATTAGGATAGCACAGTTGAAAGAAGAAAACAAGGGGTATTTGCGCGCAATCCGCGCCATGAAACCGCCGGTTGGGAATACAGGCGCTTACGTCATATCACAAGGTATGAAGCAGAAAATTTTTGTTGACAACGCTGTCAGACGCTGGTATACTAGGAACGCACAATAAAGCAGAACGGTTCCCGTCCTCACCTCCAGCGTGTCAGCGAAGAGGTCAACATGGTTTTGCGCGCCGGCAGTGCCGGCGGGCTTTGTTCATGTAGCGCGGGTACCGGAAGAGGTAGCCGCTTTTTTGTTGAAAAATTGAGAATGGGAGGTGCTGTCGTATCAGCAACAAGGGTCATCAAATCAACGAGGAGATCCGCGACAAAGAGGTCCGTCTGGTCTCTGCCGCCGGTGAGCAGCTGGGCATTATGTCCGCGCGGGAGGCACTGGAGAAGGCAGTGGAGGCAGATATGGACCTGGTGAAAATTTCCCCCACCGCCGTTCCCCCTGTCTGCAAGCTGATGGACTACGGCAAGTTCAAGTTTGAGCAGACCAAGCGGGAAAAAGAGGCGAAGAAGAACCAGCGCGTCGTGGAGATCAAAGAAGTCCGCATGTCTCCCAGCATTGATGTGAACGATTTCAACGTCAAGCTCCGAAACGCGCAGAAATTCCTCAGTGAGGGCAACCGGGTCAAGGTCACCGTCCGCTTCCGCGGTCGCGAGATGGCCCACACCGACATCGGCCGGAATCTTCTGGTCAAGTTCGCTCAGGAGTGTGCTGAGGTCGCCGCGTTGGATAAGGAACCCAAGCTGGACGGACGGCACATGTCCATTTTCCTCTCCCCGAAGGCTGCCAAAGAGGGCAAGAAGTAGGAAGTTCAGCCGGGCGAAAAGACTGTTTCGACGGGCTGAGGCGCCGGCACGCCGCCGGCATCCGGGACTACAAGGACCCGGGGTACCCACATTGTAACGTAAAGGAGATACTACCATGCCTAAGCTGAAAACCCACAGCGGCGCGAAGAAGAGATTCAACCTCACCAAGACCGGCAAGGTCAAGCGCGCCCACGCTAACAAGCGCCACCTGCTCAACGGCCACGGAAAGACCACCAAGATCAAGCGGGGCCTCCGCGCCGGCGCCTATGCGGACAAGACCAACGAGCCCGCCATCAAGCGCATGATTCCCTACAAATAACCGAATTTTACTCATTGATATAGGAGGCTAACCGACAATGGCTAGAGTGAAAGGCGCGATGATGACGCGCAAGAGAAGAAATAAAACCCTGAAGCTGGCCAAGGGCTACTTTGGCGCTAAGTCCAAGCACTTCAAGATGGCGAAAGAGCAGGTCATGAAGTCCCTGACCTACGCCTACACCGGCCGCCGGCTGAAGAAGCGCGACTTCCGTCAGCTGTGGATCGCCCGCATCTCCGCCGGCTGCAAGCAGAACGGAATGAACTACTCCACCTTTATGAACGGCCTGAAGAAGGCGGGCGTGGAGATTAACCGCAAGATGCTCTCCGAGCTGGCCATCCACGACAAGGCCGCGTTCACCCAGCTCACCGACCTGGCCAAGAGTAAGCTGGCGTAACCGGAACAAACCCATATTACAGACAGGCGGCGCTGAGGAATTCAGCGGCGCCTGTTTTGCCGTGTGCATCTTGCGCGGCGGGGATTTTTTGGCTATAATAAGAGAGACAAAATCAGGAGAGGAGGGAATATGTATGCTGCCATTGATCAGCGGCTATGGGGGATATCCGTCCTATTGGTCCTCCCTTTCCCGCGCAGGCGGGGCTGGACGGGCCGAGGCTGCTCAGGGAGAGCGGCCTGGGGATGTGCCGGCGCTGTCCGCGGACTCGGCTGTGCCGCCGGTGACCGGCGCGGCAGAGGCAGAAGGTCAGGACGGCCTGCGCAATGACCTGCAGGGCCGGGACACCGGGGAGTGCGAGACCTGCAAGAACCGGAAGTATCAGGACGGATCCAGCGACCCGGGGGTGTCCTTCAAGACGCCCACCCGGCTGTCGCCGGAGGAGGCGGCCAGCATGGTCCGGGCCCACGAGATGGAGCATGTGGTGCGCAACCAGCAAAAGGCCCTGCGGGAGGAGCGGAAGGTGGTCTCCCAAAGCGTCACCTACCACACCGCCATCTGTCCCGAGTGCGGACGGGTCTATGTCTCCGGCGGCACCACCCGCACAGTGACCCAGAACGACGACCGGGCGTCTCTGTTCCAGATCGGCATCCCCCAGGAGGAGACAAAGGGCAAAAATCTGTCGCTCACCGCGTAACCGCGGGTGTGCATAGCAGGGGCGTGTGGATGGTGAATCCATGCGCCCCTGCTGCGTGCGCCCGCCTCTCCTGGCTGAAGGACGCCGGCCGTCTGGAGGCGGTGTTTGAGGACAATATGCTGCTGTGGCGGCGGGGGATAGCGGTGGGTCACATGTGAAACCTGCGCCGGGCCTCCTCCCGGAGGGAGGGCACCCGCCGCACCACCAGCAGGGGGATGATGAGGGCGGCACAGATGGTCATTACCACCAGCGACCAGCCCGGGTCCCAGGTACCGGTGCAGAACCGATCCACGAAGAACTCCACCCCCAGGAGAAAGACGCCGGTGGTCCCCAGAATCAGCGTCACGGAGGTGAGGATGGATCGCTTGGATATGCCCAGAGTCAGTCCAAGGAAGAGGGCGCAGGCTCCGCCAGTGAGAATAATGGGCAGCGCCAGGGCACGGTACCAGCCGGCGCCGTCCAGGTCGATGGCGATGAGCAGGACGTAGACCGCGATGGCGGTGGTGTCGATCCCCAGACGCAGCAGCAGGGGCATTCCCCGGGCCAGCAGGGGAGGCACCAGCCACAGCCACAGCATCAGCACCGCCCCGATGATGTACAGCGACCAAATCCGCTTGGCGGGGAGGAAGAGGTTGAGCACCGCGCAGCATACCGCCACACAGGCCAGCATGGCGGTGAGCAGCAGGGCCAGCTCCCGCTTGGACACCGGCGCCACCTCCCCCCGCTCCGCAGGGAAGGGGGGCGGGGAGGTGCGGTCTACCGGCTGGTTGGGATTGCGGACCGGGGTATGGCACAGCGGACAGGCGGACGCGGTTTTATCCAGCTCCACTCCGCAGTTAACGCAGTAGGACATGAAATTCCTCCTCTTTTGTGGTGAAATAGCCGGTTTTGAGGCTCAGATCCGGTTGCTCTCCACCCTGACGGGAATGCCCTCCCGGACCAGAAAGCGGAAGAAGTCCCGCTCGGTGTCCGTCTCCTTCAGCGTGCCGGCGAAGGTGATCTCCATTTGATTGCCGTAGCTGATGGAGGCGCAGTGGACCCGGGGGTTGGTGGCCTGTCCCAAAATGACCTCCATGCGCCGGATGTGAGGGGCCATGGCCGGGGGCACGGAAAAGGCGCCGGGGTTGGTGTAGGTGCCGGAGTAGGGCCATGTGCCGGCCACAAGGTAGCTCAGGGCCATGATGGGATTTTTCACCCAGATGGGGATGGCTTGGAGGACAGGGTTGGTCTGGAACCGGACGTTTCCGGTGAGCAGCGCCTGCATCTCCTGCCGGTTGATGTGCAGGCGCATAAAGTGATGGACCTGGGCCAGCAGCTCGGGAAAGGTGTAGCGCCCCAAGGTGGGGTCGATGCAGGGCCGCACGGTGAGGATAAAGTTGCGCAGGGTTTTTGACGGGAACCAGGGCCGCAGATTGATCGGGATGGCCAGAGCCACCGGCTTGGGCCGGAGAGGCCGCTGCCGCTCCTGGTTGTCTATTATAACTTTTAGTAGAACTCCTGTTAAATATTCCGTTATAGACACGCCATAGGATTTGGCTTTTGCCTTTAGCTGATCCACCGGAAGAAACCCCATGGTGACGTTGAGAGTATAAAAGGGCTCCGGCGTCCCGGTGTTTTGGAAAGCTCTGGGGGGAATGGGGCTGCGCAGTACCTTTTTCCCGGCGTACCGGGCGTAGGCGTCCTCCAGCTCCTCTGGTTGGGGGGGCTCGTCCACATCCAGCACGCCCCCCTCGCTGGGCACGTCGTGACCCAGCTCCCGGAGGTAGACCGCAAGCAGTGTGCGGAAAAAGACCAGCGCCCCCGCCCCGTCGGACAGGGCGTGAAAGACCTCCAGGGAGATCCGGGCCTCGTAGTAGTAAAACCGCACCAGCCACCCGTTGTCCTCCTTGAAGCGCACAGGCTGGCAGGGGTTGGAGATATCCCGCTTCACAAAGGGCCCGGGGGCGTGGTTGGGTTCAAAGTAGTACCAAAAGGCCCCCCGCTTGATGCGCACCCCAAAGCCGGGAAACCGGGGCATGGTTTGCGCTACCGCCCGCTGGAGAGCCGCCGGATCCACCGGGGCGTCCATTACCGCGGAAAAACGGTAGATGGCGGAGTAGTCCTCCTTCTGAAGCGCGGAGTACAGGACGCCGGCGTTGTCCAGGGGGAACCATTCCTTTTGCGGGGGAGCTGCATTCTTTTTTGACATAGCACCGCCTCCTGTAGCCATAGTTTAGCACCCTTTTCTGTAAACTACAAGGGAAACGGCGGAGGGCGGCGCACCTGCCGTGTCTGTTTGCGGCTGCCGCGGGAGGAGAAACGAGGGAGCTTATTGACATTCCAGCTTGCGGGGGGTAAGATGAGCGTGGCATTGAAGGAGCAGCCCATGCGCTGCGGAAGAAAGGCAAAGGAGAAGGGGTCTATGGAACACAGTCCCAAGCAGAAACGGTCCGGGGAGGACGGCCGCCGCCGGGCGGAGTCCCGCCGTCTCGCGCCCATAATGAAAGCCCTGAAGGCCGTCCATACCGCCGCCTCGCCGGAATCTATGGCGCCGGAGGATCTGGAGCGCCAGCGCAGGGGGCAGGAGGTGCTGGGCCGTCTCATTGCCCCCATCGCCGGCGTCCGCTGGGAGCCCTTTAACCTGGAGGGAATGGACGCCGCCTGGGCCCGGCCCAACCGGGGACACGACCGCAAGCATGCCATTTTGTACTGCCACGGCGGCGGCTACACCAGCGGCAATCTGGGCTATTCCAGGCCCATTGCCTCCAAGCTGTCCAATGTGACGGGGTACGAGGTGCTCTCCTTCGAGTACCGCCTGGCCCCGGAGCATCCCTACCCCGCCGCGGTAGAGGATGCGCTGAAGGCATGGGATTACCTGATGTACCTGGGTTACGGAGCCCGGGACATTGTGGTGGCCGGGGACTCGGCGGGGGGCAATCTGGCCCTGGTGCTGACCCACCGGCTGAAGGCGGCGGGGCGGCGGCTTCCCGCCGCGCTGATCCTCATGTCCCCCTGGACGGATATGACGGCCAGCGGGCGCTCCTACCGGGAGCGGGCGGGGCTGGATCCCTCCTTGACCCTGGAGTATATCTATGCGGTGCGGGAGGCCTACGCCGGGGGCGCGGACTGGAGCGATCCCGGCCTGTCCCCCCTGTTCGGCGATTTCTCCGGCTTCCCGCCGGTGCTGATCCAGGCCGGCACCCATGAGATTCTCCTGTCTGACTCGGTGCGCCTGCGGGACCGGCTGGTGTCCGCGGGGATTCCCTGCCGCCTGGAGGTGTGGCGGGACATGTGGCATGTGTTTCAGATGTTCCCCATCAGGCGGGCGGGGGAGGCCATGGAGAGCATCGGCCGCTTTCTGCTGGAGCAGTTCTGAGGGCAGTGCGTAATCCCTGCGCCGCGTCAGGAAATACACCCGGTTCCGGAATGGCCACAGGGGCAATCCTGGGGCCATTTTTTGCTTTTGCCCGGCGGAAGTCCATCGAAAGGCGTCGAATGATAAAAAATATCTCCCCTGTCCCGGAAGTATGAATCCAGGCGCCTGGGAAATACTGAAAGCAAATCCTTATTCGCGGGAGGCGCTTTTATGCAGGGAAAAGTGGAGATCTGCGGCGTCAACACGGCAAAGCTGAAGGTGCTGAAAAACGAGGAGACCATCGGCCTTCTCAAGAGGGCCAAAACCGGGGACACCGCCGCCAGGGAAAAGCTGATCGCCGGGAATCTGAGGCTGGTTTTGTCCGTGATTCAAAAATTCAGCGGCCGGGGAGAGCTGGCCGACGACCTGTTTCAGGTGGGCTGCATCGGCCTGATTAAGGCGATTGACAATTTCAACACCGACCTGGACGTGCGCTTTTCCACCTACGGTGTGCCGATGATCGTGGGGGAGATCCGCCGTTATCTCCGGGACAACAGCGCGGTTCGGGTGTCCCGCTCCATGCGGGACACGGCCTACAAGGTTCTCCAGGCCAAGGAGAAATATCTGGCGGAGCACCAGCGGGAGCCAACGGTGGAGGAGGTGGCCAAAATTCTGGGCATCAAGCGGGAGGAGGTGGTCTTCGCCCTGGACGCCATCGTGGACCCGGTCTCCCTCTTCGAGCCGGTGTACTCCGACGGCGGGGACACCATCTGTGTCATGGACCAGGTGCGGGACGCTAAGAACACCGACGAGAACTGGCTGGAGCACATCGCTCTCAAGGAGGCTATCGCCCAACTCAGCGAGCGGGAGCGCCACATCCTGAATCTCCGCTTTTTTGAGGGCCGCACCCAGATGGAGGTCTCCGCCGAGGTGGGGATCTCCCAGGCTCAGGTCTCCCGGCTGGAGAAAAACGCCCTGAAGCAGATCCGGAAAAATATGTGACCAGTGAGAAAATAGAAAATGGGGGCTGGGAGCGGGTTTAAAAACCCGCTCCCAGCCCCTTAGTAAGGTACTGCAGCCCGGGCGTCTGGGCGGAGATAAGGAGCATCATGGGCCGGCGCAGTTCGTCGGCCATGCCGGGCAGGTCCATAAGGGCGGGATCCGGTCTGGGCTCCACCAGCCGCTTCAAGAGAAAGCCGGCGTCCAGGAGGGCGTCCAGATAGGTGGTCAGGGTGCGGTGGTATTTCACCACGTCGCAGTCTAAAAACCGGGCGGTCCGCGCCCCCTCGGAGAAGTAGCGGTCCACCGGCCAGTGAAGGGGGACGCCGCCGCTGTCACAGTGCCACTGCTGGCTGCCCTGGGCGGTAAAGACCGGATGCTCACAGGAGAAGACAAAGGCGCCGCCGGGAACCAGGGCCTGAAAAACCGCTTCAAACACCGGTCTGATATCGGCTACGTAGTGGAAGGCCAAAGAGCTGAGCACAATGTCAAAGGAGCGGGGAGCGGGCCTGCAGTCCTCAATTGCCTCCTGCTGGTAAGTAACGCAGGGGTCCCCGGTCATGGCCCTGGCCTGGGCCAGCATCTTTTCCGACAGATCCACCCCCAGCACGGTGGCGGCTCCCTGCTGTGCGGCGTACCGGCAGTGCCAGCCGAAGCCGCAGCCCAGATCCAGCACCCGCTTTCCAGAAAAATCAGGCAGCAGCGCCCGCAGGGCGTGCCACTCTCCGGCGGCAGACAGCCCCTCCACAGATCGGGGAAACCGGCGGTATTGTTTAAAGAAGACTGGGTTGTCATAGGCGTTCTCTCTCATGGGAAACACTCCTCTTGTGGAATCAGCCCCGGTAGCGGCGGCGGGCGGGCCTCCTGCGGCTGTGGGAACCGTAGACCCGGCGCTTCCGCCTGCCGCTGCGCAGCCGCCAGACCAAAAAGACCACGAGGATCACAGCCGCCAGCACGGCGGCGTAGAGAATGAGGGCAATCCGGTTGGGATTTCTGAGCAGTTCCAGGGGGTTCCAGGAGGGGTGTACCGTCTTGCGCCCCTCGGGGGCCTGATAGCGCTGGTCCACGGTGCCCATGGACTGGAGATAGGAGGCCAGGGCGTACCACTCCTTTACCTCGGCGCCGTTGGCATTGTGGATGATGTGGGCCTCCAGATCGTCGATGGGGTTTCCCTGGGCGTCCCGGGGGGTGATGGACAGCAGGCCGAAGGACTTCCCGTTTACCGTCCCCAGCATCTGGCCGGAGTACAGCCCGGTGACCACCCGGTAGAGCTTTCCGTCCTCAATGGGCGCCCGGGCGCCGTCCGGCAGCACCTGGGCGCAGCCGGTGACCTTGTTGAAGATCAGCCGGTGGGGGTTGAAGGTCCACTCCATCCCCGCGCCGTAGAGCTGGGCGGCGGGCATCAGGGGGGTGACGGAGGCGTCCACCTCAAAGGCATCCTTCAGCTCCCGGCCGTAGATCCAGGCGGAGATGAGGGGATAGCCCGGAGTGCCGTCCGCCCCTACCCCCAGAGAAGAGACGTTGAAGGCGTCGCTGGTGGTGATATCCCCTGGGGCAAAGGAGGCACGGATGACTCCCGACGCCACCACGGCGAAGTCCACTGGTATGTAGTCCGCGCCCTCCGCCTCCTGGACAGCGTAGACATAGGAATCAGCGATGAGATTGCCCAAGGGCTCCTCCCGCTGCTGGTCTGCGAAGGCGCGGATGGGGGTAAAGGAGTAGGGATTGTGGGCCAGCACCTGGCGGAAGCCCAGGCCGTACTGGCTGAGATAGCGGTCCTCCACCGCCGCCTGGAACTGGTCCGCCATCCGGACCAGCTCCGGGTCCTCCGCCGCGGAATCGTCCACGGGGATCAGTTTGTACTCCTGGACCTCCAGGGCATCTCCCTGCTTGGAGATGGTGAGCCGCCCCAGGTTTTCCGTATAAGGGCCGCAGGAGACGATAAGGGTGTTCCCCACCCGGATGGGATCCTCCAAAGTGGTGTGGGTGTGGCCGGAGATGATGACGTCAATGCCCTGCACCTCTTTGGCCAGCGTGTAGTCCTCCCCCTTGCCGTTATCCGTACCGCTGTGGGAGAGGCAGAGGATGAAATCCGGGTTCTCCTTTGCCTGGATCTCCGCCACCACCGCCTTGGCGGTGTCCACGGCGGGGTAGAAGTCCATGCCGGACATGGGGGCGTTGGAGTCGGCCTCCTCCCCCATAAGGCCGAATACCGCCACCCGCACCGGCTCCTCTCCCGGGGCGGCGGCGCGCTCGATTATAGTATAATCGGCAACGCCGAAGCGGTCCCAGGCAGCCCGGCTCTCGGCGTCCTCCTCCGGGGGCTTGTAGTTGGCAGCCACAAGGGCGGGGAGTGGGTCCCCGCTGTCCGCCGCGGCGGTGAGCATCTGGGCCAGTCCGGCGGCGCGGTAGTCAAACTCGTGGTTGCCCAGGGTGGCCGCGTCGTAGCCCATGGCCCCCAGGGCCCGCAGCTCCGGCGCGTCGGTGGAATAAATGGTCTGAAAGAGGGAGCCCATGGAGAAATCGCCTGCGTCCAGGGTGACGGTGGGGGCGCGGTAGGAGGTTGCGTCCCCGGCCTGGACGGGGGTATCCCGCTCCCGCTTGATCAAGGTGGCCAGCCTGGTATAGCCTCCATAGGTTCCGTTCCCGTCCTCATTGGCCGCCGGCAGCCAGTGGTCGTGGGTGTCGTGGGTAAATAGAATGGTCAGCGTGTCCGGCCCGGCGGCGGCCGCCGGAGCGGCAAGACCGGCGAAAAGCAGTCCGGCCAGTATCCACATGGGAGTGCGGTGACTCCTGCCCATCTGTTGTTCCTCCTGTTCTGTGTGTTCTTTTGTACCGGCGTTGCAGAGAAACCTCAGACAAGCCTTATTCCCTATTTTGCCACACTTGACTGAAAAAAGAAAGGGAAACCAGTAAAAAGTGAAAGAGATTACTTCCAGGCCAAAGGGCTGGAAGTAATCTCCTCCATGTGTTGCGGCTGCCGCCGCTTCGGATGGTGGGCAAAGCCGCCCGGGGTGGCGTTCTTCTGGTTAGGCCTCCTCCGTCCTGGGAAGGATGGCCATGGCGTCCACAGTGAGCGCCCCGTTTTGGACATCCACCAGCAGGGTATCGCCGGCGCCGGCCTGGCCGGCGATGATTTTGCGGCTGATGAGGGTTTCCGCTGTGTGCTGGAGGTAGCGGCGCAGAGGCCGGGCGCCGTAGACGGGGTCGTAGGCCGTGTCGATGATGAGCTGCTTGGCCGGTCCGGTGAGGGTGCAGCGGAGATTCTTGTCCTGGAGCCGCCGGTTCAGCTCGTCTACCATCAGATCGATGATGTGGGCGACATTCTCTTTGGACAGGGGTTTATAGAAGACAGTCTCGTCCAGCCGGTTGAGGAATTCCGGCCGGAAGGAGCGCTTGAGCAGCGCGCTGACCTGTTCCTTGGCGGCGGGGGTGATCGCTCCGTCCGCGCCAATACCCTCCAGCAGAATCTGGCTGCCCAGGTTGGAGGTAAGGATGATGATGGTATTCTTGAAGTCCACGGTTCTGCCCTGGCTGTCCGTAATCCGGCCGTCGTCCAGGACCTGCAGCAGGATGTTGAATACGTCCGGGTGGGCTTTTTCCACCTCGTCGAATAGAATGACGCTGTACGGTTTTCGCCGCACCGCCTCGGTGAGCTGGCCGCCCTCCTCGTAGCCCACATAGCCGGGCGGGGCGCCGATGAGCCGGGAGACGGAGAATTTCTCCATATACTCGCTCATGTCAATGCGCACCAGATTTTTCTCACTGTCAAAGAGGGCCTCGGCCAAAGTCTTGGCCAGCTCGGTTTTGCCCACGCCGGTGGGGCCCAGGAACAGGAAGGAACCGATGGGCCGGTCCGGACTGGCCACCCCCGCCCGGCTGCGGAGAATGGACTCTGCCACCAGGCGCACGGCGTTCTCCTGGCCCACTACCCGCCGGTGGAGGATATCCTCCAGGTGGAGGAGCTTTTCCCGTTCCCCCTCCATCAGCCGGGCCACGGGAATGCCGGTCCACCGCTCGATAATGCGGGCGATCTCTTCCTCCGTCACCTTGTCCCGCAGGAGGGAATGGGCCTTACTCTGCTGGGCCAGAGCCTCCTCCGCCTCCAGGGCGCGGCGCAGCTCGGGAATTTTGCCGTACTGGAGCTCGGCGGCGCGGTTCAGGTCATATTCCCGCTGGGCTTTTTCCAGCTGGGCGTTGGCCTCCTCCAGCTCGGCCCGGAGCTGCTGGACCTTGCCGATGGCGTTTTTCTCGTTCTCCCACTGGGCCTTTTTGGCTTTGAACTCGTCCCGCATGTCGGACAGCTCCCGCTGTATGTCCGCCAGATGTTCCTTGGAGAGGGGATCGTCCTCTTTTTTCAGGGCGGCCTCCTCGATCTCGTGCTGGATGATCTTCCGCTGGATGACATCCAGCTCGGTGGGCATGGAGTCGATCTCCGTACGGATCATGGCGCAGGCCTCATCCACCAGGTCGATGGCCTTGTCGGGGAGGAAGCGGTCGGTAATGTACCGGTTGGACAGGGAAGCGGCGGCGAGGATGGCGCCGTCCTGAATTTTCACCCCGTGAAAAACCTCATACCGCTCCTTCAGCCCCCGGAGGATAGCCACGGTGTCCTCCACAGTGGGCTCGCTGACCAGTACAGGCTGGAAGCGGCGCTCCAGCGCGGCGTCCTTTTCGATATACTGCCGGTACTCGTTGAGGGTAGTGGCGCCGATGCAGTGGAGTTCCCCCCGGGCCAGCAGGGGCTTGAGCAGATTGCCTGCGTCCATGGCGCCCTCGGTTTTTCCCGCCCCCACGATGGTGTGCAGCTCGTCAATGAAGAGGAGGATTTTCCCCTCCGACTTCTTGACTTCGTTGAGGACGGCCTTGAGCCGCTCCTCAAATTCCCCCCGGTACTTGGCCCCGGCGATGAGGGAGCCCATGTCCAGGGCGAAAATGGTCTTGTCCCGCAGGCTGGCGGGGACGTCTCCCTTCACAATGCGCTGGGCCAGCCCCTCGGCGATGGCGGTCTTGCCCACGCCGGGCTCACCGATGAGCACCGGATTATTCTTGCTCTTGCGGCTGAGAATGCGGATGACATTGCGGATCTCGTCATCCCGGCCGATCACCGGGTCCAGCTTGTTCTGCCGGGCCCGCGCTACCAGGTCAGAGCCGTATTTTTTCAGCGCCTCATAGGTTTCCTCCGGATTGTCCGAGGTTACGCGCTGATTGCCCCGCACTGCGGCCAGAGCCTGCAAAATGCCCTCTCTGGTCACGTTGTACACCCGCAGAAGCTCCTTCAGAGCCTGATTGGGGTGGTCTGCCAGGGCCAGCAGCAGGTGCTCCACCGATACATAGTCGTCCTTCATGGAGGCGGCGGTGGACTCGGCGGCGTTGAGGACCTGTTCCACATCCTGGGCCACGTAGATCTTGTTGGCCTCCCGGCCGGAGCCGGACACCCGGGGGAGCTTCTCCACCTGGGCCTTTACCGCGGCGGTAAAGCTGGGCACGGTGAGCCCCATGTGGGCCAGCAGCTGGGGCGCCAGCCCCTCCTCCGCCAGCAGGAGGGAGAGGAGCAGATGGGGCTGCTCAATCTGCTGGTTGCCGTACTCCACCGCGATGGACTGGGCCCCCTGGATGGCCTCCAGGGATTTTTGGGTATATTTTTGAGGATTCATCCTGATTCACGTCCCTTCTTAAAGGAAGAGGGCCAGCAAAAGTGAGCTGGCCCCCCGTGTGCTGTCAACAAAAAGAGATGAAGTTTACTCAATGGTGATGCGCCGGGCCTCCGGCAGGACGGGCTTGGCTTTGGGCAGGCACAGTTCCAGAATGCCGTCCCGGTAGGCGGCGGTGATGCCGCTTTCATCAATGCCAGTAACATCAAAGCTGCGGGAGAAGGAGCCGTACCGGCGCTCCCGGCGGATATACTGGCCCTTGCCGTCCTTCTCCTCCTTTTTCTCGGTGTGCTCAGCGGAGATGGTGAGGATGCCGTCCTTCAGGTCCAGCTTGATGTCCTCCTTGCGGAAGCCGGGCAGCTCTGCCTCCAGGACGAACTGGGTGCCGCCGTCCCGAATGTCGGTGCGGAAGGCAGGCAGGCTGGCTGCGCTGTCCCCAAAGACCTTCCGCTGGAAATTGTCAAACGTGTCGAAAAAGTTGTCGTTACCCCGTTCAAAAGGGAGCATACCAAACATAAATAATCTCTCCTTCACAATAAATTCAAAGGTGGATGGGCTTGGCAATCCGAGCATTCCTTTGCTAACCGCCTGGAAATTCATCCGGTTTTTCCGGAGACTTCAGGGGGCTCAGAGGGCCTCATCTCTTTTTGTTGCTTCAAGTATAGGGGAATATTATGAACAAATATGCCTCTAAATATGTCTGAATTGTAAACTTAGCACTCTTAATACGAGAGTGCTAAAACTGCCGGACAGCGAAGGTTTTCCTTTACGGAAGGGGAGCGGTGCGCTATACTCAACCTCAGCGTTGGAGTTTTGGGCGCTAGAGGAGGAGCGGAGGCTGTGAAGAAGAGAAGGGGAAACGATCTGGGGCGGGACCCGGTGGCGCCGCTGGTGCTGCGGCTGGCCGTGCCCACCATGCTGGCCCAGCTGGTGAGTGTGCTGTACAGCATTGTGGACCGGATGTACATCGGCAATATTCCGGAGGCAGGAGGGTTGGCCTTGGCGGGGCTGGGGGTGTGCGGCCCCATTGTGACCCTGCTGGGATCTTTTGCTAGCCTGGTGGGCCTGGGGGGCTCGCCCCTGATGGCCATGCGCATGGGTGAGGAGCGGATAGACGAGGCCCAGCGCATTTTGAACAACTGTTTTCTGATGCTGCTGGTGCTGTCGGGAACACTCACCGCCCTGTTCCTCCTGTCCAAGAACTGGCTTTTGATGTGGTTCGGCGCCAGCCAGGCCACGTTTCCCTATGCGGATACCTACCTTACCATCTACACAGCAGGCACCTTTTTCGCCCTGCTCTCCGCTGGGCTGAACCAGTTTCTGATCTGCCAGGGGTTTTCCGGCCTGGGCATGGTCACAGTGATGCTGGGGGCGGTACTCAACATCGCTATGGATCCGGTGTTTATCTTTGGCTTTCACATGGGAGTGGCGGGGGCGGCGCTGGCCACGGTACTGTCCCAGGCGGCCTCCTGCGCCTTTGTGCTGGGGGCGCTGCTGAGCAAAAAGAGGCCGGTGCGGCTGGGCTGGGGTGGGTTCCAGCGGCGGATGATGGGGCGGGTGCTCACCTTCGGGCTGTCCCCCTTCCTCATCATCGCGTCGGACAGCGTCCTGCTCATTGTGCTCAATACGGTGCTCCAGCGGTACGGCGGCCCCGGCCTGGGGGACACGCTGGTCACCTGCGCCACCATTGTGCAGAGCTATCTGCTGCTTATCACGATGCCTATGGGGGGCCTCACGCTGGGAACCCAGCCGGTGATCAGCTTCAACTACGGCGCCGGCCGGCCGGAGCGGATCAAACAGGCCATGAAAACCATTGTGGCTGTGTGCCTGCTCTTCTGCGCTGGGATGATGGTCGTCACCCACACCCTGTCTCCCCTCTTTGTCCGCCTGTTTACCGCTGACGGGGAGATTGCGGCCCGCTCGGTGAGGTATATGAAGTGGTTTACCTGCATGATCCTCCCCCTGGCGGTGCAGTATCCCCTGGTAGATGAGACCACAGCGTTAGGCCGGGTGGGGCAGGCTCTGTTCTGCTCCATGTTCCGCAAGAGCGTTTTTCTGGCCTGCCTGCTCCTGCTGCCCCGGTGCTTCGGGGCGGAGGCGGTGTTCCTCTCAGAGCCTATCGCGGATCTCACCGCGGCCTGTGTGTCCACGGCGCTCTTCCTCTGCGCCCTGCCTCGTACTCTGTCCCAGTGTACACACAGCTGCGTTAAGTCGTAAAGGGCGAGTGGTCGGGCAAAACGACAAGGGAGCTTGGGAAAAGGATGGGTTGATTTGTTGAACTTTCCCCCCCAAACTGTTTGCAGTTTGGGGTAAAACGTGATATTCTACACTCAGTTGGTGTTAGTAATGTCATCAATCATTAGAGGTGTGAATGGAATGGAAGCAATTTTGGTTTGTGTGGCGCTGTCCCTTGTGGGCGGACTTCTGATGTCCGGCGTGGCGAAGAAGCTGGGCCTGCCTGCCGTTACAGCCTATCTGATTACCGGACTTCTCTTGGGCCCCTACTGTATCGGCCGTCTGGGCATCGCCGGTCTGGGCTTCAACAGCGAGGAGGCGGTCTCCGCCCTGAATATCCTCTCTCAGACGGCTTTGGGCTTCATCGCCTTTACCATTGGCAATGAGTTCCGTCTGGGCCAGCTGAAGAGCATGGGCCAGCGGGTCATTGTGGTGGGTATCCTCCAGGCCGTTATTACGACGGCATTGGTGGATGCGGCGCTGATTGGCCTCCACTTTATGAACCCCGGCCTCATCAGCATTTCCTCTGCGGTTACTCTGGGCGCTATCGCGGCGGCCACGGCCCCGGCGGCCACTTTAATGGTGGTGCGTCAGTACAAAGCGGATGGCCCTCTGACCCATCTGCTGCTCATGGTGGTGGCCATTGACGACGCGGTGGGCCTGGTGCTCTTCTCTGTGTCCTACGGTGTGGCCGGCGCCCTGGAGAGCGGCATGGTAAGCGTTGTCAACGTACTGGTAGAGCCAGTGGTGGAGATTATCCTCTCCCTGGGCCTGGGCGCTTTCGCCGGCTGGGTGCTGTACTGTGTGGAGAAGTATTTTCACTCCCGCAGCAAGCGGCTGTCCATCTCCATTGGCTTTGTCCTGCTGACGGTGGGCCTGTCCATGACGGAGTTTCAGGTGGGCAGCGTTCACTGCGGGTTCAGCCTGCTGCTGGTGTGCATGATGACCGGCACCATCTTCTGCAATGTGTGCGACTTCTCCGAGGAGCTGATGGACCGGGTAGACGGCTGGACCGCCCCGCTGATGATTCTGTTCTTTGTCCTGTCCGGCGCGGAATTGGATCTGAAGGTGATCTCTGATCCGCTGGTTCTGCTCATTGGCGTGGTGTATATTGTCTCCCGTTCTCTGGGCAAATACCTGGGGGCATTTTTCAGCTGCGCCGCCACCAAATGCAGCGAAAAGACCACCAAATACCTAGGCATCACGCTCCTGCCCCAGGCTGGCGTGGCCCTGGGCATGGCGCTGACCGCTCAAAGCCTGTCCGACGGGACCATGGTGCGCAATGTGGTGCTCTTCTCCGTGCTGATTTACGAGCTGGTAGGTCCCACGCTGACGAAGTGGGCCCTCACCGCCGCCGGAGAGATCCGGCCCGAAAGCGGCGCCTCTGTGCGCCAGGTAAGAGCCTCCAAAAAGCTGCTGCGGCAGGGGAGTAAATGAAACAAAAATAATCTGCGGTAAAAAACGGCTGCCTGCATCTGCGGGCGGCCGTTTTCGTGTACTGCGGCGGAAAAAATTGACTTATGAAGCCATACCGGGGCGCCGCCTGTGATACAATAGCCCCAAGGGGGAATGACTATGGACAGCCAGCGGACCGGCTTGGGCCAGGGGAAAGAGGGGACTGGAGGCGATCGCCCCCTTGTGCCCCGCCGCCCCCTGGAGGTTCAGGCGCTGTATTCGGTACGCCGCTTTGAGTATGGGGGCAGCGATACCTTCACCGGAGAGCGCCATGATTTTTGGGAGCTGCTCTATGTGGACAAAGGCGCCCTGCAGGTGACCGTGGGGGAGCGCATCTTTTTTTTGAACCAGGGGCAGCTGATCTTCCACGCCCCCGGGGAGTTCCACGCCCTCTCCGCCACAGGGGCGGCCCCGGATCTGGTGGTGGCGGGCTTTGGCTGTAACAGCCGGTGGATGGAGTTTTTCCGGGGGCAGGTGGTGCTGGCCGGGGCGGAGGAGCGGGCGCTCCTGGCCCGCATGGTGGCGGAGAGCGCCAACGCCTTTTCTACCCCCCTGAACGACACCGCCCCGCCGGCCCTTCAGCGGCGGGCCGGAGCCCCCTTCGGAGGGGAGCAGCTGCTGTGCGCCGCTCTGGAGGAGCTGCTGATACGGCTGCTCCGCCGCAAGGAGGAGCCGGATCAGCGTACTGCCCGGCAGACGGGAGCCCCCGGCACGGTAGAGCAGGTTATGGAGTATCTGGAGCAGCGGGTGGACCGCCCCCTCACCCTGGCGCAGATTTGCCGGGACAATCTGGTGGGCCGCAGCCAGCTGCAAAAGCGCTTCCACGCCCGCACCGGCGGCGGGGTGATGGAGTACTTTGGCCAGCTGAAAATCCGGGCCGCCCAGCGGATGATCCGAGAGGGGCAGCTGAATTTCACCCAGATTGCCGCCCGCCTGGGCTACCAGTCGGTTCACTACTTCTCCCGCCGGTTCCGCCTGTCCACCGGCATGTCCCCCAGCGAGTACGCCCGCAGCGTCAAAATGCTCTCTCAGCTTGCCGGAGCAAAGCCGGATGATAGTGCAAATAATGGGTAGGATCGTCTATTTTCATTTCGGCGCAGTCCTTCTACAATAGGAAATAAGAATTTGAAATAAAAATCCTGGAAAGGGGCAAATATCTATGTCTATTTTGGTCAGCGGCGGCGCCGGATATATCGGCAGCCACACCTGTGTGGAGCTTATCCAGGCAGGGTACGACATTGTTGTGGCGGACAATCTGTGCAACTCCAGCGAGGAGGCCGTCCGCCGGGTGGAGCGGATCACCGGCAAACAGGTTCCCTTTGTCAAGGCGGAGCTGTGCCATGAGGACGAGGTGGAGGCGCTCTTCACCCGCTATCCGAACATTGACGCGGTCATCCACTTTGCCGGCCTGAAGGCGGTGGGGGAGAGCGTGGCCAAGCCGCTGGAGTACTATACCAACAATCTGGTAAACTCCCTGGTGCTGCTCAATGCCATGCGGCGGCATGGGGTGAAGCATTTTGTCTTCTCCTCCTCGGCAACAGTGTACGGCGACCCGGCCACCGTGCCCATCCGGGAGGATTTCCCCACCGGCGGCACCACCAACCCCTATGGCACCACCAAGCTCTTTCTGGAGCGGATTCTGACCGACTGCTGCGCCGCCAACCCGGGGCTCAATGTGGCGCTGCTGCGGTACTTCAACCCCATCGGCGCCCATGACAGCGGCCTCATCGGGGAGGACCCCAACGACATCCCCAACAACCTGGTACCCTATATCGCCCAGGTAGCGGTGGGCAAGCTGGAGAAGCTCCATGTCTTTGGAAACGACTACCCCACCCCTGACGGTACCGGCGTGCGGGACTATATCCACGTGGTGGATCTGGCCCGGGGCCATGTGGCCGCCCTGAAAAAGCTGGACACCAAGTGCGGCCTGTTTGTGTGCAATCTGGGCACCGGCAAGGGGTACAGCGTGCTGGACGTGCTCCACGCCTACGAGAAGGCCTGCGGCAAGACCTTGCCCTATACCATCGCCCCCCGCCGGCCCGGCGACATCGCCGTGTGCTACGCCGACCCGGCCAAGGCCAGGGAAGAGCTGGGCTGGGAGGCCCAGTTCGGGATTGAGGACATGTGCGCCTCCTCCTGGAAGTGGCAGTCGATGAATCCGGACGGATACAGAGGGGAGGGCGCTGTGTGAGCAAGCCTGTTCTGGTGATTATGGCCGCCGGTATGGGCAGCCGGTACGGCGGCCTGAAGCAGCTGGATCCCATAGGCAGCCACGGCCAGCTGATCATCGACTATTCTGTCTATGACGCCCGCCGGGCGGGATTTGAGACGGTGGTCTTCGTCATCAAGCCGGAGATTGAGGCGGATTTCAAGGCGTGTATCGGCGGCCGGGTGGCCCGGTCTATGGAGGTAAAATATGTCTGCCAGCGGAAGGAGGATCTGCCGGAGGGGTACGCCCTCCCGCCGGAGCGGGTAAAGCCTTGGGGCACCGCCCACGCCGCGTTAGCGGCCCGGCACGTGGTGGACGGCCCCTTCGCGGTGATCAACGCCGACGACTACTACGGGCCGGAGGCCTTTGCGGAGATCTACCGCTATCTGTGCGGGCACGCCGACGGGGCGATCTATGAGTATGCCATGGTGGGCTACCTGCTGAAAAATACCCTCAGCGAAAACGGTACTGTGGCCCGGGGCGTGTGCGAGGAGACAGAGGATCACTACCTGACCCAGATTGTGGAACGGACCAAAATCCAGCGGGGCACGCCCCCGCGCTTTACTGAGGACGACGGGACAACCTGGACGGATCTGGATGAGAACACTGTCGTCTCGCTGAATATGTGGGGCTTCCACCGCAGCTTTCTGGACGAGGCGGCGGCCCGGTTCCCCGCCTTTTTGGACAAAACGCTGGCGGAAAACCCCCTCAAGGGGGAATATTTCCTGCCCGGCGTGGTGAGTCAGCTCATTGACGAGGGCAAGGCCCGGGTGAAGGTGCTCAGAAGTGGGGACAAGTGGTACGGCGTTACCTACCGGGAGGACAAGCCCGCAGTGATGGCCGCCATTGCCGAAAAGACCGCCGCAGGGCTCTACCCTGAGCAGCTGTGGGGGGGAGAATAGGACCGGCCGGCCAGGGGCGGCGGGTGCCTCTCCCTTCATCCGCGCCTGGCGCGCGGAACGTGGGGCTTGCCAGGCCGGGACTGCCGGACCTCCACCGCGGAGGTGTTCCAGCCTGTGGAAAAAGTGTGTTCGGCAGGCAGGGCGCAGTGTTCAGAACTTCAAAGGGTTCGGAACACAGTCTTGCTTGGGCATAAACGGGAAACCTGACAGCTCCTGTTCACACGATTTGTCCCTCCGGAACCTTCCGCTTTTGCGTTTTTTGACACACTGGCGCCCGTGCGTATCGGGCGCTTTTTGTGTGAATTTTGGGGAAGCGGTCAAAAAATTTTTCCGCCGTGCCGCTGGAATATGGTCTGGGTATTTCCCGTTCTTTCATCCATTTTTAATCTTTCCTTTATGGAAAATCAAAGACATTTCCGCCGGCCCGGGGTATAATAGACTCACGCTGGGGAGGCTGAAGACCGACGTCTTCCCTTGGCGGCGGACATTGACCTTTCACGACTTTTTAAGGAGGTACACTTATGTGGGATAAATTCAGCGACGCTTTGATGAACGTGGCCTTTGCCGGCGTAGGCGCTGCGGCCATCGCGGTGGAGAAGGCCGGCGAGGTGGGCAAGGTCCTGGTGGAGAAGGGGGAGGAGGCTGTAGAGCAGGGCCGCCAGCTCAACGACGAGCTCCAGGAGAAGGGCCGCGCCATCTCCAAGGAGCGGCAGGAGCAGCGGTTTAACGCCGCCATTGCTGCCCTCACCGCTGAGGAGCGCCAAGCGCTGCGAAAGAAGCTGGATGACCTGGACGAAGAGGAGCGCCAGGCCGCGGAGATCGCCCGGCAGCAGGCCGGGGAGGACTGCGGCAACGTTACTGCCTTTCACTGCGGCGCGCCCGATGAGGACAGCCAGGACAACGAGTAAACCCGTATATGCCGGCCGGCGGAGCATCCGCCCGGCCGGCTTTGTTTTTGTGTTTTACGGCTGCGCCGCATTTTTCTTGATTCTCAGGGCGCCGGCGATAATTTTCTCGGTTTTGGACATACTGATGTCAGCATCTGTGGATGGAGGCTGAATTTTATGGAAGAGAATTTTTCCCCCGCAATTGTCTTTGGCGCCTGCCTGCGCTCCAACGGTGAGGCGGCGCAGTTCTATGACGCGTGCAGCTCCCAGCAGCGGCAGGCCATTCTGTGCCAGCTCCAGAAGCTCCGCTCTACCCAGGAGGTAGAGCAGTTCGTGGACCACCTGCCCAGCGCTGCCCTGTGAGGGAAGGAGAAAGGGAACCGGACCGGTTCCCTTTTTCCATGTCACGGCAGAACTGACGAAAAGAGCGCCGCATTTTCCCTTTAAAATTGCCTCTTCCCACAATTACTTATTGAAATATCATTGAAAGTCAGACTAAAGTGTGGCATAATATGGCCTATAAGTGTGCATATTCCTAATCCCAAATATAGAAATACAGAAGGAGGCCCGCTGAATGAAGCGTAAACAGACCTACAGTCCGGAAAATCTCCACTATTTAAAAATGCTGGCCCGCCAGTATCCCACCGTCCAGGCCGCCAGCAGTGAGATTATCAATCTCCAGGCCATCTTGAATCTGCCCAAGGGGACGGAACATTTTATCTCCGACATTCACGGCGAATATGAGGCGTTTTTACATATCCTGAACTCGGCCTCCGGCGTTGTGCGGGAGAAGTTGGACTCTCTGTACGGAGCCAGTCTTGTCCGCTCTGAGCTGGACCAGCTTGCCACCTTGATCTACTATCCCCAAGAGAAGCTGGACGAGATTGCCGCCCAAGTGGAAGATATGGACGAGTGGTACCGCATCACCTTCCATCGCCTTATTGAGGTCTGCCGTCTGGTTACCTCCAAGTACACCCGCTCCAAGGTGCGAAAGGCCCTCCCCAAGGACTACGCCTACATCATCGACGAGCTGCTCCACACCCATTACGAGGACAGCGACAAGCGGGACTATTATGAGAACATTATCTCCACCATCATCAAAACCGACCGGGCTTCCAACTTCCTGATTGAGCTGTGCGAGCTCATCAAGCGCATGGCCGTGGATCATATGCACATTGTGGGTGATATCTTCGACCGGGGCCCCCGGGCGGATATTATTATGGACTCTCTGCTGGACTACCAGAACATCGACTTCCAGTGGGGCAACCACGACATTCTGTGGATGGGCGCGGCCTCGGGATCCCGCACGCTGGTGGCCACCGTGCTGGCCAACTCCCTGCGGTACAACAATCTGGAGGTTATCGAGACCGGCTACGGCATTTCTCTGCGGCCCCTGTCCGTCTTCGCCAACGAGGTCTACAGGGACTGTGATGTGAAGCAGTTCGCCGTCAAGCTCACCAACGAGGACGCCGCTCAGTATACAGAGAAGGACAAGCTCCTGGCGGCCCGGATGCACAAGGCCATTACCATCATCCTCTTCAAGCTGGAGGGACAGAAGATCCTGCGTAATCCCTGTTTCCAGATGAACGACCGGCTGCTGCTGGACAAAATCGACTATGAGCGCAAGTCCATTGAAATCGGCGGCGTTACCTACGCTCTGGAGGACACCGACTTCCCCACCGTGGACCCCAAGGATCCCTATACCCTCACCGAGGAGGAGGACGCGCTCATCGTCCAGCTTACCAACTCCTTCCAGCACAGCGAAAAGCTCCAGCGGCACATCCGTTTCCTCTACTCCAAGGGGGGACTGTACAAGATTTTCAACGGAAACCTGCTCTTCCACGGCTGTATCCCCATGACGGAAGAGGGAGAGCTGATGCGCTTCTCCATCCAGTGCAATAATCTGGGTGGCCGGGCCTTCCTGGATCACGCGGAGCTGCTGGCCCGCCGGGCCTATTATAACAAGCCCGGCTCCCCCGAGCGGCAGTTCGGTATGGACTTCCTCTGGTTCCTGTGGGCCGGGCGGAACAGTCCAATCTTCGGCCGGGACCGGATGACCACCTTCGAACGGCGGCTCATTGCCGACGAGTCCTCCTGGACGGAGCCCAAAAACGCCTACTACAAGCACTATAACGAACCAGAAATCTGTCAAAGCCTGCTTAAGGAATTTGGCCTGGAGGGGCCCCACTGCCACATCGTCAACGGCCACGTCCCCGTCAAGTCCAAAAAGGGGGAAAGCCCTCTGAAGGCTGGCGGCAAGCTGCTGGTCATCGACGGCGGCTTCTGCAAAGCCTATCAGAAGACCACCGGCATTGCCGGTTATACCCTCATCTACAACTCCAGCTGCTTCCGCCTGGTCTCCCACGAACCCTTTGTAGGCCAGGCCAACGCCATCCGGAAAAACCGGGATATCAACTCCACCTCCGTGGTCTTCGAGCGGCTGGAATCCCGTATGAAAATCGCCCAGACGGACATTGGCCGCCGGCTTCAGGACCAGGTGGACGACCTTATGGACCTTCTCTCCGCCTATCGGAACGGCGCGATTGCGGAGGGGCATCAGGACTAGGCCATGTTTGAAAAATAGCAAAATGCACAGCGGTTTTACCCGCGCCGCGTACACAGTATGACTAGACAGCCGCCCGCCTGCGGGTTGGGCGTCCAGAGGGGGGAGACGCCCCTCTCTGACGCCCAACCCGCAGGCAGACATATTATTCCCCCGCAGGGGCGCTCCGTGGGGACCGCCTACGGATTCAGCCTCTTCGTCCGCGCCAAGTCATCGGTAAATAACCCAGACCCATTGCGGGCGTCGAACCGCCCTGCGATCTCCGAACACTGGTGATAGAACCAGCCGGCCAGCTCAGCGGAGAGATACCGCCCCGACGCCTGCCAGAGGGGGAATTGTTCCGGCAGCTCCAGCAGGACCTCGTCCCGCTGCTTTGCCAGGGCCTGGAATGTGACCCATGCCCCCTTGTAGAAGTCGTACCGCTTTTTCTGATCCCACATCCCGAGCGTCCACACCAGCCGGCGCTCCGCCAGGGCCACGGCGCTGTCCAGATCAGAGCGGGCCCAGGCGCACAGTACTGCGCCCAGGTAGGACAGATCGCTCTTGTCCCGGTTTCCCTTGCGGAAGAGGGCGTTGGCCTGCCCGGCGGCGGCGTCCCATTCCCCCCGGCTGAGGTAATCCTCCAGATAAGCCAGCCACATAAGCTGGGGCGTGTCCGAGCAGAAGTGGGTGCGCCCCGCTTTCAGGGGCTTGGCGTACTCGTCCGCCGCTTTCCGATCCCCCATGATCAGGCTCATATGTACTGCGTGGCTCCGCTCACAGGCCCGGCAGTCAGACAGGCCGTCTCGGCCGGTCTTCCAAAACTTCTGGAAGTAAGAAAATGCCTTGTCTTTGTCTACATACATATAAAACTGGCACATCTGCCACCAGTAGGTCCGCAGGCCGAAGCGATAGCGCTTGACCAGGGCGTGGAATTGGTCCATGAGGGCCTCCCACTGTTCCATGGGGATCTGGGGCAGGCAGACAATGGGGTCGATGCCCATCTGCATAATCATCAGGTACATCTCATAGCCCTCCGGCCCCAAAGCGTCGGGATCTGCCTCGAAGATGGCGGCGAATTCCGCCGACACCGGCATGGCTTTTGGGGGATCGTCCCGGAAGGTAGCTTCGCAGGCGTACTCATACCGGAAGAGCAGCCGCCAGTAGGTGTCTCCCGCCTGATCCGCCTGCCGGATGGCGTCCTGAATCACCGCCATTTTGGCGGCTGTGCCCTGTGTGCTTTGAATCCGCCCCTCCCACAGTCTGCCCTGAAAGACTTTGCTCATAACGGATCCTCCCTAATCCAGCGGCCCGCCAGGGCCAGATTTTCCCCATACCAGCCGGTGCCGTTGCGCCGGTCAAAGGCCTGGGCGATGTCCAGCGCCTGGGCGTAAAACCACTCCGCCAGGGCATCACAGCCATACTGTCCATCCTTCCGCCACAGCGGGAAAGTCTGGGGGAGATCGAGGGGCAGGGGACCCATCCCCCTCAGTTGGGAACACAGTACCCACGCCCCCTTGAAAAAGTAATACTTCCGGCCCGCGTCCCACAGACCCAGGGCGTCTTTCATCCAGCGGCTCAGCAGGGCCGCGCCTGTGTCGGGCTGGCAGAAGGCAAAGCAGCGCATCAGTGAGCCCACATACTCCAAATCGCTCTTATCCCGGCAGCCGCCGCGGAGCAGTTTTCTGGCCAGAGGCTGGGCTTTTTTCCACTCCCCCCGGTTGAGATGGGCCTCAATAAAGCTATGGTAGGTGTTCCACGGTACGTCGTGGCATTCCCGGCTCCCGTCGAAGATGGACGCCGCCAGCCGCTGGGCCTGGGGCCAGTCCCCGATGTGCAGGGCAAACCACACCATGCCGTCCTGTTCGCAGGCCCTGCAGTCGGAGTAGATATCGATCTTGCTGCGCTGAAACGCGGCATAGTGCTCCTTGGCCCGATCCAGATCCACGTAGGCGTAGAACTCGCAGCAGATCCAGTGCCACAGCCGTTCCCCCTTGCGGTAGCGGCGCACCTGCTCTTCCAGACGGCCCAGCAGTCCCTCGCAGGTCTCCATAGACAGCTGAGGCAGGTTTACCCCCAGCTCCGCGCAGGGCTCTGCCGCCAGAAAGCGGCACATCTCTCCCAAATTTCCCAGGCCGTCGGGATACTCGTCCAGCAGGGCAAAGAATTCCCCGCACACCGGCAGGGCCTTGGTCTTGTCGTCCACAAAGCCCACATCGAAAATATAGTCGCAGCGAAAGCGCAGCCGCCAAAAGAGATCCCCCGCCTGGTCCGCCTGCCGGATGGCCTGCTGAAGGGCCTCCAGCTTTATGGTCCCCCTGGGCATCTGCTCAATGCTCCGATCCAGGGCCTCCCCTGAAAATGGTACTTGTCCGCTCATATGCTTCCCCCCTGGTGGTCAAGCAGCTCCAGCAGGGCCTCACTCATGGTCTTCAGCTCCCCGCTGCGCAGGGCATATCCCCCGGTGATGAGAGCCTGGACGTAGAGAATTCGGGCCACGCTCCCCAGCAGGCCGGCGTCTTCCACCTGGGCCAGCCGCTGGATTAACCTGCTGTTCAGATTCAGATAGAGGCTGGCCGCCGGCCGCTCCTCCGCCCCGGCAAGCAGAGAGGCCAGCGCGTCGGAGAAGACCCCGCGGCTCATGTCCTGGGCGGTCTGGACCTGGCGGAAGAACTGCACCTCGTCGCTCATGGTGTACAGGGCAGGCAGCTCCGCCGGCAGAAAGCGGCGCGCCTCCGCCCGGCAGTCAAAGGGGGCCAGCGCCCGGCTGGCCGCCCGCTGAAGGGCGAAGACCTGCTGCCGCTCGTCCAGGGTGGGTTCCTCCAGCACCACGTCCATGCTCTCCTCCCGCAGCGGGCCGATGGCCAGGGAGAAGGCGCGGGCCAGCTTGGGGATGAGCTCCCCGTCAAAGGCGTAGCCGGTGCAGATGAGCAGCCGGTCCTGGGCCAGAAAGATAGGCTTGAGCTGGCGGAAGCGATCCACACTGCTCACCCACTCCCCGCGGCCCAGCCGTTTCAGCTTGCCGCCGCTGAGGCGGCCCTCGGAGGTCTCAAAGGTCAGATGGTCGATGAACAGGCGGAACAGACTGTCGTCCCACACCGCCATGGCCTTGATGGCCTGGCTGTGGACGGCCACAAGCTCCTCCAGAATGTCCGGCGACTCCCGGGCCAGGCGCTCCAGATGGGCCCGCACCGCCCCCTCGAATTCCGCTGTGGCGGCCTCCAGGGCGCCGTCCTCATAAAAATCCTCCCGGGAGGCGGTGGGGCGCAGGCCGCTGGTGTTGAGAAAGCACCGCAGGAAGAAGGCCCAGGGGGGGAGCAGCCGGTCCCCCCGCTCGGTAAGGAGCATGTACTTTAAGTAAATCCGGTGTCCGCTCTTCACCGACGCGTCGGTCTGATAGGGCAGGACAAAGGCCACCCCGTTCAGATGGGGTGTGTGGATGAGAATGGCCTCCAGAAATTCCTCTCCAAAGAGCCATGCGCCGAAGGAGAGCAGCTGTCCCCGGCCAGTGTGGACAAAGTCGTCGGGGATGGCGTTGAGCCGCCGGTCCTCTCCGGCGAAGTACACCGGCACCGGAAGAGCCAGACCGTAGTACCGCACCAGCTCCTCCACCGCCTCCCGCTGGAAGTAGTGCTCCGCCCCGGGCCTGGCGGTGAGGATGACCGTGGTGCCGGGGGAGCAATCCTCCAGGGGCTCCAGGGTATAGGTGCCGTCGGGCCGCCCTGTCCAGGCGTGGGCCGGGCCGCCGTCCGCCGGCCGGGTGTGGACCACAATGGCGTCGGATACCATGAAGCAGGACAGCAGGCCAATGCCGAACCGGCCGATGTAATCCTCGGGAATGCGGCCGTCCTGGAGCTGCGTCTTGGAAGACTGTCCTATCACCGCCAGAAAGCGGTGGATCCCCGCCTCAGTGAGCCCCATGCCGTTGTCCCGGAAGGTGAGCCGCCTCCCCTCGGCAAGGGCGATGGTAATACGCCCCTCGTCCCAGCCCGGCTGCTCCTTCCGGCGCTGGGTAATGGCGTCCACACCGTTTTGCAGCAGCTCCCGGAGAAAGACGTCGGGGCTTTTATAGAGGTGGTTGGACAGTACATCCAGCATTCCGCCTAAATTCACCTGAAAGTGAAAGGATTCGCTCATCGCTTCCCCCTCCTCAGCCCATGATTTCCGCGTCCTGGGGCCCCTGATCCAGAGTGCCGGACACCACAATGGCGTGTCCCCAGAACAGATCTCCGTCGTCAAACCAGAAGGTAAACACGCCCTCCGGCCTGCCCTCAATGCTCTCCAGCCGCATCCGGCGGTGGAACGCCTCCTCTGTCAGCGGGTCCTCACCGTCGCCCAGCCAGGCGTCGTTTTTCAGCTCCAACAGCTCCTGACTGGCCTTTTCCAGCACGCGGCGGTTCCACTCCCCCTGGTGGTCCAGCAGGGTACACAGCGTGCGGGCGCTGTCCGCCATCTCTTCCTGTCCGCCCTGGTCAAAGTAGACGTCCACCGTCCGGCCCATCCACTGGGCCGCCCCCTCAAACCAGTTTACCGTCCGCTCCAGGGTAAGCCGGCCCAGGGCCGGGTGGTCGTAGTACACCGGCGTGAGCCGCCGGGCCAGAAGGGCCTCCAGCGCCGGGTCCGCCCCAGGGAGTACCTCCCCCGCCAGCAGCAGGGCGGCGCCACCCTCCTTGGAGCGGCGCACCGTTACCCGGTAGATATGGTCGGCCTCCAGCGTTTTTTGCATGGCCTTCAGCCCGCCGTCGTCCACCTGGGCCGACAGACAGCGGCGCTGCTCGCACATCTCCTCCCCCGGCGCCCGCCAGGCCGCAAGGTCAATGGAGGCCAGCCACAGCGTCTCCCCACGGCTTTTTCCGGCGCTTACGCCGCTGGCCCCGGTGAGTACCAGCCATTCCTCCGTCTCCAGGCAAAAGCGCCCCTCATAGCGCTCCCGTTCCTTCTGTTGACTCATTTTATCACGCTCCCGTTCAGCCGCCGGTCCGCCCCGGGGCTGTTCTTTTTGTGTGCATAAAAATTTTTTTATTTGTCTGACAGACATTATACTACGGCGCGGCCGCGATTTCCACCAGGGAATAAATCCGGCAGCGCAGGCTCATACTAGAGGCAGCGCACGTCCAACCTTGTCTTTAGGAGGTCCCTCTATGGTCATTGCCCTGCTGCGCACGGTCATTTTATACATCCTCATTATCGCCGGCATCCGGCTGATGGGCAAGCGGCAGGTGGGGGAGCTGGAACCCTCGGAGCTGGTGCTGGCCCTGCTCATCGCAGACCTGGCGGCGGTGCCCATGCAGGATCTAGGGATTCCCCTGGCGGCGGGGGTCATGCCCATTCTGGCGCTGCTGGCCCTGACGATGGTGATCTCCGTGCTCAATCTGCGCAGCCTGCGCTTCCGGGCGCTGCTGTGCGGCCGGCCCAGCATGGTGGTGGAGAACGGCCGGGTCATTGAGCATGAACTGCGCCGCAACCGCTTTACTTTGGACGAGCTGATGGAGGAGCTGCGCCTCAATGGAGTTACCGACCTGAATACCATAAAATACGCCATTCTGGAGACCAATGGACAGCTGTCCGTCCTCCTCCGGGCGGAGGAGCAGCCCATTACCGTCAAGCAGATGAATCACAAGGCGGAAGAGCCCGGCCTGCCCCTGCCGCTGATCAACGACGGCCGGGTGATTGAGCCTAATCTCCGGGTCCGGGGGCTCAGCCGGGCCTGGCTGGACGACTGCCTGGCCCAGCACAACGCCCGCCGGCCGGAGGAGGTCTTCCTCCTCACCGTGGATGAGCAGGGGAAGGTCTATTTCGCCGCGAAGGAGGAGCAGAAATGAAGCGTCTGTGGATCGCCCTGGGCCTGTTGGGCCTGCTGCTGACCGCCACACTGTATAACGCCCAATATCTGGATCGGCTCACCGGACAGCTTTGCGTACAGCTCCTCCAGGCGGAGCAGCTGGCCGCCAGGGAGGACTGGGGCCAGTCCGAGGCCCTGATCCGCGCCGCCCAGGGGGCATGGGATGCCCGGGAGTTCTACCTCCACGTCACCCTGCGCCACGGGGACACGGACCAGATCAAAACCGGCTTTGACGAGACCCTCCGCCTGCTGCGCAGCCGGGAAGGGGGCGAGTACGCCGCCGCCTCCGCCCGGCTGGTCCGCCAGCTCCAGCTGATCTCCGAGGCGGAACAGCTCACCCTGGAGAATTTGCTGTAAGCCGCAAAAAGCCTGCCGAAACCTCTTTCGGCAGGCTTTTTTGTATGGTTTTCTCACAAATCATTTCCGAAAGCGGGGCGGGGAAAACCTTTGTCAATCAAGAACAGGGGGGTACCTATTGATTGAGGTGTCCTGCAGGGGCAAGCGCCCTATCGCTGCCGCCGCTCCAATGATTATTTATACCAGCCCAGGTTCGGACGGACCTCCAGGTCAATGATCTCAGTGGCGTCATAGAACTGCTGGTACCACTCCCGGGCCCGGGCGCTGCGCAGGGTAGTGCCGTCTGGGTGGAGGCGGTCGCAGATGACGGCGGAGATATCGCTCTTGATTTTCGAGTAGGAGTTGATGCCCACGCTGGCGAAAATGCGGAAACCCTGGCTGTGGAGCCACTGGAACTGGGGACCGGCCTCCCCCTGGTCATGGTCGCCGTCGGGGCGGGCGCCGTGGGGGTAGAACAGGATCTGGGTGGGCCCCACCAGAGTGCCCACCTCCTCCGCCCAGCGCAGGGTGTCCCGCTGGATGCGCTCCATAGAGCTGGTAGACAGATTGATATGCCCCCAGGTGTGGGAGCCGAAAGTCCAGCCGGTCTCCTTCAGGCGCTGGATAATGGGCTTGACTGCCTCAATCTCGGCCTGGCGGTTAGCGTCAAAGGCGGGGCGGGCGGGGTCGTCCAGCGCGATGTCGATGTCGTTCTGGGTGCGGTAGCCCAGAATGCCCTGATAGCCGGTGAGGGAGTAGATGGCCTTGGCCCCGTTCAGGGAGAAGTCCGGGTGCTCCAGCACGAACTTGTCCAGCAAGGTGGTGGCGTCCAGATCCTGGGTGAGGAAGGTCTCCTGGGTATAGGGGTCGGTACACTGGGCCCAGATCTGGCCGTCGTCCCCCAGGACCAGCTTGGAGGTAAAGCCCTCCTCCAGCATATACTCATAGTAGTTCACGTCGTCGAAGGAGATGACCAGAGGCTTTTTCCCCTCGGGGAGCATGAGGGTGTTGCGCACCATCCGGGTGCTGCCGTTCTCGCCGGCCTCCTCGGTCCACACATCCTCCATACGAACCAGAATGTAGCCCCGGTCGTAGACGCTCTGGATGATTTTGTTGAACTCATCCACCGTTACCATCCAGTCGTCCAGGCCGTCTTTCTGGCTCTGGGAGGAGGCGCAGTCGTGGAAGGCCCACTGGGGGTATGCGATGACAGGGTGAAAAAACAGGTGCTCCACCACCTGATTAGGCCCCCAGGCCTGGGTGAGCTGATCCTCGGACCAGTAGGTCTTCACCGCGTCATAGGGGTCTGCGGCGGAGGGGGGATCCGGCGTAGGCGCGGGGGTCTGCTGGCCGTCCTGGGCGGCGGAGGGGGAGGGCGTGGGCGTGGGTTCGCTGCCGCCCGGAGAAGCTCCCTTTTTGCAGCCGGCTATGGATAAGGTGAGCAGCAGCGCCATGGAAAGAGCCGCACCTGATTTGAACAGATTCATCTTGGATCGCATCCTCTCGTGATATCATTTGTCTGTCGGAGTACAGTTACCATAATACAATAGTACGCAGCAAAATAAATCACAAATCAGTTACAAATCCTTACAGATTTATGAAGATTTCGGCCCAATTCTCCTGGCAGGCATTCAATTAGACGCTGCCGCCGGCGAAAAAGTTTCCTTTGCCGGAATATTTTTGGGGAACAGCGCCCGTTTCCGCGCTATTGCACAGGGACCACCCGCCGCACCAGCAGGGAAGAGACAGTGCCGGTGACGCCGCCGGTGATGATGGAGCATAAAAGCAGCGCAGGCAGGTAAACCAAAGGAGCCCGGCTGCCCAGCACCGCCATAGCGGCCAGGATCTGCCCGGTGTTGTGGGCGGCGGCGCCCAAAATGGACACCCCATAGAGGGACAGCCCCGGCAGGCAGAGGGCGGCGGCCGTCACACCAAGGGCCAGCAGTCCGCCGGTGAGGGAGAAAGCCAGGGCCGTCAGATTCCCCCCCAGAAGGCTGCCCAAAAAGCAGCGGACCAGAAGAATCGCCAAAGCCTCCCGCCGGCGCAGGCGGCATAGGGCGTACACCGTCACCAGATTGGACAGCCCCAGCCGCAGGCCGGGGAGGGGGATGAGAACGGTGAGGGGGGCCAGACGCTCCACGGCAGACAGGGCCAGCGCCAGAGCGGTGAGCACGGCGCAGCGGGTGAGGGTACGCGGATTCATGGCTTGCGCTCCTTCCGGGGGCGGGGCGTCAAGGGAAAGGTGGAGGTGAGCGCGCCGGTGGGACAGGCCCGGAGGCAGTCCCCGCACCGGATACACTCCATACTGTTGGGCTGGCGGCAGGGGGACAGGTCCAGCTTGCAGGCGGCGCGGCACTGTCCACAGCCAATGCATTTTTCCTCATCCAGCTTTAAGCGGCAGAAGGCGATGGGGTTAAACAGGCCGTAGACAGCCCCCAAAGGGCACAGATAGCGGCAGAAGGGCCGGTATACTGCCGCAGAGAGGAGGATCAGAACAATCAGAATAGCGCTCTTCCAGGCGAAAAGAGCGCCTAAAACCGCGCGGAGGGCGCCGTTGGCCGCAGCCAGGGGCCAGCCGGCCAGCAGTGTGCCGGAGGGGCAGACCCATTTGCAGAACCAGGGGGAGCCCTGCCCAAAAGCGTCCAGGGCAAACATGGGCAAAAGGACGACAAAGCCGGCCAGAAGGAGATACTTCACCCAGCGGAGAAGTCGATCTCCAGGGAGGGTCTTTCGCTTGCGGGGGAAGGGAATACGGTGGAGCAGATCCTGGACCAGCCCGAAGGGGCACAGCCACCCGCACACAAAGCGGCCCAGCACCGCCCCGAAGAACAGGAGAAATCCCGTCACATAGAGGGCAAATTTATAATTTCCGCTGGCTAGAGCGGCCTGGAGGGCGCCCAGGGGGCAGGCGCCCAGCGCGCCGGGACAGGAGTAGCAGTTAAGGCCGGGGACGCAGTATCCTTTTGAGGCGCCCCGCCAGATTTTTCCCTGGGCAAAGCCCTGGGCGTATCCGTTGGTAAGGGCGGCCCAGGCCAGCTGTACCAACAGCCGCGGCCCCCGCCGCGTGTTCTGATTAGCCAAGGCCGATACACTCCATACACAGATTGACCGCCTTGATAAAGACGGCGTCCCGGCCCCCCAGCCGGGTCCCGATGACCAGCAGCGCCAGCCCCGTCAGAGTAAGGACAAGGGCCGGAAGAAATTTGAGAGAGGATTTGAGGGGACTCATGATACCTCCTCCAGCATCTCTTCGATGAGGGCGGCCCACTGCTCCTTGGTCTTCATGCCCAGGTGGAGGGAGCCGATCTGGTTGCCCTCGCTGTCTACAAAGAAGGTGGAGGGGAGGGCGTAGACCTGGCTGAGAAGGAAGAAAAGGTCCTCAGAAGGGAGAAGGTGGAGATAATCCGCCCCCGTGGCCTGGGCGATCTCCCGGGCGGAGGCCACCTGGTCCTGGTTGATGGAGCCGTCTTGGTTGAGCACGTCGCTGACCAGGCCCACAATCTGAAAGCCCCGGCCGGCGTATTCCTCATGGAGCTCCGCCAGGTAGGGCATTTCCTCCTTGCAGGGGGGGCAGAAGGTGCCCCAGACGTTCACCATGGTCAGATCGCAGCCGGAGAGAATGGACTGATCTACCGGATTGCCCTCCAGATCCGTGGCGGAAAAGGAACTGAGCACCCCAAACTGAGCCTGCTCAGAGGGGGCGGGGGAAAAGGCGGGAGAGGGCGTGACCTCCGCCGGCGCGGCGGAGGAACAGGCCGTCAGCGTCAGAAGCAGCGCGGCGCACAGGGTGGGGAGTTTACTTCCCATAACAGAAAACCTCCTAAATTTCCCAATATACCATCGGTTGAGAAGGAACGTTCAAATTACCGTCATCATAGCAGTTAACCGGCGGGAAGTCAATGCCGCCAGAAAAACCACGGATTTTTTGGAAAAAACCACTTGCATTTTGTCCGGCAGTGTGCTATTATAATCAAGCTGTCAGTGAGAAACACTGCACGGTATGCGGCTGTAGCTCAGCTGGATAGAGTGACTGGCTACGAACCAGTAGGTCGGGGGTTCGAATCCCTTCAGCCGTACCAGCTCAGAAATTCCCATCACTGCTCCGTTTCCGCCTAACGGCGAAAACTGCGCTGTGATGGGAATTTCTTCGCTTTCCCCGCGAACCCGCTTGGGCTTCGCGGGGAGGCCGGGGTGCTCCGTCAAATATAGCAGGGCGCGACGGCTCGGCGTGTCCTGATTATAGTATGATTTCGGCGGGGCAAATACGGAGGGATGCCAATGCTGTTTAATTCGGTAGATTTTTTGCTCTTCTTTCCGGTTGTCACACTGCTTTATTTTTTGCTGCCCCATGAGATACGGTGGATCTGGCTGCTGGGGGCGAGCTATTACTTTTATATGTGCTGGAACCCCAAATACGCTCTGCTGATGGCGCTGTCCACCGGGATTACCTATCTGAGCGGCCTGCTCATCGCCGGGGCGGAGAGAGAGGGGGGTGAGAAGCGCCGGGTCAGGCTGCGAAAGCTGTGGGTAGCGCTGAGCTTTTTGTCCAATCTGGCCATTCTGTTCTTTTTCAAGTACTGGGGCTTTTTCTGGGACAATGTGGAGGGAACGCTGGGTCTGGCAGGCATTGGACTGCGCCGGCCCGCCTTTGACGTGATGCTGCCGGTGGGGATCTCCTTCTACACCTTCCAGGCGCTGAGCTATACCATGGACGTCTACCGGGGCGAGGTGCCGGCGGAGCGGAATTTCTTCCGGTACGCCCTGTTTGTCTCCTTCTTTCCCCAGCTGGTGGCGGGGCCCATTGAGCGGTCCAAGAATCTGCTCTGCCAGGTGCGGGAGCGCCATACCTTCGACGCCAACCGGGCGAGAAGCGGCCTGCTGCTGATGCTGTGGGGGTACATTCAAAAGATGGTGATTGCCGACCGGGCGGCCGTTGTGGTGAACACGGTGTTTGACAGCTACAACCAGATGCCCTGGTGGGCGATCCTGGCGGGGACAGTTCTCTTCGCGGTGCAGATCTACTGCGACTTCGGCGGGTACTCCAACCTGGCCATCGGCGCGGCCCGGGTGATGGGCTTCCGGCTGATGGAGAATTTCCGCCAGCCCTACCTGTCCCGCTCCTGCGGGGAGTTCTGGCGGCGGTGGCACATCTCGCTGTCCACCTGGTTCCGGGACTGCCTGTATATCCCCCTGGGGGGAAACCGGAAGGGGAAGAGACGAAAGTACCTCAATCTTCTGATCACCTTCCTGGCCTCCGGCCTGTGGCACGGCGCGAGCTGGAATTTCGTGGTCTGGGGGGGGATAAATGGTATTTATCAGATCGCGGGGGAGGTCTCCCGCCCGGCCCGGGAAAAAACGTGGGCCGCCCTGGGCCTGGGGCGCTGGAAGCGGCTGCGGGGCGCGGTCCAGGTGGCGGTGACCTTTGTGCTCATCGACTTTGCCTGGCTGTTTTTCCGGGCGCCCTCTCTGCTCACCGCCCTGGACATCCTCCGCCACGCCCTGACCGGCGGCGCGGCGGGGGCTGTCTCCTTGGGTCTGGCCGGGCCGGAGCTGCGGGTGATGCTCCTGTCCATTGTGGTTCTGATCGGGGTTGATCTGGCCGGCACCAGAGTGCAGATCCCCGCGAAGATCATGGCGCTGCCCCTGCCGGTGCGGTGGATCATCTATCTGGCGGGGATCTACGCGGTGCTGATTTTCGGGATGTACGGCCCGGGCTTTTCCGAGTCCCAGTTTATCTATTTCCAGTTCTGAGGAGGGGCTGCTGTGAGAGAGACCAGACGTTTTTTGGCGGGTGTGGCCGCCTTTTTGCTGGTGTTTGCCCTGACGGCGGGGCCGGTGACCTGGGTTCTGGCCCGAAAGTCTTTGGAGGGCCCCTGGGACATGACCCGGAAGATCGGCGGCTTTTACAACGAGCCCCGGGGGGAGTTCGCCGTGATGTTCTTCGGCTCCTCTCATATTTACGCATCCCTGTCGCCCCTGGAGCTGTGGCACAATACCGGGGTAAAAAGCTATGTCTTTGCCACCCAGCTCCAGCCCATGTGGGCCACCTATTTCTATTTAAAAGAGGCGCTGAAATACCAGACCCCCCAGCTGGTGGTGGTGGAGTGCAACATGATGGGGGGCGGGGAGGCGTACTACGACGACGGAGTCAACTTCTCCTTTATGGACGATCTCCGCTTCTCCTGGGACAAGGTGCGCCTGGCCCGGACGGCGGCGCCGGCGGGGGAGCGCCTCCCCCTGGTGTGGAATCTGATCAAGTACCACACCCGCTGGAGCGAGCTGGAGGACGAGGACTGGCACACGGACCGGGACGCCCTGCGGGATCCCCTGAAGGGCCATGTGCTCCTGCCGGACCGCCAGGCGGCGGCGCCGGAGCTTATCCCGCCGGAGGAGGGGGAGACGGGGGAGCTGCTGGACAAAAACGTACAGTGGCTCAACTGCATCATCGACCTGTGTCAGAGCAGGGGGATTGCGCTGTGGCTGATCAAGGCCCCCTCCAACACCGCCCTGGAGGAGATCCAGGCCCTGCGGATGGAGCAGGTGGGGCGGCTGGCCGCCCGGCGGGGGGTGCCCTTTGACGACTTCAACCACCTGTATGGGGAGATGGGCATCACAACGGAGGATTTCTACGACCAGCGCCACCTGACCGGCGCCGGGGCGGTCAAATTCACGGATTATATCTCCTACCTGCTGCAAAAGCGATACCCCCAGCTCCATGTGGAGTCGGAGGACCCCCGGTGGGAGGCGGACGATGAGTCTTATCAGACTCGGTTTGAGAACAGGTAAATTATAGAAAGAAGCGGCGGAATTGGGAGGAATAAACGGTGGAGTTAGAGCACTTTCAATGGATAAGACAGCCCCAAACGTATAAAATAGAGGATGGAAGAATTGAAATTGTGACCCAGCCCCATACGGATCTATGGCAGAGGACCTATTATCACTTTCGGAATGACAGCGCCCCGGTTTTTCAGATGGAGACAGAGGAGCCCTATTTCAGCTTTGTGGTAAAGACGCAGTTCGCGGGAAGCCGCCATCGCTTTGACCAGTGCGGAATTGTGATGTATCTGGACAGTGAAAACTGGCTGAAAGCATCTGTGGAGTATGAGAACGAGAGCGGTCAGCATTTGGGCAGCGTAGTGACAAACGGGGGCTACTCGGACTGGGCGACGGCTGTGATAGATGCCGGCGTGACGTCCATGTGGTATCGCCTCAGCCGCAGGGAGGGGGACTACCGCGTTGAGTGCTCCAGAGATGGGGTGCGGTTTGAGCAGATGCGGATCTGCCATATGAACCGGGGAGGGGGAAGGATTCGGTTTGGGATCTACGCCTGCTCGCCGGAGGCGTCCTCTTTTAAAGCGGTGTTTACAGAAATGCGGCTCCTGGAATGCCAGTGGCAGGCCCATGACGGCCAGCCGCCGGACAAGGAGGAGCAGGCTGAGAACCTGGAGTCACAACTGTGAATCCAGGTTCCAAATATGCTGTGCGCAGGCACAGGGATGGTTTGTCCCTGTGCCTGCGTTTTGCTCAGAAATACTTTTGTACAGGCTGTCCAGTGAGGAGGGGACAGCTGTCGTTGCAGTCCAGGTAGTGGGCGTCCGCCTGTACCATCAGGCGGCGTTCGCCGTCCTCCTCCCCGTTGGAAGAGCGGGGCAGGATAAAGCGTATGTCCTCCAGGAGCAGATCCTGGGGACCCTCGCCGTAAACGGGGGGGAGGGCGTAGGTACGCAGGCCCCGGGGGAGGGGTTCATCCTGGCTGTCCAGCTCAAAAAGCTGGACGGACAGCGCCACCCGCCGGTCGGGACGCACGCCGCTCAGGCGGACGGAGAAGGTGACGACCCTGCCGCTGTCTGGGTCCAGACTGCCCAGGTTGCAGTGGACCAGATGGCTGTCGTGAAGGGAAAAGGCGCATTTCAGCCCGGTATCACAGGAATAGAGTTCCATGTCAGCACCTCGCGGAAATTCAGATTCATATGGGCGGGGCCCATATGTACGGCAGGCAGTGAAAAAGATAGAGCGCCCGCAGGGTACGGACGCTCTATCCTATGCTTACCGGATCTGTCCGGTGCCGTAGATGACGAATTTGCTGGAGGTGAGCTCTTCCAGGCCCATGGGGCCCCGGGCGTGCATTTTCTGGGTGGAGATGCCGATCTCCGCCCCCAGGCCGAACTCGCCCCCGTCGGTAAAGCGGGTGGAGGCGTTGACGTAGACCGCCGCCGCGTCTACTTCGTCCAAGAAACGCTGGGCGGTCAGATAGTTATTGGTGACAATGGCCTCCGAGTGACCGGAGCTGTGCTGGGCGATGAAGTCAATGGCCTCCTCCGGGCCGGAGACCACCTTGACGGCCAAAATATAGTCCAGGAACTCCGTATCCCAGTCCGCCGCCGCCGCAGGGACCACCCAATCCCCCAGAATGGCCCGGGTTTCGGCGCATCCCCGCAGCTGTACGTTGTCAGCCTCGAGAAGCTGCCAGGCCATGGGGAGGAAGGCGGCGGCCACCGCCCGGTCTACCAGGAGGCACTCCGCGGCGTTGCATACAGAGGGCCGGGAGCACTTGGCGTTATGGATGATGCGGGCGGCCATGTGCAGATCGGCGTCCCCATCTACATAGACATGGCAGATGCCGGTGCCGGTCTGGATTACCGGCACCCGGGCGTTCTCCACCACTGAGCGGATCAGACCCGCCCCGCCCCGAGGGATGAGCAGATCCAGATAAGCCGTCAGGTTCATCAGCTCGGCGGCGCTCTCCCGGCTGGTGTCCCCCACCAAGGCAATGCAGTCCCGGGGAAGGCGGACGGACTCCAGGGCGTCCCGCATGATATTTACCAGGACGCGGTTGGAGTGGAAGGCGTCGCTGCCACCCCGGAGAAGAACTGCGTTGCCGGACTTGAGGCAAAGAGCGGCGGCGTCCACCGTCACGTTCGGCCGGGCCTCGTAGATAATGCCGATGACGCCCAGAGGCACCCGGCGCTTGCCGATAACCAGACCGTTGGACTGAGTAAACATTTTGGTGGTCACGCCGATGGGGTCGGGGAGGGATTTTACCTGCCGTACCCCCGCTACAATGCCGGCAATGCGCTTGCCGTCCAGGGCCAGGCGGTCCAGCATGGCGGGGCGGATGCCTGCCTGTCTGGCGGCCTGCACGTCCTGCTCATTGGCCTGTAGAATTTCGGCGGTGCGCCCCTCCAGCGCGGCGGCGATGGCCTCTAAGGCGGCATCCTTCCGGGCGCTCCCCGCCACGCTGAGAATGCGGGCGGCGTTGCGGGCGGCAAGGCCCTGGGTTTCCAATATGGTCATAGGAAAAACCTCCTGACAAAATAGATATGTGCGTTGGTTTGTATGGTTTCATGGAAAAGTGGGGAAATTGGCGGTGAGGCAGTCAGGACCGGGCGGAAAAGCGGGTGCCCACGCCGGCGCCGGCAACAATGTCGTAGAGCAGCTCCATCCGGGCGCCGTTGGCGATGACCATGTCGATATGGTGTTCCATGGCCCGGCGGGCGGCGGTGATTTTTGTGACCATGCCGCCGGTGCCCCATTTGGAGCCCTTGCCGCCGGCCAGGGCCTCGATCTCAGGCGTGATGGCCTCCACCCGGTGGATCAGTTTGGCATTGGGGTTTTGATGGGGATCGGAGTCGTACAGCCCGTCGATGTCGGACAGGAGAATGAGCAGGTCCGCCCGGCACAGGCCGGCCACAATGGCGGAGAGGGTGTCATTGTCCCCCAGTACCTTGGCCTTGCCGGTCTCGGTCTCAATCTCCGCGGAGGAGACCGAGTCGTTCTCGTTGACAATGGGAATGCACCCCAGCTCCAGCAGGGCGGAGAAGGTGCTGGAGAGGTGGTTGGATCGGATGGGATCATCCACGTCCTCGCCGGTGAGGAGGATCTGGGCCACATTCTGGCCATATTCGCCAAAGAGCTTGTCATAGATGTGCATCATCTCACACTGTCCTACGGCAGCGGCGGCCTGCTTCATCCGCAGCTCCTGAGGCCGCTGGCTCAGCTTGAGCTTGCCGGCGCCGATGCCGATGGCGCCGGAGGAAACCAGAATGATCTGATGGCCCATGCCCTTCAGGTCGGACAGGGTGCGGGCCAGGTGGTCCATGCTCTGCAAATTCAGGCTCCCGTTGGGCCGGGTCAGGGTGGATGTGCCTACCTTGACCACCACCCGCAGGGCGGCAGTTTGTCTGTCCAAAGGATTCACGCTCCTAGAATAGTTCTCGTCATCCAGTCAGAACCATAGGCATCTGTCACACCGGATGTCTTTTTGCGCAATTGTGCCGAACTAAAGTATACCACAGAATGGCTTAGGGAAAAAGCTAAACTTTACAGTCGGAGATTTTTAACGATGATCAGAAGAAAAATTGAAAATTCCGACCTTTTTTATGATTTTGGTGATTGAAATTCGGAGAAAATTGGAGTACAATAACCAGCAATAAGGGATGGTAAAAAAAGAGAAAGCGGTGATCCGTGTGCTTAACATTGTACTGGTGGAGCCGGAAATCCATATGAACACCGGCAACATTGCCCGTACATGCGCGGCCACCCGCAGCAGGCTCCACCTGATCAAGCCCCTGGGCTTTGACATCAGCGACAAGGCGGTGAAGCGGGCGGGACTGGACTACTGGCACATGGTGGATCTGCACGTCTACGAAAATCTGGATGATTTTTTTGCCTGCACCGGGGCGGAGGATCTGTGGCTGGCCACCGCCAAGGCGGGGCGGCCTTACACACAGGCCCAATTCCGTCCGGGCTGCTGGCTGGTCTTCGGCAAGGAGAGCGTGGGGCTGCCCCGGCACGTTCGGGAGGCCTATGCCCGGCGCTGCATCCGCATTCCCATCCGGGAGGAGGCGCGATGCCTCAACCTGTCCAACTGCGTGGCGGTATTGGCCTTTGAGGCACTGCGCCAGTGGGGCTTTCCCGGGCTGGAGCAGATGGGAGAGATGGCCGCCGGCGGCGGCAAAGACAGTTTGTAATCCCTTCCCGCCGTTTTGGCGGAACAAAGAAAGGAGTTTATTCAAGTATGAATTATAACAAGAAAACCGTGAAGGACATTGATGTAAAGGGCAAGAAGGTCCTGCTGCGCTGCGATTTCAACGTACCCCAGGACAAGGCCACCGGCGCGATCACTGACGGCAAGCGGATTGTGGCGGCGCTGCCCACCATCCAGTATCTGCTGGAGCAGGGCGCGGCGGTGATCGCCTGCTCTCACTTGGGCAAGCCAAAGGGGGAGTGGAAGCAGTCCTTGTCCCTGGCCCCCGTGGCCGCCCGGCTGGGTGAGCTGCTGGGGAAGGATGTGATCTTCGCCAAGGATATCGTGGGTGAGGACGCCAAGGCCAAGGCCGCCGCCCTCCAGCCCGGCCAGATTATGCTGCTGGAGAACCTGCGCTTTGACATCGGGGAGGAGAAGAACCACCCCGAGTTTGCCAAGGCCCTGGCCGATCTTGCGGAGATCTACGTGTCCGATGCCTTTGGTACGGTCCACCGCGCCCACGCCTCCACCGCGGGGGTGGCGGCCTATCTGCCTGCGGTGTCCGGCTTCCTCATCGGCAAGGAGCTGGAGATCATGGGCAGCGCCCTGGCCAATCCCAAGCGGCCCTTGGTGGCCATTCTGGGCGGCGCCAAGGTGTCCTCCAAGATCGGCGTGATCAACAACCTGCTGGACATTGCCGACACCATCATTGTGGGCGGCGGTATGACCTATACGTTTATCAAGGCCATGGGCGGCAGCGTGGGCACCTCCCTGCTGGAGAGCGACTGGCTGGACTACTGCAAGGAGATGCTGGCCAAGGCCAAGGAAAAGGGAGTGCGCTTCCTGTTGCCGGTGGATACCCTGTGCGCAGCGGAGTTCTCCGCCGACGCGAAGCCGGAGCTGGTGGACACCATGCACATCCCCGACGGCCGCATGGGTATGGACATCGGCCCCAAAACTATCGAGGCCTATACCGACGCGGTGAAAGACGCGGGAACGGTGATCTGGAACGGGCCTATGGGCGTGTTCGAGTTCCCCGCCTTTGCCGAGGGCACCCGGGCGGTGGCCAAGGCCCTGGCGGCCACCAGCGCCGTCACCATTGTGGGGGGCGGCGACTCCGCCGCGGCGGTGTCCCAGCTGGGCTTCGCGGATCAGATGACCCATATCTCCACCGGCGGCGGCGCCTCTCTGGAGTTCCTGGAGGGCAAGGAGCTGCCCGGCGTGGCCTGCCTGCTGGACCGGTAAGGGAAAAACCGGGCTTTTCCGCGGGATCGCGGAGGGCGTTGTAATAAAATCGCTTGACAAGCGGCAAAAATAACGTAAAATAAGTGAATTGGGGTCAGACAGCGCCCCAAGGACGGGCGCTGTCTGACCAGCCGTCCGAATCTGTTGTGCTAAGATGCGTGAGGAGGCCATAAGCCATGAACAGAAGATATCGTAAGACCATCATCGCCGGCAACTGGAAAATGAATAAAACCCTGTCCGAGACCCGGGCCTTTGCCGAGGAGCTCAAGCCCCTGCTGGGCAAGCCCAAGTGGTGCGAGGTGGTGCTTTGTGTCCCCTATGTGAATATTCAGGCCGCTGTGCGCCTGTTCAAAGAGTGCCGGGTGGCCATCGGCGCGGAGAACGTCCATTATGAGTCCAACGGGGCCTACACCGGCGAGGTCTCCGCCGAGATGCTCAAGGAGCTGGGCGTGAAGTACGTGATCATCGGCCACTCAGAGCGCCGCAGCTACTACAATGAGACGGACTTTACCGTGAACAAGAAGGTCCACGCCGCCCTGGAGGCCGGGCTGTTCCCCATTGTATGCGTGGGTGAGAGTCTGGAGCAGCGGGAGCTGGGGGTGACCATGGATCTGATCTCCTATCAGGTCAAGGCGGCCCTGGCCGGGGTGCCGGCGGAGAAGATGCGCCACGTGGTCATCGCCTACGAGCCCCTGTGGGCCATCGGCACCGGCAAGACCGCCACGGCAGAGCAGGCCGGCGAGGTGTGCGAGTCCATCCGCGCGGTGATCCGCAAGCTGTACGGCGCCCGGGTGGCCCGCTCCGTAACCATTCAGTACGGCGGCTCCATGAACGCGAAAAACGCCCACGAGCTGCTGGCTCAGCCCGATGTGGACGGCGGCCTGATTGGCGGCGCGGCCCTGAAGGCCCCCGACTTTGTGCAGATTGTCAACGCGGCCAACCAGGAATAAGAAGGGCTTGTGGCCCTGGCTGCTAATACAGCCGTGAATTCATCGGAACTGAGGTTAATTATGAGTAAAACGCCGACTACCCTGATTATCATGGATGGATTTGGGATGCGGGAAGAGGAGAAGGGCAACGCCATTCTCAACGCCCGCACTCCCAATCTGGACCGCATCTTCGCTAACTGTCCGGGGTGCAGACTCTCTGCGTCCGGACTGGACGTGGGCCTGCCGGACGGGCAGATGGGCAACTCCGAAGTAGGCCACACCAACATCGGCGCCGGCCGGGTGGTGTTCCAGGATTTGCCCCGGATTAGCAAGGCGGTGGAGGACGGAGACTTCTTCCAAAACGAGGCATATCTGGAGGCCATGGACGACTGCAAGGAGCGCAGCAGCGCCCTGCACCTGATGGGCCTGCTGTCCGACGGCGGGGTCCACAGCCATATCACCCACCTGTTCGCCCTGCTGGAGCTGGCCAAGCGGCGGGGGCTGAGCCGCGTATATGTCCACTGCTTCCTGGACGGGCGGGATGTGCCCCCCGCCTCCGGCAGGGGCTACGTGCAGCAGCTGGCGGACAAGTGCCGGGAACTGGGCGTGGGCCAGATTGCCACCGTAATGGGCCGGTTCTACGCCATGGACCGCGACAAGCGCTGGGAGCGGGTGCAGCGGGCCTACGACGCCATTGCCGACGGCGAGGGGACCTTCTGTGAGGACCCTGTGGCGGCGGTGCAGGCATCCTATGATAAGGCAGTCACCGACGAGTTTGTAGAGCCGGTGGTCTGTGTGAAGGGGGTCAAGGTAAGCGAGGGCGACTCCATCATTTTCTTCAACTTCCGCCCCGACCGGGCCAGGGAGATCACCCGCTGCTTCGTGGACGCCGGCTTTGACGACGTGAAGCGCAAACGGGGCTTCCAGCCTGTGACTTATGTGTGTACCACGGAGTACGACGCCACTATGCCTAATGTATCGGTGGCGTTCCCCCACAAGGAGCTGCACAACATCTTTGGCGAGTATATCAGCAAGCTGGGTCTGACTCAGCTGCGCATCGCGGAGACGGAGAAATACGCCCACGTCACCTTTTTCTTCAACGGCGGCGCCGAGCAGGTCTTCCCTGGAGAAGACCGGGTGCTGATCCCATCTCCCAAGGTGCCCACCTACGACCTGAAGCCGGACATGAGCGCGGCAGAGGTGGCGGACGAGGCAGTCAAGCGGATTGAGAGCGGTAATTACGACGTGATTATTCTGAACTTCGCCAACTGCGACATGGTGGGCCACACCGGCGTGTATGAGGCCGCCCGCCTGGCGGTGGAGGCCGTGGACGAGTGCGTGAATAAGGTGGTGGAGGCCACCACCCGGATGGGGGGCGTGTCCCTCATCACCGCCGACCACGGCAATGCCGAACGGATGGTGGACGAGGACGGAACCACCCCCTATACCGCCCATACCACCAACCTGGTGCCCTTCTATATCGTGGGCGCGGACGTGAAGCTGCGCAATGGCCGTCTGGCGGACATCGCCCCCACGATGCTGGACCTGATGGGCCTGGAGAAGCCGGCGGAGATGGACGGCAATACCCTGATTGAGAACTGAGAAGCGCTGAAAGACTGAGTTTGCCCCCCGTGCCGGCGCATGCTGGCCCCCTTCGCGCGATGGGAACGGGCAGAGATAGATTCCCCGCCGTTTACCGGACGGCGGGGACCGGCAAAGCCGGCGGGCAGGGGTGTTCCCCCGTCCGAAACAGAAAGGAGTTAGATTTCCCATGAAGCAGATCATCGAGATTGTAGATGTCCTTGGCCGTGAGATTCTGGATTCCCGCGGCAATCCTACCGTGGAGGTGGAGGTCTACCTGGAGGACGGCACCATGGGCCGCGCCGCGGTTCCCTCCGGAGCCTCTACCGGCGTGTATGAGGCGTGTGAGCTCCGGGACGGCGACAAGAGCCGTTATCTGGGCAAGGGTGTCCTCACCGCTGTGAAGAATGTAAATACAGAGATCGCCGAGTGCCTGGTGGGTATGAACGTGCTGGACCAGGTGGCCATTGACAAGGCCCTCATCGATCTGGACGGCACCCCCAACAAGAACCGCCTGGGCGCCAACGCCATTCTGGGCGCCTCCCTGGCCTGCGCCAAGGCCGCGGCGGAGAGCCTGGGCACCTCCCTGTACAACTATATCGGCGGCACAAACGCCAAGACCCTGCCGGTGCCCATGATGAACATCCTCAACGGCGGCGCCCACGCCACCAACAACGTGGATATTCAGGAGTTTATGATCATGCCTGTGGGCGCGTGCTGCTTCCGGGAGGGCCTGCGCATGTGCGCGGAGGTGTTCCATACCCTGAAGAGCGTACTGAAGGAGAACGGCACCCCCGCTGCCGGCGTGGGCGACGAGGGCGGCTATGCCCCCAACCTGAAGAAGGACGAGGACGCCCTGCGGGTCATTGTGGAGGCCATTGAGAAGGCCGGTTTCAAGCCCGGCGAGGACTTCATGATCGCCATCGACGCTGCCACCTCTGAGTGGTACAACGAGGAGACCGGCTGCTACGATCTGCCCAAGGCCAAGAAGACCATGACCAAGCAGCAGCTGGTGAACATGTGGAAGAAGTTCGTGGAGAACTACCCCATCATCTCCCTGGAGGACGGTATGGGCGAGAACGACTGGGAGGGCTGGGCCCTGCTCACCAAGGCTATTGGCGACAAGGTTCAGCTGGTGGGCGACGACCTGTTCGTCACCAACGTGGAGCGCCTGAAGATGGGCATTGACAAGAAGGTGGCCAACGCCATCCTTATCAAGGTCAACCAGATCGGCACCCTCACCGAGACCCTGGACTCCATCCAGATGGCCAACCGGGCGGGATACACCGCGGTGGTCTCCCATCGCTCCGGCGAGACTGAAGACGCCACCATTGCGGATATCGCCGTGGCGCTCAACGCCGGCCAGATTAAGACCGGCGCTCCCAGCCGCACTGACCGGGTGGCTAAGTACAACCAGTTGCTTCGCATCGAGGAAGAGCTGGGCGATGTGGCCGTGTACCTGGGCAAGGACGCTTTCTTCAATCTGAAATAAGCCCAACAAAAAAGAGCATAAAAGTCCCTGGGAATCATTGATTCCCAGGGACTTTTCCTGTTATTGAACGGCTGGGTTGAGATAAATAGTAATGTGCTTGACCTCTGAAAAGCGCTCCTCCACGCTGTCGTGGATGCGCTGGGCGATATCGTGGGCCTCCCGGAGGGGAAGGCTGCCGTCTACCTGAATCGCCAGGTCGATATAGGCCTTATTGCCGAACATCCTGGAGTGGAGGGCGTCCACCCAGACCACGTCCTTCTGGGCCGCGATATACTCGGTCAAAGCCCGCTCGTAATCCGCCCCGCAGGAGGTATCCAGCATGTTTACAATAGCGCCCTTCAGGATATCGTAAGAGACTTTTAGAATGAATAGGCAGATAATCACGCTGGCGATGGGGTCCATTACGGGGAAGCCCAGCATGGCCCCCGCGATGCCGGTGAGGGAGCCGATAGAGGAAAAGACGTCTGACCTGTGGTGCCAAGCGTCCGCCATGAAAGCCGGGGAGTTGAGAAGCTTGGCGCAGTGGCGGGTATACCAGTACATAGCCTCCTTGGAGGCAATGGAGACCACCGCCGCGGCCAGGGCGAGGGCGCTGGGGACAGGCAGGGCCTCATAGCTGCCGGCGAGGATACGCTCCAGCCCCACCTTGCCGATCCCCAGTCCGGTTGCCAAAAGGATCAAGCCGAGAAGCAGAGAGGCGACGCACTCAAAGCGCTCGTGGCCGTAGGGATGCTCCTGATCCGCCGCCTTTTTTGAGAGCCGGACCCCCAGAAAGGCAATAAAGGTGGCGAAGACATCGGAGAGGGAGTGGATGGCGTCGGACACCATGGCGCCGGAGCTGCCAACAATGCCGGCAAAGAGCTTGAAGGCGGACAGGACTACATTCCCGGCGATCCCCACCAGTGAGGTGCGCCGTATGATGGCGTTTTCATCAATTCCTGATTTGGATGTGGTGTTTACAGTCAAATTCTCTTTGTTGGCTGGCATAACATAATCCTCCTGTTCTGCCGCGGATATGGGAAAGGATTCTTTGCTGGGCCAGACGAAAACCCATGGTTCCCGGAAAGAGAGAAAAAACGCGTCTGTGGAACATACAACTGTCCCACAGACGCGCAATGTGCGATCTGCTGCCGCCGTCTGGCGGCCCGGCCCCATGATCCGGAGGATCATCGCCTGCTCAGTTTGTACTGTAGCTTTCCCATTCTTTACAGAATGTAATGCAGTGCAAAGAGTAAAATTATTATGGCATATCCTATGCGGCCTGTCAAGAGAAGGTTCCGGGTTTGCGCAATTTTTTTTTTTGGGGGGGGGGGGTCAGAACTGGAACACAATGCCGGCGACAGCGCCGGCGGCGATAAAGACCACCGGATGGAGCTTTTTCAGGGGGGTGCGGGTCATACACAGATAGACCGCCGCGGCCAGGGCGATGGTTTTGAAATTGAAGAAGTCCAGCACCTGGCCGGCCGGCAGGGCGTCGGTGCGCACCAGCGTGAGCATGGCCACGGACAGCCCGGCGGCGGCGATGAGGGCAGTGGAGGCGGGGCGCAGGCCGTAGAACACGGCGTCCACATACTTGCTGTCCCGAAAGGCTTTCAGGAAGCGGGCAACCACCAGAATGATCAGAATGGACGGGGTGATCAGGCCCAGGGCGGCTACGAAGGTGCCCAGGGGCCCGCCGCTGGTAAAGCCCACATAGCTGGCCATATTCAGCCCCATGGGGCCGGGGGTGGACTCGGAGACAGCGATCATGTTGGCCAGGTCCGCCTCGGTGAACCAGCCGGTCTGCTGGGCAATCTGGCGCAGGAAGGGAATGGTAGCCAGGCCGCCGCCAACAGAGAAGAGCCCTACCTTAAAAAATTCATAAAAGAGACGCAGATAGATCACTTGGCCCACCCCCTGGATTTGCGTACCGTCAGGCCGCACAGGCCCGCTGCCGCCACCAGAACCACCGGGGAGAGCAAAGTGTCAAGGACTGCGGCCAGTGCGGTCAGGCCTGCGCCGGACGCGGCGCCGGTGAGAACCCCGGCGGAGGCGTTGAGCAGGAAGATCACGGTAAACAGGGCCAGGGTGGCCTTGTCCACTACAGTCTTCTTCCACAGCTTGAGGACGCTGGAGAGAATCAGGGCGCACACGCAGGCGCGCACCCCGGCAAAGGCGTGCTGAACCAGGGGGAAGCTGGAGAAGGTGTTGAGAAAGGAGGCGATGGCCAGAATAATTACGGTGGAGGGAAAGGCCACCCCCAAGGTGGCAAAGACGCCGCCTAAATTTCCTTTGAGCTTGGTCCCCACAAAGGTGGCGGTGTTTACCGCAATGACCCCGGGGGTACATTGGCCGATGGCATAGTAGTCGGCCAGATCCTCCACCGTACACCAGCCCTTTTTGTCCACCACCTCCCGCTGGAGGATGGGAAGCATGGCGTACCCTCCGCCGAAGGTGCATACCCCGATGCGGGCAAAGGTGAGAAAGAGATCCAGACAGAGATTCATGACAGCTCCTCCAGCTCTGCCAGCCAGAGGGCGGCGGCGGCGTCGCTGGGCATCCGCCAGTCCCCGCGGGGGGAGAGGGAGACCGAGCCTACCTTGGGCCCGTCGGGGAGACAGGAGCGCTTGAACTGCTGGGAGAAGAAGCGGCGGTAGAACTGCCGCAGCCACTTCAAGACAGTGGCGTGGTCATAGGCCCGGCCGAAAGCGTACTCCGCCAGGCGGAGCACCTTCCGGGGCGGGAACGTCCAGCGGATGGCGTAATAGAGGAAAAAGTCGTGGAGCTCATAGGGACCCACCAGATCCTCAGTCTTTTGGCTGATGGCCCCCTCAATGGCGGGGAGGAGTTCGGGAGAAACCGGGGTGTCCAGAATGTCGGTGAGCACATCGGCCAGACGCTGGTCCTCCTCCGCCTTGTCGTCGGAGATAAAGGAGACCAGGTGGCGCACCAGCGTTTTCGGGATGGAGGCGTTGACGCTGTACATGCTCATATGGTCGCCGTTGTAGGTGCACCAGCCCAGGGCCAGCTCGGACAGATCCCCGGTGCCCACCACCAGACCGCCGTACTGGTTGGCGATGTCCATGAGCACCTGGGTGCGCTCTCTGGCCTGGCTGTTCTCATAGGTGACGTCGTGGTTGTCCATGGCCTGGCCGATGTCCTGAAAGTGCTGCCGCACCGCCGCGCCGATGTCAATGCGCTTCAGGGTGGCGCCCAGGCGCTGGGCCAGGACCACGGCGTTATCCCGGGTGCGGTCGCTGGTGCCGAAGCAGGGCATGGTGACGGCGATGATATCGCTGGCGGGGCGGCCCAGCAGGTGCATGGCCAGACTGGTGATAAGGATGGCCAGAGTGGAGTCCAGCCCGCCGGACAGGCCTACCACGGCGGTCTTGGCCCCGCTGTGCTCCAGGCGCTTTTTCAGGCCCAGAGCGGCAATGAGGAGAATCTCGTCGCACTGCTCCTTGCGCTCCAAGGGGTCCTGGGGGAGGAAGGGGAGGGGATTGACCGGCCGGGTGAGGGTGGTGGTGGCCTGTTCCAATGAGAAAGGAATGCGGATAAAGGGACGGCTCTCCCCGGAGCGGAAGGTGGTCATGCGCCGCCGCTCACTGATCAGGCGTTGGACGTCGATCTCGGAGATGGTCAGGCCGGAGGTGAACCGCCGCTCCGCCAGCAGGGCGCCGTTCTCCGCGATGAGATTGTGGCCGGCGAAGACCAGATCGGTGGTAGACTCCCCCTCGCCGGCGTTGGCGTAGACATAGCCGCACACCAGCTGGGCGGATTCCCCGGTGACGAGACGGCGGCGGTAGTCCGCCTTGCCGGCCACTTCATTGCTGGCGGACAGGTTGAGGATTATCGTGGCCCCCGCCTCGGCCAGGGCGACAGAGGGGGGCGTGCTGGCCCACAGGTCCTCGCACAGCTCCACCCCGAGGGTCAGGCCCGGCATGGTGTCACAGGGGAAGATAACGTCCCGGCCGAAATAGGTCTCCTGGCCGCAGAGGGTAAAAAGCCGGTCTCCCGGGACATCGGTGACGAACCAGCGCTTTTCGTAAAACTCGCTGTAGTTGGGCAGAAACGTCTTGGGGATGACGGCCAGGATCTCCCCCTTGTGGATGAGGGCGGCGCAGTTGCACAGCTTGCCCCCATAGGGCACCGGCAGGCCCACGGCGGTGACCAAATCCAGATTCTTGGTGGCCTCCAGAATGGTGGAAAGGGCCTCTTCCGCGCCGCGAATCAGGGTATCGTGAAAAAACAGGTCGGCGCAGGTGTAGCCGGTAATGCACAGCTCCGGCAGGGCCAGCACCCGCACCCCCTGATTAGCGGCTTCCCGCATAAGGGTGAAAATTTGTTCCGCGTTATACCGGCAGTTGGCCACCCGGATTTTAGGGGTGCCGGCGGCCACTTTAATAAAACCGTCACGCATCTTTTGCAACCTCCCTTTGAGGAATATAACTATGGTACCATGATAGTCCATTCCAGCCCGGATTGCAAGAAAAGCAGCGTCTTTTTTCATGAAACAGGCAAATAAACCGGGGACGGCGCATATGGTAATCGGGAACAGGAGGGCTGGCCATGGGGACACGGCGAAAAAAAGAGGGCATTTTGGAGAAAACGGCGCAGGTGTTCGACCTGCCGGGGGATCTGGTGGCGGGGCTGCCCCGGGTGGAGCTCATCGGGGCCGGAGAGCTCCGGATGGAAAACCACCGGGGGATTCTGGCCTATGGAAAAGAAGAGATCCACATATCCGGGGGAAAGCTGATTGTGAAGGTACGGGGAGAGGATCTGGAGCTGCGTTCCATGAACGCCGGGGAGCTGCTGATTACAGGCAGGATTTTTGGCGTGGATCTGAACTGAGCGGGGGGAGAAGATGAAGCGTATCGTAAATTATCTCCGGGGAAGTGTGGAGATAGAGGCGGCAGGGCCTTTTCCAGAGCGCTTTTTGAATCTCTGCGCCCGGCGGGGGATTGTCTTCTGGGGGGTGGAGTGGCAGCCGGATGGGGCGGTGCGTCTGACGGTGGCCCGGCGGGAGCGTCCCCGGCTGGAGGAGCTGGGGGCGCGGGCGGGCTGTACGGTGGAGGAGGTGGTGCGGGAGGGATTACCCTCCTTCCTGGCCCGGTTCCGGACCCGGTATGCCCTGCTCATTGGGCTGGCCCTCTCGCTGCTGGCGGTGCTGCTGATGACGCAGTTTGTGCTGGTGGTGGACGTGTCGGGAAACGAGCGGGTGTCTTCTGCGGCAATTTTGTCTACGCTGCGGCGGCTGGGGGTGCGGCCGGGGGCTTTTGGCCCCGCTATTGATGTCGATCTCATTGAGCAGCAGGTGCTGCTGGAGCAGTCAGAGCTGTCATGGATTGCCATCAATCTCTACGGCGCCCGGGCGGAGGTGCTGGTGCGGGAGCGGGTGGCGCCGCCGGAGGTGGTGGACGAGTCGGCCTATGGCGATGTGGTAGCGGACCGGGGCGGCGTCATCACCCGGCTGGAGGTGCTGGATGGGGAGACAGAGTGGAAGGTAGGAGCGGCGGTGGCGGAAGGGGACCTGCTCATCAGCGGCAACGTCCTGCTGGAGGGGCCGATGTACAGCGAGCAGGACGTGGGCTGGCGGCAGGTTCGGGCCAGAGGCCGGGTGTGGGCCCGGACCTGGCGGACACTGGAGGCCCAAATTCCCCTGGAGGCCCAGGTAAAAACCTACACCGGCGCCCGGCGGCAGCGATGCTTTTTAGAATTTATGGGAAGGCGGGTCAATTTTTATGGAAAGAGTGGAATTCCCTTCCCTCTTTATGATAAAATAAGTGAGATTTGGAGCGGGGAGGGCGGCGGCTGGCTGATTCCGGTCAGTGTGGGCCGGGAAACCATACGGGAGTACACCCTGACATGTGCTCCCATCGACCAGGCCGCGGCGGAAGACATGCTCCGGCAGCGTCTGGAAGAGGCGTTACGGAAGGAAATCGGCCAGGGTTCCGTGGTGTCTATGGACTTCTCCGCCGTCATTCAGGACGGCGTGCTGAAGGTCACGCTGAACGCCCAGTGCAGCGAGGAGATCGGCTGCTTTGTACCGTTTGAGAAAAACGAATCCCACCCGGCGGGGTGAAATGGAGGCTGCCAATGACAGAACAGACCATCAATATCGAACGTATGGAGGAAGCTGTGGAGCTGTTTGGCTCCTTTGATGAAAACATCCGCCTGATTGAGCAGGAGCTGGGGGTGTCGGTGGTGAACCGGGACAGCCAGCTGAAGATCGGCGGTGAGGCTGAGGCGGTGATGTATGCCGGAAAGGCCATCCAGGGCCTGCTGTCCCTGTCGGCTAAGGGGGAGGCCATCAACGAGCAGAACGTCCGCTATATCATCAATCTGGTGCGGGCGGGGAACGAGGACAAGATCGGCGCCCTTGTCCGGGACGTGCTGTGCGTCACGGCCAAGGGCAGGCCCATCAAGCCCAAGACCTTGGGCCAGAAGCGGTATGTGGAGGCAGTGAAAAAGAACACGATCACGCTGGGCATCGGCCCCGCCGGAACGGGAAAGACCTATCTGGCGGTGGCCGCCGCCGTGGCCGCGTTCCGGGACAAGCAGGTCAACCGGATCATCCTCACCCGGCCGGCGGTGGAGGCGGGGGAGCGGCTGGGCTTCCTGCCCGGGGATCTCCAGAGTAAAGTGGACCCCTACCTGCGGCCCCTGTATGACGCCCTGTTTGACATGCTGGGGCCGGAGAACTATCAAAAGTATGTGGAGCGGGGGAATATCGAGGTGGCCCCCCTGGCCTATATGCGGGGACGTACCTTGGACGACTCCTTTATCATTTTGGACGAGGCCCAGAATACCTCCCGGGAGCAGATGAAAATGTTCCTCACCCGGCTGGGCTTCGGCTCAAAAATTGTGATCACCGGCGACATCACCCAGATCGACCTGCCAGCGGATAAGGTGTCCGGTCTGAAGGAGGCCATGCGGGTGCTCAAAGGGGTGGAAGATATCGAGATCTGCCGCCTCAATGAGAGCGATGTGGTGCGCCATGTCATTGTACAGCGGATCATCAAGGCCTATGAGGAGGACGAGAACCGGCGGAGCGCCGGAAAGAAGGGGCGGCAGGCGCAATGAAGCATCAGATTTTCCTGGAATGTGAGGCAGCGGGTGCGGAGGACTTTGCCGGTGACCTGAAGGCGGTGATCCCGGCGGCTCTGGCGGCGGAGGGAGTGGCTCTGCCCTGCGAGATCAATGTGCTGCTCACCGGTGACGAGGGCATCCGGCAGATCAACCTGGAGCAGCGGGGGGTGGACCGGGCTACCGACGTGCTCTCCTTCCCCATGTTTGACTTCTCCCCTGGTACGCCCCCGGGGGACGGAGCGGAGGACCTGCTGGATCCAGGTAGCGGCCTGCTGCCTCTGGGGGATATGGTGCTGTCCGTGGATCGGATTCGGGCCCAGGCGGCAGAGTATGGCCACAGTGAGCGGCGGGAGGCGTGCTATCTGGCGGTTCACTCGGTGCTCCACCTGCTGGGCTATGACCACCTGGACGAGGGGGCCATGAAGGAGCAGATGCGTGTGCGGGAGGAGGCCATTTTGGACGGCCTGGACATTCGCCGGTGTTAGAAGCCGCACCAAAAGCCGCAACACAACACGTTGCGGCCCAAACTGCCTCCGGCCGGGTTGAGAAATCCTGAAATCCACCTAGGATTCCTGCGATTTTTTGCCCTGCCGCCGGCAATTTTGCCTCGCAAATCGGACGGTATTGGCGCGGCTTTTTAAGCCTGTGCGGCGCTGGGAGAGAGGGTACAATGAATCAAAATAAGAAAGCGGAAAAATTACCCCTGCCGGCGGGGATCGCTGTGGCAGTGGGGATTGGCGGCGGCGCGGGCACGCTGGTGCTGGGTATGTGCGCCCTGTTTCTGCCGGTGCTGATGATGCTTCTGGCGGGTGTTCCCTGGGGACAGCCCCTTCTGCTGCGGCTGCTGTGGGTGTGGCTGGGATTTTTTGGATGGAAAGCGGGGGTGGTCAGCCTGATTGCCTTCGCTGTGTGCGTGTATGGCTACTGGCAGTACCGGGCCGCCTTGGGGGCGGTGGGGGCCGCAATGGCCGGCGTCCATATGGTGGCGGTGCTGGGGTGGCATGGGTTGTGCGCGTTGATTTTCCTGACGGAGTATGGAATATAGGGGGGCGGCCTGTGGGACTGCTGCGGCGCCGGATCGATGCGGAGCGCACAACTAAAATTGAATTAAGGAAAGTTGAGGAGAATCTCACATGGAGATAAAAAAATCCGGTATGATTGCCGTAGTGGGTCGGCCCAATGTGGGCAAGTCCACCTTGACGAACGCCCTGGTGGGGGAGAAGATTGCCATTGTCACCAATAAGCCCCAGACCACACGAAACCGCATCTGCGCGGTGGTAAACCGGGGGGAGTGCCAGTACGTATTCTTGGACACGCCAGGCCTCCACCGGGCCCGGACCAAGCTGGGAGATTATATGGTGAAGGTGGTCAAGGAGAGCGTGGCGGATGTGGATGCTGTGGTACTGATGGTGGAGCCCATTCCCCACATCGGCGCCCCGGAGGCGGAGCTCATCCAGCGTGTCAAGGCCCTGAATGTGCCGGCGGTGCTGGCCATCAACAAAATCGACACCGTGGAGAAGCAGGATCTGCTGGCGGTAATGGAGACCTATGGTCAGGCCCATCCGTTCCAGGCCATTGTGCCCGTCTCCGCACGGCGGAAGGAGGGCGTGGAGGAGCTGCTGGGTCTGCTGGAGCCCTTTTTGCCGGAGGGCCCCCAGCTTTTCCCAGAGGATATGATTACCGACCAGCCGGAGCGGCAGATCTGCGGGGAAATTTTACGGGAAAAGCTGCTGCTCTGTCTGGATAAGGAGATCCCACACGGCACCGCCGTAGAACTGACCCGCTTTATTGAGCGGGAGCGGGATGAGGTGATCGAAATCGACGCCACGATCTACTGCGAAAAGGATAGCCACAAGGGGATTATCATCGGCAAGGGCGGGGCAATGCTGAAAAAGATCTCCACCCTGGCCCGGCAGGAGATGGAGGCGTTTATGGGGGCCAAAATTTACCTTCAGACGTGGGTAAAGGTAAAAGAGAACTGGCGGGATAATCTCAATCTAATCCACAATTTCGGCTATCAAAACGACAGATGAGCGGTATTCCGGATCCAGATAAGGGAAAATCCGAAGATATTACCGGTGATAAAGCGGGGCCTCCTGGTCAAGCTAAAAGCAAAAGGGGGCTTGATCATGGATGCGCAGCTGATGTGGGCGCTGTTCTGGGCCACTGGCCTGCCGGAGGCCGCCGCCCTGGCCGCTTTTCTGGAGGAATCCTCTCAGCCGGAGGAAAAAACGGCCTGACAGACCATTGGGGGATAAGGCGTCCCCCTACATAAAACCTGTATTCCAAAGCGCAGAAGGCTGTCCGGCCGGGTCTTTTGCCGCCCCGGTTGTGAATCCAGGTTCTAAGATGAGGGAACGACCATGCTGATAACGGTACAGGGGATTGTCCTGCGGGAGGTCAATTATAAGGAGTCGGACAAGATATTGACGGTGCTCACCCGGGAGGCGGGAAAGCTGACTGTAAAGGCCAGGGGGTGCCGCCGGCGGGGGAGCCGTCTGGCAGCGGCGGCCCAGCTGCTGGCCTACTCAGAGATGACTCTGTTTGAATACCGGGATCACTGCACCATGAACGAGGCAGAGCCCCTGGAGCTGTTCTGGGGGGTGCGGTCCGATGTGGAGAAGGTGGCCCTGGGGGCCTATTTTGCTGAGGTGCTGGAGACAACGTCAGGGGAGGGGCAGGCTGACCCGGCGCTGGTGTCGCTGCTGCTCAACGCCCTGTATGCCCTGGACAAGCTGAACCGGCCGGCGGCGCTGGTAAAAGGGGTGTTTGAGCTGCGGCTGATGGCGCTGATGGGGTTTGAGCCCCTCTTGGAGGGGTGCAGCGTCTGCGGCGCGCCGGAGCCGGAGGAGGCGCGGCTGCTGCTGGCGGAGGGGGTGCTGGTGTGCGGCCGGTGCCGGCCGGCGGCGGGAGAGGGACGTTCCATGCCGGCGGAAGGGGCGGTGCTCCGCGCCATGCGGCGGGTGCTCTACGGCGACCCCAGGCGGCTGTTTTCCTTCGCCTTGGGGGAGGATGCGCTGAGGCGCTTTGGCCAGGTGTGCGAAGGGTTTTTGACCGCCCAGCTGGAGCGGGGATTTCATACCCTGGAGTTCTATAAAAGCCTGTGTCTCCGGACATAAAAAATTGCCGCTGGCCAGCTGGCCAGCGGCAGATTGTTTGGCAGGTTTTACTTGCGCTTGCCCAGGAAGCGCAGCAGATACAGGAACAGGTTGACAAAGTCCAGGTAGAGCTGGAGGGCGGCATAGATGGACGCCTTTTGCAGCAGAGCCTGGTCGTAGGAGAACGCGGCGTAAAACGTGCGGATCTTCTGGGTATCGTAGGCGGTGAAGCCAAGGAAGACGGCGATGCCGATGAGGCAGTAAATGCGCTCAAAGCTACCCAGGGGGAGGAACAGGGAGAGGATGCCTGCCACCAGCAGGAAGATCAGGCCGCCTACAAGAATGGGACGCAGTCGGGAGAGATCGGCCTTGGTAAAGTAGCCATAGAGAGCCAGTCCGCCGAAATAGAGGGCGGTGACGCCGAAGACCAAAATCAGGGTGGCTACGTCAAAGGCCCAGAAGAGGGTGGAGAAGACGACGCCGTTGAGCACGGCATAGACGAAGAAGAGGGCCATAGCGCCGCCCACCGACAGCTTTTGCAGCCGGGCGGACAGGATGAGGACCACCGCAAGCTCCGCCACGGTAAGGATGACATAGCCGCCGGGCACTGTGTAGAAGAACATAAAAACATTTGCCGTATAGCTGGCCACAGCGACGCCGAAGGTTACCAGCAGCCCCAGGAACATCCACAAAAAGGTCTTGGCGGCATAGGCGCCGGCTTGCTCCTGCTGGCCATACTGGCCCTGAGATTGCTGACCGTAGAGGTCGCCAGGTTGAAACGCCATAAAATCAACTCCAATTCTTGAAATGTCGATTGGGCTGCAAGCAGCCTGCATATTGATTATACCATGAATGGAACGGATAATTCAATAGGGCTGGGCCAGTATTTGCCGGCGCATGATAAAATACTGTTCAACAGGGATAAAATGGTGTATGATAATGCCATTACAGAATTATGTACCATGTACGCCACATATGATTGAGGTAACAGCTATGAGCGATTTATTTGAAAAATCCATCCAGACGCTGGAGCTGCCCCGGGTGCTGGAGCGCCTGGCGGAGCAGGCGGTGACGGCGGAGGGAAAGGAGCGGGCGCTGGCCCTGCGCCCCCTCGCCGATGAGGACGACGTGAGGCGTCTGCTCAGCCAGACCACGGCGGCGGCGGAGATGATGACACTCAGCGGCAGTCCCTCCTTTTCCGGGGTGAAGCCGGTGGCGGCCTCGCTCCAGCGGGCGGAGATGGGGGGCGCGCTGAACACCCGGGAGCTGCTGGACATTGCGGCGGTGCTGCGCTCGGCCCGCTCGGCTAAGGAGTACGCCGACGGCCGGGGCGGCGGCGCCAAGACCTGCATTGACGCGCTCTTCGCCTCTCTGACGCCCAACCGGTATCTGGAAGAGAAGATCACCGGCTCCATTGTGGGGGAGGACGAGATCGCCGACTCCGCCAGTACGGAGCTGGCCAGCATCCGGCGGCACATCCGGGCCACGGCCAGCAAGGTGCGGGATATTCTCAACCGCCTGATCTCCTCCAACCAGGCAAAATACCTCCAGGAAGCCATTATTACCCAGCGCAACGACCGCTTTGTAGTGCCGGTGAAGTCGGAGCACAAAAACGAAATTCCCGGCCTGGTCCACGACGTGTCCTCCTCTGGCGGCACCTTCTTCATCGAGCCCATGGGAGTGGTGAAAGCCAACAACGAGCTGCGGGAGCTCCAGGCCCGGGAGGAAAAGGAGATTGAGCGGATCTTGGCGGAGCTGTCCGCCGAGTGCGCCTCCTACCGGGAGGATATCGCACAAAATTACGATCTGCTCATCGCCCTGGACGTGATCTTCGCCCGGGCGAAGCTGTCCTACCGGATGAAGGCCAGTGAGCCAAAGATTGTCCCAAAAGGGGTGTTTCTCCAGCGGGCGCGGCACCCCCTGCTGGATCCGGCTAAGGCGGTGGCCAACGACCTGATGCTGGGGGAAAGCTTTGATACCCTGGTGATCACCGGCCCCAACACCGGCGGCAAGACCGTCACCCTCAAGACCATTGGGCTGCTGGTGCTGATGGCCCAGTGCGGCCTGCATATCCCGGTGGACGGAGACAGCCGCATCCAAGTGTTTCAGCGGGTGCTGGCCGATGTGGGGGATGAGCAGTCCATCGCCCAGAGTCTGTCCACCTTCTCCTCGCATATGGTAAACATTGTCGGCATTCTGGGACAGGCCGACAGCCAGACGCTGATTCTCTTTGACGAGCTGGGCGCGGGCACCGATCCCATTGAGGGCGCGGCGCTGGCCGCCGCCATCATCGACAGCGCCCGGGAGCTGGGGGCGCTGGTGGCCGCCACCACCCACTATGCCGAGCTCAAGGTATACGCCATGACCACCCCGGGGGTGGAGAACGCCTCCTGTGAGTTCAATGTGGAGACCCTGGCCCCCACCTACCGCCTGCTCATCGGCATTCCCGGCAAGTCCAACGCCTTCGCCATCTCGGAGCGGCTGGGCCTGCCCAAGTATATCATCCAGAAGGCCGCCGCCCGCATCGACGCGGAAAACGTCCGGTTTGAGGACGTGCTCACCCAGCTGGACGAGCAGCGCCAGCAGATGGAGCGGGAGAAGGAGACCGCGGCCCAGCTGCGCCGGGAGATGGAGGATTCGGCCAAGCTGGCCAGAGAGTACCGCGCCAAGCTGGAGCAGGAGCGGGAGAAGGCGATGGAAAAGGCCAGAATGGAGGCCCGGGCTATTTTGGACACCGCTCGGGAGACCGCCGGCCAGGTCTTCAAGGAGCTCAACAACATGCGCCGGCAGCAGCGCAAGGAGGAGGACTGGCAGCGGGTCAACGAGGCCCGGGCGGATCTGCGCCACCGGCTGAACACCGCCGAGGACCAGCTGGGCGGGGGGGAGGAGGCCCCTGTCCCGCCTCCCACCCGGCCCGCCCAGGCCGGGGACACGGTGGAGCTGCTGAAGATGGGCACCCAGGCCACGGTGCTCTCGGTGGGCAAGGACGGCGCTCTCCAGCTCCAGGCCGGTATTTTGAAGATCACTGCCAAGCAGTCCGAGGTGCGGGTGGTGGAGGGAGAGACACAGAAGACGGTAAAGAAGGTGGTGCAGCGGGCGGAGCACAAGCTGCGCAGCCTGGGCGCCTCGCCGGAGGTGGACCTGCGGGGGATGATGACCGACGAGGCCATCGGCGCGCTGGAGATCTTCTTGGACAACGCCCTGCTGGGCAAGCTCCACGAGGTGACCATCATCCACGGCAAGGGCACCGGCGCCGTGCGCAAGGCGGTGCGGGACTATCTGAAGCGCAGCCGCTATGTCAAGTCCTTCCGCCCCGGCCGCTACGGTGAGGGGGAGGACGGCGTCACTGTGGCCGAGCTGAAGTAGAACGGCTGTTTCTGTCCGGGGGAGAAGAAAGGTACGGAAAAGGAAGAAAACCTGGGAGTATTGGAGAAGAAACTGTGAAACCCGACGCTTTCTGAGGCGGAATTTGTGTAAATTGTCATTGACGGTTTGGGACAAATTTGCTATGCTATAGGTAGAGTATGCAAGTGCATATGGGGAGGAAACGCTTATGTATATGAAAGAGGCAATGGTGAATAACGAGGTTGGCCTTCACGCGCGCCCCGCGACGTTTTTTATCCAGAAGGCCAATGAGTTCAAGAGCTCCATTTGGGTAGAGGTGGAGAAGGAAGACCGAAGAGTCAACGCCAAGAGTCTGCTGGGCGTACTCTCCCTGGGCATTGTGCAGGGGACTTCCATCAACCTCATCGCTGAGGGCCAGGACGAGAAAGAGGCGGTGGAGGCGCTGATCGAGCTGATCTCCACCAACTTCTCCGAGTCTGAGTAAGAGTTTATTTCAGAAAAAGCGCCGCATTAAGGGCGTTGCCATAAGAAAACATGAGAAAACCCAGTAAAATCAATGTTTTTAAGGGCAGCGGAAAACGGGGCGG
>NZ_QWEK01000107.1 GCF_009935845.1 Pseudoflavonifractor sp. 524-17 | reverse complement strand
CTGTCGTTTCGGGCTAAGTCCGCTTGCGACCACCTGCGCTTGCCAAGCTCGGTGGACAGTAAAATCCTAATCATAGCCGTTTCTCCTTTACGGTAGAATATAGCAACTATTTTAGGATTTTTCAGATAATTGTGATAAAAACAACTTTTTTGCGATTTTATCACGAATACCGTGATTCTCGGTTGTAAAAAAGGCCGCTGCCCTGGAAGTACCAAGGCGGCGGCCTTTTTTCATTTGTCCATGGCATAAGCCAGAGGACACACCAGAACGAACAGGTTTCCGGCCACATAGATGACCGGCTCCTGGGTTCGTCTGGCGCACTTTTGGTGGAGGCGGGGGGAGTCGAACCCCCGTCCGAAAACGCTTTAACAAGAACTTCTCCGGGCGCAGACGGTTATTTACATTCCCGTATCCTGGCGTGAGCCGTCACACTACAGGACTTGGTAGCTTCATGATTCATGGTACGCTCAAAGCTTTGCGTACGCACGTGCACCACTAAACGACGCCCCATCCCGGCTCGTGGTCCTTCCGGGCGGGACGGCTGCATTAAGCCGCAGCGAGAACGACGTTATCGTTGTTCTTTAATTTATAAGCTGCCCATTTTAAGGATGTTAGGCGCATCCGCCCGCTGTTCCGGCCTCTACGTCCTCGTCGAAACCAGTACGCCCCCGTATCAAAGACAGGGTTAGAAAAACTACTATGGGATCCATCTCCGCGTCCCGGAGCAATGCCAGGGCGCGAAGATGGGCGGTTGTCAATTCTGATGTTCCTGAGGGATGCGCCGGATAGCCGCGATGACGCGGCAGGCGCCGTCCGGACAGGCGGAGCGCACCTTACCCTGCTCATCCTCCCAGGCCAAAGAGCCGCCATGGGCCAGGACAGAGCAGTTGGCCAGCACGGCCTGCACCAGCTCCGGGCACCAGCCGTCAAAGCCCTCCATTTTCAGTGCGCCGTCCACATTGCGGATCCGGCAGCAATCCCCTACCTGATGGCCCGCGCCGCAGGGGCGGTAGATGGATTCTATCTCGATCTCAACGCCGAACTCTTTCTGTTCCACCTTGCGCCTCAGACTTTCTCCGGCGCGGGATAGTCCACACCGAAGGTATTGACCGTGACAGACTTCATCACCTGGGGCTCCTTGGGCCGATCGTTGTGGTCGGTGCGGACGGAGACAATGGCGTCGGCCACGTCCAAGCCATGGATGATCCTGCCAAAAGCGGCATACTGACCATCCAGGTGGGGGGCCGGCTCTACCATAATGAAGAACTGGCTGCCAGCGGAATCGGGATGCATGGCCCGGGCCATGGACAGCACGCCCCGGCCGTGCTTGAGGTCGTTGGCGACGCCATTGCCGGAGAACTCGCCCTTGATGGAGTAGCCGGGGCCGCCGGTTCCGGTGCCCTGAGGACAGCCGCCCTGAATCATAAAGCCGGGAATGACCCGGTGGAAGCTCAGGCCGTTGTAGAAGCCGCTCTTTACCAGATGAATAAAGTTGTTGACTGAGTTGGGAGCCACATCGGGGTAGAGCTCGGCAGTCATCTTTCCGCCGTTCTCCATCTCAAAGGTGACAATGGGATTTTGAGCCATGGGGAGACACGCCCTTTCTCTTTACAATGACATATACCGCCGGCCGACAAGGACCGGCGCGGTGTTTCGGGGCCCGGACGGCAGGACAAGCGCTTAATCATAGCGGCGCCGGGCCTTCATGGTGCGGTCAATTTCTCGCTTGGCATCCTTGGCGGCGGCGGCGTCCCGCTTGTCGTAGAGCTTTTTGCCCTTGGCCAGCCCTACCTCCAGCTTGACGCGGGAGTCTTTAAAATAAATGGACAGGGGTACCAGGGCGTAGCCATCCTGCTTGACCTTTGCGAAAAGCCGGGCAATCTCCCGCCGGTGCATCAGCAGCTGGCGGGGACGCAAAGGGTCTTTGTTGAAGACATTGCCCTTTTCATAGGGGCTAACGTGCATCCCCAGAACCTGCATCTGGCCATCTTTGATAAGGCAGAAGGAGTCTTTCAGATTTACATTGCCCTGACGGATGGACTTGACCTCGGTACCAGCCAGGGAGATGCCGGCCTCGTACCGGTCCTCAATAAAGTAATCGTGAAAGGCTTTGCTGTTTTTGGCGATCAGCTTGGTTCCTTTGCGATCCATGCTCTCCCCCCTGTTGGCTGGATGCCGGTATGAACTGACGGCCTGTTTTGTATCTCAAGGCGTACAGATTAATGTGTGTGGAGATACGAAACGGGCTGTGAGGGGAGAGGAAGCCGCTTCCAATCCGACTCAAACCTATTATAGCACATCTGTCAAGAGCTTAGAACCGCCTGACTGAAGACAGACTGTAAGTTTGTCAAAGATATTGGACAATGAACTCGACAGGAGAAGCCAGGGAAGCGGCCTCATCGGCAAGCTGTTG
>NZ_QWEK01000106.1 GCF_009935845.1 Pseudoflavonifractor sp. 524-17 | reverse complement strand
CGGTATACGCACCGTTTTTCAAGTGTACAGGAAAGTTGGTCTGTTTGTAAAACCCCCGCGTCAGCGGGTTCGTTCAAGGCGCACTTATATACCACAATGAATTGTGGTATGTGCGGTCTTGCAGACGGCGTTTTGTGCCTGCCGGCACAAAAGAGAACGGCGGGAGTCACCCGCAGAAAGGAGCGCGGCGCGTGGCAATCTATCATTGCAGTATCAAAGTCATATCCCGCGGCAAGGGCAAGTCCGCTGTTGCCGCCGCCGCTTACCGGGCGGGGGAGAAAATCACAAACCAGTTTGACGGAATGACCCACGACTACACCCACAAGGGCGGTGTCGTCCATGTGGAGATTTTACTCCCCGACCACGCCCCCGCCGCTTTTTCAGACAGGGCGGTTTTGTGGAACGAAGTGGAGAAAATCGAGAAAGCGAAGAACGCCCAACTTGCGCGGAAGATTGAAATTGCCTTACCCCGCGAACTGACGAGGGAGCAAGGCATTTCCCTTGTCCGCGAGTATGTAAAGCGGCATTTTGTGACGGCGGGAATGTGCGCCGATGTATGCCTACACGACACAGGCGGCGGCAACCCCCACGCCCACATCATGCTGACTATGCGCCCTTTTGACGAGCGCGGCGAGTGGGGAGCGAAACAGAAAAAGGAGTACATTCTTGACAGGGACGGGAATAAAATCTATGACCCGAAGAAGCGGCAGTACAAATGCAAGTCCATTCCCGCTACCGATTGGAACGAGCAGACCAAAGCCGAGGAGTGGCGGGCGGCATGGGCGCAACTCTGCAACCAGTGTTTGGAGCAGAACGGACACGAGGAGCGTGTAGACCACCGTAGTTATGAACGGCAAGGGATAGACCAGATACCCACCGTCCATTTAGGCGTTGCCGCTTCCGCTATGGAGAAGCGCGGCATCCGCACCGAGCGCGGCGACCTCAACCGCGAAATCGAGGTAACAAATAAGCGTTTGCGGCAGTTAAAGGCGCGTATCTCCAAACTGCAAGACTGGCTAAAAGAGGAAACCGAGAACACCGAGCCGCCCACCCTTGCCGACTACATTCAAGGCATACTGTCACGCAAGGCACAGGCGGGAAAACAGGGATATTCCCAATCGCTGTATAACCTCAAAGACGCGGCGAAAATGCTGAATTTCCTGCAAACCAATAACATCATGGATATGGCGGGGCTTGATGAAAAATTCAAGTCCATGATAGGGGAACAACTGGATATTCAAGGGAAACTGAAACCCGTTGAACGGCGGCTTGCCACTCTGAAAAAGCACTTAGAGCAAGCCGACATTTATTTCAGGTACAAGGGGAAAAAGCCGCTGACCGAAGCCGAGCAAATCCTATTCACAACAGCAAAAGACTATCTCAAAGGCGTGATGAACGGCAAGACCACAATCCAGACAAAGGCATGGAAAGAAGAATACACCAAGCTGACCGCCGAGAGGAAAACGCTTAATCAGCGGTATCTTGCATTGAAAGAGGAAGTAAAAGAAGCGGAGAAAATCAGAAAGAGCGTTTACAGTATCTTGCGGCAGGAACAGAGGGAACGGCAACCAAACAGGGCGCAGGATATAGAACAGTAACAGACGGGGCGGCGGGATAGTCAATGTTTGTCTTGCCATCTTGTTTTGGAGTTTTATTAGACCGATAAACAGCAAATTGTAGAGTGAACCCTAATCGTCTATGCTATCTTCAGACAAAGATTCTACAAAGTCCCGAAAATTCTCTGCAATACGGCAGAAGCATCTATCCTCCAATTCTCCCAAATCCATATACACAATATAGACTCCTCCGTTCTCCAAATTAACACAAATCGGATTAGCTCCATAGTCATTTGCAAAGGGAAAATAAGAGGTCATCAATGGGGATTTCCCTTTGAAAAATAAATATTTTTCCTCCGTTGTTCTTATGGGAATATCACAATAATGATATTTTAATGGGAGAAAAACTTGAACCTCTGTTTCAATATCTTCCTCTTCAAAATAGAAAAACGGCTTTGTAGGTATTCCACCATTATAGGACAGATAGTGTTCTACAAAATCTTCTGGAAATGCAAGTCCCAGATTTACTTCAATTTCCGCTATATCTTCTCTTGTAAGTGCTTTACTCATTTTTTCAAACATATATGCAACTCCTTTATAAAATATGATTTATCGGTCTGTTCATACTGGAGAAATTATACCACGCCCATTCAGAAAAAGCAATCTGCACTTTGCCCCGTTCCGCCTATCCTGACCGTCAAGGGGCGAGTAGTATTTTTTCGCAAAGCGCGCGAAAAAATCTCTACTCTTAAACCCTTGACCGTCTGGATTTTTGCCGTTGCCATTTTGCCGCCGAAAACGGGGAACAGGATTTGACAACCCTGCCCCCTGCTTTCGTCCGCTTCATTCTAACGGCAAAACCGTCTGCACTACTTCGGCGGCTGTCTGTAGGTTTTGCGGTGGCTCTGCCCCCGCGCCCCCGACCTCTCCCAAAGAACAGAATGGAATGTTACGCAATAGGGTTTGAAAAGGCTTGATTTTTAAGGCGTTGCAGACACGAAAATCCACAGGGCAAGGGTTTATATGATGTGGTATAAAAAAAGTTGACACCCCATTCTCAAGGATTGGGTATATAATCAAGAGAATAAGGAGTGGACAA
>NZ_QWEK01000105.1 GCF_009935845.1 Pseudoflavonifractor sp. 524-17 | reverse complement strand
CATGTCTTTTCATGCGCTCCATTTTATCAGCTCGGCACTTTACACACAATCCCTTAGTTTTAAAACAGACTCTAGGACTTGGGCTGAGACCGCGTCTGTCCTGATGGGACCGCGACATGCTACACTCCCCGTCTGGTTTCCCTTTCGGATAAGTCGCGAGGTGATAGGTTGTCCATCTCTTGTAATTACTCCCCCTTTCTCATCTTATTGAGATGTAACGAGATACTTTTCCTACCGCTTGCTAAAGGCGGAATTTCAATAAGGCCACGCAAGACATTTATTAGGCGCCGTCTTGCTTAAGGGCGCACCATATGTTCCATGAGCATAAAGAAGTGGCCCAGGTCGTTGGCGTCCTCAATGGCTGCCTGCAGATCCGCCTCCAGCATGGAGCGGAAGGTGGGCTAGCCCTTGGACTGGCGCAGCCATTCGATGTAGCTGACCGCCTTGCGGTCGCTGCCCTCCATAATGACCGGCAGTCCATGCTCCCGGCACAGCCGATCCGAAACGGCACGAATCTGCTGGTAGTAGCTCTGGGCGTTGCTGTGGTACTTCTCGCCGGTGTCGGCGTTGACGGAATTGAAAACTAGGTGGGCGTGGATATGCTCCTTGTCCACATGGACTCCGATCACTGTCTCGTACCCTAGCAGATGCTCTTTCGCAAATTCTGTGGCGATCTCCAGCGCCTGTTCCGGCGTGACCTCCCCCGGCTTGAAAGAATGGATGATGTGGTAGTACATCATGCCATCCTCCTTGCCCACAGCCCGCTTGGTGTCCAGCATCTGACGGCATTCCCGGCCGGGGTCGCAGTTCAGGTGGGCGGTGAGGACGCGCTCCCCGGTCTTGTCCCCGTTGAGGACGTAGTTGATGCCGATGTCCAGGCGGCCCTTCCAGGCAAGTATTTTTGTGATGGCCATAGCTGTTCCCTCAAAATAACAAGGGCGAACCCTTCCGAGTTCACCCTTAATGAGAAATCATTTTAAATATTTTCGTTCTAAAAGCGCCAAGGATTGCTTGGTCGTCTGGAGTCCAAGTTCATACGCATCCCGGTATATCCGTGGAACTTTCTTTAAACGATAGTTCATATCTTTGATATCGAAAGTAGACAGATCCAATTCCTTAACGCCCAGCCATTTTGAAAATTCGCTATATTCCCGGCCCTTTTTCTTTTGAAAGGCTTTTGCCAATCGCTCCAGCCCACCGACACCGCCGCAATCTTCAATAATTCCGTATCCTGCTCCCTCTAAAACGCGAGGGAGTAATTTTCCCGGCAAGGCGTCATCTTGGAAGACCTGTTCCAGCCGCAGTTCAACCTCCCAACCATCGCCGCAGTCATACCGCATACACAGCCGCAGCCCTGGCGTATTGGAAAGCCGCCGCAAAGTCATGGCAGCAGCGTCCATGGTCTGCTCCGTCTCTGTATCAGGCAGTGAATCTTCTGTCAAAACCTCGTAATGTATAACCTCCGGACGGCTCCAATGCATATCCTCTGTGGGAAAATTTTTCTCCTGTAGATAGCCCAACAGATCCTCTTTGATAAAATAATCTATGCAAAATAAATGGCTTGCCTGCATCTCGTACATTGTCATGAGGATATAGCCCAGCCTCGCCAGCGAGACATTGCCCGCTACCTGGAATCGCCGCCAGACAGTGGGCTGATAGTCTTTCAGGCAGGAATAAAACTGATAAATCGGTTGAGTCGCCATAATGTACACCTACCATCTATTAACAGATCACAATTAAAATTATATCCTATATTGCCAGTAAAAACAAGTATTTGGCGACAGCTTTCCACTTATTTTTTGGCGATTTGGTACATCAGCTCGTAGACCTGATCCAGCAGGAACAGCCCCCGCGTGGCATCCTCCGCCCTGGCGATTCCAGCATTGACGCTGCAGGCGACCAAATCCAACTCGTCCTTCATATGCCCGAAGAAGCTCTCTTGGAGCGCATTGTCCCAGCAGTTGGCTTTCCTGGACATGGACTGGCGCAGATGATTATCCCGGATGATTTGAATGAATTTCAAACTTGTATAGTGGGATCCCTGATCGCTGTTGATCAGGGTTTCTGCCTGTAGAGAAACACCATGGATTTTGATCAACTGATTCACTGCGTTGAGCATCCGGCGATAAGGATTTGCTTTTCGGATGGGGCACTTCAAACCATATTTATTCATAATTCTTCGGATTTTCTTGAGATTCATGCACACAGGAGTTTCCAAATGCAGGAGATGCATGTAGATACTGCGCGCTCCTTTTGCGTATCCGCGATGATTATACGCCTGCAAAATCAGTGCGAAATCATTTTGCTCCTGGGCTTCACGTCTCGCGCGGGATTCAGCGGCAGCGGCCCAGCGGTAATATCCAGAGCGGGAAACATTGGCGATGCGACATAACTCAGAAACGCTTAGGATATTGTCATAGGAAGACAGTGTTGCTTGTATCATAGCAAACCTCTCATCTGTTGGAGCTGGTACAAACACGCTACCTATTCCTCCCTGCCAGCGTTTATAATTTTTTTACAAATTCAAGTTCCTGTCTGGCACGTTTCAGTTCATGCTCCAGTTTGCCAATTTTTACATGGGCAGCAGCAAGCTCATAAACATTGGCCTGGGTTGGCGCAGAGGTGAACCGGGATGACGCTTTGGGCTGTTCGGCTTTCCATTTCAGAATATGGGAACGGATGCTGCGGA
>NZ_QWEK01000104.1 GCF_009935845.1 Pseudoflavonifractor sp. 524-17 | reverse complement strand
TACGCACGCTTTGTTCCTTGACAATCTGCGTAGAAATACGCAATAAAACAAGGCAGATTCCAAAAGAATCTGAACTCTATGCTTGATTTGGCAGGGGGAGTTCCTGCCTGACCCGGTGTGACGGGTAACAAAAACTCTAATACTCCGACGTGCACCACAGTGTCATGTGGAATGTACGAAGTTCGGTGAAGAGCGGAGGCGCGGTCTGAGACGGCTGTGCGCCGCGGGAGGCTATAAATCGGTCATGTCCAGGATGTTTTGTTGCAACTGACATAGTTTTTGAATGTACGGCTCGTAAGCGTTAGGATGATAATACAGCCATCCGCCCCATGAGGGGTACTGCCGCCGTTGAAATTTGTAGTGGTGGAAAACGGCAGAAAACCATTAAGGTCAAATGTCTCCGGCAGAAGTTCACACCAGCCAGAGATGGCAGTCGGGCCATAGGAACGGGCTAAAACCGATATGAAAAGCTAAAGCATAGGGAACAAAGGAACCGTGAACGGCGCACCAGTCTTTGCTGGCGCAGTTATGGAGTGACACCTCCGCCGCGCAGGTAGGAAATGACCTGCTAATTCACGGGGCATCAGCCCGTAGTAGTGACGATCCCCGCAATAATAAGGCGGGGGGAGCGAAGGGGCATAGTCAGTACAGATTGTATGTGAACAGGAAGTCGAGGAAGCCGTAGGCAAACCTGACTAAAACCAGAAACACCAATCCCGAAAGGAGGCGGTGCGTATGGCACAACAATTCGACAGCCCGAAAACCGAAGCAGAACTGCGCAGAATTCAGGATAAACTGTATCAGCACAGCAAAGAAGTCTTTGACGCAGGAGGCCGTCCGGCGTTCAAGGGACTTTTGGAAATCATGTCAGCAGAAACTACTATCATAACAGCAATCCACAACATCAAAAGCAACAAGGGCAGCGAAACTCCCGGCGTGGATTACAAAACCATGCGAAAGGACTACCTGCAAAAACCCTTTTCGTGGGTAGTAAATGACATTCAAAATGCGTTTCATCATTTCGAGGCTCAGAAGATACGCCGGGTCTACATCGACAAACCAGGAAAAGCCGAAAAGCGTCCTCTGGGTATTCCGACTATACGGGACAGAATCGTACAAGAGTGCATGAGGATTGTGTTGGAACCTATTTTAGAAGCACAGTTTTTTGCTCACTCCTATGGATTCCGACCGATGCGGGACACCGCGATGGCGCTGGAACGGGTGAAATTTCTCACATTCCAAACAAACTGTCACTGGGTAGTCGAGGGCGATATCAGCAAATGCTTTGACCATATTGACCACAGTATCCTGCTAAAACGCTTGCACCACATGGGAATCAAGAACCAGCGGGTACTGCAAATCATCAAAGCAATGCTGAAAGCGGGGGTCATGGACAACTGTGAAGTCAGCGAGGAAGGTACGCCACAGGGTGGACTGATTAGTCCACTTCTGGCAAATGCCTACCTGGATATCATGGATGAATGGATAACCGGCCAATGGGAAAACAAGAGTACCGTATTCCCATACAAGCAAACCCAGAGCAAATATGCGGCTTTGCGAAAAACGAACCTGACACCGGGATACCTGATTCGTTACGCGGACGATTTTGTCATCGTAACAGACACCCGCGCCCATGCCGAATGTTGGAAAGCAAGATTGGAAAAATTTCTGCACAGCAAAATAAAGCTGACACTATCCAAAGAGAAAACGCTGATTACTGATGTCCGAAAAAAGTATATCAAATTCCTTGGCTACAAGCTGAAACTTGTCCCGGGAAAAGGCCGAAGCGGGTACGTCACAAGGACGATACCAGATGATGACAGGTTAAAACGGAAAGTCTATGAAATCGCGGCAAACATTAAGAAAATCCCCCGAAACTACAGCAAGGAAAAATTGATTTCGGAAATTAACCGTATCAACAGCAAAATTCGGGGACTGATTCAATATTATCAGTGCTGCACATGGGTCAATATCTCCATGCAAAAATACCACCATTGGCTGCAAGGTCTGGCGAGGAGCCGCCTCAAACAGTACAAAGGAAAATGGATTCCGGCAAGAGACACGCAAAATCTACCCCGTATCCATGAGCAGTACAAAGCAAAAATTCCAGCAGTAAAATACCGCGAGATTTACATTGGCTTTACCGCACTCACCTTCTGCAAGTGGGAAAAGGTTCCGCAGAAAAACCAGGCTGAAACGCCCTATTCCGAAGAGGGACGGGAACTCAACTTCAAACGAACGAAAAAGAAGCGCATACTTGCGCGGCTTGACGAAGCCTATTCGGATAACGCAACAGCTGCGGCAATCTACAGAAAGCAAAGCACACTCAACAACTTTGAGTTTATCATGAATCGCGCATACGCTCTTAACCGTGATAAACTCAAGTGCCGGGTATGTGGTGGATGGCTCATTGCGCATACCCCGTATGCCCACAGAATCAACCCAAACCTCCCGCTGAATAAGGTAAACCGTGTTAATAATTTGGTTTCGCTTCATTGGAACTGCTTTCAAGCGGTCAATAATCCTGAAATGGACATTACGGGATTTGATGTAAAAGCGCAAAAGAAGATTAAAGGTTATAGGGATAAACTGGTTATTTCACATACACGCAACAATCAATCTGTATTGATGGAGCGCCGTGTGCGGTGAAAGTCGCACGCACGGTGCGAAGCGGGGGAAAATCCGCTCTGACTGCCATCCTCTCATGAGGACGGTAAAAGCGGCGGATTACCTATCGCTATACC
>NZ_QWEK01000103.1 GCF_009935845.1 Pseudoflavonifractor sp. 524-17 | reverse complement strand
TTAATTTTTCCTGCAGCATAGTTTCTATGACCTTTTTCTTGAACTCTGGTGTATACCGTTTGTTTGCTACTCCTTTTAGTGTATTTGACAAGGGCATAATAACACGACACCTAAAGAATGGAGCCAACCTACACCAGACTACACCAGGCCGCCGCTATTGGGGAAAACTCAAAGCGGCGGTTTTTGCGCGATATGGCCGGAGTCCACTGGGGGCCGCCCTGTTTTGGTTATCAAGGCGGCCCCCAGCAGACCCCGGCCATTCCATCCGCAAAGTATAACTATCGGGTAGTGACTTCGAGACAAAATGTCCCAAAGCAATCGTTGTCCCCGCGCATTTTTACATAGGGGCTCTGGTGGTATATCCCCCGTCGCCGCCTACTATTGAGCACAGCCGGGAGTATGCGGTCAAGGGTGCGTAGCACCGCCGCTTGCGGCGGCTTGCCCTTGACGGTCTGCCCCGGCTGTGCTACCCCTCCGGCGCGGCGGGGGATATATCCTCCAGAGCCGCCCCCTTTCCCATGAATGGGAAAGGGCGGGGGGATTGGGTTGAACGCGCTGTAAAAACCGCTTATTTTCCATGGCTGGACTGTTAGCATTTAGGCGTTTGAAAGCCGCTTGTATCAAGGGTTTCGGGGCGCGTTCGGCAGAGGGGTGGTATGTTTATATGTCCTGCGCCCTATTTGTTCCACAAAAGCTAACATGGGGCGGCTGTACTTTGAGACATTTTGTCCCAAAGCTGGAGCGGCACTTTTTTATTTTTAAGACCAAAGTAGTATTGACAAGAGATTAAGACTGTGGTAGTATTTGCTTGTAGCCACTACTACAGTCTTAAAAGGAGGTGTGATTGAATGGATATTAAACTTTTCGACTCTGAGTTGAAAGTGATGTCTGTCCTTTGGCGCGATGGCGATGTTCCCGCAAAATATATCGCTAAACTGCTGACCGAGGAGTTGGGCTGGAATGTCAATACGACCTATACCCTAATCAAGCGTTGTATCAAAAAAGGCGCGATTGAACGCTCCGAGCCCGGTTTCATGTGCCATGCGCTTGTGCCGAAAGAGGATGTGCAGGAGGCGGAAACGAACGAGCTGATTAACAAGGTGTATGACGGCTCCGCCGACAAGCTGTTCGCGGCCCTGCTGGGGCGGAAAAAATTAACTGCCGCGCAGATCGAAAAGCTGAAACAGATTGTCGGTGATTTGGAGTGAGGTGGTGCAAATGAGCCTATTGCAAATGAGTTTTGCGGGAGCTGTGATGATTTTGGCAATTATCGTTATACGCGCCCTGGCAGTCAACCTGTTACCCAAAAAAACTTTTTTAGCACTCTGGGGAATAGTGGTTGCGCGGCTTTTGCTCCCGTTCTCCGTCCCTTCTGCGTTTAGTGTGTATTCGCTGATTGGCAATCATACACCCGCAGTACCCACCACAAAAGGCCCGCAGGTTGCTGGAATGTTGCCGACTGAAATAGCAGGGCAAATGGCTACTATGCCCGGCAATATTTCAAATGCCGCAAGTCCCGTCTCTGTGTGGGTGATTGTTTGGGCTGTTGGCGTGCTGGTCTGCGCTTTGGTCTTTGCCATCGCATACTGGAAGTGCCGGCAAGAATTTCAAACGTCCTTGCCGATAGACAACGGCTTTATTCAAAACTGGTTGAAAAGCCATCGGCTGAAACGCTCCATTTCAGTTCGGCAGTCCAGCCGCTTTTCTGCCCCGCTCACTTACGGCGTATTCCGTCCGGTGATTTTGTTGCCAATGTCTACCGAATGGGAAAATACAAAGGCACTGCAATACGTCTTGGCGCACGAATATGTGCATATCCGGCGTTTTGACAGCATCACAAAATTAGTGCTGATTGCGGTACTGTGTGTGCATTGGTTCAATCCTTTGGTGTGGGCTATGTATATTCTCGCAAACCGGGATATTGAGCTATCTTGTGATGAGGCTGTCGTCCGGCTTTTTGGGGAAAACACAAGGGCGGCTTATGCGCGGACACTAATCAGCATGGAAGAAACCCGGAGCGGCTTGACCCCGCTGTGCAACAACTTTAATAAAAACGCGATTGAAGAAAGGATAACTGCAATTATGAAAATGAAAAAAACATCTATGTTTTCTCTCGTTCTGGCTGTGGCTCTGATTGTCGGCGTGACTACTGGCTTTGCTACCTCCGCCGCGTCCGCTGACGATGGCCGGGAAGTTTCCTTAGATGATTTGGACTATGTCGAGGGCGCTGTGGGAACTGAAAACAATGGAATAAGAATGATTGAAACTGACTCGCGGACTATGGATTTGGATGATTTGGACTATGTTGAGGGTACTGTGAGAACTGAAAGCAACGGGTTGAGGATGACTGAGAACATCTTGTGGCGGGTTGAGGATTTGGCTAATCTGGAATATGTTGAGGGTGATGTAGGTGCGGAGGCTCACGGCATAAAAATTATCGAAGCGCCGGAGCATTGAGTATGTAAAACCTATTTGACTGTATCTTTGGGACAAAATGTCCCAAAGCTGGGGCGGTGCTTTTCACAGTGCCGCCCCCCTTTTTCCGCTCAATGGCAGGCCATAATATCAATCATCTGTCCCGTCTGAAAGACGGGCGGAATAATAAGGAACCGGCGCGACAGCGGCGGTGACGCAGCCAACCTCTTTGGGACATTTTGTCCCAAAGAGCCGGGTTTGGGGAGGCTCCCCAACAAGCATTTTTGCGGGCCTGCGGCCCAGCAAAAATTTCGGAGTGTGGCCACACCCGAATTGCTTGCCGTTTGTGGAATTATATAAATTGAGCGTTTTAA
>NZ_QWEK01000102.1 GCF_009935845.1 Pseudoflavonifractor sp. 524-17 | reverse complement strand
GCAAATAAAAAACCTCCGTTCCGTCACCTTGACAAAAAGGGGGCGTGTACGTATAATAAAGACAGAAAGGGCGCTGCAGCAAGCGGTTAGCCCAGGTGGTTAATCAAGCTTCAAAAAGAAACCGTCACCTGCCGGGGTGGCGGTTTTGTATGTAAAGCCCCACGCCTCCATGACCTTTATGGCCTCCCCGATGTTGGGGAACGTGGCCCACATAAAGCAGGCCGCACCCTCCGCACAGATGGATGGGACCGGCATGGCGCAGATCTCGGCGGTGGTCATGGTCTGGTAATATTTCGCCGCGTTGCCCCGGCTCTTTTCCGTGGCTCCACACTGGCGATATGCCCACGGCGGATCCGCATAGATCACGCTGTACCGCCGATCAGGTAGCTGGAGCAAGTCCGCCATAGCTGCCACCCCTTTCCACCCGCCGCTGTGTGGGCTTGTCCGCCCACGGACAGGTCCGCCGGTGGAGTACAAAGGCCACAGGTAGGTCCCGGCTCTCCTCCTCCGGCTTGGCCTGCCGCCCGGTGATGGTAGCGCCCATATCGTCCAGGAACGCCTCCGGGCCGCCGTCCTCGATCACGAAAACGGGATCCGGGTCCACGGGGACCTGCTTGCCCTCCAGGCTGGTGATCCAGTCGATTTCCTGGCCACAAAATTTACACCGCGCCACAGGCCGCCCTCCTCTCCGCCGCCGTGGTGAACTTCTCCACCATGCCCCGCTCCAGCAGGTCCTTGGTGTCCAGGTCATGGACCACGCGGGAAACCTGCGGCCCGCAAAACTCTTTCTTGTCGATGGACAGCATGGCCTTTCCCGTGCAGGTGGAGAAAAACGCCACGCACAGCAGGCCGTCCGCGTCCGTCCATTTCAGCCACCAGTCCGGCGCCCGGTATGCCTTGGTGATTGTCACCCGGCGCATGGGCGGCAGGCCCTCATATTTGCCCACCAGCTTGTAAAGGCTGGTTTTGTTGGCTTTCAGTCTGAACATTTACCCCCACACCTCCCCAAACCAGGCCGTGATCCACTTTTCGTATTTCTTGCGGATCCGCTTTTTCTTTGTGCGACGGTAGCGGTTGGCCAGTTCCGGCTTGAATATCCGCGCCAGGTGTACGGCCAGGGCTAACTCCACAGAGTAGAAGAACGCCCGCAGGCCCTCCGCCTCCACCTCCACGGTTACGGACATATCGCCCCATATCTCCACCAGCCTCTCCGCCGCTGCCGCCTCCTCCGCAGTCACGCCGCCCGCCGAATAGTCCGGCGTGATCTCCGGCCAGGTCCCGGTATTTCAGCCCCATGGCGTCCAGGCGGGCGTGGAACTTCTTGGCCCGCTCGGTCACGTCCCGGATGGCGGCCCGCTCCTTTGCGTCGTCCTCCGCCGCAAACTCCGCCAGCACGTCCTCCACCTTGATCTCCCCGGCGGCGATCTTCTGGCAGAACTCCTTGGCACCGGCCAGGTCAAAGTCCTGGCGGGACAGGGTGCTTATCTGCCGGGAGTTGTTGCTCACGGGGTAGATTGCCACGAAATACCGCTTTTCTCCGCTCTTGGTTTGCGGTTCGCCTTTTCGGATCCAGAACTCCATGCCATTCTGGCGGCCCCGCAGGTCGCCATGCCGGTCCTGGAACTTGATTTCCTTTTGCTTCGCCATGGCGTCCTCCTATCTGCCGGCGGCCTCCGCCGTCTGGCTGTTGTCGGTGGGCTGTCCGGCCCGCTTGCCCCGCCGCTCCAGCGACGCCTGCACCCGGCGCTGGGCCACGTCCGCGCTGTACCGCAGGCGCCGATCCGGCAGGCGGGTCCCGTCCTGGCCCCTGGTCAGTTCCTTGTAGACCACATGAACGGACACGCCCGTGGTTTCGGAAATTTCTTTCGGCGTCCGCCCGTCCTCCCACAGTTTTTCGATTTTCTGGCGGTCCTCCAGGGGCCTAAAAGCATAATCGGCCACGTCCTCACCCCCAAACGATAAAAAAATTAGGCCACACATGGCCGTGTGGCCTTGTGTAACCTAATAATAATGGCTGCCCATAATCTGCTTGACAAAACCCGCATACCGGTGTATCATATTTTAGCACCCTCTCCCCGCCGGTTATGCTAGTGTAGCTCAGTCGGTAGAGCAGCTGATTCGTAATCAGCAGGTCAGGTGTTCAAGTCACCCCACTAGCTCCAAAAAGTCCCTAGAGCCGCAAAGGTTCTAGGGACTTTTATTTTTGAACGATTACTGATTTGCTAGTAACAACCTGTAACCGTTACTTTTCCTCCTTCTCTTTTATCCAGCCATACAGTTCTTTGTTCTCAGGAAAAATATATGTCCTGTCTCGGCTGGCCAGGCCATATTTCGCTTCGCAGGAGAAACCCTAACGATCAGTTGGTTGCTGATATCTGCCAGCCGTGTGTAAACGCTGTTTTCTCACTCGACACAGGAAAATATATTTGGAAATGAAAAGAGGGGGCGTACGCCCCCTCTTTTCAAATCTTACGCAGCTTTCTCATAACGCCGTCATAGGCTCTTGGATTCACCACGCGGAGGGTATCCATGAGCTCATCCATGACCATCCACGCTTTAGAGGGCGGCCTCCCCGCCACGGTGCGGAGGAAGTCACTGTCGCCGTACTGGCCCAAGGCGTCCTCTGCTCCTGCGGCAGCCTCAGCGTAAGCCGCAGTCTGCGGCTGGGCGGCGGAAAGCCCCAGCATCTCATTGCGGCAGGTGTAAAGCGCGGCCAGCAAGGTATACCGCTTTTCGCTGCTCTCCTCCTGCTCCAGCTCTTGGATTGCCCACTCGATTTCCTTCAGGTTTGGCGCGGACATGGCCGCACCCCCTTATGCGTTCTCCAGCTCGCGCATGAAGCGTTTGATTTT
>NZ_QWEK01000101.1 GCF_009935845.1 Pseudoflavonifractor sp. 524-17 | reverse complement strand
TGCTGCCCTTATGTATCTTTATGCTTTGCGGCCTGCCAGAACTTTTTCCTGGCAGGCCGCTTTTCGACAAGCTGGGACCCGGACGATTATTCGTCCGGGTCTTTTTTGCTTTTTGTGGGGCTGCCATCCTGCTCCCGGCGAATGTCCTCCGGCTCCAGGAAGATATGCTGACCGTCTGGCAGAACAAAGGCAACCCGACACCCAGCGAATTCAGCAATACGAATCAAATCATCAGCGGAAAAGCGGTTGTTGGTCATTTTGTTGTTCATGCTCTGCTTGGAAACGCCGTATAGCTCCGCTAAATCAATATTTCGTTTCCCGGCCAAGGCTAAAATGGCGCGTACCTTATCGTTTACCATTTTGCGGCCTCCTTTCTTACCAATACTATATCACCATAATGATTTACTTGTCAACAAAAATTTTTATAAAAATAACGAAAAAGGTGTTTACAAGTAAATGAGAATGATGTACTATATAACCACAACAAGAAACGCCCCGAACAAAAAACTTGGGAGGTCACAAGAATGTACGACATGATGAAGAAGCAGAACTTCGGTGTGGAGATTGAGCTGACGGGTATCACCCGCGAGCAGGCCGCCAACGTCATCGCCACTTACTTCGGAACCCAGACCCGCTACCTTGGCACCTACTACGGCACCTACGGTGCCACCGACCGGAAGGGCCGCACCTGGAAAGCCATGTCCGATGGCAGCATCCTCACCGAGCGCAAGTCCGCCAGCCACGGCCGCGTCTCCGCTGGCACCGCGTACTCCTGCGAGGTCGTGACCCCCGTTCTTCAGTACGAGGACATGGAGGACCTGCAGAATGTCATCCGCGCTCTCCGCGAGGCCGGTGCAATCGCCAACAGCTCCTGCGGCATCCACGTCCATGTGGACGGCAAGAACCACACTCCCGCCAGCCTGACCCGCCTGATGAACTTTGCCATTGGCCGGCAGGACCTGTTCTATGAGGCCCTGGAGATTGGTGAGCGCGCCAACCGCTGGTGCAAGAAGATGAACTCCACTCTGCTGAAAGCCATGAAAGATGACAGCGAGAAAACCACGAACAGCCTCGAGCGCATCTGGTACAGCGCCGCCAACGATGGCTACACCGACGGTATCAACCACGAGCACTACAACACCAGCCGCTACCACGGTGTTAATCTCCACGCTTTCTTCACCAAGGGGACGGTCGAGTTCCGGCTGTTCAACGGCACCACCCACGCTGGCAAGATTAAGGCCTACGTCCAGTTCTGCTTGGCCATGAGCGCCTGGGCTATTGACTGCCAGGACACCCGGCTCTACTTCAAGGGCTGTGCGGGCTACACCGCAGAGCAGAAGGCCACGCTGATGACCAATGTCCTGGTGAAGCGCCTGGGCCTGGGCGGTGCGGAGTTCAAGACCTGCCGCCACCACCTGACCGCTCCCTTTCGCCCCCAGGCCCAGGCAGAGGCCGGGGTAGCTTAACAACAAACCGGCTGACCTACCGGCCATACGGGGAGAACGGAGGAAGCTATGAAACGGAAATACTACATCGCCTATGGGAGCAACCTGGACGTTGACCAGATGCTCCACCGCTGCCCGGATGCGCTCACTATTGGCCGCTCCACCATCGACGGTTACAAGCTGGTGTTCCGGGGGAGCAGCCGCTCGGGCGTTGCCAACATTGAGCCTTGCGACGGAGCCAGCGTCCCCGTTGGTATCTGGTCCATCAGCCCCTCGGACGAAGACGCCCTGGACTGGTATGAGGGCTTCCCTCGGCTGTACGTCAAGCAAATGTTCACGCTGCAAGTACGAGGGAAGAAGGTAAAGGGGATGGCTTACGTCATGACCCCCGGCCACGCAATCACCCCGCCGGCGAAGCAGTATCTTAACACCATCATGGAGGGATACAGAGATTTTGGATTTGACCCCGCGCCGCTGCGGGCGTCTGACCGTCAAGGAGCGGTTGACTACCAACGCCCTGAGCCGCCACGCTGACGTCTACATCTGCGACGCCTGCGGCAACGACGAGGCAGTTCGGGAGATGAAAGGGGATCCCCTTCCGCTCAAGGACTGGGCGATTGCCAAGATTCCCCGGTAAGCAAAAAGGGGCAGTGGTCCCCGGTCAAGGATAACCACTGCCCCGCCTCACCACGGAGGACCGGGAGAACCCGGCCTCCAGCGTACCAGAACAGATAGAAAAATTCAAGGAGGAATACAAAAATGATGTTGTCCGAATTTGTGGAGCGCACCGGCTTCGAGCCGATGCCCGCCGAGTACGCCAAAATCGAAGAGGCTTATTGCGGCTTCAACGGTGATAAAGACGCTTTCTGCAAGGCTTTTGTCGCTGGCGATGGGGAGAAGAAAATCTATCAGGCCCGGGCCGCCGAGATTGACCGGCTGAACGGCAAAATCTTGGATATGGATAAGACCTTCCAGCAGAGCAGCGCGGAGTATGAGCGCGAGTGCAGGAAACATGACCTCAGCACCGAGCGCGTCCCCTTCCAGCGTAATGGCAGAAAATATATTGCCCTTATTACGCGGCCTCCAAAAACAGAATCCAGCGTGGAAACCTGGGCGCTGCTCACCGCCACTGGAACTATGCAGCTGCTTCATGGAATTATTAACGGCGTTAACGCGAATTATCTTGGGAAATTGGCGGCACAGGGATATTTCCAGTGTAACCAGAATACCGCGCAACAGCATCCTGAGCAGATGAGCCTGTTTTAAGTCCGCCTGTAAGAGCGCCAGCCCCAAAACGCAAAAACAGCCCTTTGCGAGAGAATATTACATCTCCCGAAAAGGGCTGGTTCCTGTTTCTGTATTCTTCTGTCTGTCTACGCCGCCCGCAGTAGGTGCAGCAGACCCGCGCCCAGTGCTGTTGCCAGAACGCCAGCCACGCCGTACAGGAGCTTTTCCACCAGGCCGTCCCAGCGTTTGGCGGGCTTCTTCTCTATGGCGTCCACCTTCCGCCCCAGATTGGTCACGTCGGTTTTAATCT
>NZ_QWEK01000100.1 GCF_009935845.1 Pseudoflavonifractor sp. 524-17 | reverse complement strand
TACGGTTCCCGGAGAGGGTGGTGCAGACCTACCGCCGAAATGCGGCAAGGCGGCACTTCCCTACTCTACCAGAAAAAGGCGGTCCGGGCTGGATATGACATGGAGATCCTCCCGTCAGACCTGGCCACCTACGGCGCGGAGGCCAAGACGCTGCTGGAGGACCTGCAATCCCGCAATGAGCGGATGTTCCTCGTCACCATGCTGGTAATGAACACGGCGGAGAGCCGGCAGAAGCTGGAGAACAACGTGTTCCAGGCGGCGGGGATCGCCCAGAAGTACAACTGCGCCCTGCGGCGGCTGGACTACCAGCAGGAACAGGGGCTGATGTCCTCCCTTCCCCTGGGCAGAAACCAGATCAGCATCCAGCGGGGCTTGACCACCTCAAGCACCGCTATTTTTGTGCCCTTCACCACCCAGGAGCTTTTCATGCAGGGGGAAGCCCTCTACTACGGTCTGAACGCCCTCAGCAATAACCTGATTATGGCGGACCGAAAGGCTCTTAAAAACCCCAACGGCCTGATCCTCGGCACCCCCGGCTCCGGCAAGTCCTTTTCAGCCAAGCGGGAGATCGCCAATGTGTTCCTCGTCACCGATGATGACATCGTTATCTGCGACCCGGAATCGGAATATGGGCCGCTGGTGGAGCATCTGCATGGGCAGGTCATACACATCTCGCCCACCTCCGCGGACTACCTCAACCCCATGGACCTGAACCTCAATTACAGCGACGATGAAAACCCGCTTTCCCTGAAAAGCGACTTCCTGCTCTCCCTGTGTGAGCTGATCGTGGGCGGCAAGGACGGCTTGCAGCCGGTGGAAAAGACCATCATTGACCGCTGTGTGCGGACGGTCTATCGGGACTACCTGAACGACCCGCGGCCTGAAAATATGCCCATTTTAGAGGACCTGTATAACGAGCTGCGGCGGCAGGAGGAAAAGGAGGCGCAGTATATCGCCACCGCGCTTGAAATCTATGTCACCGGCTCCCTCAATGTGTTCAACCACCGCACGAATATCAATATTGACAGCCGCATTGTCAGCTTTGACATCAAAGAGCTGGGCAAGCAGTTAAAGAAAATCGGGATGCTCATTGTGCAGGACGCGGTGTGGAACCGCGTCACCGTCAACCGCGAGGCCCACAAGTCCACCCGCTACTACATCGACGAGATGCACCTTTTGCTCCGCGAGGAGCAGACGGCGGCGTATACGGTGGAAATCTGGAAGCGTTTTCGCAAATGGGGCGGCATCCCGACAGGCATCACCCAGAATGTGAAAGACCTGCTTTCCTCCCGCGAGGTGGAGAATATCTTTGAGAACAGCGACTATATCTATATGCTCAATCAGGCGAACGGGGACCGCCAGATTTTAGCCAAGCAGCTCAATATCTCCACCCACCAGCTCTCCTATGTGACCCATTCCAGCGAGGGCGAGGGGCTGCTGTTCTACGGAAACATCATCCTGCCCTTTGTGGACCGTTTCCCCAAGGACACCGAGCTGTACCGCATTATGACCACCAAGCCCCAGGAACAGGCGGCTGCAAACGGATTGGAGGTATGATATGGACAATGTTTTTATGATCCACCTGGACGATTATATCCGGCACATCGACGAAAAGCTGGAGCTTTACGCCATGCTGCGCCAGTTGGAGGACGCCATCGGCAAGCTGCCGGAGTGCCGGTCCACCGCCGAGGCGCACCGGCGCATGGCGGCGTTTTCTCCCAAGCTCAAAGAGCTGTGGGAGGGCTGGAACATCCCCCGGCGCTATCTCGTCAGCGGGGAGCTGGACGATCTGTGCGATGTCATGGACGATGAGCTGATGGAGCCGGAGGACGCCGGCTATTTCAGCGAGGGCAGCGACATCCGCGCCGGTGGGGACGCGCCGGCTGTCCCTAAACTGGCCGACCATGAGCTGCTGCTGGGGCTGATGGACACCGCCGACAAGCTCTATGACAACTATGCCGCCCTGATCGAGCTGGCGCGCCGGCAGCTCCGTTGCTGTGAACAGTGACGGTGCTGCGGCGGGAAAGGAGGTGAGCGTCTATGGCGGTCAGGCTGCAATTTACCGAGGAAGAATTAGCCGACTCCAAGCTGAAAAAGGCTGCGCACAAGGCCCAGCGCCGGACGGATAAGTTGGAAAAGGCGGAGAAAAAGCTCCCGAAGAAAACGGTCCGAAAGCCCGTCCGCACCGTTGACCCGCAGACCGGCAGGGTGAAAACCACCCTGCAATTTGCGGAGGTCACGAAAAAGCCGCCCTCCTCCAAGCTGACGCAGACGGCGGTGGCAGATACCGCCCTTGCCAAGTTCCACCATGAGGCGCGGGAGGCCGGAGAGGACAACAGCGGTGTGGAGGCGGCAAACACCATGACGCAGACGGCAGAGGACGGCGTTCACGCCGCCCGCAGCGTCTACCGCAGTCACAGGGCCAAACCATACCGCACAGCGGCGCGGGCGGAGAAACGGGCGGACCGCGCCAATGTCTCCGCGCTGAAACAGGAGTTTTCCCAGCAAAACGGCGGCTTTTCCAGCAACCCCTACTCCCGCTGGCAGCAGAAACGCGCCATCAAAAAGGAGTACGCCAGGGCAAAAAAGGCCGGGGGCCAGACCGTCAGCGCCGCGCAGACCTCCGCAAAGGCGGCGGAAAAGGCCGCAGAGGGCAGCAAAAAGGCGGGTCAGTTTATCGCCCGCCATAAAAAGGGCTTTCTCATCGTGGGTGCGCTGGGGCTGATCGTGGCGATGTTCCTCTCCCTGTTTTCCTCCTGCTCTATGTTTTTGCAGGGCGGCGCGGGTGGTGTGGCGCTCTCCACCTACCCCAGCGAGGACAGCGAGATGCTGGCGGCGGAGGCGGCATACGCCGGGATGGAGGCCGAGCTGCAAAGCTATCTGGACACCTATGAGAGTACCCACGACTATGATGAGTACCACTACGATCTGGACAGCATCGAGCATGACCCCTATGTGCTGATCTCCTACATTACCGCCTACCTGGGCGGCGAGTGGACAATGTATGGGTTCCGTCTATAAACACTGCCGCCGGAGACAGCGCCCCCGCTGTTCCTGCCTCATTCAGCACCCATTGGAAT
>NZ_QWEK01000099.1 GCF_009935845.1 Pseudoflavonifractor sp. 524-17 | reverse complement strand
TGGACGCCTTTCTCCGAACAGTAGGTCATGCTTTCCGTATAAGGAAGATCCAAAAACGCCGCCAAGGCGGTAAAGGTGGCCCGGGGATTGGTCTTGCCGTCCTCAAAGCGCACCAGCACGCTGTCCTTGTACAGCCGGTCCTCCGGGTCGATCATGAAGCTGCGGTTCAGGGAACGGTCCATGGCCAGGTCTGAGATGACAGTCTGTTTTCCCTCCTCGTTCTTGAGGAAATTTTTCTTTTCAATCTGCCAGCGGAAGGTGGCGGCGGCGCTGGTGGTAAAGCGGCGCATGGGCGTAAAGGTCTTGATGTATTTAAACGCCTTGAATACACGGGAGCTGCGGATCTTGTCGTACTGGTCGCTCAGGAGAATGGTGCGGTCATCCTCTGCGTGGTCCATGTCATAATCAAGGTGGGCAAAATGGGGCTGGAAAAACAGCGCAGGAGCAATCCGGGCGGCGTTGTCCAGCCCGCCCATATACGCGCTCTGAAGCATAAACAGCGCAACTAAAATGTTTTTATCCGAGCGATTCCCGCTCCAATAGCACTGCTGCACCAGTTCATTCTGAAAGCGGGGCGTATTGCCGGCGGCGCGCTCCTTGTCCGCATTCTCAAACACCTTTTTGGCCTTTTGAATGCTTTCCTCCACATAATCCAGCATAACAGAGGGCAGGCAGATCAGATTGGGGTGATTGTCGAACACCTCATTGAAAAAGTCGCCGCCGTTGTCCGAGGACAGCTGAGTGTGCCAGATCAGCCGGTGGACGTCTGTCACGCCGATGGGCTTCACCGGGTACTGGCTGTAGTCAATCCCATACATCTCCTTGAAGTCGATGGGATAGCGGGAAATTTCCTCATCAAATAAAAAGACAATTTTCTTCTTCCCCAACAGATCACGCACGTTCAGCACCTGCAAATGGGCGCAGAACACCTTCCAGCTGGTATAGTGGAGATACAGATGGTTTTCCCGTCCGATGTCCTCACTGGGGCGCACGTTGTCGTAAAGGTATTCCAGTTCATATTGAGAGTAAACATCCTGGGCCAGGATGGGATTTTCTAAATCTTTGAAGAAATTGCGGCTGATCACCGGGTGGTTGAAGTTTATATATTCGCCGAACTCCTGCTTTTTCAGGTCAAAGGGCAGGTAGCCGTTGTCGTCAAAGGGATAGAAACGGAAGAGCAGCTCCTCAAATTTCGGAAAATCTGTCCGGAACAGGTAGGGGTATTTTTTCAGCGCTGCGCAGTTTTTTTCATACCGAGATTTCAGCAGCTTCACATTGGGCTCGTAAAACGACTGGGTCATGATGTCCAGGCACTCCTCCCGGAACTGCCCCTCATTGTATAGCTGGGCAAACTGGGTATAGGCGATCCGGTAATTTCCGCCCATGCGCAGCAGGTAGACGGCGGCTTCCAGCCGCTCTTCCGGAGACAGCCCGCCCTGGTGCAGGGCCAGGATATAGGCGCTGTTGGCGTCGGAGACGGCGCTGAGCTCCGCGCACCGGCGGGCGATGTCTATGGTGTTCATAGTACGGCTTCCTTTCCGTTTCAAATCATAAAACAGGGGCGGGCTTTCGCCCGCCCCTGTGGTTGGGTTTATGCGGTTTGTGCCAGGAACAAATTACTGGAGGAGCTGGAGGACACCCTGGGGCACCTGGTTGGCCTGGGCCAGCATGGCCTGGGCGGACTGGATGAGGATGTTGTTCTTGGTGTAGGACATCATCTCCTCGGCCACGTCGGTGTCGCGGATGGTGGACTCGGCGTCCTGGATGTTCTCCGTCATGACAGACAGGTTGTTGATGGTGTGATCCAGGCGGTTCTGGGTGGCGCCCAGAGTACCGCGGACATCGGACACCTTGTTGATGGCGGCCTTGATCTTGTCCACAGCCGCCTGGGCGCTGGTCTGGTCAGCAATGCTGATGCTGGCGATGCCCAGGGAGGAGCAGTGCATATCCTGAATGTCAACCTTGAGCTGGTTGAAGCTGTCAGCGGTGTCGCCGATCTGGAGGGTCAGGGACTTGCCGCCGCCGGCGGCCTTGGTGAACTGAACCACGCCGGCGCCGGTCTTGAGGTTCTTCCAGGTGGCGTCAGTCTCACTGCCAGTGGTGCCCTGGAGGTCCCAGGTCTTATAGTCATTCAGAGCGCCGGCCTTCTCGGTCAGGCGGACGGTGCCGTCCGTGCCGATGGTCTGGATGTGGAACTTGTCGTCATTCTGCTGGGACAGCACCTTGGCGGCCTCAGCGGCGATGCCTGCGGAACCTTCTTCAAACTTGCTCAGGTCGATGACGGTGCCGCCGGAACCGCTGCCGTTAGCGCCCACCTTGAAGGTGTAGACGTTGCCGCCAATGGTGATGCTGGCGCCATCCTTGATGTCGGCGTCGTTCAGCTTGAACTCGCCCTGGGCCAGCTTCTCTTTGCTGGCCGCGGCCACCGGCGTAGTCGCGTGGACGGCAAAGTCGTAGCCGTTGTTATTCCCCGTCGCTGAAGCACCGAAAGCCAGGCCAACGCTCAGGTCAGTGCCGTTGAAGGTCTCCACATCGGCCGCGGTGGGGTCGGCGCCAGCCTTGCCGGTACCGGTCAGGGTAAACACGCCGCCAGCTTGAGTGACGTCAAAGTCAAGGCCGCCGATGGTGGCGCTGGTGGCGGTGCCATCAAGTGCGACGAAAGTGAAGTCGCCCGTCGTCAGCGTCGCGGCGGCGTCGCTGGCGGTACGGGCAGCGGCCAGCTCAATTGTGCCCAGGGTCACCCCGGCAACAGTTACGGTCGCAAGGGTGGTATTCGCGGCGATAGCTCCGGCAGCCACGTCGATCTTCAGGTCGCTCATGTCGACTTTATACACACCCTTTGCCGCAGTCTGACCGTTGCCGCGCAGGCCATCGGCCACGGCGGTGACGGTCATGTCAGTGGGGGTGGCATTCCCGCCGCTCGAGCTCATCTCGCCGTTCAGCAGCTTGATGCCGTTGAAGTTGGAGGAGTCGGCGATGCGGTTGATCTCAGAGCGGAGCTGATCCAGCTCCTTCTGCATCTGGGCGCGGTCGGTGGTGTTGTCATAGGTGCCGTTGGCGGACTGGGTGGCCAGCTCTACCATACGGTTGAGCATGTCGTGGACCTCAGTCAGGGCGCCCTCGGCGGTCTGCACCAGGCTGATGCCGTCCTTGGCGTTCTTCTGGGCGGTCTCCAGGCCGGTGATCTGGGCGCGCATCTTCTCAGAAATCGCCAGACCGGCGGCGTCGTCGCCCGCGCGGTTGATCTTGTAGCCGGAGGACAGCTTCTCCAGGTTCTTCTTCATGGCGGAGACGTTGTTGGTGTAGTTGCG
>NZ_QWEK01000098.1 GCF_009935845.1 Pseudoflavonifractor sp. 524-17 | reverse complement strand
CAGGCTATTTTTGCTGCTTTCTTCTTCCGTAAACAACTCACTTCAGATTGAGCATTTTTAAGTAATACTACTATAACGGCGTGTTTCAGAGGAATGGCGAGGGATGATGATATACTCACCGGCAGGATGCCGTATTTCTTGAAAGAGGGTTGGAGTATCCGCGCTCCTTTGTGTTGCCGCTTTTGTACTGTTCAGTCGGAACTGCCTTACTTGCTCCGCTCGCTCCATGATGAATGGGGACTTGCGCAGTTCAGAAGGAGATGCGCCGACCAGCCACAGGCAGTAGCGGGCTTTATTGTTGATGTATTCGGTTGCGCCATATATTTGCCGGATAAACTTTTCCGTTCCCGGTTCACGCTTGAGCAGTTCGTCACGTTCTTCTGGGGATAGGAATAGAAAGCCGCCATCTGTTGGTTTATTCCCATATACCATCTGTGGTACACTGCAAATAGAATTGGTCCGGCTATCAATAAATACATTGGGGGCATCAAGCAGATAGGGATTGATATTCTCTACTTCTTGATATCGCTCTGTTGTATAAATCCGCTTAGGCGCAGGATTAGGCGCATTACTGAACCCCACAATCACACAATGGACATGAGCCTTAATACTGGCTTCGCTGTCCCAACGGAATGTGCGGTGCGCAAAGTCGATGTGGAGGCCGAACCGCTCATAAAGCGGTTTCCAAACCCCCGCCACCTATTCGCCTTGGGTAATGGAATTGGTGGATACAAACGCTGTCCGAACGGCGGTTCCCTGCATCAACTGTGCCGCCTTGAAGTACCAGCCAGAAACATAGTCGATCTTGCCCGCTGTTTTGTAAGGCTTGCCCTTTTCATCAACATAGACGGAGAGAATATCATCTTTCTGCGCTTTGCTTTGCAGTGAGTAACCTACAAACGGTGGATTCCCCATAATGTAGTTCAGCTCATGCTTGGGGACAACACTTGCCCAGTCTACCTGGAGAGCGTTCCCCTCGGTGATATTGGCATAGGATTTCAACGGCAGAAAGTCCAAGGACATATGCACCACGTCCTCGGTTTCTTTCATCATCTGACTTTCTGCAATCCATAGGGCGGTCTTTGCCACAGTCACGGCGAAGTCGTTGATCTCGATACCGTAAAATTGACCGATGGACACTTGGATAGGATCGCCAACATCCAGCATAATCTGCCCCCGGTGGAGTAGGGAGAGCGTTTCGTTTTCCAGCCGTCGAAGGGAGATGTATGTCTCAGTCAGGAAATTTCCAGAGCCGCAAGCCGGATCAAGAAATTGCAGACCAGCCAACTTCTTTTGAAATGATTCCAATTTGGCCTTGCGGGTTCGGTCAACTGTAATTTCTTTGATTTCCGCAAACTCGGCTTTCAGTCCGTCCAGGAACATAGGTGTGCAACTTGCCCGTCAAAATCAGATGGTTGAGCAGAAGCGGGTTCGTTTCTTTCAGGTATGCCCGGTGCATCCGTCCCCATTTCCCGATAGGGCGGCCATCGTCCTCCGGCAGTTTAATAGTCGGAATATAGTAGTCCCCAACAAGGATGTAGTCAATGCCAGTGTCCTCGTTATGGATTCTCGATTTCAATTTGTTCATTGTGTTTACCTCCAAATGTGATAGTCCGATTTGGTTATCGGTAGCCGCTGCCGATAATACGCCATACCATCTCGCCAAAGGTAATCGACCGCCAATGCACTGCTGTGAAGTCATTCTTTATGTAAGGTTGACTAACGAATACTACGCCCGCGATATTTCCAAGAAGCGCCGGATCGTGAACAAGATGAAAGGCAATTCCGGCGTACTGCTGTCCCCGCCCCCCTATGGCTACATCAAGAACCCGGAGGACCCCCGCTTTTGGGTAATCGACCCGGAGGCCGCCGAGGTTATGCGGCGTATCTATCAAATGGCCCTGGACGGCTACGGGCTGGCGGAAACCGCCGCCGCGCTGGAGCGGGATGGGGTGTTCAATCCTACCTACTACTGGCGGAGCAAGGGGACCAGCCGGGGCGGTTCCAAAAGCACCGTGGAGGCCACCAAATGGGGCCATACCACTATCAAGAAAATTCTCACCTTGCAGGAGTATTGCGGGGACGTGATTAACTTCAAATCCTGCTCCAAGTCCTACAAGATGAAAAAGCGGATTGAGAACCCGGAGGAGAACCGGGCAATCTTCCTCAACGTCCACGAGGCCATTATAGACCGGCCCACCTGGGAAAAGGTGCAGAGCATGAAAAAGGGGACCCGCCGGAGGCGGCCCACCGTCACCCAGGAGCCCAGCGTCTTTTCCGGCGTTCTAAAATGCCCGGAGTGCGGCAACAACCTCAACTTCCACTTCAACCAGGGCAACCACGCTATTAAATTCTTTAGCTGTCAGAACCACAATTCCGGCCTCCGCAAGTGCTCCAAAACCCACTATATCCAGCTGGAATTTCTGGAGCGGGTGGTGCTGTACGAGGTGAATCGGCTGGCCTGTTTCGCCAACGAGTACGAGGACGATTTCATAAAGGCTATGATGGGTCGTTCCGCAAAAGTGACGGAGAATGAACGGGCCAGGAAGCAGCGGGAGCTGGATGGGCTGCTGGCGAGGGACAAAGAGCTTGACGGGCTTTTCGAGAGGCTTTACGAGGATAACGTGAGCCAGAAAATCAGCGACGCCCAGTTTGCGAAGATGTCCCAGCGGTACGAGCAGGAGCAGGGGGAGAACGCCAAGCGGATCAAGGCGCTGCGGCTGGAGCTGAAAAAGAGCGAGGGCCAGAGGATGGACGTTGGCACGTTTCTTGAAACGGTCCGGCGGTACACCAACGCCACCGAGATTACCCAGCACATCACCATCTATTATAACTGTATCGGCATTTTCTCCGTCCCTGACCGCCGGAAAATCCCGGTTGCGGAGATCACTATGGAGACGAGAAAGGGAGTAGCCGTCAGCTACTCCCCGGAGCGGATTGCCGTATAGGATTTTGAGCAAAAATAATGCGGAGTGTCCGCCAAGGATACTCAAATCCTATAAAGACACTCCGCATGGTCCGAGTGGCGGGATTTGAACCCACGGCCTCTTGGACCCGAACCAAGCGCGATACCAAGCTTCGCCACACCCGGATAGCCGTATACTGTGAAAACAGTACAGCCACACATCAAACAGGACAACAGGCTTTGCTACTGTCTCCGTCCTAATATAGTATAGTGATTTCGGGAGGGAATGTCAAGGCTCTTTTCTACAAAATTTACTTTGCTTTGTAGATTTGTCAATGAAGTGTTACAAAGTCGGCAAGGAATCTAATAACCTGTTTTGGAGTGCGCCATGCTAGAGTCTGTTTAAAACCTGTCAAAGTAACCATCTAAGGATACATGCAAGGCAGACAACAGCCCGGAAATAGAGTGCTTTCTTCTCATATCTGGTGGCAAAGCGGCGGTTGTTTTTCAGTTTAAGGAACAGATTTTCCACCAAATGGCGTTCTTTGTAAGTATGCCAGTCAATTTTTCTGGGATGTTTGGCAATGATACGGCTTGGAATTACCGCAATTCCGCCCCGCTCCTCCAA
>NZ_QWEK01000015.1 GCF_009935845.1 Pseudoflavonifractor sp. 524-17 | reverse complement strand
TGTTTGCTGCCCTTATGTATCTTTATGCTTTGCGGCCTGCCAGAACTTTTTCCTGGCAGGCCGCTTTTCGACAAGCTAGGGCGTTTTTTTGTTACGATATGGCGTTTTTTACCCCATTTTTTACATCGCGGGCGGCATCCTTCACGCCGTTGGCCGCACCACGGGCCACGTCGCTAACGCCGTCCGTTACCCGCTTTGCGGCGTTGCCGGCGCTGTCCGCCATGTCTCGGGCCGCCTGGCCCACCTGATCTACAGCGTCTCCCGCCGGGGAATGGGTAGGTGCGGCGGAGACGCTGGGCATCGCGGTGGGGGAGGGCGCCACCTGGGGGGCGCTTCCAGTGGAGCAGGCCGTGGCGGACAGGGCTATGGCGATGGCCAGGGAAGAGACAGCAAGCATACGTTTCATTTCAAAGCCTCCTTAAAAATCAGTTTTATGGGAAAACATCATTAGTATGGCCTGGCGGAAGAAAATAACCCTGAGAAAATTTTTGAATAAGGGTTGCAAAAAAACAGGAAAACTGATATCCTTAATAAAAGTAATAATTACTGATTTTAAGAGAGGAACCGTGTGACGTGAACGGCAAACGCTACTCCAGACAGCGCGAACTCATTTATGAAGCGCTCATGCACACAGAAGAGCACCCTACGGCGGAAATGCTCTACTCCTGGCTCAAGCCGGATAATCCCAGCCTGAGCCTGGGGACCGTGTACCGAAATTTGAATTTGCTGGCAGACGAGGGGGTAATTACCCGCATGGCCTTCCCAGTGGAGCGCTATGACGGGAATACCGCGCCTCACAGCCATTTCTGCTGCGACCGGTGCGGCAGGGTGTACGATATTGCAGTCCCCTATTCTGAATCCCTGGATCAAGAGGCGCTGAAGCGCAGTGAACACCAGATTGACCGGCATGAGGTATTATTTCGGGGGGTGTGCGCCGCCTGCAAGGCCAGCCGCTGAACTTGCTTTACAGTATTATTAACACAGGGGCAGAGGATTTAATCATGCTAACCATTGTGATAGAGCGGTGATATCCTGTGTACAGGGTCAAAAACGCCTGAGTCTGGCTGATCAGCCAAGCTCAGGCGCTTTTTGTATATGCAGTCTTTTTGCGGATTTTCAAACAGAACTTAATATGCGGCCACAATGCCGCCGTCATTGGCGTAGACGGTAGAAATGCCCCCGGTCTCGCAGATGAGGATATCCTGGAAGTTACAGCGTTTGAGGGCCAGCTCCTTGAGGAAGAAGGCCCGTTCCAGGCAGTTGCAGTGGGTAATACAGAGGATACGGCCGATATGAGCCAGATCGTTTGCCATAAACTCCACCATTTTACTCAGCGCCTGCTTCATGGACAAGGCCTGGCCCCGCTTGCAGATCTCGCCCTCCGGTGTGGCGCCCATCAGGAGTTTGATTTTCAGAGTGCCGGTGACAATGGCCTGCAGCCGGGTGAGGCGACCGTTTTTCCGCAAGTTGTCCAAGGTCTCCAGCACAAAGAGGGTCTCCATTTTCTGAATAAACTGGGAGACGCCGCTGACCACCTCGGTAAAGTCCAGGCCCTGCCGGGCCAGCTCCCGGATTTTCAGGGCGGCCAACACCTGACCAGAAGAGGCGGAGCAGGAATTAAAAATGTGGATGCGGGTTTTGGGATGCTCCTCCAGATAGAGAAGCCGGGCCTGGGCGGCGCTGTTGTGGGACCCGGACAGAAGGGCGGAGAGAGTGACCACATAGATCTCCTCCGCGCCGCAGTCAAAGGCGTCCAGATAGGCGGACAGGGAGGGGCAGGCAGTCTGAGGAGCATCCTCACTCTGCTTCATGTGCCAGAGCAGACTGGCTTGGTCAAACTGTTCATCGTCTATAAATGTCAGGCCGTCAGATTGAATGGTCAGAGGAACTTTGGCAAAGCAGGGATCCTGGAGCATGGCGGGAGTCAGGTCGCAGCAGCTGTCCACAATGATTTTAAAAGGCATAAAAAACCCTCCATAAGAAGGTATTCGGCTGGCCGGCGCGGGAGTAATACTGGCCATTTCTTTACATGATATTAAAAATTAGATCTTGCTTACTGATGATTGTACCAGAGTTTTTCTAAAAAGTAAAGAGAAATATGGGTCAGCCGGCAGGATTTTGTTCAGTAGAACAGACTGCGAAGCTGTACCAATCGCCTGAACATAAATCTTTGCGTTCAAAACCACCGTTGGCCGCCTTAAAAAGTCTTGAAATACTTGAGAGTTTTTTGCCTCCGGTAATTTCGTCTTGCGAATTTGTATATTTCGAAGAATCGTACAGCTTCTTACAGCGCGCCGTCCTCCTGCGCGATTTCCCGCAAAAGCTTCTGGTCTTCTTTGGAAGAGAGATCCAGTTTGGCATAGAGATCCGGCCGCCGGTCCCGGGTGCGGCGGATGGACTGCTTGCGCCGCCACTTGGCGATATTGGCGTGGTGGCCGGAGAGAAGAATGGGGGGGACCCTGCGGCCGTGCCACTCCTCGGGCCGGGAGTACTGGGGGTACTCCAGCATACCGCTCCAATGACTCTCCTCCTCAAAGCACTCGGGAGAGGACAGAACGCCTGGCACCAGCCGGGCCACCGCGTCAGCCACCGCCATGGCGGGAATTTCGCCGCCGGTGAGGACAAAATCCCCCAAACTGATCTCCTCGTCCACGCACTCGTCAATAAAGCGCTGGTCAATGCCTTCGTAGTGGCCGCAGACCAGAATCAGGTGGTTATAGTCATCCCGCAGCCGCCGGGCGTCCGCCTCGGTAAAGGTCTTGCCGCAGGGGGAGAGGTAGATGGTGCGCACCGGCCCGCTGCCCAAAGACTTGGCGTGCTCCCAGCAGCGGCAGAGGGGATCGGCCTGCATCACCGCCCCCCGGCCCCCGCCATAGGGATAGTGGTCCACCTGTTTCTGCTTGTCCAAGGTGTAGTCCCGGATCTGGTGGGCCTCAATGCGGAGAATATCCCGCTCCTGGGCCCGGCCAAGGATGGATTCGTTCATCATATCGCCGACAGTTTCGTCGAAAAGCGTGAGGATGTCAATGTGATACATATCAGCCGTCCATCCCTTCAATAAGGTGGACCCGGATCCAGCCCTCCTCTACATTGGTACCTCGAAGAAAGGCGTCTACGGCAGGGATGAGATACTCCTTGCCGCCTCCGTGGACCACATATACCTCGTGGGCGGGGGAGGTAAGCACATCGTCCAGGGTTCCCAAGCTCTCCCCGGTGGCGTCGTCTATCACCGTCAAACCGATGAGATCGGCGATAAAATGCCGCCCGTCGGGAAGCTCCACTCCGGTACGGTCGATCCACACAGTCTTGCCCTTGAGGCGCATGGCGGCGTTTACGTCCTCTACTCCTTCCAGAAAGGCCAGCACATTGCCCTTATGGACCCGGGCGCTGCGGATTTTGACTGGCTTTTGGTCAATATAGAGGGCAGCAAAGCTGCACAGAAACTCCGGGCTGTCGCACCAGGGGACGATCTTTACTTCGCCCTGGATGCCATGGGTGTTGGCAATCTGCCCGGCCTCTAAAAATTGGTTTTTCATTGGCTCACTTCCTAATCAAAATGTTTTGCGCGAAATTTAGAAATGCTTGACAGCTGGGGAAGGGGTATTGTAAAATAGAATTGTCTAAAGATAGAAGAGGAGGTTTTTCCAATGAGACAAAAGAGATTCTCGGTACTCATCCTGGCTGTGGTGCTCCTGTGCGGCATCACCATCGGGGCCGGCGCGGCCACCACCGTCCAGACCATCACCGCCACCCTGGATCCCACCGTCAGCGTCAAGTACAACAATGAGGTACAGAACCTGCTGGACGCCAACGGCAACCGGGTGTACCCCATCTCCTACCAGGGGACCACCTATCTCCCCATCCGGGCCATCAGCAATCTGCTGGACCTGGGGGTGAGCTGGGACCAGGCCACCCGCTCTGTCCTGCTGGGCGACCCGGAGGAGGGTGTGGACCTGATCGAGGCATTTAAGCCCTATACAAAATATAATACCGATGGCAACGATCAGTTTGTCCAGAACAGCGACAAGATGAGCGCGAATGCTGGCGGCGTAGAGATCAGCCACTGGATTGGTTTTAAGTATCATGGGTGGACAGACCGTCAGCGCACCACGTCCTTCAACCTGGGCGGCAAATACACCAGCCTGACCTTCCGGGTGTACGCAGATGTGGACACGACGCTTACGCTCAAGGGAGACAACGACCATGTGCTTGGCGAGTATAACCTGGTGGGCGGTCAGGTGCCGCAGACCATTACCGTCAACCTGCTGAACACCACGCAGCTTTCCTTTGTCCGCGACGGTAAGGAGTATAGCATGTGCTATATCTTTGACACGGTTTTGAAGTAACGCCGGGATCAACGGGGAGAGAAAGCGGGGCGCGCCGTCCTAGGATGGTGCGCCCTCTTTCTGTGCTTCGAAAGCGCCGTCTGCAAAATTAAAAATTAGAAATACTTGACAGTCGGGGGTATTGTAAAATAGAATCGTCTAAAACAGAGGAGGAGGTTTTTTCCAATAAGAAAAAAGCGATTTTCGTTCCCTGCACTGCTGGCGGTGGGGCTTCTGTGCAGCTCCATTGGGGCCCGGCGCGATTACCACCGCTACCCTGGGCCCAACGGCCAGCATCAAGTACGACAATGAGATCCAGCCCCTCCTGAGCGCCAACGGCAACTGGGTGTGCCCCATCTCCTACCAGGGCACCACCTTATCTGCCCATCCGGCCAGATGGCGACGGGCGCATGGAGGAATAACGCCTATGTGTTCAACGCCTATCTGGGCGCGGAGCAATAATCCTCAATCCCAGCGCAAAAGGGTGCGCCGTCATAGTACGGCGCACCCTTTTTTCGTCAGTCCACGATTTCCACAGAAACCCGCGTACCCTGCCGCTGCGCCACAGAGCGCATCAAGGTACGGATTTCCTTGGCGATGCGGCCCTGGCGGCCGATTACCTTACCCATATCCTCAGGAGCCACCCGGAGCTCTAGGACGGTCTCGCCATTGCTGGGATGCTCGGTGACCTCCACCGCGTCGGGGCAGTCCACCAGATTCCGGGCGATGTAAGTGAGCAGTTCCTTCATGCGGTCAAGGACCTCCATTAAAGAGCGCCGGCTTTTTTCAGCAGGGCCTTTACAGTTTCAGTGGGCTGGGCGCCGGTTTTGATCCAGGCCTGGGCGCGGTCAGCGTCCACCTTGATCTCGGCGGGAGTGGTCAGGGGATTGTAAGTGCCGATCTCCTCGATAAAACGGCCGTCCCGGGGATAGCGGGAGTCGGCAACCACAATGCGGTAGAAGGGAGCCTTTTTGGCGCCCATACGACGCAGACGGATTTTAACCATGGCAGATTCACCTCCATAATAATTGTTCATCTCTCTATGGTCAGCGCGCCGGAGAACCGGAGCGTGTACCAACAAAGGGTCAGAAAGGGAACTTCATCCCCTTCATGCGGCCAAACATGCCGGCCTTGCGCTTCATCTTGCCGCCGGTAAAGTGTTTGGTCATCTGCTGCATTAGGTCGAACTGCTTGAGCAGGCGGTTGATATCCACCACCTGAGTGCCGGAGCCGGCAGCAATGCGCTTTTTCCGGCTGTTGTTCAGCAGGGAGGGGTTCTCCCGCTCCTGGGGGGTCATGGACAAAATGATGGCCTCGGTACGGGACAGGGCCTTCTCGTCTACGCTGGCGCCCTCCAGTGCCTTGGGATTCATGCCTGGGAGCATCCCGGCCAAGTCGGTCAGGGAACCCATCTGCCTCACCTGACACAGCTGTTCATAGAAGTCGCTGAGGGTGAATTTATTTTTGCGCAGCTTCTGCTCCAGCTCCGCGGCCTTCTGCATATCAAAGCTCTGCTGGGCTTTCTCGATGAGGGAGAGCATGTCCCCCATGCCCAGAATGCGGGAGGCCATCCGGTCGGGGTGGAAGACCTCGATCTGGTCCAGCTTTTCCCCCACGCCGGCAAATTTGATGGGTTTTCCCGTGACCGCCTTGATGGACAGGGCCGCGCCGCCCCTGGCGTCGCCGTCCAGCTTGGTAAGCATCACGCCGGTGATGTCCAGTGCCTCGTCAAAGGCTTTAGCGGCGTTGACCGCGTCCTGGCCGATCATAGCGTCCACAATAAGGAGAATTTCGTCCGGCTGAATGGCGGCCTTCATCTCCTTAAGCTGATCCATCAGCTCCTCATCTACATGGAGCCGCCCGGCGGTGTCCACAAAGACCATGTCGTTGCCGTGCCTGCGGGCGTGTTCAATGCCGGCTTTGGCGATCTCAACAGGATCCCCCAGGCCCATCTGGAAGACGGGGACATCCACCTGGCTGCCCACCACCTCCAGCTGGGTAATGGCGGCGGGGCGGAACGTATCACAGGCCACCAACAGGGGCCGCTTGCCGTTGTGCTTCTTCATAAAGCCGGCCAGCTTGGCGCCGTTTGTGGTCTTGCCTGCGCCGTTGAGGCCCACCAGCATCACCACGGTGGGGGGCTTGGGGGAGATGGTGAGCTTGGTGCTCTCGCCGCCCATAAGCGCGATGAGCTCCTCATTGACGATTTTGATGATCATCTGGGCCGGGGTCAGACTTTCCAGTACGTCGGAGCCAATGGCCCGCTCGGTAACGCCGGCCACAAACTGCTTGACGATCTTGAAGTTGACGTCGGCCTCCAGCAGGGCCATGCGGATCTCCTTCATGGCCTCCTTTACGTCGGCCTCGGTGAGACGGCCCTTGCCCCGCAGCTTTTTGAACGCGGCGGAGAGTTTTTCGGTTAGTCCTTCAAAAGCCATGGGTCACTCCTGCTTCAGCCGGTCGAGGGCATGCTGAATGTCGTTGCAGCCGGCCTCGATGCCGTTGTCATAGTAGCGGCGGTCCTCGTTGATCCGGCGGATGGCGTCCACCGCGCTCTGGATGGCGGCAAATTGATCCTGCATCCGGTAAAACCGCTTGATAATGCCGGTTTTATCCTCCAGCTCGGTGAGAATGCCCTCCGCCCGGACGATGACATCCCGGACGCCCTGCCGGGTGATGCCGTAGTTTTCCGCGATTTCCGCCAGGGACAGGTCCTCGTTATAGTAGAGGTCGTAAAATTCCCGCTGGCGGTCGGTGAGCATGTCGCCATAGAAATCAAAGAGCATAGCCATGCGGTATGCCTGACTCTTCATCCCGCCGCCTCCCGTGGAAATTTTGTAAAGGGGTTTCACTCTGTAAAGCTCAGCCGCTTTACAAATAAAGATGATACACGGTTTTACACCATTTGTCAAGAGTATTTCCGGCAGCCGTCATATAATTTTTGGATAAACTGCGGCCTCTTTTCGTCATTTTCAACGAAAAGAGGCCGCGGTTTTTTAATTTTCCCACCGGGCTGCGGCGCAGACTGCTTCCAGCAGAGCGGTCCGGCCCTCCGGCGTGTCAATGGGGTGAGCCCCCATGTCCTTTTCCGGCGGGATCGGGTGGCTGTGGGGGAGGGTGCAGAGGATTGCGTGGAGCGCCTCCCGGGGGGTGAGGGCGGCGAGGAGCCCGTCCGCCCCCTCCGCCAGGGCGGCGGAGAGGGTGTAGATCTCGCAGTAGATCCCCCGTGCCTGGCAGTCCCCCTCCAACAGGGCGCAGGCGGCCCGGTTGTGAGGGCTGTCCTCCAAGAGAAGGGCCAGTCCGGGCCGGTCAGGCGTCATGGCGCTCCTCCGATCCGGACGGGGGCTTGTCCGCCTTGGCGGGAGCCCGGTTGACCCACAGCTGCTCCGGTGGATGGGGGCGAAACTTGAAAAAGTAGATCAGCAGCGCGATGCCGGCCAGACCGGAGGCAAAGCCCAACACCTGGGATACCCGCAGGCCGGTGCGGAAGAAATAGAGGCTGTCGGTGCGCAGACCCTCAATCATGCCCCGGCCGATGCCGTACCACGCCAGATAGCCGAAGAAGATCTGTCCGTCAAATTTGCGCAGCCTCTTTCCCACGAAGATGAGCAGCAGCAGGCCGGCTAAATTCCACAGGGATTCGTAGAGAAAGGTGGGGTGGACCTCCTTGACCACGGCCACACCGTCCAGGTATTCGGTGATCCCCATCCGCCAGGGGAGCGTGGTCTCCCCGCCGTAGGCCTCCACATTGACAAAATTGCCCCACCGGCCCACCAGCTGTCCGATGAGCAGTCCATACACCCCCGCGTCGGCGAAGGCCAGGAAGGGGAGCTTGCGGACCTTGCAGAAGACCAGCAAAGTCAGGCCGGAGGCGATGACCGCGCCATAAATCGCCAGCCCGCCGTCCCAGATGCGCACCATCGCGGCGAAATCCAGCCCCCCCTCCGGGGTGCGGTACAGATCCAGGTAAAAGATTACGTAGTACAGCCGGGCCCCAAGAATGGACAGGGGCACGGCAAAGAAGAGCATGTCGATAATGTCATCCTCTTTGATGCCGAACCGGCTGGATATACGGGTGCAGTAGGCCACTGCCAGCAGAAAGCCCGTGGCGATGATGATGCCATACCAGTGGATGGGCCACCCAAACAGGGAGAAAGCGATGGAATTGAGCTGGAAGGAGAGCCCCAGGCCGGGGAAGGTGACAGTACGGATCATAGCGCCCCCTTGGGCCGGACGACAGCCAAACAGGCCCGTTCGGAAGTACACCAGCGGCGCAGGGCGCCCTCCACATCCTGCTGGGAGATGGTATCGAAGACGGCGGGGAAGTCCAGATAGTCTGCTCCGTCAAAGTGGGCCTGGGCCTGCTGGACACAGATGTGCTCAAAAGAGTTCAGGGCGCGGACACGGCTGCCGTAAGCTGCCTTTTTCAGCCGGGCGAAGAGGGAGGCGTCAATGCCGCTGCGTCCAAGGCGTTCTGCCTCGGCCAGAACGGCGTCCCGGACGGCCTCCGGATCCCGGCTCTCCCCGCCGGCGGCCAAAAAGGCGCAGCCGGGATAGGCCTCATAGCCTACGCCGAAATTTTTGTTGATGAGACCCCTGTCGTAGAGATCAGCATAGAGGGGACTGGATGCGCCCGCCAGTACCTCGCCCACCAGCTCGCCAATAAGCTGCTGGCGCAGGCGCTCCTGTCCCATGGGGGCGGGATCCGCCTTGAAGCCCAGCTGGAAAATGGGGGCGGAGACCTCCATGTTCAGCTCCCGCAGGGGCTGGGCGGCGTGCTCGGGCTCCGGGGCGCCGTAGTCCCGCACAATCTCTTCCCCACCTTGGGCTGGAAGGATCTCCCGGGCCAGCTCTGCCACCCGCTGGGGGTTCACGTTCCCCGCCACACATAAGACCATGTTGGCCGGGTGGTAGAAAGCCTTATGGCAGGCGTAGAGGGTGTCGGCGGTGATGTGGGAGATGGACTCCCGGCTCCCCGCAACGGAGATCCGGATGGGGTTGGACGCATAGAGCCCAGCCAGCAGGTTCATAAAGGCCTGCCACATGGGGTCGTCTTCAATCATCTGAATTTCCTGGCCGATGATCCCCTGCTCCTTGTCCACGCTCTCCTGGGTGAACCAGGGTATGGAGACGAAGGAGAGAAGGATTTTCAGATTCTCCTCAAATTTCTCCGTGCTCTCAAAATAGTAGCCTGTAATGGCGGAACTGGTGAAAGCGTTGGGGCTGGCCCCGTTGGCGGCCAGATCCTGGAGGGCGTTGCCGTCCTGAGTGTCAAACATCTTGTGCTCCAGGAAGTGGGCCACGCCGGCGGGCGTGTCCTGCCACTGTCCCCCTAGCTGGAAGCGGGTGTCCATCCCACCGTAATTGGTGGCGAAAAAGGCATAGCTCTTCTGAAAATCGGGTTTTACGTCCACGTAGATGTGCAGTCCGTTGTCCAGCCGGGTGTGCCAGAGCGCCTCGCCCACCCGGGAATAGGTTTTCTTGTCCATGTGCATCAGACCTCCTTACCGGTGAGGAAATAGACGGTATCCAGGGCCAAAGTTTGGAAGGCGGCGGCAACCTCTTCCAGGGTGACCTGTTCCACCCGCTCCGCCAGGGCGTCCGGCCCCTCGGCGATGCCGGCCACGGCCTGACCCAGCCAGAAGTCCTCCAGCCGGCCCTGGGCGTCCATGGCACTGCGCAGGGTGCTCACCACAGAGCGGCGGGCCCCCTCCAGCTCCCAATTCTCAAACTGTCCGGCCTTGCAGGCCTCCAGCTGGGCCAGGATCTCGGCTCTGGCAGCCTGGAACTGCTCAAACTCCACGCCGGAAGAGACCATCATAACCCCCTTGTGCTTTTCCAGCATGGAGCTGGCGTAGTAGCACAGAGACAGCTTTTCCCGTACATTGAGGAAGAGCTTTGAGGTGGTGGTGCCGCCATAGACGGCGTTGGCCAGCATAAGGGCGGGGTACTGCTTGCTCCACACGTCGGCTCCAGCCCGGAAACCCAGAGAGAGCTTGCCTTGGGTTACATCCATCCGCTCTTCTACGTTCTTCTCCTGCTCGGGGGCGCTCTTTGACGCCGGCCGGGGGAGGGGGGGGCGCTCTTCACAGCAGGGGAGAGCGGAAAAGGCGTTTTTCAGGGCCTGAACCACCCGCCCGGGCTGGGCGGAGCCGCAGTAGTAGATCTCCACCGGGGCGGTATGGAGCAGATGCTGGTACTGCGCCCAGAGAGATTGGGGCGTAATCGCGGCGGCGTGGGCCTCGTCTCCCAGACGGTCCACGCCGAAGGGCTCGTCTTTGCACATCTCCTGCTTCAGCCGGGTGAGGGCATAGGAGCGCTTGTCGTTGATCTGGGCCCGGATGCGGTCTGCCAGATTGTCGCGCTCCCCCTTGGTGTACTCCTGAGAGAAGCACCCGTCCTCTATGACGGGCTGGAGGAAGAGCTCCCCCATCAGCCCGGCGGCCCGCCCCAGCAGGGTGGAGCCATCCAGGGTATAGGCGTCGTCCAAAAAGCTGCCCAGAAAGCCCACACACTGTACCTCGCCCCTGGTCCGGACCATGGGTTCAATGGAGCCTCCGTACAGCTCGTCCAGGGCGGCGGAGATGGCCTGCATGGTGGGATAGTTCCGGCTGCCCCGCCGGAGGACGGAGGGGATCAGTGCGTTGACGGAGGCGGTCTCTCGGTCCAGGGGGGTAAGAAAATTGACTCCCAGCACGCAGGACTTGAATTTTCCGGTATGGACCGCCGTCAGATGGACGCCGGGAAACAGTTCGGTTCGTGTCAGTTCGGCCATAGGCCATCCTTCCTTTCGTAGCAGGGCGGGAAAAGCCGGCAAGGATTCCCGCTCCTGAATGTAGTCCATGTAGTTCTTAGGTTCTCCTCAAATACAGTATATTATCATACCACAAAATTTTCTCTTTGCCAGCCCGAGACGAGAAAAATTTTCCATCCTGGCAGATTTTTAAAAAATAGGACAAGACCGGCATAAAGTGGGACGGGCTGTCATAGGATGTGCCAGTAATGATTCCCGGCCCGGGCTCCGGTGTTTTGGGCGCCGCGCAGGCTGGGGCGGCAGTATGCAAAAGACAGGGGGCATAGCAGGATGTCAGCACAAAATCAAATGGGGGCAGAGCGCCTGCGGCAGGCGGCGGCGCTGCTGCCTGGCCGGCTTCGGGAGCACTTGGAACACCTGCCGGAAGAGACGCAGGCCGTGGTGGAGGAAATCCGCCTCCGGGCGGGTCAGCGTATGACGGTGGTCACCCCGGCAGGGGAGCGGCCGGTGGCCGGATGCGGGGCGGCGCTGACCCCCCAGGATCTGTCGTTGGTTCTGGAGGTGGCCACCCGGGCCTCCGCCCACACCGCCCTGGACCGGGTGCAGAGCGGCTTCGTCACGGTCCAGGGGGGGCACCGCGTCGGCCTGTGCGGCACGGCGGTGATGCGGGATGGAGGAATTCACAATCTGCGCCGGCTGTCCTCCATTGCCGTCCGAGTGGCCCGGCAGGTACCGGGGGCGGCGCGGCCCGTTTTGGGACAGGTCCGGCGGGAGGAGGGCGTCTGGAGCACCTTGATTCTCTCTCCGCCGGGGTGCGGCAAGACGACGCTGCTGCGGGATCTGATCCGGAGCCTCTCCAGTGGGGAGGGGGGCCCCGCCCTGCGGGTGGGGGTGGCGGATGAGCGCAGTGAGGTGGCCGCCCTGTGGGAAGGGTGTCCCCAACTGGATGTGGGGCCCCGCACCGACGTGCTGGAGGGCTGTCCCAAGGCTATGGGACTGATGATGCTGCTGAGGGGGATGAATCCCCAGGTGCTGGCCGCAGACGAGATCACCGCGCCGGAGGATGTACGGGCGCTGGAGTGTGCCGCCAACTGCGGCGTATCTCTGCTGGCCACTGCCCACGGGCTGGATCTGGATGATCTGCGCCGGCGTCCCCTTTACCGGAATTTACTGGAGTTGGGGGTGTTTCACCAGGTCATTCGTCTCAGCCGGGATGGGGACCGGCGCAGCTGCGCCGTACTGACACTGGAGACGTAAACCGGGAATGGGGGATAGGGATGCGAAAACTGCTGGGCGCGGCGCTGATCATTGGAGGAACCGCAGCGATGGGATTTTCTGCGGCACGGGGGCTGGCCCAGCGGGTATCCGGCCTGGGGGCCGTGATAGCCGCGCTGGAGCTGGCCGAGCGGGAGCTCTCCTTCCGGCTGACTCCCATCCCAGAGCTGCTGGACGAGCTGTCCCGCCGGGCGCCTGCGCCGGCCGGGGCCTTTTTCGCTGGCTGCCTGGCCCGGCTGGACCGTCTGGGAGAGCGGAGCCTGGGAGAGCTGTGGGACGAGGCCATAGAGGAACAGCCCATGGGGCTGGCGGCGGAGGACCGAGAGATCCTCTCCCGGCTGGGCCGGGTGCTGGGCCGGTACGACGGCGGTGGCCAGCAGGAGGCGGTTGCCCTGGCCCGGGTGCGGCTGGAGCACAATCTGGCCGCCGCTGAGGCGGACCGGGACAGCCGGGGCAGGCTCTACGGCGCCTTGGGCCTCACCGCCGGGAGCTTTTTTGCCATTTTGCTGCTTTGACCGGATCCCCGCCGCCGGGTGCGGCTGTGAGGCGGTCCGGCGGGGCCTATGAGCGTGGGAAGGATGTATAATATAATGGATGTGGATTTGATTTTCAAGATTGCAGCCATTGGTATTTTGGTGTCGGTGCTCAATCAGGTTCTGACCCGCTCGGGCCGGGATGAGCAGGCGACGATGGTCACTCTGGCTGGGCTGGTGGTGGTGTTGATGCTGGTGGTACAGGAGATCAGCGACCTGTTCAATCTGGTCAAGAACCTGTTCGGGCTGTGATGAGGGATGATAGATATTTTAAAGGTGGCGGCCCTGGGCATTACGGCGGCGCTGTGTGCTGTGGTGGTGAAAAAACAGGCCCGGGAGCTGGGCCTGGTGCTGGCGCTGGCTGCCGGCGCCCTGATTCTGGGCGGGGCGCTGCGGAGCGTGGAGCAGGTACGGTCTTTTCTGGACACCCTGGCGGATATGGCTCAAATCTCACCGGCGGTGCTGGCCCCGGTGCTGAAAACCGTGGGCATTTCCATCATCACCCGCATCACCGCGGAGCTGTGCCGGGACGCGGGGGAGGGCGGGATCGCCGCCTTTGTGGAGACCGCCGGCGCGGCGCTGGCCCTGTGCGTATCCGTACCGCTGCTCCAGGCGGTGCTGTCCACCCTCAACAGCCTGTTTTGAAGGGGGCGGCGCTGATTTTGCTGCTGTTGCTGCTCCTCTCGCTGTGGGGCTCCGCCACGGCGTCGGAGCCGGACATTCAGGCCGCCCAGGCAGAGGCGTTGGATCTGGACGGCCTGAAGGATGCCGCCCGGGACGAGCTGTCCGGCCTGGACATCGGTCTGAATTTGGATCTGGACCAGGGGCTGGGGCAGATTTTGGACACCGGCAGCGAGCAGGTCCCCGGAGTGGTGCGAAAGGCGGTACGCAGCGGCATTCTGCTGCTGGCGGTGGTGCTGCTGTGCGGCTTGGCGGAGGAACTGTCCAAAAGCCTGGGAAAGGCGGTGGGGCCGGATGCGGCGGCAGTGGCGGGAGCCTTGGCGGTGATGTCAGTGGCCGCCGCCGATGTCCACGCTATGGTGGGGCTGGGCCGGGCGGCGCTGAGCGAGATGAGCGCCTTTTCCAAAGTGCTGCTGCCCACCATGGCCGCCGCCTCAGCGGCCTGCGGTACGCCGGGGGGCGCCGCTGCACGGCAGATGGCCACCATGCTCTTCTCCGATGTGCTGCTGACAGTAATCGACCAGATACTGATTCCTCTGGTGTACTGCTATATGGCGGCCTGTACCGCCCACGCCGCTTTGGGGAACGAGGGCTTAAAACGGGTGAGCGATGTGCTGAAATGGACCATTACTTCGGTGCTGACCGTGATTTTGCTTGTATTTGTGGGTTATTTGACCGTCAGCGGGGTGATTGCGGGAAGTACAGACGCCCTGACACTGAAGACGGCCAAGATGACCATCTCCGGCGCGGTGCCTGTGGTGGGGGGGATTCTCTCCGACGCGGCGGAGACTATCCTGGCCGGGGCAGGCATCCTGCGCAACGCGGTGGGGGTGTTTGGAATGCTGGGGGTGCTGGCCATCTGCTTGCTTCCCTTTTTGCAGCTGGGGATCCACTACCTGGCCTATAAGCTTACCGCCGCGCTGGCCGCTACGGTGTCAGACGGGGTGCTGTCCAAGCTCATCGACCGTATTGGCGGCGCGTTTGGACTGGTATTAGGGATGACGGGGGCGGGGGCGTTGCTGCTGCTAGTGTCGCTGGTGTCCGCCGTCACCATGGCGGTAGGGGGGTGACAGGGATGCTGGACTTTTTGAAGGACTGGCTTATGGGCGTCACAGCGGCGGCCCTGCTGGTGGCTGCGGCAGATGCGGTGATGCCGCCGGGGACGGTGCATCGGCTGGGTCGGCTTACCGGTGGGCTGGTGCTGCTGCTGGCGGTGCTCTCGCCCCTGCTGCGGCTGGACGGGACGGCCCTGTCCAGGGCGCTGACACAGTATCAGCTGTCCCAGCCGGAGCTGGCTGAGCTGGAGGCGGTGGACGCCGCCCTGCTGAAAGAACTCATAGAGGAACGCTCTGACGCATATATATCGGACAAGGCGGAGGGCTTGGGCATCCAATGCCGGGTTGTGGTGGAGACGCAGGCGGGAGAGGACGGCTATCCCATCCCGTGGGCGGTAACCATTTACGGCAACGTGGACGCTGCCCAGCGGGCGGCGCTGGAGCGCCGGATCGAAGCCGATTTTGCCATTCCGGCGGCGCGTCAGACCTACAAGGTGGAGGAGACGCAATGAAAGGAATGGACTTGACCAAGCTGGGGGAGAGGCTGCAAGGTCTGCTGGGGAAATACCGCTATGTCCTGCTGGTCATTGCGGCGGGAGTTATCCTTCTGCTGCTGCCCTCCGGGGAGGGGAGGATGCCGGCGCAGAGTGCCGCGCCCAGCCAGGACAGGACAGCGGAGGTGTCCGCCATGGAGGACCGGCTGGAGGAGGTCCTTTCCCAGATAGAGGGGGCGGGAAGGGTGCAGGTTGTGCTCACCCTACAGGCCGGCCCCCGGCAGATCTGGGCCAGAGATACCAGTCAGGAGGAGGGAGAGGATACATACAGGCAGGAGGAGACGCTGGTGGTGGTCTCCCGGGGGTCCGGTCAGGAGGAGACCATACCGGTCCAGCAGATTTCGCCCCAATTCCGGGGGGCGCTGGTGGTATGCTCAGGGGGAGACGACCCTGCCGTGCGCCTGTCTTTGGTGGAGGCGGTGTCGGCGCTGACGGGGCTGGGTTCTGACAAGATTTCAATCTGTAAAGGAAAGTGAGGAAATGGCAATGAAACTCTGGAAACGAAATGCGGTGGTGGCGGCAATCGTCCTCTTTGTGTGCGCGGCGGTGTATCTCAACTGGTCCTATGGCCAGGAGACGGCGGGGACCGGCAAGGTTCTGGGCCAGGCGGCGCTGGTGGGGGGGAAGACGGACGATCCCCTCCTGCTGGGGGGCAAGACACAGGACAAGGACACCTCCGGAGCCAAAGAGCAAACTGGGGAGACCCCCAACAGCACGGCGCAGCCTCAGGCCAGCGGGGCGCCCAGCGCCAGTGAGCCAAATACCGGAACGGGCTATTTTGCCTCTGCCCGGCTCAACCGGCAGCAGGCCCGGGACAGCGCCCTGACCATGCTCCAGGACTCCGCCGGCAGCGAGACAGCGGACGCGGCGATGAAAGAGCAGATGACTGCCGCTATTGAGACGATGGCCAGCACTACCGTGTCGGAGGCACAGATTGAGAATCTGGTTACGGCCAAGGGATATACCGACTGTGTGGCCTTCATCAGTGAAAACAGTGCCAGCGTGGTGGTGGCCGCCAGTGGGGAGGGCCTGTCCGACGCAGATATCGCCCGTATTACAGAGATTGTCACCGGCGAGACCGGCTTGTCCGCCAGTCAGATCAAGATCATCGAGGCGGAGCCGTAGGCGCGTTCGGAACATACTCCGGCGGTGGACAAAAAATTTGTTGGTATTTTTCCAGTTCTGTGGTACAATGTGAAACAGGGGATCCATCTTGATACAGAATAAGGAGCGTGACCTGCAATGGCCGATGCGAGAGAATATGTTTCCCGCCCGGATGAACTGGGGAATATCCATATATCAGAGGAGGTTCTGGCCGTCATCGCCGCCGCCGCCACATTGGAGGTGGAGGGGGTGGGCAGCCTGTCCCCCAATCTGGGTACCGATCTGGCGGAGCTGCTGGGCAAGAAGAGCTTGTCCAAGGGTGTGCGCATCGCGGTGAACGAGGGCAGCGTCAGTGTAGAGGTGTCCATCTTCATCAAATACGGCTACACCATTCCCGAGGTGGCCAACGCCGTACAGAAGGCAGTCCTCAGCGCGATCGGCAACACCAGCGGCCTGAGCGTGGAGTGCGTTAATGTCCACGTGGGCGGCGTTGTCTTCGAGCGGGAGGCCAAGTAGGCCGGAATAAAAGCCAGGAGCATGGGAGAGAAGCGTACTTCTCCCATGCTCTTTTTGCGGTGTATTGGAAGGGAGGAGAGCGGGTGAGGCGCTGCATTGTAATTGCCGGTATAGCCGCCCAATCAAAAGAATTAGGAGGAGATTAGAATGGCTGTACCGGCCAAAAAAGAATACCCCCGTACCGGAGATCGGGAGACGGTCTATCTGAAATATGTGGTAACAGATCCCAGCATTGTGGTCGGGGAGTTCACGGTGTATCACGACTTCGTCCATGACCCCCGGCAGTTTGAACGCAACAATATACTCTACCACTATGCTGTCAACGGCGACAGACTGATCATTGGGAAGTTTTGCTCCATTGCCTGCGGGGCGAAGTTTCTGTTTAACAGCGCTAACCACGCCCTTGGATCGCTTTCCACCTACCCGTTTCCCATTTTTTTGAGGAATGGGGCCTGGATGCGGGAGATATGGCATCGGCCTGGGACAACAAGGGAGACATTGTCATAGGAAACGATGTCTGGATCGGCTATGAGGCAGTCGTTCTGGCGGGTGTTTCCATTGGCGACGGGGCTGTCATCGGTGCCCGGGCGGTGGTCGCCAAAGACATGCCGCCGTACACAATTGTGGGCGGCGTTCCGGCGCGGACGATCCGCCGGCGCTTTTCCCAGGAGGTTATCTCCGTGCTGCTGGCGCTGAAGTGGTGGGATTGGCCGACGGAAAAGATCAGACAAAATATTGCGGCCATCCAGGCGGGAGAGCTGGAGTGTCTGAAGTAGAAAACCGCGGCAGATGAATTGCCCCACAAGCGCCTAGAAGCGGACAGCCGGCCAAAATGGCCAGCTGTCCGTTTAAGAACCTGTATCATGCGGTTCAGCGGGATCTTTTGCCGTCCCGCGGTGGCGCTTATTTTTTCGCCGCAATCAGATACCGGTGAATAGTACCCTGGATCTTGCCCTCGCGCTCCACAAGCTCCTGCAGGTGCAGCAGCCGCTGGAAACAGTAGTCCACGGAAAAGCCGGGAAACTCCCACTCGATAATGCGGGCAAACCAGACGAAGGCCCCTACATCATAGAACAGGATTGGGCGGTATGCCTCCTCCGCCTGGAGAATTTGGAATCCTGTCTCTTCAAACGCCCTGCGTTGCTGTTTGAGATTCAGGTAGGGAAATGGCTTGTCTGTTCCAGGCAGTACCAGTTCCACTAGGTCTCTGTCGTTCTCCCCGCCCACCTGCTCTGTGAGAAAGATGCCGTTGGGGCGAAGCAGCCGGAAGATCTCCGCCGGGTCAAAGCTGCCGTGCCGGTTTAAAATCAGGTCGAAGGACTGGTCTTCAAAGGGAATATGGCTGGGATCGCTGCACGCTCTGAACCGGATACCCAGAGGCAAAAGAGTCTTCTGGCACAATTTGACGTTGGGGGGATATCCCTCTGTGGCGGAGGTCTTATCATAGGGGTGGCCCAGGGACAGCAAAAATTCTCCGCCGCCGGTGTCGTAGTCCAGGAGCTCCTGGACGCTGCGTCGGTACTGCCGGACCACCTCCTTATAGCACCACGGCAGGTCGGCCTCCTCCTCGTACCGGCCGTAAATATGGGAAAAATCCCAGCCGTGAATGTGCGCCGTGTCCTCCTCCTGCTGCCAGATGGCCCTTAAATGCTCTGCATCCATATTAGAGAGCCCCCCCTCTCCCGCAAACCTTTTTGTAGATTGTTTTTTGAATTTTACCACAGTGATTCAGCCAATTCAATCTCTTTTGGTGAAATCGACGGAGTTTTAGCCAGCGCCCCTTATTTTGAAAAAATGGAAAGAAAACTGGGGGTTTTCTTTTTGTATATTCCTGTGTATAATGAGTGATATCTGTGGAATGGAAAGAAAAGGGGAGCAGCTCCGGGCATGGTCCGGCCCCCGAGAGAAAGAGAACGACCGGGTCCCCCGGTCCGGATGGGAGGAACGAAAATGACACGTACCAATGCCCGGGAGATCGCGGTCCATTTTTCCTTTGAGCTGGGCTTCGCCAATGAGACAGCGGAGGAGCTGCTGGAGCACATGCTCACCCGGCCTATCTTTGAGCTGATTGGAGAAGAAGAGCCACTTTACGCCGAATTTCCCAACGAAAAGCAGCGCACATATATCTGTACATTGGTCCGGGGGGTCTACGCCCACTGTCCGGAGCTGGATGAGTACATCTCCCGTTACGCCATCGGCTGGAAGTTCAGCCGCATTCCTAAGGTAGCGGTGTCCATTATGCGGGTGGCCATGTATGAGATCCTGTATATGCAGGATATTCCCAACGCTGCGGCCATCAATGAGGCGGTAGAGCTGACGAAGCGGTATGAGGCGCCGGAGGTGGTGTCCTTCGTCAATGGCATTCTGGGTTCCTTTGTGCGCAGCGAGTGCCCCCCCGACCCGGTAGGCCAGCCGGAAGCGGCTGCGCCGGAGCAGGAGGAACCATGAGCGCCGGGGTGTGCCTAGGTCTGGATACCAGCAACTATAACACTTCGGTGGCCGTGTTTGACGGGAGCCGGGGGAGGAATGCGGGCCGGCTTCTAGACGTACCGGCGGGGGCCCTGGGCCTGCGCCAGAGCGAGGCCCTCTTTCAGCATGTAAAGCGCCTGCCGGAGCTCTTTGCCAAGCTGCGGGAAGCGGGAGAGCTGGGTGAGATCCGGGCGGTGGCGGCCAGCACCCGGCCCAGGGCTGTAGAGGGCTCCTACATGCCCTGTTTTCTGGTGGGGGAGAGCCAGGGGCGCAGTGTGGCGGACACCCTGGGCGTCCCCTTTTTCTCCGTCAGTCACCAGCAAGGGCATATCGCCGCTGCGGCTTGGTCTGGGGAGCGGATGGACCTGCTGGACCGGCCCTTTCTGGCCTGGCACCTGTCCGGCGGCACCACCGAGCTGCTCTATGTGGAGCCGGAGGGCGTTAATGTCGCCGCGCGCAAAATCGGCGGAACCAGTGATATCTCTGCCGGGCAGCTGATTGACCGCACCGGTGCGGCCCTCGGCCTGAGCTTTCCTGCGGGAAAGGCGGTGGATGAGCTGGCGGGCTGTAGTAGGAGCGAGGAGTGCTTTCCGGTGAAGCTGACGGATCGGTTTACCTTTTCTCTGTCTGGCATGGAGAACAAAAGCGCCGCCATGGCGGCCAAGGGGCGGGAGGGGGCAGACGTCGCCGCCTTTGTGCTCAATACCATATCCGACGTGGTGCGCCGGGCCACGGCTGCGGCCCAGCGGGAATATCCCGGTCTGCCGGTGCTCTGTTCCGGCGGAGTAGCCTCCAACCGCCGCCTGCGGCAGGTACTGACTCAGTCCTGCCAGGCGGTGTTTGCGCAGCCCCAATACGCGTCGGACAACGCTATGGGCGTGGCCATTCTGGCCAGCCGCCTGGCGGACGGAGGGGGACAGAGATGAACGAGCATTCCGTCTATTCCGTCACCCAGGTGAACCAGTATATCAAAAGCCTTCTGGATGGGGACAGGATTCTCGCCAACGTATTGATCCGGGGGGAGATCTCCAACTATAAGGCGTATCCCTCTGGGCACCACTATTTCTCCCTGAAGGACGAGGAGGGAAGCCTGCGGTGTGTCCTTTTCCGCCGGGAGGCGGGGAAGATCCGCTTCCGCCCCCAGAACGGGATGCGTGTGATTGCCTTTGGCCGGATCACAGTGTTCCCTCGGGACGGGCAGTATCAGCTCTACTGCTCCAACCTGACCCCAGACGGGATGGGAGAGCTCCACTTGGCTTTTGAGCAGTGCCGGGACAAGCTGTACCGGGAGGGACTGTTTGACCCCGCCCACAAAAAACCAATTCCCAAGTTCCCCCAGCGGATTGCGTTGATTACCTCCTCTGCCGGAGCGGCGGTGTGGGATATGATCCGCATTTTAGGGGCCCGGTGGCCCATGGCCCAGATTTCGGTGGTGCCGGTGCGGGTCCAGGGCGTGGAGGCGCCGGGGGAGCTGTGCGCCGCCCTGGATTGGGTGAACCGGTATGCCCTGGCCGACCTTATCATCACCGGCCGGGGGGGCGGCTCTATGGAGGATCTGTGGGCCTTTAACGACGAGGAAGTGGCCCGGAGCATCTACGCCTCCCAAATTCCGGTGATCTCTGCCGTGGGCCACGAGCCGGATGTGACCATCGCCGACTATGTGGCGGATCTCCGGGCCTCCACTCCGTCCAACGGGGCGGAGCTGGCCGTTCCTCATCAGGAGGAGGTCTGTGCCGCGCTCTTCCAGCTGGAGCGGCGCATGGAGCACAGTATGCTTCAGCGGCTGGAGCGGGCCAGGGGCCGGCTGACCGCGCTGGGGGAGCGGCGGGTGCTGCAAATCCCCATGGCGCCCATTGAGGATCGGCGGATGTGGCTGGCCCTTCAGGGGGAGAAGCTGCAAAGAGGACTGGCTGGCGGGCTGAGCGCCCAGCGGGAGCGGCTGGCCCGCCTCGCCGCCGGGCTGGACGCGATGAGCCCCTTGAAGGTGCTGGGCCGGGGCTACGCCATTGCCAGCACCCGCCGGGGTGTGATAAAATCCAAGACAGACGTGTTGCCGGGGGAGGAGATCCGGCTCCGGCTGACAGACGGCGCCATATCCTGCCGGGCGGAGTCTGGCAGTCAGGCGTCTCATAACGCAGAAGGAGCGCAGTAATGGCAGAAAAGAAGATGAGCTTTGAACAGGCCGCCAGCCGGCTGGAAGAGGTCGTCCGGCAGATGGAGCAGGGGGAGACCTCTCTGGAGGAGTCTATGGCGCTGTTTGAAGAGGGGGCGGCTTTGATGAAAAAATGTACTGCCCTGCTGGACAAGGCGGAGCAGAAGGTGTGCAAGCTGACCGCCGGTCCCGACGGAAAACCGGTGGAGACGCCCATGGAGAAGGAGCAGACGGTATGACTTTTGAGGAACGGATGGAAGAAGACCGGCAGGCGGTGGAGGACTGGCTCCGGCACTGCTTTGACGGCCGCGCCTCCCGGGCGGATCTGTACGACGCCATGAGGTACAGCCTGGTGGCCGGTGGGAAGCGCCTGCGGCCTATCCTGCTGCTGGAGAGCTGCCGCATGTGCGGGGGTGATGTTCTGCGGGCCCTGCCCTTCGCCTGCGGGGTGGAGATGCTCCACACCTACTCTCTGATTCACGACGATCTGCCCTGTATGGATGACGATGATCTCCGCCGGGGCCGGCCCACAAACCATAAGGTCTTTGGCGAGGCCACGGCGGTGCTGGCGGGAGACGCCCTGCTGACAGCGGCCTTTGAGACGGTGCTGGAGCCGGTGGAGGGAGTATCCCCAGCGCAGGCACTGTCTGCGGCGTCCTGCCTGGCCAAGGCCGCTGGGGCGGCTGGAATGGCGGGCGGTCAGGCGCTGGATATCGCGGGGGAAGGGTACGCCCTCTCCCTTGCCGAGGTAGAGGAGCTCCAGGCGCTGAAGACCGGGGCGCTGATCTGCGCGGCGGCGGAGATGGGCTGCATCCTGGCCGGCGGCGGCGCGGAGGAGCGGGCCGCGGTGCGCCAGTACGCCCAGTGCCTAGGCCTAGCCTTCCAGATCAGGGATGACATGCTGGACGTGGAGGGAGAGGAGACGGTGCTGGGAAAACCCATCGGTTCTGACGCGGAGAACGAAAAGACCACTTTCGTCACCCTCAAGGGCCTGGACGACTGCCGGGAGCGGGTGGCAGAGCTCACCCGCGGCGCGAAGGAAGCCCTGAGCGGCTTTGAGGACCCGGGATTTTTATGTTGGCTGGCCGACGCCCTGGAGGCGCGGAAAAACTGACGGGCGGGAGGCGGCTATGAACGTAACAGACGTACTCACAGGCAATATTATTTTGAATCTGTCCATCTTGGCCTGGGCTCTGGCTCAGATTTTAAAGGTGATGCTGGTGCTCATTACCAAGCACCGCTGGGATTGGCGGCACATTTTGTCCAGCGGCGGGATGCCCAGCTCCCACTCCGCCTTTGTCAGCGCCTGCGCCGGCGCGGTTGGGATGATGCAGGGATTTGGCTCTGTGAGCTTTGCCATTGCGGCGGTAGTGGCCATTGTGGTGATGTATGACGCCTCCAATGTCCGACGGGCGGCGGGAGAGCAGGCGAAGATACTCAACTATATCATGGACCACTGGAAGGAAATGCGCCCGGAGTTTTTCGGCAAAGAGCTGAAGGAGCTGCTGGGGCATACCCCGTTTCAGGTGCTGATGGGCGGTCTTCTGGGGGTAGTCGTGGGCGTGGGCGGCATGTATCTGCTCAAGCGCTGAGGGCGTGGGCGGAACTGCCCGGCTGTTTCGCAGAAGAAGCTTTTGGGAGATGGAGGCGTTGATATCATTACCATGGAGGAAACTTTTCCCGATCTGCATACAATGACAGACCGCGAGGCGGAGCTGCTGTGCGGCCGCCTGCGTTCCGAGCTGCTCCACACAGTGTCCCGCACCGGGGGGCATTTGGGCTCCAATCTGGGGGCGGTGGAGATTACCGTGGCCATTCACCGGGTGTTCGATACCAGCCGGGACCGGGTGGTCTTCGACGTGGGACACCAGTGCTATATCCATAAAATGCTCACTGGCCGTCGGGAGCAGATGGAGACGCTGCGGCAGTTCGGCGGTCTGGCAGGCTTTCCCAAGCCGTCAGAGAGTGTCCACGATGCTTTTGTAGCGGGCCACGCCTCCAACTCCGTGTCTGTGGCAGTGGGAATGGCCCGGGCCCGAACCCGGATGGGGGAGGACTACCACATCCTGGCCCTCATCGGCGACGGCGCACTCACCGGCGGACTGGCCTACGAGGGCCTGTCCGACGCGGGAAACAGCAAGGAGCCTATGATTGTCATTCTCAATGACAACGGCATGTCCATTACCAAAAACGTCGGGGGCGTGGCGGAGCATCTGGCCCGCCAGCGGCTGAAGCCCCAGTACCTACACTTCAAAAAGAGCTATCAGAAGGCTATGGCCGTCCTGCCTGGGGGGCGGCATGTCTACCGGGTGACCCACAAGCTGAAAAACGCCATCAAGGGTACGCTGCTGCCGTGCAGCATGTTTGAGGACATGGGTTTTACCTATCTGGGTCCGGTGGATGGACACGATGTAAAGCGGCTGACCCGGATGCTTCAGTATGCCAAGAATCTCAGCGGGCCGGTACTGCTTCACATTCGAACGGTGAAGGGGAAGGGATATCCCCCAGCGGAGCGCAATCCCGACCAGTTCCACGGGGTGAGCCGGTTTTGTATTGACACTGGAGCGCCTCTCCAGCCCGCCGGGGCGGACTTCTCCGACGCATTCGGGGCGGCCATGTGTACCCTGGCGGCGGAGGACCGGCGGGTGTGCGCCATCAGCGCGGCCATGGTGCCGGGGACTGGGCTGTCGGAGTTTTTTCAGCGTTACCCCGACCGGTCCTTTGATGTGGGCATTGCCGAGGGCCACGCCACGGCCATGGCGGCGGGGCTGGCCAAGCAGGGGATGCTTCCGGTCTTTGCGGTGTACGCCTCCTTTTTGCAGCGGACTTACGATATGTTGGTCCACGATGTGGGGATACAGGATCTCCATGTGGTATTCGGCGTGGACCGGGCCGGGTTGGTAGGGGCGGACGGAGAGACGCACCATGGGGCCTTCGACGCCGCCTTTCTGGATACGATCCCGGGGATGAAGGTATTCTGTCCCGCCAGCTTTGCGGAGGTGGGGACCATGCTGCGCCACGCCCTGTTTGCCTGTGACGGCCCGGTGGCCATTCGCTACCCCAGGGGGGGAGAGGGCAGATATCAGGGGGACGCCGGTGTGAAAAACTTGGTAATACGCCCAGGAGAGGATATCACATTGACTGGGTACGGTATTTTTCTGAACTATCTGCTGGAAACGGCGGACCGGTTGGCGGAAAAAGGTATCTCCGCAGAGGTTGTAAAGTTAGGATACATTACACCTTTGGACAGTACGGCGGTGGCGGAGTCTGTAAAACGGACCGGTCGCCTTCTGGTGGCGGAAGAGACTGTGGCATCTAACAGTGTGGGGCAGCGCTTGGCCGCAGATTTGCTCTGCCAGAGGATACCGGTAAGGGAAATTACTTTACAGAACATGGGGAATCGGTTTATTCCCCATGGGACGGCCCTGCAGCTCTATGCGCTGTGCGGCCTGAGCCCAGAGCAGCTGGCCAGCCGGGCGGAGGAGATGGTAAGACGTGGCTAAAAAACGGTTGGATGTCCTGCTCACTGAGCAGGGATATTTTGAAAGCCGCCAGAAGGCCCAGGCCACCATTATGAGTGGTCTGGTCTTTGTCAACGGCCAGCGGGTGGACAAATCGGGCGCCGCGGTGGCGGAGGACGCTGCTATTGAGGTGCGTGGCAAGGCCATCCCCTATGTGAGCCGGGGAGGCTTGAAGCTGGAAAAGGCCATGAAGGTCTTCCTGGTCTGTCTGGAGGGCAAGATCTGCGGGGATATCGGGGCATCCACAGGGGGATTTTCCGACTGTATGCTCCAAAACGGGGCGGCTAAGGTGTATGCGGTGGACACTGGTTACGGCAAGCTGGACTGGAAAATCCGCAGCGACCCCCGGGTGGTGCCCCTGGAGCGGACCAATGCCCGCTATCTCACCCATGAACAGATCCCGGATGAGCTGAATTTTGCGTCGGTGGATGTGTCCTTCATCTCTCTGCGGCTGATTCTCCCTGCGCTGCGGGGGGTGATGCGGGGGGACGGCCAGGTGGTCTGCTTGGTGAAACCCCAGTTTGAGGCCGGCCGGGAGAAGGTTGGGAAAAACGGGGTGGTCCGGGACCCAAAGGTCCACCTAGAGGTGCTGGAGCATTTTCTGGATCACGCCACCCAGGCTGGATTTACCGTGAGGGATATGACCTTTTCCCCCATCAAGGGGCCAGAGGGAAACATTGAATACTTGGGTTACCTATGGGCAGACAAGGCGGCGGCGTGGACCGGTGACTTAAAGACTTTGGTGGCCGAATCTCATCAGACGTTGGAGGCGAGCGGAGGGTGAAAATCGTATTGAGCCCCAATCCGTTTCGGGATAAGGGCCTGAAGGTGGCCCAGGCGGCGGCGCGGATCCTGAACAATGCGGGGGTAGAGACCAAGATCTGTCTGCCCTTCTCCGTAGAGGGAAGCGATCTCAAATTTCCCAAGCAGGTCTCCTGCTGCGATATGCACGAGGAACTGCGGGATGCGGATATTCTCGTCTGCTTTGGCGGGGACGGCACCATCCTCCACGCCGCTAAGGACGCCAACTCCTATGGAATCCCCATTTTGGGTGTGAATCTGGGCAGTGTGGGCTTTATGGCTGAGGTGGAGCAGAGTGAGCTGCCCCTGCTGTCCAAGCTGGCAGTGGGGAAGTATACGGTGGAGTCCCGTATGATGCTGTCGGTAGAGGTGCGCCGGGAGGGCCGGACGGTCTACTCGGATCTGGCCCTTAACGATGCGGTGATCACCAAAGGGGCGGTGGCCCGGGTGGTGGAAATTGAGGTAAAGAGCGACAAGGTGCCCATTACCGCTTTCTCTGGCGACGGCGTTATCATCAGTACCCCCACCGGATCCACTGCCTACTCCATGTCGGCGGGGGGGCCCATTGTGGAGCCTACAGCGGAGAATATCATCGTCACCCCCATCTGTCCCCATGTAGTCAACGCTAGGGCTTTTGTGCTGGATCACCGCAGGACGGTGTCGGTGCGGATGCGCTCCATGAGCCGCAAAACCGCGTATCTCTCGGTAGATGGCGGCAAGGCGTTCCGGCTGTGCGGCGGGGATGCGATGAACATACGGCAGTCTGAGACAAAGACACACCTGGTCCGTCTGACGGGCCGGAGCTTTTATGAGATTATGACACAGAAGCTGGGGCGGATGTAGGGCAGCCCGGGATCAGGCATGGGAGGTTTGTATGAAAGCCAAACGACAGCAGGAAATCCTGCGCATCATCAAGGAGCAGGATGTGGAGACCCAGGATCAGCTGCTTGCTGAGCTGAGCCGGCGGGGGGTCCAGTCCACCCAGGCCACCATTTCCCGGGATATCAAAGAGCTGCACCTGGTCAAGGAGCTGACGGGGTACGGCTACTACCGCTATGCGGTGTCGGAGCACAAGGTGTCCATGAATCTGGCCGGCCGGCTGCGTACTATTTTCAAAGAGAGCGTCACCTCTTTTGACTGGGCCCAAAATATTGTGGTGCTGCGCACCATGCCGGGGCTGGCCCCCGCGGCGGGCGCGGCCATTGACGGAATGGAGATTTCCGATCTGGTGGGCAGTCTGGCAGGAGATGATACCGCCATTCTCATTATGCGCTCCAACGAGGCCGCTGTAGATTTCTGTGAGGAAATCCATAAAATGTTAAAGTAATCCCTTCGTTTCTGGGAGGTAATTATGCTCTCATTTCTCCATATTGAGCAGATCGCCGTCATTGAGTCGGCGGATATCCAATTTGACGCCGGGTTCAACGTGTTGACCGGCGAGACCGGCGCCGGCAAGTCCATTGTGATTGACGCCATAGGCGCCATCATCGGCGGACGGACCAGCCGGGATTTGATCCGCACCGGGGCGAAGTCCGCCCAGGTAGAGGCGCAGTTTATTGACGTGCCCTCCTTGGACTGGTTTCAGGACAACGGGGTAGAGCAGGGGGAGGACGGGGTTCTCCTCATCCGCCGGGAGATCCAGGCGGACGGAAAAAACATCTGCCGCGTCAACGGCCGCCTGGTCAATGTGGGCCAGCTCCGGGCGCTGGGCCGTCAGCTGGTGAATATCCACGGCCAGCACGACGGCCAGCAGCTGCTGGACGAGAGCTGTCATCTGGACTATCTGGACAGCTTTGGGGAGACCGGTCCCCTGCGGGAGAAGTTTCAGGCCGCGTATCAAAAGCTCAGCGACCTGAAGCGGCAGATCAGCGCCCTTCAGATGGACGACGCGGAGAAATCCCGCCGGATTGACAGCCTCCAATTCCAAATTGAGGAGCTGGAGCGGGCCAAGCTGGAGCCGGGGGAGGAAGAGAGCCTCACTCAGCGCCGTACCCTGCTGCGCAATGGGGAAAAGCTGATTCGGGCGGTGGAGGAGGCCCATTTCGCTCTGTCTGGGGACGAGGATCGGGCGGGCGCCGCCGCCCTAGCCGCAGACGCTCAGGGGGCTCTGTCCGCCGTGGCGGGGATGAGCGACGCCATCTCTACCGTGTCCGACCGCTTGGCGGAGCTGTCCGCCCTAGCGGATGACGCGGCGGAGGCGGTGCGGGATCTGCGAGAGCAGTTTGACTTCGAGCCCGGGGAGCTGGATGAGATCGAGAGCCGGCTGGACGTGCTCTACCGGCTGAAAAAAAAGTACGGCTCCACTGTGGAGGAGATGCTGGATTACTTGGACAAGTGCCGGGGGGAGCTGGACGAGATTGCCTACTCCAGCGATACTATCGCCAAGCTGGAAAAGCAGTGTGCAGCCGCATTGGAGGAGGCCAGAGCCCAGGGGGAGCGGCTCTCCGCGGCCCGGCGGCAGGCGGGGGAAGCCCTGCAAAAGCGGATTCAGTCGGAGCTGAAGCAGCTTGATATGCCCAAGGTCCGCTTCCAGGCAGAGTTTAAGCCCAAGGGCGGTGAGCTGGCCATGGACGAGACCGGCATGGACGAGGTGCAGTTCCTTATGTCCGCCAACGTGGGGGAGGACTTGAAGCCCATTCAGCGCATTGCCTCTGGCGGTGAGCTGGCCCGGATTATGCTGGCGCTGAAAAACGTGCTGGCGGAGAACGATCAGGTGAGCACCTTGATCTTCGACGAGGTGGACACCGGTGTGTCCGGCCGCGCCGCCCAGAAGGTGGCGGAGAAGATGGCGGACGTGGCTCACGGCAGGCAGGTGCTGTGCGTCACCCATCTGCCCCAGATCGCCGCTATGGCGGATATCCATTTTTCTGTGGTTAAGGGGGAGCGAAAGGGAAGAACCTTTACAGACGTTGAACGGCTTAGCCGTCAGCGCCGGGTGGAGGAGCTGGCCCGCCTGACCGGCGGGGAACATATCACGCCCGCCATCCTGGCCGGCGCGGACGAGCTGCTCTCCGGCGGAGAGCGCTACCGGCACAGTTCCCTTTAGTGAAAAAGAAGCGGGCGGATTTTTTGGTTGACAAGATTGCCTGCATGTGCTAGAATCCCTCTTACGAACAACGCTGAGAGAAGGAAAAGTAGCTTTCTGTCCGCCTGCTCAGAGAGCCCCCAGCCTGGTGAAAGGGGGAGAGGCGGCGAAGTGCGAATACCCCTTGGAGCGGCCGCCTGAACCGAGTTGCAGTAGGGTGGGCCGGGTGCGCCCGTTATCGCGCCGCCGTGTGCCGGCACGGCCTGAGGTTCCCGCCGTAAGACGGGGATGAACCAGAGGTGGTACCACGTAGTTTTACGTCCTCTGTCCAAATGGACAGAGGACGTTTTTTTATAGGTGTCGCCTGGAGGAGGTAGTTTGATTGACAGAAAAGTGGGAGCGGCAGCGGGGAACTTTATGTGTCTTTCTGGCTGCGGCCCTGTACAGCATCGGCGGCCTGTGCATCAAGCTGATCCCATGGAGCGGCATGGCCATCAACGGCGGACGGAATGTGGTGGCGCTGATGGTAGTGGGGGGCTATCTCATCGCCACCCGCCACCGGCCCCAGATGAACCGTGGAGTGCTGTTGGGGGCAATCTGTATCTACGGCACCAATATTCTCTTTACCATTGCCAACAAACTGACCACGGCGGCTAACGTCATTGTACTCCAGTTCACCGCCCCTATTTTTGTGATTCTGCTCTCTGTCCTGTTTTGGAAAAAGCGGCCGGGAAAGCTGGATATCGGGGCGTGCGCCGTGGTATTTCTGGGGGTGCTGTGCTTTTTTGTGGAGAGTCTGGAGACCGGGGACATGGCGGGCAACTGTCTTGCCCTGCTGTCCGGACTGAGCTACGCGGGGGTATTTCTGCTTCAGGACATGCCGGGGTGCGACCCCATTTCGTCGGTGTTCTGGGGGGACGTGATCAGCGCGGTTACCGGGGCGCCATTTCTGCTGTTTGAGACGGAATTCACCCCCACCGCCCTCACCAGTCTGGTGGTTTTGGGCGCTTTCCAGGTGGGGCTGGCCTATGTTCTGCTGACCATCGGACTGAAGACCACTCCGCCAGTGACCGCCAGTCTGGTGTCCGGGATTGAACCAGTGCTCAACCCTATTCTGGTGGCGGTATTCTACCATGAGGCGGTGGATCCCCTGGCCATGGTAGGAGCGGTGATTGTCATCGGCGGCGTGGTGGGCTATAATGTGATCCGTGCCAGGACTGGTCAGGAAAGAGAAACGGTTTCCTGATGAAAATTGAACGAGGCATAGAGAAAATGAAGAGATAAGGAGACGATTCAATGACGATCTATGACGAACTGAAAGCCCGCGGCCTGATTGCCCAGGTCACCGATGAGGAGGAGATCAAGGAGCTCATCAACAACGGCAAGGCCACCTTTTATATTGGCTTTGATCCCACAGCGGACTCCCTGCACGTGGGCCACTTTATGGCACTGTGTTTGATGAAGCGCCTCCAGATGGCAGGCAACCGGCCCATCGCCCTTATCGGCGGCGGCACCAGTATGGTGGGCGACCCCTCCGGACGCACCGATATGCGCTCCATGATGACAGTAGAGACCATCCAGCACAACTGTGAGCGCTTCAAAGAGCAGATGAGCAGGTTCATCGACTTCTCCGAGGGGAAGGCCCTGATGCTCAACAATGCTGACTGGCTGACCCAGCTGAACTATATTGAGCTGCTGCGGGAAGTGGGGGCCTGCTTCTCCGTGAACAATATGCTGCGGGCGGAGTGTTACAAGCAGCGTATGGAGAAGGGGCTGTCCTTCCTGGAGTTCAACTATATGATTATGCAGTCCTACGACTTCTACCATATGTTCCAGACCGTAGGCTGCAATATGCAGTGCGGCGGCGACGACCAGTGGTCCAATATGCTGGGAGGCACCGAACTCATCCGCCGCAAGCTGGGTAAGGATGCCTACGCCATGACCATTACCCTGCTCCTCACCTCCGAGGGGAAGAAGATGGGTAAGACCCAGGCTGGAGCAGTGTGGCTGGATCCGGAAAAGACCTCCCCCTACGATTTCTACCAGTACTGGCGCAACGTGGATGATGCGGACGTGCTCAAGTGTCTGCGGATGCTTACCTTCCTGCCTCTGGAGCAGATTGACGAGATGGACCGGTGGGAGGGCGCCCAGCTCAATACCGCCAAAGAAATTCTGGCGTTTGAGTTGACCAAGCTGATCCACGGGGAGGAGGAGGCCGCCAAGGCCCAGAGCGCGGCCCAGGCCCTCTTCGCCGGGGGCAGCGACAAGAGCAACATGCCCTCCACCACGCTGACTGGGGAGGAGCTCACCGATGGGAGCATTGGTATCCTGGACTTGATGCTCAAATGCGGTCTGGTACCCTCCAAAAAGGAGGCCCGCCGTTTGATTGAGCAGGGGGGCGTAAGTGTCAACGGCGAAAAAATTTCCAGCGTAGACACCGCCTTCACTGCTCAGCAGCTCCAGGGAGAAGGCATTGAGATCAAGAAGGGAAAAAAGGTATACCACAGAGTCTCTCTGTAACCGCCGGGCTGTTTTTTCCAAAGGGCACTTGTGCCGCGCAATTTGCCGTGCTACAATAAAATTACCATACGGCCATAGCGCGATGGAAAGGCAGGGAATTACGTGAAGAAAAAAAAGTGGTTTATCCTGGATGAGCGTTCGGTCTCCAGCCTGCTGGTGCTGCTGATTGCGATCACATTCTACCTGGTGTTCACCCACTTCGGTATTGTGCGCAGAGTTGTATCTACGATTTTAAAGGTGCTCATGCCATTTATTGTTGGGTTTGCCATTGCCTACCTACTCAACGGGCCCACAAATTTCTTTGAGCATAAGGTTTTCACCAAGCTCAAATGCCGCCGGGGGCTGGCAGTGCTGGTGGTCTATGTACTGTTCATCGCGCTGCTGGCCATCCTGGTGATGCTGATCCTGCCCCAAGTGGCCAAAAGCGTAGTGTCTCTATACTGGATCATCCAGGGCTTTTTCCTAAATCTGAACAGCCTGCTGCAGCAGGTCTCCAGAGAGTTTAACATTGATCAGGCGATGATCAACAGCTTTCTGGACCAGTTTATGGCTTCCTACTCGGATATCATGAGCAAAGTATCCGATTTGGCCTCCAAGGCTATCCCACACATCCTCAGCATGGGGGTGGCGCTGGGCAGCGGGGTGGTGTCCGCGGTGATTTCTGCCATTACGGTTGTTATCTCCTCCATCTACATGCTCCTGGACAAGAACAGCCTGAGCCGGCAGTGCAAGGAGCTTGTTTACTCCATACTTCCCACGGGAAAGGCCAACCGGTTTATTAGTGTGTGCAGCCGGGCCAACGACATTTTCTCCGGCTTCATCAATGGCAAAATTCTGGACAGCGCCATTATGGGTGTGCTGTGTTTCGTCCTGACCAGTGTGCTGCGCATTGAATTTCCGGTACTTATCGGCGTGGTCATCGGTGTGACCAATATTATCCCCTTCTTCGGCCCCATCGTGGGGGCGGTGCCCTGCATCTTGATTCTGCTGATTGTAGACCCCTGGCAGGCACTGCGTTTCGCCGCGTTGGTGCTGGCTCTTCAGCAGTTTGACGGCAACATTCTTGGCCCCAAGATTTTGGGCAACAGCACTGGGATTTCTGCTTTCTGGGTGCTGGTGTCCATTGTAGTGGGAGGCGGACTATTTGGTTTTCCCGGGATGCTGCTGGGTGTGCCTACCTTCGCCGTGATCTACTCTCTGGTCGGGGAGTGGGTCCACAACCGGCTGACCAGCCGTGGCATAGAGGGAGCCGCAGAGCATAAAACGGAGACAGAGCAGTATCCAGGGGGATAAAAGAGGAGTAGAACAGCCCCCAGCCCTGCACATTTGCGCAGGGCTGGGGGCTGATTAGCGCTATTTGATCTCAGCTACCAGGTCGGACATGGAGTAGAGTCCCGGCTTGGAGACAGTGGTAAGAAAGCGGGCGGCCCGCACCGCGCCGGAAGCAAAAACCTCCCGGCCCATGGCGGAGTGACGCAGCTCGATGACCTCATCCCGTCCGGCGAAGATAATCTCGTGGTCGCCCACAATATTGCCGCCTCGGACGGCAGAGATGCCGATCTCCCGAGAGCCCCGCCGCTGGCGGACGGTGTGCCGGTCATAAACGTATTCCGCCTGATAGGGAAGGGCGGAGGCTGCGGCGCCGGCAATCATCAGGGCGGTGCCGCTGGGAGCGTCTACCTTGCGGTTGTGGTGGCGCTCCACAATTTCAATGTCAAATCGCTCCCCCAGGACAGCGGCAGCCCGGCGCACCAGATCCAACAGGACATTGATGCCCAGAGACATGTTGGCGGAGCGGAAAATAGGGATGCTTTGGGCGGCAGCGTCTATCTGGTCCAGCTGCTCCTGGGTATAGCCGGTGGTGGCCAAGACCAGAGGGATGGGACGGCTCTTTCCAAACTCCAGAAGGCCATCCAAGGCGGCGGGGGAGGAGAAATCAATCACGGCATCTGCCGCAACGGTGCAGGCGTTAGGGGCGGACCAGACGGGGAAGTCCTGGCCGCTCTGCCCCAGAAGGTCAAACCCGCCAACCACCTCAATGTCCGCCTCTGCGGCGCAGATGTCGGCCACCACCCGGCCCATATGGCCGTTGCAGCCGGAAATCAGAATCTTAACCATATTCAACGTCCTCCTCTGCCGGTCAGGGGAGCAGCTTCATCCGTGCCATAGCGGCCTTGAGGGTATCCAGATGGCTGTCAGAGATATCGCACAGAGGCAGACGAAGGCCACCTGCCTGGTAACCGGCCAGATTCATGGCTGCTTTGATGGGAATGGGGTTGACCTCAATGAAGAGGGCGTCAATGAGGTCCATATAGTCAATCTGGATCTTGGAAGCGGCTTCAAAATTATTTTCCAGGCACAGGTGGCTCATCTTTACCATGACCTCCGGTACCAAGTTGGAGGCCACCGAGATAACCCCCTTGGCGCCCAGGGCCATCATGGGAACCACTTGGTCGTCGTTGCCGGACCAGACGTAGAAATCGTCACTGCACAGATAGCGGGTATGAGCCAGAAGGGAGAAATTTCCGCTGGCCTCTTTCACGCCGTTGATTTTGGGGTTCTGGGACAGAACTTTATAGGTCTCAGCGGTAAAGGAGACGCCGGTGCGGCTGGGGACATTGTACAGGATAATGGGCAGCTCCACACGGTCGGCGATGTACTCATAGTGCTTGATGAGGCCGGCCTGGGTGGCCTTGTTGTAATAGGGCGTTACGTGGAGCAGGGCGTCGGCGCCGGAATCCTGGGCGTGCTGGGAGAGGTACACTGCGGCAGAGGTGTCGTTGCTGCCAGCGCCGGCGATGACCTTGACCCGGTGGTTCACGCGCTTGACGCAGAACTCTACAGCGGCCACGTGCTCCCGAATGGACATGGTAGCGCTCTCGCCGGTGGTGCCGCAGACACAGATGGCATCAATGCCCCGCTGAATCTGCTCGTCAATCAGCCGGCCGAAAGCATCGTAGTTGATGGCGCCGCTGTCGCTGAAGGGGGTGACAATGGCAGTGCAGGCGCCGGTAAAAATAGGCTGTCTAGACATGGACTACCTCCTTGTAATATAGCCCTCAGCGCACAGCAGCTCGGCCAGAAGGACCGCGCCGCCCGCCGCGCCGCGGAGGGTGTTGTGGGACAGGCAGACAAACTTATAATCGTACTGGGTATCGGGACGGAGCCGGCCCAGGCACACCGCCATGCCGTTCTCCGTCATCCGGTCTGGCTTGGTCTGGGGCCGGGCGGGATCGTCAAAGTAGTGGAGGAACTGCTTGGGAGCGGAGGGAAGCTCCAACTCTTGAGCGCGGCCGCGGAAGGAGGACCAGCACTCTTTGATCGCCTCCTCGCTGGGGCGGTTGTCAAAGCTGGCAAAGACGGCAGCCATGTGGCCGTCGGAGGCGGCTACCCGGAAGCACTGGGCGGTGATAGCGGGAGAGGAGGCGTTGACGATAACGCCGTTCTCCACCTTGCCCCACAGCTTGAGGGGCTCCCGCTCGCTCTTCTCCTCCTCGCCGCCGATGTAGGGGATGACGTTGTCCACCATCTCCGGCCAGGTGTCAAAGGTCTTGCCGGCGCCGGAGATGGCCTGATAAGTACACACCAAGGCCTTGCTCAGGCCAAATTTCTCCCGCAGGGGGTGCAGGGCGGGGACATAGCTCTGGAGGGAGCAGTTGGACTTGACGGCAATAAAGCCCCGGCTGGTACCCAGGCGCTTGCGCTGAGCGGGGATGACCTGGATGTGCTCCGGATTGATCTCCGGTACTACCATGGGTACGTCGTCCGTCCAGCGGTGGGCGGAGTTATTGGAGACCACGGGGCACTCATGCTTGGCGTACGCCTCCTCCAGGGCCTGGATCTCCTCTTTTTTCATATCCACAGCGGAAAAGACAAAGTCTACCATGGAGGCGATCTGCTCCACGTCGGTCTCCGCGTTGAGGACCACCAGCTTCTTAGCCTCCTCCGGCATGGGGGTGCCCATGGCCCAGCGGGAGCCGATGGCCTCTTCATACGTCTTTCCCGCAGAGCGGGGGCTGGCCGCGATGGCGGTGAGCTGGAACCAGGGATGGTTCTCCATCAATGTGACAAACCGCTGGCCCACCATGCCTGTGCCGCCAATCACGCCTACCCGATACTTTTCCATTTCAATGACCTCCTGTGTTATAGTCAACCCATATGAAAAGAATCAAATTTAATTTTTTTCACATGTGTGCGGTGTGTTTCGCCGCAGACAGCCGCACAGCGGCCCTGGGTTAGACTTCTGCTATACGGATTCTATGCCGCTTTTACAGGAAAAGAGTTTGTCCAAAGAGAGGAAAAAAAGAAATCAGCGGGTTTACACACCGGCTGATTTTGTACTATAATGTCAAAGACGCAGGTATACGCCCCTGTCCACCATATTCCAAACACAGACAGCGCCCCACCAGCCCGCAGCCGGTGACAGTCGCAGGGCTGTTCGCCCATGCGCCCAGGGGACCGACCTCCGGGGGAGGGTCCACTTCGGCGGCGTTCCCTTTTGCAAACGGATCTTGGGGCCCGCGGAGCCCTCACCGTGCTACTTTTGAAAACCGCAACCTCTATCCTGTAATTGATTGAAATAGTATCACACGAAGCCAACGGTGTCAATACGCTTTTCCAAAGTAAATTGTGACACTGACGACGATGCTAATTGCGACATGGAATGCAGCACAAAGGAGTCAGATATGAAAAGACGATGGATTAAACTGACAGCGCTATGTTTGGCGGGGGCGCTTGTCCTGCCTATGGGCGATACGGCCGCCGCCAGTCCGGGGGAGCCGGCGGTAAAAGTGGGACTGGCCTACGGCAGTTCCGCCCTCCCAGCGGCCAATCTGCTTAACAGCGAGGGGAGCGGATATCGCCTGGGGTATTTTGACAGCAACCACCAGTTCACCGAGTTGATGCGGACCCAGTCCACCGCAATCACTATGCTCAAAACCCAAAACCTCTATCTCTCCAACGGGAGCTACAGCGCCTCCCCAGGGGGGAGCGGTGTTGTGGGGTGCTATCATATCCAGCTGGGGATCTTTGGGGATATGGCCTCTGCACAGAGGGCAGCGGCAGCCTATTCCGGAGGCTTCCCGGCGTGGATTGACGGACAGTTTGAGGCGCGGGTAGGGGCTTACGCCACCCAGGGAGAGGCCCAGGCCGCGCAGTCCAGTCTGGGGCTGGGAGGAAGCAAGATTGTGGGGACCAGCACCGGGGGCATCAGCGTGGTGGAAACCGGAAGCACCCATGTTCTGTTTCAGTTTGATGGCAGCAGCGGGTATCTGGGGGTTATGCCGGACGTGACAGGGCACAGTGACCCCGTTACCTGGTTCAAGAACCGCAAATACTATGGCGGCTTTCGGTATGAGCGCATCAGCGGCGGGGATCTTACGGTGGTAAACGTCGTAGAGATGGAGGACTATATCCGCTGTGTTGTTACCTGGGAAATGTCAGCCGATTGGCCCAAAGAGGCCCTGAAGGCCCAGGCCTGCTGTGCCCGGACCTATGCGGCCCGTAATTATAACAGGCATAAATCCAGCCATTTTGATGTGTGCAGCGAGGTTCACTGCCAGGCCTACCACGGAACCGAAAGATTGACCAGCAATAGCATCGCGGCGGCGGCGGAGTGTGAGGGAATGTATATCACTTACAACGGCGCCCTTGTCGAGGCGGTATACTCCTCCCACAACGGCGGCGCCTCAGAGAGTGCGGAGAACGTCTGGACCAGCGCCATTCCTTACCTTATCGGCAAGATCGATCCCTACGAGGCGGTGGTGGCGTCCAGGGTGCCCAACTATAATTGGAACGTCACCTTTACCGCCCAGGAGCTGGCGTCCAAGCTGCGTGCCAAGGGAGTCATGTGCGGGGAGATTGTGGATTTCCGCATCAGCGAGACTACGCCCACAGGAAATGTAAAGGCAGTTACTTTTACAGATTCGGCAGGGAAGAGCTGGACCTATTATAAAGAGAATGTGCGCCTGCTCCTGGGGACGCGCTCCAACCGATTCACCATCAACGAAGGCGGTGTGTCCAGCGGCGTGTATGTCAACGGCGGGGACAGAATGGACAGCGTCAGCGGCCTGTACGCCATCGACGGGGATGGGAATGTGGACCCCCTCAGCGGCGTCAGCGCTCCCTATGTCATCACCAGCGGCGGCGTCAGCCAGCTTAGCCCGTCCACCGCGCCGGTTACTGGCGGAAGTGGATCTTATGTGGTCAGCGGCAGCGGCTGGGGGCACAATGTGGGTATGAGCCAGTACGGCGCAATGGCCATGGCGGAGGCCGGTTATACTTATGATCAGATCCTGAAATTTTACTTTACAGGAGTGGAGATAGAGAGACGATGAAGACAGCCGACTTTGATTTTGAACTGCCGGAGGAGCTGATTGCCCAGACCCCATTGGAGCAGCGGGATACCTCACGGATGCTGGTGCTGGATAAGAACACCGGATGCAGGAAGCACCTGCATTTCTATGATCTGCCCAAGCTGCTAAAGCCGGGGGACTGCCTGGTACTCAACGACTCTCGGGTGCTGCCTGCCCGGCTGCTGGGTCGTCGGACGCCTGGGGGCGGGGCGGCGGAGGTCCTCCTTCTGGCGGATCGGGGGGAGAAGGTATGGGAGTGCCTGGTGCGGCCGGGGCGCAGAATCCGCACGGGGACAGCGCTCTCCTTTGGGGACGGCCTGCTTACCGCCCAGGTGGAGCAGGTGCTGGACAACGGCAACCGGCTGGTCCGCTTCCGCTATGAGGGGATCTTTTTAGAGCTGCTGGAGCGGCTGGGCAAGATGCCCCTGCCCCCCTATATCAAGGCGGAGCTGCGCGATCCTGAGCGGTATCAGACGGTGTACTCCAGAGAGGTGGGATCCGCCGCGGCCCCCACCGCCGGGCTCCACTTTACCAAAGACCTGCTGGCGGAGATCCAGGCCATGGGGGTGCGGGTGTGCTATGTCACCCTCCACGTGGGCTTGGGCACCTTCCGCCCGGTGAAGGAGGAGGAGATCACCGACCACGAGATGCACTCGGAGTTCTGCTCCATCCCGGCGGAGACCGCAGACACCATCAACCGCACCAAGGCGGAGGGGGGGAGGGTCATCTGCGTGGGCACCACCTCCTGCCGCACCATTGAGAGCTGGGCGGCGGAGGACGGCACCATGAGGGAGACCTCCGGCTGGACCAATATCTTTATCTATCCCGGCTACCGCTTCAAGGTGCTGGACGGGCTGATCACCAATTTCCACCTCCCTCAGTCCACATTGATCATGCTGGTGTCCGCCCTGGCGGGGCGGGAGCACGTTCTGTCCGCCTATGAGGAGGCGGTGCGTGAGAACTACCGGTTTTTCTCCTTTGGAGACGCCATGATGATCGCCGATTTTGAGGAGGGAACCGTCTGAATGAACATCCGATGGAATACCCTGTGGCGGGTGCCGGTCTTCTGCGTGATCGCAAGCTGGGTCAGCTTTATGATCATGGTTTATATGGGCGGTTTTTTCTATGCTGATCCCGTTCGCAGCGCCATTTTCGATGGGGCGGTGTTTCTGATCATTCTGCTGATAGGGGGGCTGCTGTGCTTCCGTTCCATGACCAGGGCGGAAATTGCCGTCTCCGCCGGGATCATCTCCTCCATTTACCTGGCAGTGGCCCTGGCGCAGCTGTATGTGCCGGGTTTTCCGGTATCACTCAGCGTCACGTTGGCCAGATTTCGGAATTGGACGTCGATTGTGGCTGCTGCGCTGGCTAATTTGATAAATTCGCCTCTTATTTCTATAACAGCGGCCAGTTTTGTGCCCTTTCTGTTTGTCCCGTTTGGGAGAAAACAGACCAACCAGTGACAGAAGGAGTTTTTGCGTGTTTGAAGTAATCAAAATCGAAGGGAAAGCCAGGCGAGGTGTGTTTCAGTGCTCCCACGGCACAGTGCAGACGCCGGTATTTATGAATGTGGGCACTCAGGGAGCCATCAAGGGGGCGGTATCCGCCCTGGACCTGAAGGAGATCGGCTGTCAGGTGGAGCTGAGCAACACCTATCACCTCCATCTGCGGCCTGGCGACGATGTGGTGCGGGCCATGGGGGGGCTGCACGAGTTTATGGGCTGGGACGGCCCCATTTTGACCGATTCCGGTGGCTTTCAGGTCTTTTCCCTGTCCGGCCTGCGGAAGATCAAAGAGGATGGGGTTACCTTCGCCTCTCATATCGATGGCCGGCGCATTTTTATGGGGCCGGAGGAGTCCATGCGCATCCAGTCCAACCTGGGCAGCGACATTGCCATGGCCTTTGACGAGTGCGTGGAAAATCCGGCGGAGTATGACTACGCCAAGCAGTCCTGCGAGCGCACCCTGCGCTGGCTGGAGCGGTGCAAGGCGGAGCACGACCGGCTCAACGCCCTGCCGGACACCATAAATCCCCATCAGCTCCTCTTTGGCATCAACCAGGGGGCCACCTACGAGGATCTGCGGATCTGGCACATGAGGGAGACCGCCAAGATTGACTGCGACGGGTACGCTATCGGCGGTCTGGCGGTGGGGGAGCCCACCCAGGTGATGTACGATATCATCGACGCGGTAGAGCCCCATATGCCCAAGGAGAAGCCCCGCTACCTGATGGGGGTGGGCACCCCCTCCAACATCATCGAGGCGGTGGCCCGGGGGGTGGACTTCTTCGACTGCGTCATGCCCGCCCGCAACGCCCGCCACGGGAAGCTCTACACCTGGCAGGGGTCCATCAACATCAAAAACGAGAAGTACAAGACGGACGGGGGACCCATTGACTCCGCCTGCGGCTGTCCCGCCTGCCGGCTGGCCTCCCGGGGGTACCTGCGCCACCTGTTCGCCGCGGGGGAGATGCTGGCCATGCGCTTGGCGGTGCTGCACAACCTGTATTTCTACAACACTTTGATGGCGCGCATCCGCGCCGCTCTGGAGGAGGGACGCTTCGCCCAGTTCCGAGCGGAATACAGCGAAACGCTGGACCGGAGGCTGTAGTAGGCACACCTTGCATAAAAATTGCCAAAAAGGCTTGTCAAACCCGCTGGGGTGATTTATAATACTTCTTACGACTTTATGGTTTGGAGGAGATTATTTTGATGGGTATGGGCAATCTGGTGCTGACCGCGGAAGCCGGGAGCATGGACCTGATAAGCATGTTGGTGCCTTTTATCATCCTGATTGCAATATTCTATTTCCTGATGATCCGGCCGGAGAACAAAAAGAAGAAGGCCATGGACAAGATGCGCAGCGAGTTGGCGGTGGGGGACGTGATTACCACCATCGGCGGCATTGTGGGCACCATCTGCGCCGTCAAGGAGGAGACCATCGTCCTGGAGACCGGCGCGGACCGGGTGCGGGTGGAGTTTACCAAGTGGGCCGTGTCCAGCAAGGGCAAGCAGGCGGGTGAGACCACGAAATAGGGACCCAAATCCGGCGATTCCAATGACTGGTACAGTCATGCCCCGGACGGGTTTTCCCCGTCCGGGGCATGACCAACACCCTCCCCACATAAGATTCCAACAGGAACTTGTGAAGGGAGGGCATTTCTTATGCCGAAAAAGGAAGAGGAGCAGGGCGCAAAGGTGGTACGCTATCTCACCGGAATTCTGCTGGGGGGCATGGTGGCCTTTGCAGTCAGCCTGGTACTGCTGTTCGGCGCGTCGCTGCTGGTGTCCAGTGGCCGAATCGCGGAGGAGCGGATGGGACAGGTGACGGTGGCGGCCTGCGTCATCGGCGCCTTTTGCGGCGGTATATTCGCGGTTCGCCAGTGTCAAGTGCGGGCCTTGGCGGTGGGATTGGCCACAGGAGGCGTGTTCTTCCTGCTGCTGCTCACCATTGGGGTTGTGGCCTTTCAGGCGGTACCCCAGGAGAACGGATTTGTACTGCTTCTGGGATGCCTGTGCGGCGGCGCGGCGGCGGGGCTGCTGTGCCGGATGGCAAAGCCAAAGAAAAAGCGTCGAAAGTAATTGAAATTTTTCCGGCGCTGTGGTATACTCTTACCACTATTCTTACATGGGAGGGAACAGAAGAATGAAGCATGTCAAGACGCTCAACGGCGCGACGTTGAAGAACAGCGCCGCTCACGGCGGCTGCGGCGAGTGCCAGACCTCTTGCCAGTCCGCCTGTAAGACCTCTTGCACCGTGGCGAATCAGAAGTGCGAGAACTGCAAGTAAAGAGGCAAACCAATGGAATGGACTGAAAGGGTGGGGCTTCCCACCCTTTTTCCTTTGACCGCCCGCAAGCGGAAAGAGCACACTGTTTTTGGAGGATGAGAGAACCATGGTACATACCTTTGAGGCCCTGGGGGTCCATATCGCCGTAGATGTAAACAGCGGCGCCGTTCATGTGATTGACAAGATGACGCGCAGACTACTGGAACATATTGTTCCGCCGATGGGGGAACACTGTCCCAAAGAAATCGGGGACAAGCTGCGGGAGTATAATGCTGGGGCGCTGGAAGAGGCTTGGCAGGAGCTGCGGGGGCTGGCAGATGAGGGCCTGCTCTTTACAGAGGACGACTACATCGACCGGGAGAAGGCGGCCTCTATGCAGCAGTCTGCGCTGGTGAAGGCGCTGTGCCTCCACGTCTCCCACGACTGCAACCTACGCTGCAAGTACTGCTTTGCCTCCACCGGCGACTTCGGAACCGGCCGCCGGATGACTATGGATGTGGAGATGGCAAGGAAGGCCATTGACTTTGTGGTGGAAAAGTCCGGCCATCGCCGCAACATTGAGGTAGATTTCTTTGGGGGCGAGCCTCTGATGGCTATGGAGACAGTGAAGGAGACGGTGGCCTACGCCCGCTCCATTGAAAAAGAGAAGGGGAAGTCTTTCCGCTTCACCATTACCACTAATGGCATCTTGCTCAACGATGAGAACATCGAATACATCAACCGGGAGATGTCCAACGCGGTTCTCTCTCTGGACGGCCGGAAGGAAGTCAACGACGATCTGCGCCCTACAGTAAACGGGAAGGGGAGCTACGACGTTATCGTGCCCAAATTCAAAAAGCTCATCGAGGGCCGGGGCACCAAAGACTACTACCTTCGAGGCACCTTTACCCGGTTCCACCCCGATTTTGCCGAGGATGTGAAGGCGCTGGCGGAGGTGGGAAAAAATATCTCCGTGGAGCCAGTGGTGGGGAAGCGGGAGGACCCCTATGCCCTTCAGGAGGAGGACCTGCCGGCGCTGGAGGCGGAGTATGAGCGCCTGGCTCAGTATCTGCGAAACCACCTGGAGATCAATTTCTTCCACTTCAATGTGGATCTGGCCCAGGGGCCCTGTGTGATCAAACGGCTGCGGGGATGTGGGGCCGGCTGTGAATACGTGGCCATCACGCCGGAAGGGGATATCTACCCCTGCCACCAGTTTGTGGGCAACGATGCGTACAAGCTGGGCAGCCTGGACGACGGTTCCTTTGATATGGAGCTGTCCGGCAAGTTTGCCGCACTGAATATCTATACCCGAGAGGAATGCCGGACCTGCTGGGCCCGGTTCTATTGCAGCGGTGGGTGCAGCGCCTCCAATCTGCTGGTTAATGACGATATCCGCCAGCCCCACCGGGTGGGCTGTGAGCTGGAGCGCAAGCGCCTGGAGTGTGCTATCGCCCTGCGGGCCATCGCCGCCGGCATGGCAGAGTAGAATACACGCTGTTGTTATACAAATAGCTATCAAAGAACGCGCCTACTCAATACACTAGATATAGCGGTGTACAGTTTGTATACCGCTATATCTTTTTAATTTCAGCAATAAAAAACTGGCCGCCAGGCGTCGCAATCACTTAATTTACATAATATTGTTTACATAATAAGTTGGCGTAATGCACAAATATTCCTGGTTTTCATGGTTCGCTCTTGCGATTCACCGCTGTATGGATTATATTATAAGAATAACTACAATTTGTTTTGCCTGTCCATTCTAAACGCCTGTCCGGCGACATAAAATGGACTGAGGTGAGACGGAATGCGCAAACCCATCAAACGGGTCCTCAAGGGGATGGATCGCAGCGCCGCCACCGCGCTGGCGGTATTGTCCGCCGCTTTCTTTGGGGGCGGATTGCTGGGATGTGTCTTGGCTGCGGGGATGGACAGCGGCGGCGACAGCTTGGCGGATTACTTACGGCAGTTTTTATCTTTGGCAGGAGAGCAGGCGCCGCCTCTGGCGGGTGTGGTGTGGGATAGTGTGCGCTGGCCGCTGTTGGTGTTCAGTCTTGGATTTACCACGCTGGGTCTGCTGGGCATCCCGCTGGCGTTTGCGGTGCGGGGGTTTTTACTCTCTTTCTCCATTGCGTCCTTTGTGCGGAGCTTTGGGGAGCGGGGAGAGATTCTTGCGGCGCTGCTGTTTGGTGTGTCTGGCATATTGGCTACGCCGGTTTTGTTTGTGCTCGGTGTCCAAGGATTGACCGCCTCCCGCTGTCTGGCCTCAAGAGTACTGGGGGATGGCCGGTGGATCCGCCCTTACGACAGGGGCTATTTTTTCCGCTGCGGGCTGTGCGCCGCAGTGCTGTGTGTGTGTATTTTTTTGGAATATGCGCTGATTCCCGCCCTGGTGCGGCAGGCGGCGCAGACGATCCAGCTATCCGCGTGATTCCAGAGAAAAAGGAAGTCGGACTATGGAGTATTACCAGGCATATGAGCAATATCTGACCAAGGAGCGGAAGGTGGCGGCCAACACGGCCAGCTCCTATCTGCGGGATGTACGTCAGTTTCTGCGCTGGCTGGAGCGGGAAGGGTTTTGGGCCGATCAGGTGTGCCGGGCCCAGGTTGAACAGTACCTCCATGCCCTCTCCCTCCAGGGGAAGTCAGCTGCCACGTCTACCCGCTGTCTGGCCTCTCTGAAATCCTTTTACACCTTTCTGATGCGGCAGGGGGCGGTGGATGAAAATCCTGCCTGCGGGCTGACCTGTGTCCGGGTAGAGCGAAAACTTCCTCAGATTTTGACCAGCAAAGAGGTTGAGCTCTTTTTAGAGCAGCCAGACCCCGCGGAGCCAAAGGGCTGCCGGGATCGAGCCATGCTGGAGCTGCTCTATGCCACCGGCATTCGGGTCAGCGAACTGATTGGCCTGAATCTGGAGCATATCAACCTCAGCGCCGGCTTTATCCGCTGCGCCGGGCGGGACAAAGAGCGTATCATCCCCCTGTACCTGGCGGCGATCCGCGCCATGTCGGACTACCTGGAGCATGTGCGCCCTCACATGCTGGAGCATGCGGATGAGCGGGCGGTTTTCGTCAACATGAGCGGGGAACGGATGAGCCGTCAGGGGTTTTGGAAGATCATCAAGCACTATCAGGAGCGTGCGGGGATTCAAAAGGAAATCACGCCCCACACCCTGCGCCACTCCTTTGCCGCGCACCTGCTGGAGAATGGGGCGGATCTGCGCTCCATTCAGGAGATGTTGGGCCACGCAGATATCTCCTCCACGCAGATCTACGCCCAGATTGTCAGCCAGAAGCTGAAGGATGTCTATCATAAAGCCCACCCCAGGGCATGACGAGGACAGCGGCCCAATGACCCCGGAACAATTTGCCCTTCGGCTGGGGGAGCGGTTTCCGGAAAAGCGCCGCACCTTACTGAACCACGTTCAGGCGTACCGCAGACTGGCCGGCCATGTGTTTTTTGCGGAGGAGATCAATACACCGCTGCTTGCCCTTTTGGAAGAGGAGGAAGATATTGGGGCAATCCAGTGGTACTGTATGTTGATTGAGAAGATGTGGTTTCAGGGAGATACGGATGCAAAGAATATTGTGGAAGTGACCATTATTGAGCGGCTGTCAGACGATCCCGCCCTCTGGCTCCGATTTGGACAGTATATTTCGAAGGAGTTTCGCTGGGCAGTAAACGACAAAATATTGCCCATGCTGGCCTTGAATATTCCAAAGCTGCCTACTGATGGATGGCAAAAAAAGCGCCCCAGGAACAGGAAATGACAGAGCGCCATTATCAGACCATAAAAAATTCCCTATCCCGTTTTGATAATTGCGGGATAGGGAAATTTTTGTTTTTAACACGGGGTTACAGGAAAGCTACCACCTGATACATCAAGATAAAGTGGCAGACACTGCCCAGAAGGATGAAGACGTGAAAAATCTCATGGCAGCCGAATCGAGGATTATTCCGTCCAGGCCATTTGACCGCATAGAGCACACCGCCCACAGTGTACAGGATGCCGCCCAGCAGCAGCCAGAAGAAACCGGCGGTGGGGAGGACCTGGATCAGGGGGTAAAGAGCCACAATAGCCAGCCAGCCCATAAACAGGTATAATCCGGCGGTGAGCCACCGGGGAGCGTTGATCCATAACAGGGCGACGATAAGCCCCAGGATCACCAGCGACCAGATAACGGCAAAAAGGGACCAGCCCCAGGCGCTGTAGGCGCGCAGCGGAACCAAGCAGATAGGGGTATAGGATCCAGCGATCAGGAAATAAATGGAGCAGTGATCGTATTTCCGGAGGGCAATCCGACCCCTCGCGCTGGTGTTAATACAGTGATACAGGGTGCTGGCGGTATAGAGGCCGATCATGGACAGCCCGTAGATTAAAAAGGAGATCACATGCCAGCGGTCTAATCCGAGCGTAAGAGACCGCATCAGGAGCGCGGCAGTACCGGCGATCCCCAGAACAGCCCCGATTCCATGGGTAATAGCGGACCAAGGACGCAGGCCGTCGTAGGGATTCCGGCCTTTTTCACCAGAGAGCCTGGCGTGGACTGGCTGTGGCCTGTGGGCACGACGGCAGTGCAGGTGAGACGCTCCGTTCAAAATATGTTCCTGACTCATAACAGTCACCTGATTTCCTTACATATAAATATAGGATGGATGATTTTTCTATTGACAGTATAGCACAGACCCTGTAACACAGTCAATAGAAGTATATAATATAATTCTTAAAATTAGATTAAGAAGATTCACTCACCAAAATTCAATAGAAGAAGGAAGGATAACTGGTCTGCCCCTGGCATACAGTAGTAGAGCCGAGGACCGCGAACAATGTGGCCTCAATGTTTCAGCGGGAGAGAGGGGAGTATGAAATGGAGCGTGTTCAGACAGGGGATTCCTGCCGTTCACTGGAGCCCTATCCGGAGGTGCGGGTGGAGGGGCGCAATCCGCGCTATGCCCAGGCGATGCTCAGCAACATTGGGGGCGTCAGCTCGGAGATGTCCGCAGTGTCTTTGTACTTCTACAACCACCTGATCACCGGGCGGATTGAGACAGTGGCCGCCGTATTTCGGGAGGTCAGCATTGTAGAGATGCACCATCTGAAGATTTTTGGCGAGCTGGCCCTTCAGTTAGGGGCGGATCCCCGGCTGTGGGCGGTTCAGCGTGGGCGGCAGATATGGTGGAGCCCGGATTATATCCAGTATGCCCGAAAGCTGCGGCCATTATTGCACGAGGCCATGCGGTCGGAACGCATGGCCATCCAGAAATACGAGAGCCAGGCCCGCTGGATTCAGGATCCCGGGATCCAGGCCAATCTGCGCCGGATTATTGAGGACGAAAAGATCCATCTGGAGCTCTTCTCCCAGCTCTGCCAGCAGTATGCCCAGGACTAAAACCGGCGCCGGGCGGGACCCTTTCACTGTGGGTACGCCTGGCGCCGGCACTCCGATTTTTTATTTTCTTAGGTGTGAGAAAATACAACGGGAACTGCGCCTACAGCCTCCAAGAAGGTGGGGTCGTGCTCCACGAGGAGGAGAGAGGCGCTGGTCTCCCGAAGCAGTTCCTCAATCTGGATGCGGGAGAACACATCCACATAGTTCAGCGCCTCGTCCCAGAGGTAGAGGTGGGCCTGCTGACAGATGCTGCGGGCCAGGAGCACCTTCTTTTTCTGACCCTGGCTGAGCTGGGAGAGGTCCTGCTCAAAGACCGCCCTGCCAAAGTCCAGCTTCCGCAGCAGGGTGAGAAAGCGGGTGAGATCCACCTCGCCCTCCTGGGCGAATTGGGCAAAAGACCCGCTCATCCAGGCGGTATCCTGGGGCACATAGGACAAAATCGTTCCAGAGGCCAGGACGGCGGTGCCCCGGTGGGGGAGCTCCGCCCCGGCCAGACAGTTGAGCAAGCTGGATTTCCCGCACCCATTGGGCCCGGTAAGGGCGATGCGATCCCCCTGGAACAGGGTAAAGGAGACCACAGGACAGGGCGGATGGCGGGGGTAATCGAGAGAAAAGCCGTCTATCTCTACCAGCCGCTTTTTAGGGTGGGCAAGGGGACGCAGGAAGAGGGATTGAGTGGTTTCGATGTTTTTGAGCAGCCCCTCTTTTTCCGCAATGGCCTGCTGCTGACGGCGCTCCACGGATTTGGACCGCTTCATAAGCTTGGCGGCCTTGTGGCCCACAAAGCCCCGGTCCGGCCGCAGGCCGGAATTACGGGTGTTATATTTTCCCGCCTCTGTGTGGCGGGACCAGTCTGCGGTACGGCGGGCGGCCTCCTCCAGACGGCGGATATCCTTTTTTAAAGTCTCCTGCTGGGCCTGATGCTGCCGGTCCAGGCGGCTCTTTTCCATCCACCAGACGGAGAAATTACCCTGGATCAGCTGGATATCCTCCCGGTTAAGGGCTAAGGTGTGGTCGGTGGAACGGTCCAAAAAGGCGCGGTCGTGAGAGACCAGAAGAAAGCCGGACTTTTGGCCCAGATAGGCGCTTACCGCCTCCCGGCCCGCCAGATCCAGGTGGTCTGTGGGCTCGTCGATAAGCAGAAAGGCGTCTGGCTGCTGAAAGAGGGCGGCAAGCTGAACTTTCACCCGCTCTCCGCCGGACAGGGTGGGCAGGGGACGGTACAGCACGTCAAGGTCCACTCCCAGCAGGTTGAGCTCTCGGATGAGCCGCCATTCCTCTAAATCAGGCGCGGCCTGTTCCAGGGCATCCAGAGTCATCCAGTCTCCCGCAGGGAGCGGGAAGGGGAAGGAGGAGGTTGCCACAGGACAGGAGACCGCGCCGGACTCCGGTGTCAATCCGCCGGCCAGGAGCCGGAGCAATGTGGTCTTGCCCCGTCCGTTCCGGCCGACCAGGCCCAGCCTCCAGCTGGTGTCCAGCCGGAGATCCAGATGGGAGAACACAGGGATGTGGCTCCCGTCATAGCAGAAGGTCAGATCGCTGATTTGAATGAGAGACATAATTCACCTCGTCGCGTCAAGTATGATGTGATTGCTGTTATGGCGCGGGAAGGGGCGCAGACACAGCAAAAGGGCGTCCCGCAGCTTATGCGAGGCCCCCTTTTTCCGCACCACAGAAAAAGGAAAAATGCGCAGCTTCCCGCTGATGGACCACACAGAACTCCACCCGCCCCAGGAATCATCCCAAAGCGGAGACAACGTCCTTCATGTGACAAGTGTCCAAAGCAAGAAGTTATTTGCGCATCTTCCCAACTCCCATTCAATAAAATGTAGATTCAGTATACAAAACACCGGCTGGGTTGTCAAGAGAAGTTCCTCAAATTCCCTTTTAGAAAAGAGCGGCTGACGGAGGACCACGGCAATTTTACAAAAACAGATTGATTGGAATCAGGGGCGGGTGTTGCAATAACAGGTTCTTATCCTTATAAATCTGCGTACTTTGCCGAAGGACACAACCTGTTACTTTTTTGTTTTGGAACCAGCACAGGGAGGGGAAGCGGGATGGAGGCACGGTTTTCACTGGCGGAGGGCCTTGGGAGCCTGACCGTCCGGGAGGAAGGGCCCTGGGCTGCAGTGCGGGGTGAACTGCCGGACAGGGGGAAGGGATTATATAAAGGATGGCTTACAGGGCGAAGCGGGGCGCGCCTGTTGTTGGGTACCTTTCTGCCGGAGGATGGGCGGCTGATTCTCAACCGGCGCTTTTCCATTGACGAACTGGGACGGAAGGGGGTGTGGCCGCCGGTCGGAGGAGAGGCGATGCTGGCGTTCCCAGCAGGCGGTTCGCGGAGGGAAGAAGCAGACCCAGATCCAGATCAGACGTCGTCCCCCCCGCAATGGGAGGCGTGTCCTGCATGGCAAAAATATGTAACAGACCCTGTCCTGCAAGTCCCGGCCCGCCGGGATCAGGGGGCTCTCATCCGCTGGGGGCAGGGCGGGATGCAGGTGGCGCTGCCCTTCTGCGTGGGAGAGGAGTTCCCCATCCCCGCCCTGTTTTGTCTGGCCGAGGTGCGCCCCATGCACGGGCACAGCTATCTTCGCTTCTCCCTGGACCGGAACGGCTGGCCGGTATATCTCAAGTGGGAATAAATTGGATGGAGCCGGGTACAATAGGGCCAGCGGTACTCCCAATTGATTTGACGAAAGGAGAAATCCGGCTATGGCCCACTTGACCACAAAGGAACTGACTGCCCTGTCCGACCAGCTCAACTTTGAAAAGGTCCTGTACTGCAAATACCAGACCGCACTGGAGAACTGCCAGGAGGGCGACCTGCGCAGTGCCTATCAGCAGTGTGTCCAGCGCCACAGGGACAACTACGACTGCCTGCTTAAACACCTGAGCTGAGGAAAGGAGCGACTATCATGGACAATCAGGAACAGATTACGGACTTTATTCTGGCGGAGAAGAAGATGACCGCCAACTATGACACTTTCGCGTCGGAGTGTGTGAACGGCGCTCTGCGGGCGGATTTTCTCAGCATGCTCAACCAGGGCCATCAGGCCCAGGCCGACCTCTTCCAGCTGGCCCAGTCCAAGGGCTGGTACCAGGTGGAGCAGGCCCCCGAGAGCAAAATCAATACCGCCTATCAAAAATTCAGCAACCAGCGTCCCCGCTGACTGCACGGCCCGATCCCCTGTCCACCTACAGGCGGGGGATTGGGCCGAAACCAGTTTAAAAAGAAAGAGGAAAATAATACTTGCATAAAAGAAAAGAGTGTTGTATAATACCAAAGCACAATTACACACACCGGAGGATACTCCGCCTGGTGCCCTGAGAGGTAGGCGGGGGAGATGAGGCCGGTGGCGGTAAGAACAAAAAGGAGGAAATGATCACATGGCAGTCGTATCTATGAAGCAGCTTTTGGAGGCCGGCGTACACTTCGGCCACCAGACCCGCCGGTGGAACCCCAAAATGGCCACCTACATCTACACCGAGCGCAACGGCATCTATATCATCGACCTTCAGAAGACCGTGAAGAAGCTGGAGGAGGCCTATAATTTCGTCCGTGAGCTGGGCGAGAATAGCCAGACATTGCTCTTTGTGGGCACCAAGAAGCAGGCCCAGGAGGCCATCAAGGAAGAGGCAACCCGCTGCGGCATGTACTATGTCAACGCCCGCTGGCTGGGCGGTATGCTCACCAACTTCAAGACCATGCGGGGCCGCGTGGATCGTCTGAACCAGCTGAAGAAGATGCAGGAGGACGGCACCTTCGATATGCTGCCCAAGAAGGAAGTTATGAAGCATCTGGGTGAAATTGCCAAGCTGGAGAAGTACCTGGGCGGCGTCACTGAGATGAAGAAGCTCCCCGGCGCCCTGTTTGTGGTTGACCCCCGCAAGGAGCGCAATGCCATTAACGAGGCCCGCAAGCTGCATATCCCCATTGTGGCTATTGTGGATACCAACTGCGACCCCGATGAGATTGACTACGTCATCCCTGGTAACGATGACGCCATCCGTGCCATCAAGCTGATCTCCGGCGTGATGGCCAACGCCATTCAGGAGGGCCGGCAGGGCCAGGACGCCCCCGCTGAGGAGGCTGCTCCCGCCGCCGAGTAAGTAAACTGTTTCGAAGCGCCCGCCCGCGCGGGCGGGCGCTTCTTTTATACCGATGATTTATGGAGGTTGAGTGATATGGCAATCACCGCAAAAGACGTACAGAAGCTGCGCGAGATGACCGGCGTCGGCATGATGGACTGCAAGAAGGCCCTCACCGAGGCCGAGGGCAATATGGATAAAGCTGTGGAGATCCTCCGGGAGAAGGGTCTGGCCGCCTCTCAGAAGAAAGCCGGCCGCATTGCCGCCGAGGGTATGGCTTATGCCGCCGTGATTGACGGCATGGGCGTGGTGGTCGAGGTCAACGCCGAGACCGACTTTGTGGCCAAAAATGAGAAATTTACCGATTTTGTTAAGGGTGTGGCCGCCACCGTGGCCAAGAACAAGCCCGCCGATTTGGACGCCTTGATGGCGTGCAAGTACGAGGGCGCTGACCGGACTGTCACCGAGCAGCAGCAGGAGATGGTGCTGGTTATCGGCGAGAATATCAAGGTTCGCCGGTTTGCTTTCTTTGACCAGGGTATTTCCGTGCCTTATATCCACGCCGGCGGCAAGATCGGCGTGCTGGTCAACCTGGAGACGGAGCTGAGCGCCGACCAGGTCAATGAGATGGGCAAAGACGTGGCCATGCAGATCGCCGCGCTGAACCCTCGTTTCCTGGATAAGAGCCAGGTGAGCCAGGCCACCCTGGACGAGGAGAAGAAGATTCTCCTGGCCCAGATGGAGAACGACCCCAAAATGGCTGCCAAGCCCGACAAAGTGAAGGAGGGTATTGTGGCCGGCAAGCTGGGCAAGTTCTATAAGGAGAACTGTCTGCTCCAGCAGGAGTTTGTCAAAGATGGCAGTGTCTCTGTGGAGCAGTATATGGCTAACACTGCCAAGGCTCTGGGCGGTGCTGTGGTTCTGAAGGATGCCATCCGCTTTGAAAAGGGCGAGGGCATTGAGAAGAAGCAGGAGAACTTCGCTGAGGAGATTGCCAAGCAGCTGGGCAAGTAAAATAGCAGTACAAACCCCCGAGTCTTAACCCGGGGGTTTTGTTATGCCAAGAAAAAGTGTGCCGGCACTGTGAAAAGCCGGTACACTTTTTGTAGATTTACTTTTGAGCAGCGGAGGTAAGCGTCTTGGAAAATTCCTCAATGTACTTTCTGTCTTCCTCGGTTTTGGGAAGGACAATATTGAGCAGCAGGGCGGTGAGCGCCGTGCCGGAGATGCCGGTGAACAGGGTAAGAATCGTAGTGGGGAGGAAGGAGAGGTAGTCCCCCGCATAACCGCCGCCGATGCCCACTACCAAAGAGACTGCCAGAATAGTGATGTTACGCTTCGTCAGGCTGCCCATACTGATAACGCGGATGCCAGTCGAGGCGATGCTGCCAAAGGTGACCAGCAGAATACCGCCCAAAACGGGGTTGGGAATTGCGGCCAGTACTTGAGAAAACTTTGGGAAGAAGGACAGCAGACCGAGGATCAGCGCACCCAGCGCGGTGACATAGCGGCTGGCCACGCCGGTCATGGCGATGACGCCGGCATTCGGACTGGCAGAGACCACAGGCAGGCCGTTGAACAGGGAGGCCACGATACTGCCCAAGCCGTCGCCCCGCAGGGTGCGAACCAGTTCCGCCTTGGTGGGCAGACGCCCCTCGGCATTATTAACAATTCCTGGGGTGTCGCCTACATTCTCCATCACTGTGGCGATGTGGACAGCGCAGATGGTGAGAATAGGGCCGGCCTGAAAGCTGAGCCCGAATTTTACCGGGGTGGGGAAGGCGAGTACGTGGGCCTCGTTCACCGCGGAAAAGTCTACCATGCCCAGAACAATACACAGAAGGAAGCCCACAATAATGGAGATGAGAATGGACAGTGATTGAAGGAATCCCTTGGCGAAGTTGTCCAGAACGGTGGCCAGAATAAAGGTGAAGCAGGCGATGGCGAAAAACTTGAACACGTCTGGGCCGCTGGGGTTGTAGTTTACCGCGTTTCCAAAGCCGCTGCCCATCAGGCACATACCTACCGCCAGCACTACGCTGCCAGTGACCACGGGGGTAAAGTATTTGTGCAGGTAAGTGATGGCCAGAGGGCCGAAAATAAACAGGACCACACTTCCGGCTAGTGCGGCGCCAAAGGTTCCGGAAAGTCCGATGTCAGGATTGCACGCCATGGCGACCATGGGGGAGATAAGGGTGTAGCTGCCAGAGGTAACAATAGGCAGTTTGGAGCCAATGGGCAGCTTCCACAGGCCCAAGGACTGAATCAGGCTGGCGATACAGCTGATGAACATACTGCATTGGATGAGCAGGGCAGTATCTTGGGCGTCCAGCTTAGCGCCGCTGGCCAGAAGCAGACTGCCGGCCAAGGTGCCGGTAAAGGCGACAAGGACATGCTGTAACGCCAAAGGAATTGCTTTTTGAATCGGCGGCTTGTCATTAATACGATAAACCATAGCCATAGAATAAAGATCTCCTTTCCTTCCGCCGCTGGCGGAGACGGTTCGATGTGTTGGGGTGATATATCACAAATACATCATATGACCACTAAGAATATTATACTGATTGGTCAGTAAAATACAAGACAAAGGAGGAAAATGACGAAAAATAGTCCTTATATACAAATTAAAAACCACCTGGTTGGAGATTTTGACCGGAGAAATGGAGCGGCGCCAATAAAAACGGCAGAACAGCACGATGGTTTTGAATAATTCCCATTGAGAATAAATTGTAAAAATTTCAGTTGGGGGCCTATGCAAAACGGAAAAAATAAGTTAAAATAACAAAAGACTGGACCAGTGTGCCTGGTATACACTGGAAAACATTGAGACATACCACGTGAAGGGGGTTGACGATATGAGTAAGCCGCAGTATAAGCGCATACTTTTAAAAATCAGCGGTGAGGCACTGGCGGGCGAGGCCACCCGCGGCTTGGATTTCGGCGTCATCAGGCAGGTGTGCCAAGTGATTAAAGAGTGCATTGAGATGGGCGTCCAGGTGGGAATCGTTGTAGGCGGGGGCAATTTCTGGCGGGGCGTCAAGGACGGCGGCGGCCGGATGGACCGCTCCCGCGCCGACCACATGGGAATGCTGGCCACCACGCTGAATGCCCTTGCCCTGGCGGACGTGCTGGAGCAGCTTGGGGCGGAAGTTCGGGTAGAGACCGCCGTTGAGATGCGCGCCTTTGCCGAGCCATATATCCGTTCCAAGGCCATTCGTCATCTGGAGAAGGGGAGAGTGGTGATCTTCGGCTGCGGCACCGGCAACCCCTTCTTCTCCACGGATACGGCGGCGGTGCTCCGGGCTGCGGAGATTGACGCCGATGTGATTCTGTTGGCCAAAAACATTGACGGCGTATACAGCGCCGATCCCCGCAAGGACCCCAACGCAGTGAAATACGATACCATTACCTACGACGATATACTGGCTCAGCACCTCCAGGTGATGGACTCCACCGCCACCAGCCTGTCCATGGACAATAAGATCCCTGTGATCCTGTTTGCGCTGAAAGATCCCCATAACATTATCCGGGTTCTCCAGGGAGAGAAAATCGGAACCATTGTGAAGGAGGAAAAATGAGATGAACGAGATCCATAAGCCTTATGATGAAAAGATGCAGAAGACCATCGACGTGGTGTCCGGCGACTTTGCCAGCGTCCGGGCGGGCCGGGCAAACGCCGCTGTGTTGGACAAAATCACGGTGGATTACTACGGCACCCCCACGCCCATCAATCAGGTGGCGGCCATTTCCTCTCCGGACCCCCGTACTCTCACCATTCAGCCCTGGGACGCCAGCATTCTGAAGGCCATTGAAAAGGCCATTCAGACCTCTGATCTGGGCATCAACCCACAGAATGACGGCCGTCTCATCCGCCTGGCCTTCCCCCAGCTGACCGAGGAGCGCCGCAGAGAGTTGTCCAAGCAGGTGAAAAAATACGCCGAGGCGGGAAAGGTGGCCATCCGCAACATCCGCCGGGACGCGGTGGAGACCTATAAGAGCATGAAGAAGAAGAGCGAGATTACCGAGGACGACCTGAAGGAATACGAGAAAGAGATGCAGGATCTCACAGAAAAACGCTGCAAGCAGATCGACGAGCTGAGCGCCAAGAAGGAAGCGGAGCTGATGGCGGTCTGACGGTCTTCCCCCCTTGACTATGCTGGTGCGGGGCGTTCCACGCTCCGCACCAAATTCTGATTGGATATAGGAATTGGATGCTATGTCACTGTTTAAATCCAGAGGAACGAAGCGGGACGGGGAAGTGGACTTCAGCCGTCTGCCCCGGCATGTGGCAATCATTATGGATGGAAACGGCCGCTGGGCCAAGCGGCGGGGACTGCCCCGCACGGCGGGACACGCCGCCGGGGCAGAGACCTTTCGTACCATCGCCACCTACTGCAAAGATATCGGGCTGGAGTACCTGACGGTATACGCCTTCTCCACAGAAAACTGGAAGCGGCCGGCGGAAGAGGTATCCGCCATTATGGATCTGCTGAAAAAGTACCTGCTGGAGGCCATTGGAAAGATGGAGCGGGACCGGGTGAAAATGAAGTTTTTGGGGGATCTATCTCCGCTGAGCAAGGAGCTGTGCGCCCTGTGCCGGAAGACAGAGGAGATCTCCACCCACTACGAGGGCTGTCAGGTTAACATTTGCCTGAACTACGGCGGGCGGGATGAGATTGTCCAGGCCGTCCGGGCCCTGGCGGCAGAGTGCGCCGCCGGACAGCGCAACGCCGCTTCTCTTACTGAGGAGGATGTCTGCGCCCATCTCTATTCCGCCGGCATCCCAGACCCGGATCTGGTGATCCGGCCCAGCGGGGAGCTCCGCCTGTCCAACTTCCTGCCCTGGCAGTCGGCCTACGCCGAGTTTTATTTTACCGATGTGCTCTGGCCCGATTTTTCAAAGAGGGAGCTGAACCGGGCGCTGGCTGATTTTCAGTCCCGCTCCCGCCGGTTTGGAGGTGTCTGAATGGGAAAGCGTGTCTTAGTTGCTGTAATTTTCATTCCCCTGATCTTTGTCATCCTCTTCGGCGTTTCACCGGTCTACCCCATTGTAATCCCCGCCGCCATCGCGGGATTGTCCGCGCTGGCGGTTCATGAGGCCCTGTGGTCTACCGGCTTTGTCAAAAACCTCCGCATTTCCGGCATCTCCATCGTACTGGCGGGACTGATCCCCTTCTGGGTCTACTTCGGCCAGGATCAGACCTTGGCGCTGGCGGGACTGCTGGCCTATGTCAGCTTCCTGTTTGCCGAGGCCATTCACAGCCATAAGGCGGTGACCATGGAGAAGATGGGCGGCGCCTTTTTCCTGTCGGTTATGATCCCGTTTTTTCTCTCCTCTTTTGTGCGTATCCGTCTGATGGAGGGGTGGCGGTATCTGATTGTGCTGCCCTTTGCCGCCGCTTTCGCCAGCGACGCCTTCGCACTCTTCGCGGGGATGCGCTTTGGAAAGCGCAAGCTGGCGCCGGAGCTCTCCCCCAAAAAGACGGTGGAGGGAGCCTTTGGCGGCTTTGTAGGCAGCTCGTTTACGCTGTTGCTCTACGGTGTTGTAGTCTATCAGTTCGGCGCTCAGGTGGAAAACTACGCCATGTTAACCCTCTATGGAATGATGGGGAGTGTGATCTCCCAGTTCGGCGATCTGGCTTTCTCCTACATCAAGCGGGAGTATGGCATCAAGGACTACGGCAATATTCTCCCCGGCCATGGCGGTGTGCTGGACCGCTTCGACAGCGTGATCTTCTGTGCGCCCCTCATGGAGCTGCTCATCCGCTGGCTGCCGGCCATAACAGGTTAAGAAAGAAGGGCGGTTGTTCATGCAACAGGCAATTTCCATTTTGGGGTCCACCGGATCCATCGGACGGCAGTCTCTGGATGTGATTGCCGCCTGCGGCATTCGAGCGGCAGCCCTCACCGCCCGGCGAGACGTGACGGAGCTGGAGGCCCAGTGCCGCCGGTTCTCCCCGGCTCTGGCGGTGCTGACGGAGGAGAAGGCCGCCGCTGATCTGCGGATCCGGCTGGCGGATACCAGTATCCGGGTGGCCGGCGGGCAGGAGGGACTTTTGGAGGCCGCCGTCCTGCCGGAGGCAGACACCGTGGTCACCGCTGTGGTGGGCATCGCCGGACTGCGCCCCACCTTAGCAGCCATTCAGACGGGAAAGCGTATTGGACTGGCCAACAAGGAGACGCTGGTGTGTGCCGGAGAGCTGGTCATGGCGGAGGCCCAGCGCTGTGGGGCGGAAATTGTCCCCGTAGATTCCGAGCACTCCGCCATCTTTCAGTGTCTCCAGGGCTGCCAGGACCGGGGGGAGGTCAAGCGGCTGATCCTCACCGCTTCCGGCGGTCCCTTCTGGGGGAAAAGTCAGGCGGAGCTGGAGCATGTCACATTGGCGGATGCGCTGAAGCACCCCAACTGGTCCATGGGGGCCAAAATTACCATAGACTCCGCTACCATGATGAACAAGGGGCTGGAGTTTATTGAAGCCATGCGGCTCTACCACATGCCGCCGGAAAAAATCGCGGTTCTGATCCATCGGGAGAGTATCATACACTCTCTTGTGGAATACTCGGATCATGCTGTACTGGCCCAACTGGGGGCGCCTGATATGCGGGTGCCCATTGAGTACGCTTTTACTTGGCCGGGGCGCGGCCCCGCGGTGGCCCCGCCCTTGGATCTTGCCCAGATTGGTACGCTGACCTTTGCTCTGCCGGATGACGGGCGTTTCCCCTGTCTGCCCCTGGCAATACAGGCCGCCAAGCGGGGCGGGACGGCCACCGCTGTACTCAATGGGGCCAACGAGGCTGCGGTAGAGCGGTTCCTTCAGGGCGAGATTGGCTTTTTGGAGATCCCGCGTCTGGTGGAGAAAGCCATGGCGCGGATCCCCGTCCAGCACAGTCCCACGCTGGAGGATATCTTCGCGGCGGACGAAGCGGCCCGCGCCTGTGTGAATGGTCTCGTCCTGGCTTGATCGGTGCGCCAGTTCCATCTTATCCCATCACTTTATGGGGCGGCGCTTTTCCGCGCCGCCCCATACCTGCGTTTCAGGAGGTTTTATGGTCTATATTATTATCGCCATTTTGATGTTCGGCGTTCTTATCGCTGTCCATGAATTCGGACACTTTATTACCGCCAAGCTGCTGGGGGTCAAGGTGAATGAATTTGCCATCGGTATGGGGCCGCTGCTGGTTTCCCGGCAGAAGGGGGAGACCCTGTATGCTCTGCGGGCGTTCCCCATCGGCGGCTTCTGCGCTATGGAGGGGGAGGAGGGGGACTCCGCCGATCCCCGCTCCTTTGAGCGCAAGTCCGCCTGGCGGAAGGTGATTATTTTGGCCGCCGGCTCGTTTATGAACTTTCTGACCGGACTGCTGATTTTAATGGGGCTGTTTATGACGGTAGGCCAGGTGGCCTCGCCGGTGGTCACTGGATTTTTGGACGGCTTTCCCGTCCAGGAGGTGGGGCTCCAGCCGGGGGACCGGATCGTCTCCATTGAGGGGCACCGGGTGCGCTACCGGGGGGAGATTGATGCCCTTCTGGATCAGGCGTCTGCCGATGGCCGTGTGGATCTGGTGGTCCGTCGGGAGGGAGAGACGGTAACGCTGGCCGGCCAGCCACTGGTCCGCCGCACTTTCAATTACGAAGGGGAACAGCGCCAGATGTACGGCCTCTCCTTTGGAGAGACCGAGGCCATCGGCCCCATTGACTGCCTGATTTTGGCCTGGCGGCAGTCGGTTATTTTCGCCAAGCTGGTGTGGGAGAGCCTGGGGATGCTGGTCCGGGGCGCGGTGGGGCTGAAGGATCTGTCCGGCCCCATCGGCATCGTCAATACCATCGGCCAGGTGGGCGCCAGCGCGGAGACGCCGGCACTGGCTCTGCAGGGCGTGATGCAGTTTGTGGCCTTTATCGCCATTAATCTGGCGGTGATGAACCTGCTGCCCATTCCCGCTTTGGACGGGGGGCGCATTTTCTTTCTGGCGATTAACCTGCTGGTTACCTTTTTTACCAAGAAAAAGCTGGATCCCAAGTACGAAAATGCGGTGAATATGGCAGGCTTTTTCTGTCTGCTGGCCCTGATGGCCGTTGTGGCGGTGAGCGATATTTTTAAGCTGATCCATTGACAAAAGAGGAGTGGACGATGACAAAACAGATCCAAGTGGGAAAAATTCCCGTGGGCGGGGGTGCGCCAGTTACCATTCAGTCTATGACTAACACCCCCACGCACGACGTGGCGGCCACCGTGGCCCAGATCCACAAGCTGGAGGCGGCGGGCTGTGAGATCATCCGGTGCGCAGTTCCCGATAGGGCCGCCGCCAAGGCCATTGGGCGGATTCGGGAGCAGATTTCCATTCCGCTGGTAGTGGATATCCACTTTGACTACAAGCTGGCTCTGGAGGCGGCAGCCGCCGGGGCGGACGCGGTGCGCATCAATCCCGGCAACATCGGGGGAGAGGACCGGGTGAAGGCGGTGGCCCAGGCCTGCGCCGCCCGGAATATCCCCATCCGGGTGGGGGTCAACGGCGGGTCTCTGGAAAAGCATCTGCTGGAGCGATATGGCGGTGTGACGGCTCAGGCCCTTGTGGACTCCGCCTTCTGCCACATCCGCCTGCTGAACAGGTATGACTTTGACGACATCTGCGTGTCCCTCAAGTGCTCCAGCGTGCCATTGACCATGGCGGCCTACCGGCTGATGGCGGAGCAGAGCCGCTATCCCCTCCATGTAGGACTCACCGAGGCGGGGACCCCGCGAATGGGGGTGCTGAAATCGGCGGTGGGGATTGGCGGGCTCCTGGCCCTGGGGATTGGAGATACCATCCGGGTATCCCTGTCTGCGGATCCGGTGGAGGAGATCTATGCCGCCCGAGACATTTTAAAGGTGGCCGGCCTGCGCCGGGAAGGGGCGGAGCTTATCTCCTGCCCCACCTGCGGCCGCACCCAGATTGACCTCATCTCCCTGGCCAACCAAGTGGAGGCACGCCTGAAGACGGTAGACAAGCCCATTACTGTAGCAGTAATGGGCTGCGTGGTGAACGGTCCCGGTGAGGCCAGCGCCGCCGATGTTGGCATCGCCGGCGGCCGGGGGGAGGGGCTGCTCTTCCGCCGGGGGGAGATTGTCAAAAAGGTCCCCCAGTACCAACTGGTAGACGAGCTGTTTGCCCTGATTGAGACCCTTTAAAGAACTGGTTTTAGATTTTTAAAAAGAGTCTTTACAAAACGCCGGAACTGTGACATGCTAACTCTATCCTAAGAGCTGATTTTAGTGGTTTGAAAAGGAAGGAGAACAGCAGCATGACTTATCAGGAGTTCATCAACACCTCCAACACCCTGGCGCCCCTGGCGGGAAATCAAACGGCACAGTACATCTATCAAAATATCATTCACCGGTCCGACGTGGTGGGGTGGATGGCCATTGCCTCCGAGCTGAAGCTGCCTGCTTTGGCGGTATGCGCCGGGGAGATTGAGCAGTACTGTGCAGGACACCCGGGTACACTGGATTTAAGCGACAATTTGGTGCGCAAATCCATTGGCCGGATGGTGCGCGCGGCGCTGGAACCCTTGGGTTATGAGCCGGTAGGGAAGAAGAGTATGCCTAAGGAGATGGGATTCCAGTATTTTTGCGGCGTGGCCAAACGGTATGAAAAGCACAGGCCTGCCAAGTATGTGGTTCAGGTAGCGATAACCCCCGCGGAAGCGCCGCAGGGAGAGAAATGAGAGAGGAGCCTATGGAGGACGAGAAAAAAATTTCATTCCAGACGCTGTTTTCCGAGCTGAAGGAAGATGAGATTGCTCCACTCATGGAGAAAGCCTGGGTGGTGGGCGCCGTCATCACCTGCGGCGCCAGAACACTGGAGGCGGAGCTGGAGCACCCAGACCGACTGCCGGCGGAAACGCTGCGTATGGCGGAGGAACGGATCCGGCAGGCGTACGATCTCACCCGGGTGGAGCTGCGGCAGACGCCAGCTCAATCCGAACCGGCCCCGGCTGCTGTTCCAAGCCCGCCTGTGCCGTCCGTCCAAACAGATACCATTGATGCCCAGGCGGCGGAGGCCTTCCGCCGCACAGAGGCCATCCGGCAGGAGGCGCTGAAAAAAATCAAAGTGCCCCCGGCAAAGGAAAAGCCCCGGCGGCAGGAGGGCGGCAAAAAGAATCTCATCTACGGCAAACACGAGGTGCGGGGCGTACCGGTGCCTATGAAAAATCTGGATTTGGACATGGGCGCTGTCGTTGTGGAGGGAGACGTATTCGCCATCGACCACCGGGAGCTGAAAAAGCGGGGCGCTTGGGTGGTGTCCTTTGACTTGACGGATTACGGCGGATCGGTGCGCATCAACAAATTTTTCCCCGGCGAGGAGGGAAAGCCCATTGTGGAGAAGGTGAAGAAGGGCCAGCGCCTGCTGGTCCAGGGCCGGCTGAATATCGACCGCTTCACCAATGACATGGTACTGGAGCCCGTGGCCATTATGGAGGGGGAAAAGACCGTTAAGACGGACGGCGCGCCGGAAAAGCGGGTGGAGCTCCATCTCCACACCACTATGTCAGCCATGGACGCCCTCACTCAGGTAGGCCCCAAACTGGGGCCGGATAAGAATGTGGTGAAGCGGGCGGAGTCCTGGGGACACCGGGCCATCGCTATCACTGACCACGGGGTGGCTCAGGCATTTCCCGATGCCTGGCACTCGGCGAAAAATATCAAAATTCTCTATGGAGTAGAGGCATACTACATCAATGACGTGGATGACCGGGTGGTGGTCCACGGCAGCGCAGAACAGGATTTTACCGGAGAAATTGTCTGCTTCGATATTGAGACCACTGGACTGAGCCGGCGGAAAGACGCTATCACGGAGATTGGCGCGGTGGTGCTGCGAGACGGCGCGGTAGCAGAGACCTTCAACACCTTCGCCGATCCAGGCCGGCCCCTAGACCGCAATATTGTAGAGCTTACCAGTATTACGGACGAGATGCTCAAGGGGGCGCCCTCTCAGGCGGAGGCCATCCAGTCCTTTCTAGACTTTGCCGCCGGTCGGCCCCTGGCCGCCCACAATGCGGAATTCGACATGGGCTTTATGGCGGAGGGCTGCCGCCGGGCGGGGATTCCTTTTGATTACACTTCTCTGGACAGCCTGATCCTGGCCCAGAATCTGCTGCCCCAGCTGGGTAAACACAAGCTGGACATTGTGGCGGAGCACCTGAATCTGCCTGCTTTCAACCACCACCGCGCCAGTGACGACGCAGCCACCGTGGCCTATATGCTCATTCCGTTTTTCAAAATGCTGGAGGACATGGGGGTACGCAGTCTTCAGGCCATCAACCCCGCCATGGTCAAGCTGCGGGGAGCGGGGAAGGCCAAGCGGCAGCCCAAACATCTGATCGTTCTGGCTAAGAACCAGCTGGGACTGCGCAATCTGTACCAGCTGATCTCAAAGGGTCATCTGGAGCACTTCAAGCGCTATCCCATCATGCCGAAAAGCCTCATCAATCAGTATCGGGAGGGGCTGATTCTGGGCTCCGCCTGTGAGGCGGGGGAGCTCTACGAAGCAGTGAGCAAAGGGAAGGACTGGGATGAGCTCAAGCGCATTGCTGCCTGGTATGACTTCCTGGAAATTCAGCCGGTGTGCAACAACGCCTTTATGATTCGGAAGGGTATTGTTCAAAGCATAGAGGAGATCCAGGACTTCAACCGGACCATTGTGGAGCTGGGCAAGGCACTGGACAAGCCGGTGTGCGCCACAGGAGATGTACACTTCCTGGACCCGGAGGATGAGATCTACCGGCACATTCTGTTGGCTACCAAAGGCTTTGATGACGCCGACGCCCCGCTGCCCATCTATTTTAAAACCACCACGGAGATGCTGGAGGAGTTCTCCTACCTGGGAGAGGAGGACGCCTACAACGTGGTGGTACGCAACACCAATCTGGTGGCGGACTGGTGCGAAAAAGTAGTCCCTCTGCCCAACGGCCTTTTCGCCCCTGACTTGGACGACTCAGAGGGAGAGCTGAAGCGGCTGGTGTGGGGCAAAGCCAAGGAGCTCTATGGGGAGGAGCCGCCCCAGCTGGTCACAGACCGTATTCAGGTGGAGTTGGACGCCATTCTGGGCCGTCACTACGACGTGATCTACATGTCGGCCCAGAAGCTGGTGCAGGACTCCCTGGAGCACGGCTATCTGGTAGGCTCCCGTGGCTCGGTGGGTTCCTCTATGGCGGCTTTTTTGTCCGGTATTACAGAGGTAAACTCTCTGCCCCCCCACTATCGCTGCCCCAACTGTAAGCACTCAGACTTTGAAAGCGGGGTGAAGAACGGCTTTGGCTGCGGGGCGGATATGCCGGACGGGATCTGTCCAGTCTGCGGTGCATCCTATGTCAAGGACGGATTTAATATCCCCTTTGAGACCTTCCTGGGGTTCGGGGGGGACAAGGTGCCGGATATCGACCTGAATTTCTCCGGAGAGTACCAGGCCAAGGCACACCGGCATACCTTCGAGCTATTTGGGGAGAATCACGTATTCCGGGCGGGGACCATTGGGACAGTGGCGGAGAAGACCGCCTTCGGCTATGTGAAAAAGTATCTGGATGAGCGGGCGATCCACGTCTCACGGGCGGAGGAGAACCGGCTGGCTCTGGGATGTACCGGCGTCAAACGCACGACTGGACAGCACCCAGGCGGCATGGTAGTCATCCCCCAGGACCGGGAGATCTTTGACTTTTGTCCGGTACAGCACCCCGCCGACGATACCGGCACTGACATCATTACCACCCATTTTGAATATCATTCCATGGAGTCCAACATCCTCAAGCTGGATATGCTGGGGCATGATGACCCATCCATGATCCGGATGCTGGAGGATCTCACCGGTGTGGACGCCAAAACCATCCCCCTGGATGATAAGGACACGATGTCTATTTTTACCTCCAGCGAGGTGCTGGGATTTATGGACGACCCAGTTTTAGGTCCTACCGGCGCGGTGGCTATTCCTGAGTTCGGCACCTCCTTCGTCCGGGGGATGCTGGTGGATACCCAGCCAACGGAGTTTGACGTGCTGGTGCGCCTGTCCGGCTTTTCCCACGGCACGGATGTATGGCTGGGCAACGCCAAGGATTTGATTGTGAAAAAGGGGATTCCCGTCAACCAGGCCATCGGCTGCCGGGACGATATTATGATCTTCCTTATCTCCTGCGGTATGCCGGAAAAGCGATCCTTTAAAATTATGGAGGCGGTACGAAAGGGAAGAGGACTCCCGGAGGGGGCGGAAGAGGAGATGGCCGCCGCCGGCGTACCGGATTGGTACATTGACTCATGCAAAAAAATCAAGTACCTGTTCCCCAAGGCCCACGCTGTGGCCTATGTAATGATGGCGTTTCGGATTGCCTGGTTCAAAGTCCACCGGCCGCTGGCCTTCTACGCCGCCTATTTTTCTATCCGGGCCAAGGCCTTTGACGCCACGTGCATGTGCTGGGGGATGGAGACCGCCCGAGGCAAGATGAAGGAAATTGAGACGAAAGAGAAGACGGCGGCAGTGGAGCAGGACATGCTGACAACGCTGGAGGTGGTATATGAATTCTACCTGCGGGGCTTTACCTTCCAGCATGTGGATCTCTACCAGTCCCACGCCACGCTGTTCCAGGTGGACGAGGCACACAAGGCCCTGATTCCCCCCTTTACCTCCATCCCAGGACTGGGGGAGACCGCGGCTTGGTCTATTGTGGAGCAGCGCAAGGGCAAGCGGTTTATCTCCATAGAGGAGTTCTCCACCGCCTGTCCCAAGGTGTCCAAAACCCATATTGAACAGCTCCGTGCCGCCGGCGCTCTGGATGGTCTGCCGGATACCAGTCAGATAGATCTGTTTTCTATGTTTTAGAGATTGTTTGACTGTACAAAAAACACCTGAAAATTTTGTCGGAGTTGGTGGAATTTTGTATCAATTTAGGTTGTCAAACTTAAAATGCCATGGTACTATTGTATATGATTTTAGAAAGAAAAGAGGTCTTTTCCCATGCTGGACAAAAAAGTCGCGGAACTGCTCAACGACCAAATCAACAAGGAGTTCTACTCGGCCTACCTGTACCTGGATTTCTCTGTGTACTATGATGAAATTGGCCTGGATGGCTTCGCCAACTGGTACAAGATCCAGGCTCAGGAGGAGCGGGATCACGCTATGCTGTTCTTGCAGTACATGCAGAACAACGGCGAAAAGGTCACCTTGGGCGCTATTGACAAGCCCAACAAGGACCTGAATGACAAGCTACAAGTCCTCAAGTATGGTCTGGAGCATGAGCGTCTGGTCACTAGCCTGATCCACAACATCTATGAGGCTGCCCACAGCGTGAAGGACTTCCGTACCATGCAGTTCCTGGACTGGTTTGTCAAAGAGCAGGGTGAGGAGGAGAAGAACGCCGAGGATATGATCAAGAAGATGGAACTCTTCGGCGACGATGCAAAGAGTTTGTACATGCTCAACAGCGAGATGGCTGGCCGGGCCTATTCCGCCCCCTCCCTGACTCTGTAAGGAGCGCAAAAGCGCCGGGAGCCGTTCTCCCGGCGCTTTTTTACCGGCTGGACAGAGGATTCTCTGTATCGTAAGCAAAGTTGAAAAAGCGCGTCTTCTTCTCCGGTGTCTGTTGTCCTTGACAATACCCTGGTAATGTAGTATATTAGCGTGGTAAAGTGATAAAGCAAAGGAGACTTATTCCACATGAAGTACAGCATCAACACACCGGAGGGCACGCGTGACCGGCTCTTTGCCGAGTGCCATGACCGGCGGAGTGCCCAGGCGGCGCTGACGGATCTGTTCCTGCGCCGGGGTTATGCGGAGGTCAGCACCCCTGAGGTGGAGTTTTACGACCTGTTCCTCCAGTCCGGGAACCCCGTGCCCCAGGAGGCCATGTTGAAAATTATTGACCGCAGCGGAAAGATTATGGTGATGCGGCCGGACTGCACCGCCCCCATCGCCCGGGTGGCGGCCACCAAGTTAAAGGGCCTGCCCTTACCTCAGCGCCTGTACTATACCGAGACGGTGTTCCGCTCTGATGGAGAGCACCGGGGAGGCAGCAGCGAGATCGCCCAGTGCGGAGTAGAGCTCATCGGCGGGGCAGGGAAGCGGGCCGACCTGGAGATGATTGCCATGGCAGTGGACGCCCTGCGCAGCTGCGGCTTAGCCCGGTTTCACATTGAGTTGGGCCACGCAGGATTTTTCCGCTCTCTGGCCGCCAGGATGGATATGGCTCAGTCCCAGATAGAGGAGATGCGCACCCTGATTGAGGGGAAAAATTTCGCAGCCCTGGGGGATTTCCTGGAGCCCTGCCGGGACCAGCCCGCCTGCGCCGCCCTCAAGCGGCTCTCCCGCCTGTTCGGCGGGGCAGAGGTGCTGGAGGAGGCCCAGGCCTTGGCGGGAGAAAACGAGGCCCTGTCCTATTTAAAGGCCCTATATGAAACGCTGAACGGGGCGGGTTACGGTCCCTACCTCCGCTTCGACCTGGGCTTGGTCCACCAAATTGACTATTATACTGGGGTGGTTTTCCGGGGCTATGTGGAGGGAGCAGGGGACGCCGTCCTGTCCGGCGGGCGGTATGACAGTCTGGTGGCCTCCTTCGGCCGGCCCGCGCCTGCCACGGGGTTTGCGGTGGATGTAGATGCAGTGGCCCGGTGCCGCCCCAGCGCGGAACTGCCTGGGGTGACTATGGTGGTTCATTTTGAGGACAGTGAGCTGGATCGGGCCCTTGCGGCGGTAGACGGACGCTCTCCCGGCACCTGTGAGCTGTCCCACTGCGCCGCGCTGGAGGACACGTTGGCCCTGGCCCGGGCCAAGGGAGCAAAACGGGTGCTGGTGCTGGAGCCCGGCAGAGAGAGGACGGTGGAGCTGTGAGTCAGAATTTGCGTATCGCCCTGACAAAAGGGCGTCTCCAAGACAAGAGTGTTGCCCTCTTTGAGGCCATGGGACTGGACTGTTCCCCCATTCAGAAACCGGGCCGCCGTCTGGTTCACACCCTGCCCAACTATCCCCTGGAGGCGGTGCTGGCTAAGGCCCCGGATGTGATTACCTATGTGGAGCATGGGGTGTGCGATCTGGGTATTGTGGGAAAAGATACTATTTTAGAGCAGGGCCGCTCTTTCTATGAGGTGCTGGATCTGGGGTTCGGCCGGTGCCGGTTCGCCCTGGCTGTCCGGGAAGGAAGCGACTTCTATGACACCTACAAGACCCGCCGGATTGCCTCCAAGTATCCCAATGTGACCCGAGTTTTTTTTGAGCGGAAGGGTATGGACGTGGACATTATCAAGATCGAGGGTTCGGTGGAGCTGGCCCCTATCCTGGGCTTAGCTGACGGCATTGTAGACATTGTGGAGACGGGAGCCACTTTGCGTGAGAACGGCCTTGTCCCTATTGAGGAAGTGGCCCAGGTCAGTGCCCGGCTGATTGTGAATACTGCCAGCATGAAGCTGCACAAGACCCAGATTGAGGATTTTATCGGCCGGTGCGAGGCCGAGCTGGAGAAGCGGAGGAACCAGGCATGATACAGATTGTCCCAGCGGACGGGAGGGCGGAGCGCGGCGTCATTGCCGCTATGCGCGCACGGACCGCCGAGAAAACCAGACAGATTGAGACAACAGTGAGCGCCATTGTAGAAGCGGTGCGGCAGGAGGGCTTTCCTGCGGTAGAGCGCTACACCCTGCAGTTTGATCATCAGGATCCCCGGGAGATCAGCCTGGACCGGCTGGATGCCGCCTACGCCGCCAGTCCAAAGCCTTTAATTGCGGCCATGGAGCACGCGGCCGCCAACATCCGAGACTATAACGAAATGCTCCTGACCCGGAGCAAGGAGTGGACTTCTCCCGACGGCGGTGTAGTGGGACGGGTGGTCCAGGGTCTGAGCCGGGTGGGGGTCTATGTCCCTGGGGGCACGGCGGCCTATCCCAGCAGTGTGCTGATGAACGTTATCCCGGCCAAAGTGGCTGGCGTAGAGGAGATCATTATGGTCACGCCCCCCACAGAAAACCTGAATGACGCAGTGCTGGCCGCCGCGAAGATCGCCGGCGTGAACCGGTGTATTGGCGTGGGCGGCGCTCAGGCGGTGGCCGCCCTGGCCTACGGCGCGGGGTTCATTCCAAAGGTGGACAAGCTGGTGGGGCCGGGGAACGCCTATGTGGCCGCCGCCAAGCGGCAGGTCTATGGAGCGGTGGACATCGACATGGTGGCCGGTCCCTCTGAGGTGCTGGTCATCGCCGACGAATCCGCCGATCCCAAATTCATTGCCGCCGACCTGCTCAGCCAGGCGGAGCACGACAAATTGGCCTCTGCGGTGCTGCTCACCACCAGCGCCGCCCTGGCGGAGGCGGTGGATCGGGAGATTGTCCGGCAGACCGGTTATCTCAGCCGCAGTGAGATCATGGAGTGCTCCCTGCGGGACTTCGGGTGCGCCATTGTGTGCCGCAGCTTGGAGGAGGCCGCAGAGCTGGCCAATGAGGTGGCCCCGGAACACCTGGAGATTATGACGGAGAATCCCAGGCAGCTGCTGCCCGCTATCCGCAATGCCGGGGCGGTCTTTTTGGGGGCGTGGTCCCCGGAGCCCTTGGGGGACTACCTGGCCGGACCTGACCATGTGCTGCCCACCAGCGGTACGGCCCGTTTTTTCTCCCCCCTCAGCGTAGACAGCTTCCTGAAGACCATGAGCGTTGTAGAATACAGCTGGGACACGCTGGCCCCCATCAAGGATCACATTATTACGTTGGCTGAGAGCGAAAAGCTGACCGCCCATGCAAATTCCATCGCGGTCCGGTTCGAGTAAGGAGGGAGCAGCCGTGGAACGGATTTCGTCCCAGACCCGCAGCACAAAAGAGACTCAGCTCACCCTCAGACTCTGTCTGGAGGGCGGCCCTGTGTCAGTTCAAACTGGAATTGGATTTTTTGATCATATGCTCACCGCCTTCGCCTTCTACGCCGGCTTCGGCCTGGAGCTGGCAGTGAAGGGGGACCTGGAGGTGGACGGCCACCATACTGTGGAAGACACCGGTATTGTCCTGGGCCAGGCTCTGCGGGAGGCCCTGGGAGACAAGCGGGGGATCCGCCGGTACGGCACCAGCTTTATCCCCATGGACGAGGCGCTATGCCGTACGGTGCTGGATTTCTCCGGTCGGGCTTTTCTGGTCTTTGATGCGGAGATGCCTCAGGGGGTCATCGGCGGCTATGACGCCTGCCTCACTGAGGAGTTTATGCGGGCGCTGGCAGTCAATGCAGGACTGACACTGCATCAGAAGTGCGAATATGGGAAAAATGCCCACCACATTACGGAGGCACTTTTCAAGTCGCTGGGCACGGCCATGAAGGAGGCCGTACACCAGGAGGGAAGCGGCGTTACCTCTACCAAGGGGGTGTTGGCGTGAGCAAAATCGCCATTGTGGACTACGGCGTGGGCAATCTTAAAAGCGTGACCAACGCTATGGACTATTTGGGACTGAACTCGAAGATCACAAAGGACCGGGATGAACTGGAGCGGGCGGACGCCATTCTGCTCCCGGGAGTTGGGGCGTTCCCCGACGCAGCAGAGCGTCTGCGGGGCAGCGGCCTGGACCAGTTGGTCATCAGGCAGGCGGAGCGTAAGCCCATTTTGGGTATCTGCCTGGGGATGCAGCTCCTCTTCGATTGGGGAAATGAAGTTCGAGAGTGTAAAGGATTAGGGCTTGTCAATGGCTCTGTTCAGAGAATTCAGACGGAATTGAAGCTGCCCCATATCGGCTGGAACCGTCTGCGTTTTCCCAATCCATCACCGCTCTTTGCCGGCCTGGAAGAGGGGGACTATGTCTACTTCGTCCACTCCTTCTGCGCCTTGGCCAGCCGGCCAGAACAGGTAATCGCCGCAACAGACTACGGCACCAGTGTGGTTGCCGCAGTGCAAAATGGGAACGTCTTTGGCTGTCAGTTTCACCCGGAGAAGAGCGGCGAGGCAGGATTACAGATTCTAAGAAATTTCGGGGGGCTGAACCGATGATTATCTTACCGGCCATTGACTTGAAAGATAGTAAAGTTGTTCGGCTTTACAAAGGAGATTTTGCAACTGTCCATCAGGTGGCAGAAGATCCCTTGACTACAGCCAGAGCCTTCTACGAGGCGGGGGCCCGTTTTCTCCATATGGTGGATCTAGACGGGGCAAAGGACGGCCAGCGGAAAAACAGTGCGATTGTTCGGGCGGTTGCAGAGCAGTCCGGCCTCAAGGTGGAGTTGGGGGGCGGAATTCGCTCTATGGCTGACCTGGAAGCGGTCTTTGCTCTGGGGGTGTTTCGGGCGGTAATTGGCTCGGCGGCGGTCAGCGATCCGAACTTCGTCCAGGCCGCTGTAGATCGATACAGGGACCGCATCGCGGTTGGGATTGACACACAGGACGGAAAGGTACGTACCGCCGGCTGGGTGGAGAACTCTGGGTTAGACTATCTGATGTTTGCAAAAAGAATGGAGTCAGTAGGTGTAAAGACAATTATCTTTACAGATATTGAGACAGACGGCACCCTCTCCGGTCCGGCTTTTTCCCGTCTGTCCGCTCTGCAATCCGTCTACTCCGGCCAGATTGTAGCCTCCGGGGGCGTATCTGTTTTGGCGGATGTCCAGAAGCTGCACCAGATGGGACTCTATGGGGCGATCATCGGAAAAGCCTATTACGCCGGTACCATTGATCTGGCCGCCGCAGTACGGGAGGGGGGCTCCCAGTGTTAGCCAAGCGAATTATTCCCTGCCTGGATGTGAGAGACGGCAGGGTGGTCAAGGGGGTCAATTTCGTCAACATTCGGGACGCCGGGGATCCCGTGGAGCTGGCGAAGTATTACTCCGACCAGGGGGCGGATGAGATTGTCTTTTTGGACATCACCGCCACGGTAGAGGCCCGCCAGACAGTGGCGGACATTGTGGAACGCGCCGCCAGCCAGGTGTTTGTTCCCCTGACCGTAGGGGGCGGCATCCGAACGGCAGACGATTTTCAGCAGCTTCTCCGGGCTGGGGCGGACAAAATCTCGGTTAACTCGGCGGCGGTGGCCAACCCAATGCTTCTCTCCCAGGCGGCAGAGCGCTTTGGCTCCCAGTGCGTGGTGCTGGCAGTGGACGCCCGGGCCAGGGAAGGCGGCAGTTGGGAGGTAGTGGTGGCCGGCGGCCGCAAGCCCACCGGTCTGGACCTGATCGAGTGGGTTCGCCGGGGTGAGGCTCTGGGAGCGGGTGAAATTTTGCTCACCTCTATGAATACTGACGGCACAAAGGCGGGCTTTGATATAGAGATGACCAAAGCGGTGGCCCAGGCGGTTCATATCCCGGTGATTGCCTCCGGCGGCGGCGGGACCCTGTCCCACTTTGCGGAGGTCTTTCGGGAGACCAGCTGTGACGCCGCCCTGGCTGCGTCCCTTTTCCACTTCGGAGAGCTGACGGTCCCCCAGGTGAAAGACTATTTGAGGGAACAGCAAATCCCCGTCAGGAGGGGCTGAATGGAGCTGCTTTACTGGAATTCCTTGTTAGAGGGGCACATCTGGCAAGATAGGCTGGGGCTGACCACCCGCTTACTGGGAGATGCGGCGGGTTCCCAGGGTTTCTATGTCAATGTGGATACTGTTCCGCACCAGGCAGGAAGAGTTCTTTCTGGTGCTGTCGGGGACTGGAGTGCTTCGCACACCTGAGGGGGAGCGGACCATTTCGGCAGGCGCGTTTTTCTCCAAGCAACCGGGGCCCGCCAACTGCCACAGCGTATTCAACCCAGGTCCGGAGCCGCTGGTCCTTTTGGATGTGGGTACCCGGCCGCAACGGGATCTTGTGTGTTATCCAGACGAGGAAATCACCCTCCGTCAGCCGGAACGCCGGGCCTTTTATCAGGACGGCCGTCCGGCTAAGGGGTGGAGCTCTGCTCCAAATGAAATGAGAGAATAGGAGGCACTTTTGTGCTGGAGTTAGATAAACTGTTCCAAAAGTCCAATCTCATCCCGGTGATCATCCAGGAGGCGGATACGCTGGAGGTTTTGATGCTGGGCTTTACCAACCGGGAGGCGGTGGAGCTGACCCGAAAGACCAAAACCGCCTGGTTTTGGAGCCGCAGCCGCCAAAAGCTGTGGAATAAGGGGGAGAGTTCCGGCCACTATCTCCACGTCCGGCGGATGGTGACGGACTGTGACACCGACACGCTGCTCTATTTCTGCAAGCCAGACGGCCCCATCTGCCACACCGGTGCAAGAAGCTGCTTTTTTAACGAACTGCCGATGGAGGAGTCAGTGAAATGAACCAGGATACTTTAAACCAGCTCTACCAGGTCATACAGACCCGTAAAAACAGCCCGCAGGAGGGCTCTTACACCTGCTATCTCTTTGAAAAGGGACTGGACAAGATTTTAAAAAAGGTGGGGGAGGAGTGCTCTGAAACCATCATCGCCGCGAAAAATGGGGAGGCCGCAGAGACGGTGGGAGAGATCTCCGATCTCATCTACCATCTGATGGTCATGATGGTTCAGCAGGAGATCCCCCTATCCGCCGTTCTGGAAGAGCTGGACCGGCGCAGCCAGAAGATTGGAAATCTGAAGCAGTTCCACACTGTAGATCGGGAGAGCTGAGGAGAGCAATCGGTCCAGCCTGATAAAGCGGTTGTTTCATCAGGCTGGACCTGCATATTATAGATTTAATTGGCACATCCGCTGCAAGGCGGTCAGAGCTTGGTATAAATCGCGGTCCACAATTCCGGTCTGCGCACAGCCCAGCTTGCGCTGAAACCAGTACACGTTCCGGACCGAAGGACCAGTATGCAGTCCTGTTACAGGGGCTGCCTCAATCTCGGAAAAATACTGGGACAGGTTCTGAAAGACATACTGGGTCTGGCGGCACAGCTCGCTGTGAACACCGGGTGCCGTGGGGTAAGTCTCTGTCATAAAGTTAACCTCCATAGATAGCAGGGATAGCAGGAAACAGAGCGGTTATTGGGGGGCCGGAGGGAGCTCTACCTCTGGAAGCTGGATGTTTACGGTGGAGCGAATGCCCTCATAGGCGCGGTAGAGCGCCAGCCAGGTCGTAGCGTTTACTGTTCCGGTGGCGGGAAGGCCGGCATACTGCTGAAACGCCAGTACGGATTGGCGGGTGTCCTCTCCATAGATACCATCTGCCGCCGCAGTTGTCACCTCTGGGTAAAATTCCGCGATAACAGACAGCATGTATTGCAGGATGCGGATATCCTCCCCCTGATCTCCAAAGGACAGCTGTCCGTCGGCGGGCTCCTGAAGGACGATGCCATAGAATGTCTGTCCCTCGCTGACCAGCTCGGCCAGGTCCCGGATGCCCACGTAGAGGTAGACCAGCTTATACCAGGTGGCGTTGCCCACAATACCGTCAGGCGTTAGATTGAAGATCCGCTGAAAGGCCAAAACGGCTCGCTCTGTAGCGGCATCAAACACTCCGTTTGCGGGTTGAATGCGGGGGAGGGCAGGGTAGTCCCGGGCCACCTGGTTGAGCATAACCTGGAGCTGCACCACGCTCTCTCCCGAATCGCCCACCCGCAGGGGCTGGCCGGGATAGGAGTAGCGGATGCCCATGACAGGCGCGTTCGTAACTACTTCAATATTGTCTCCGTAATAGTAATTCAGAATATCCATTGTGTCATAACCCTGAAGAGCCAGTTCCTGGCTGCCCCACTGGGACAGGCCGTCACACTTGCTGGTGGTCCCGTTGCAGAACTTGGCGGACAGGGGCTCTACAAAACCGGTGCGCCGTAAGTAGGAGTTGAACATCTCGTCTACCATTCGATCAACATTTTCAAAGGTGCTGCGGTCTTTGATGAACTTTTGGTCATTGGCAGTCTCCGACGTAATATTGAACGGATATCCCTGGCTGGGATAAAACTCTGTATAAACCCGGTTCAAAGCAAACGAGATAATAGCCAGAATGTTGGCCCGTATGGCGGCTGGTTCCCAGGTAGGGTAAATCTCGCTGGAGGCTACATTTTTAACATAGTCAGGGAAGGAAACTGTTACATTTTCCGCGTCCGACTGAGGCGTTCCCATATGAACCGTAATATATTGGGGGATGTAGGGGAGAACGGTAGCTGGCATAATATACTCCTCTCTTTACTGCGGCTGAGGGGCGTCATCATCGCAGGGCTCCTCCTCAGCCGCAGCCAGCGGAACTGGAACCAGCTCAATGTCCTGAGTACTTACAATGCCTGGAAAGACACGAACATCCCCAATAATACTGCACTCGTAGCCAGATGCCTCTGTCCAGATATTACATAGGGCATAGGGCGTCTGTGTGCCGGGAGAGGTGCTCTGCGAGAGAGCCGGCGTGGCCAGCCGGACTGGCGCGGTTTTTCCGCTGTCGTCCGTTACGCGCACCGCCAACAGGGTCTGCCTTCCGTCTGCACAGTTCTGCGTAAAGGCCACCGTCGCCCCCTGGATGGGCAGACGGGCGTAAGATGTATATACATATGTGACAATGCTTCCCATGGAACCCAAGATATATCCCTCCTTCTTTTTATCCTATGACCACCGGCGGAAAAAAGTGAGGATATGGAAAAATAAAAACAAAATTACGTCTCGCTCTTGCAAAATAGGAAAGGCTGTGGTATATTAAATAAGTCGTTTCCGTGAAATAATTTTATCCGGGTGTGGCGAAGTTTGGTATCGCGCTTGAATGGGGTTCAAGAGGCCGCTGGTTCAAGTCCAGTCACTCGGACCATCTCATGATAATCCGAACGCTATCCTCCAAGTTGGGGACGGGTTCGGATTTATCATTTCTGTCGAGAATATTCTTTAACAACCAGACGCAGGAGTTGTAGATATTCCTGCGTCTGTGCTTATTCCTCGGTTGACTTGTGTATGAAAAACCTGTAAAATAACTTTGCACATAAAGAAAAGGGGGCCACTCCATGAAGGGATATGAGCAATGGCTGATTCAGTATATGGGCGGCAGCGCCCATCTCATCATTCCTGTTTACCAGCGCAACTATGACTGGAAGATTGAACAGTGCCGTCAGCTGTACAACGATTTGGTTTCGGTTGCGCGGAAAGGCTTGAACAGCCACTTTTTCGGAAGCGTTGTTTCGGTCAGCGACCCAGGCGGGCAAATGATGGATTATCTGATTATCGACGGCCAACAGCGTCTCACCACGGTTTCCCTGCTGATGCTTGCGATGCACCGTTTGCTGGAGAAAGGTGTGGTACAGGCTGAGCAAAAAAATCTGTCCTCTCTGTTGCTCAAGAAATATCTGATCGATGAATTTGAGAATGACAGCCAGAAAATCAAACTCAAGCCAATTAAAGACGATCAAAAGGCGTTTGTCAGTTTGTTTGACGCTGACGCCGAACAAATCGTGGAGTCTAACCTCACCATTAACTACCGCTATTTCCGCGACCGCATCCAGCGGCAGGAAATTTCCATCGACGCACTTTACAGCGCCATCAGCAAATTGCAGATCATCAATATTACTCTGAACCACGAGGATGATCCGCAGCTTATTTTTGAGAGTCTGAACTCCACCGGTCTTGCACTGAGCGAAGGGGATAAGATTCGCAATTATATTCTGATGGGACTTTCGCTCCATGAACAGGAAGTCTATTACACGAAGTATTGGAACGAAATCGAGAAGAATACGGGCTACGATGTCAGTTCTTTCGTCCGAGACTATCTTAGCATCAAGCAGCAGATGATACCCAACTTGAAAAATGTCTATCCCGGCTTTAAGACTTTCCGGCAGGAGGCGGAGCGGAATGGACAAGCCACAGAGGATGTTCTGAAGGAGATGCTCGCCTATGCCAAACGGTATCGCAAGCTGATCCAGCCGGATGTTGTTTCCCCCAACTCCACAGAGCTGGACTGGTGTATTTATCGTCTGAACCGCCTGAAAACCACCGTTACCCGACCGTTCTTCCTGGAGATATTGCGGCTGGGGGATGCCGGGACGCTGAGCCAGGCAGACATCCTTAAAATATTCCGACAGACAGAAGCTTACCTGTTCCGGAGGACAATCTGCGACCTTCCTACCAACGCGCTGAACAAAATCTTCCTGTTTTTGCACCGCGACATTATTAACTTGGATGGAACAGCGGACAACTATTGCGAAAAGTTCACCTACACGCTAAATGGCAAGCGGGAGTCGGGACGGTTCCCGGCAGATGAAGAATTTCGTATGGCACTGTCCCAGAAAAGTGTCTATCTGATGCGGGGTGAAAATAAAAAGTATCTCTTCGAGCGGCTGGAAAACGGCAGTCTGAAGGATGGTTCCATTGGCGTTTGGAACAAGCTGGACAGCGGTGACCTGTCCATCGAGCATATCATGCCGCAAACATTGACTCGGGGCTGGGCGGAAAACCTGGGGGAGGATTATGAGCGCGTTTACGAGCTGTGGTTACACCGGCTGGCAAATCTGACCCTGACTGGATACAACTCCGAGTACCAAAACGCTCGTTTCCCGGAGAAGAAGACAATGACTGGCGGATTTGAGGAGGGCGGTCTCCACATCAACCGCTGGATCAAAAATCAGATAAAATGGACGGAGGCGGAGCTGGAGCAGCGGGACGCTATTTTGCAGGATGAGGCCGTGACGCTCTGGCCCAGGCCGGAAACCGCCTATTGCCCACCGGTGCGCCAAATGGACCGCGTGACGCTGGAAGAGGACACACCTCTGACGGGAAAAATGATTTCACGCTATATCTTCCATGGCATCGAACAGCCTGTAGGCAGCTGGGCTGAGATGTATCAGCAGGTTTTGATGCAGCTCCATGAAAAGGATAAGTCTGTGTTGACCCGTCTGGCCCACAGCAGTGATCCTAATGAGGATATGTCCTCTCATTTTTCCAATCAGCCGGATCAGTTTCACTCCTCCCGGAGGATCGAAGAGGGGATTTATGTTTTGACCGGGACGGACACGCAATCGAAAATCAATATGCTGAAAAAGCTCCTTCCCCTTTTTGGTGAGGAACCGGAGCAGTTGATGTTCTGTTTGGATGAGACAGAACAGGCAGACAATGTTGCGGAAAGACGTCATGCCCTCCGCAAGAAGTACTGGCAGTATGCTATGCCGGCCATCCGGGAGGCCACTGGCACCTTTACATACAGCGGCGATACTACCAGCAACAATGTGGCCGGAATCACTTCTGTGTCAGGAATACAAGCACTTTGTGTAGCGAATTTTAATTCCGCCTTCGTGAAGATATACATTGACGTAGGCGATAAGCAGAAGAACAAAGCTATCTTTGACCAGCTTCTCTCCCATAGAGCGGAAATTGAGGCCGCATATGGTGGCGCTTTGACGTGGAATCGTTCGGATGAGACCCGCGCCTCACAGATTTCGGATGAATTGGCAGATGTCGGCATTGGTTCGGAGGAAGATTGGCCTCAGATGGTACGGTTCCATTCCGCACAGATGTCAAAGCTATTGAAAGCTGTCCAGGACTATCTGAAATAATCAAATGTTGGTGGACCGGAAGCAATCCCGGTTCACCAATATTTTTACTGTGCTGCTTTGACCTGCTGTTCCTCTTTCCACTTGCGGAACTCCCGCTGCCCTTCCTCGCTCTCAAAGAATTTCTGTATCTCCGGGAGCAGGACCCTCGCCAGAGCCTCCACCTCGTGGAGTGGGATGCCGGTGCCGTGGTCATTGGGTTTCTTTTTTACCAAGCATTGTCCTCCATCCGTTATGTGATTTGAGTGCAATGTCCAGCATCACTACAATCTGATAGGCATCCCCCTCTCGGAAACGGAATGTGCAGGCGGTGTCAAGATGTTCTCGACCTCGCCTGCACGTTAGTAGATGTATGAAATTTACAAAATGATTGTATCGGATTTTTGCGGCCTTGTCAAGCCTTGCAGAGTAGAAAAAGTGCTGGGCGTCAGCCAGTCCGCCATTGACCGCTATGAGCGCGACTTGTCCTGCCCCAATGCAGAGAATTTCATCGCTTACGCAGATTACTTCGATGTGTCTTTGGACTATATTTTCGGTCGCTGTGACAAACCGCAGGGCAAACTCTATGAACATCGTCCCCGTATCGAGCAGGGCAATTCTGATTTGAAACTGTTTGTGGATATGTGCTTTGACCCAGCCTCCCCTATAAGTGAACGGCTGAAAGAGGTACTGACGAAAATACTGGAGGAGGCGGAGAAAGAAAAATGAAAGCAGTGATTTACGCCCGTTACTCCAGCGACAATCAGCGGGAGGAAAGCATTGAGGGTCAGCTCCGAGAGTGTACGGCCTACTGCCAAAAGAACGACATTACCATTGTCCGCAGTTACATTGACCGGGCCTTATTCGCTAAAACGGACAACCGCCCGGACTTTCAGCGGATGATAAGAGACAGCGCCAAGGGACTCTTTGATGTAGTCCTCGTCTGGAAGCTGGACCGCTTTGCCCGAAACCGATATGACAGCGCACACTACAAAGCGCAGCTCAAAAAGTTTGGCGTCAGGGTTCTGTCCGCCACGGAGAACATTTCGGAAGGACCGGAGGGTATCATCCTGGAATCACTGCTGGAAGGCATGGCAGAATACTACTCTGCCGAGTTGTCGGAGAAGGTGATCCGAGGCCACACAGAGAACGCTTTGAAATGCAAATACAATGGCGGCACACCGACATTCGGCTACACCATTGACAACGACCGGCACTATCAAATCGACCCGCGTACTGCTCCTGTCGTACTGGAAATTTTCACACGCTATGACAATGGCGAAACCATGAAAGGTATACGGGACTATCTCAATGATACCGGCGTGACTACTGTGCGGGGCAAGACAATCGACCTCAACTTTGTGGCGGCAATCCTGCATAATCGGAAGTTCCTGGGCGAGTACAAATATCGGGAGATCGTTATTCCTGACGGCATCCCCGCCATCGTTCCTCAAGAATTATTTGACCGTGTGCAGAGCAAGCTGGCCAAAAACAAAAAGGCCCCCGCCCGGCATAAAGCGGAGGACGACTATCTGCTGACGACGAAATTATTCTGCGGCATTTGCGGGGCTATGATGGTGGGAGAGAGCGGCACAAGCTCCACCAATCGGAAATATCATTATTACCGCTGTGTGAATACGAAGAAATATAAAGTCTGCAACGCCAAGCATAAAAGTGTCAAAAAGCTCCCACTGGAAAATGCTGTGGTCAATTCTGTGATGGCGAGGATCATGGATGACAATTTTGTAGAGTATATCACAGATACAGTAATGGATTTGCAGGGACGAGAAAGCAGAGTACTCCCGGCCCTGCGTAAACAGTTGGAGGATGCGGATCGCGGCATCACGAATATGCTGAACGCAATCCAGGCCGGTATCATCAACGCCTCCACCAAACAGCGGTTAGACGAGTTGGAGGAATCCAGGCAGAAAATTGAATTGCAAATCATTCAGGAGGAAATGAAGCACCCACTGCTCTCCCGTGAGGATGTGACCTATTGGATTTTCCGGTTCCGCACCTTAGACGTAACAAAACTTGAAGAACGGCGGAGACTGATCGACAGCTTTGTGAACTCGGTTACGATCTTTGATGATTATATTTTGATTACTTTCAACTACAAAGAAGGCACAGAACGGGTTACTTTTGAGGACATAAAAGTTCGGATTTGAAATCGGTCGGGGGACCAAAAACGCAGTCCATGACAAGAAATGGGCTGTGTTTTTTATTGTTTTTCCGGAAGACATTACCACGTCGTTGTCATATGGCTTGACCTTCTATCATAGAGTTTAGAAACAGATGCTTTGACAGAAGGGGGTCGCCGGAATGGAGGGCATGACATATCAGGAATGGGTCAGAAGACGGCAGGGAAGGGTGGACCACCCCCGGAGCGGAACTCAGCGGCAACGTAATGTCCGTGGGGTATCTCTAGGCGTCCGGGAACGGAGGCGGCTTGTCCAGCTGCTGGTGTGTTTTGGAATTTTCCTAACGGTCTTTATTGGGAAGCAGGTATTTCCAGACCAACTGATTGTCTTTCGGGATGACCTTGCCCGGCTGCTCCACACCGATATGGATTTCACCGCCGCCTTTTCCAGTCTGGGCCGCTCCCTCTCAGAGGGAGAGCCGGTTATTGAGACCCTGGGCGGGCTGTGGACCAGCGTATTCGGCGCAGCCCCAGTCTCCCAGCCCGCCCCGGCCACAACACCTGGCGCACGGTTCCAACACGAGATGACATCCTTGGGACAAGGACGTACTCTGGATGCGGGCGCTTATCTTTGGACGGAGGGGCAGCTTCAGGCGCCGGAGCCGGACCGTCAGACAGTTCTCAACCCCTTTGCAGCCACCTGCGCTGTCCCGGCGGCGGAACCAGAGGTGATCCCGGTGGACTATACCGGGCCAGACCTCCCGGAAAACACCACTATGGATCAGTACCGCTTGGATGTGGGTGAGACAGTGTCTCCGGTGATGGGCTGGGTTTCTTCCGCCTTCGGCTGGCGGGAGCACCCGGTGGACGGCGGCGAAAAGTTTCATAACGGCGTGGATCTGGCGGTAAACTTAGGTACACCGGTGGCCGCCTTTGCCGGCGGAACTGTAGATTATATCGGCGACAGCCCAGTCTACGGCCTGTATCTGCAAATCAGACATTCCAACGGCGTCACCAGCTTTTACGCCCACTGCGACAAGCTGCTGGTCCAGCAGGGGCAGAGCGTTGCCGCCGGCGATATCGTGGCCCAGGCGGGGGAGACCGGCAATGCCACCGGCCCCCATCTCCACTTTGAGCTCAAGCGGGACGGGGTGCGGCTCAACCCCATCTATTATATTGAGACCATCTAGCCACCGGCGCCTGCCCATGGAGGTGGAGATCAGCGGTGGATTTCTTCTCCTGGCCGCCTTCCTCTATTATATGGATACCGACGGACTGCTCCTCTGGGTAGGGGCGGCCTGTGTCCTTCACGAGTTGGGACACTACTGTGCGCTCCGGCTGTGCGGCGGCCGGGTGACGCTGCTGCGGCTGACCTGCGTAGGAGCGGAGATGCGCCTGGCCCATGGCGGCCCTCAGGGACGGTGGGCGCGGATGGCTGTCGCCCTGGCGGGCCCGGGGGTTAACCTGCTGCTGGCGTTTGGAGCGGTTCAGGCAGGAGAGAAGGCCTATCTCTTCGCTGGACTGAATCTTGGGCTGGCACTGTTTAATCTTCTTCCTGTCTCCGGCCTGGACGGCGGCCGGGCCCTGGCTGTTCTGCTGGCAGGAAGGAGGTGGGAGGGCCTGGACCGGGCTCTGTCCACCGGGCTGTCCCTGGGAGTAACATTTTCTGGGCTTTGGTTGATGGGAAAAACTAGAAATCCAACGCTGCTTTTGACCGGATCCTGGCTGTTTGTACACGCAATTACCGGAGAAAAGCGCAGTTTTTCCGTAAAATTTCCTTGCAATCGGACAGAGGGTGTGGTACACTAACCAAGTCTGAAGAACGGGTGGTCCTCTGCGGCGGAAGAATGCCGGCATGAACGCCTATTAATTAGGAGGAAGTATCCATGGATCTCATGAAGGCTTTTACTGAAAAGCACTTAAAGGCGGAGCCCCCTGTCGTCAAGATTGGCGACACAGTCCGCGTCCACATCCGCGTCAAAGAGGGCAGCCGGGAGCGTATCCAGGTCTTTGAGGGCACCGTGATTGCCAAGAAGCACGGCGGCCTGGAGGAGACGATGACTGTCCGCCGCATCTCTTACGGTGTAGGTGTGGAGAAGGTGTTCCCCCTCCATGCGCCCGCAGTTGAGAAGGTGGAAGTGATCCGCCACGGTAAAGTGCGCCGGGCCAAGCTGTACTACCTGCGCGACCGGGTGGGTAAGCGCGCCAAGGTCAAGGAGCGCATCTAATTGCATCCACAAAAAAGAGAGGCGGGCGCCTCTCTTTTTTGCTTTATATACCAAATTAGGAAGAAAGGGCTTTTTTTCTGAAGCTGGATTGTGTATAATGTTATGATTAAAAGTGTACCTGTATTCAAATCCAGCGGAGGTGCGGGATGTATATTCAGTGGTACCCTGGCCATATGACCAAAACCCGGCGGATGATTGCGGAAAATCTGAAATATGTAGATCTGGTGGCTGAGGTGGTAGACGCCCGCATTCCCGTCTCCAGCCGCAATCCGGATGTAGAGGACCTGGTAGGGGGCAAACCCCGCATTATCATTCTGAATCGGGCGGATCAGGCAGATCCCGCCCAGACGAAAGTGTGGACCGGCTGGTTTCAGAGCCGGGGCTATACCGTGATAGAGGCCAACGCCAAAGACGGAAAGGGGGGTGGTCAGTTCTCCGCCGCCGCCAAAGCCGCCCTTGGGGAAAAGCTGGAGCAGTGGAAGGAGAAGGGGCAGGTGGGCCGTCCCATCCGCGCTATGATTGTCGGAGTGCCTAATGTAGGCAAGTCCACATTTATCAACCAGGTGGCCCGGCGGAAGTCCGCCAAGGCAGGAGACCGGCCCGGCGTCACCCGGGGCAAGCAGTGGGTGGCGGTGGACGCCTCCCTGGACCTGCTGGACACGCCAGGGATTCTCTGGCCCAAGTTTGAGGATCAGTCTATCGGGCTGAACCTGGCCTTTACGGGCGCGGTGAAGGACGAGGTTATGGATGTGGAGACGCTGGCCTGTCACTTTATGGAGCTGCTGAACCGGCGGTATCCACAGGCACTGGAGCGGTATAAGCTGGCTCCTGATCCCTGCGCCCAGGGCTGGGAGCTGCTGGAGCGGGCCGCGAAGAAGCGGGGCTTCCTCATCTCCGGCGGTGAACCGGACACAGAGCGTATGGCCAGGATTCTGCTGGATGAATACCGGGGCGGCAAGCTGGGGCGCTTTACACTGGAGGCTCCAGAAGACATCTGCCCCACAGAGGAGGAGACATGATGGATTGGCAGACCCCAGATCTGTGGCAATATGAGCGTCAAGCCACAGAGGAGGGATATTGTGCCGTGTGCGGCTGTGACGAGGCGGGGGCGGGTCCCTTGGCCGGCCCGGTTTACGCTGCTGCGGTGATCTTCCCCTTTGGGCGGGCGCCGGAGGGTCTGAATGACTCCAAAAAGCTGAGCCCAAAGCGGAGGAATGTGCTGTTTGACCAGATTAAAGAGTGTGCAGCCGCTTGGGCGGTGGCCTGGGTAGACGCACAAGAGATTGACCGTACCGACATTCTAAGCGCCCGTATGAAGGCCATGCAAAAGGCTATTGACCAGCTTGCCCTGCCAGCGGACTTTGCCTTAATTGACGGAAACCGGGATCATGGCAGAACCGCCGCCATCACTACCCCTCACCAGACCATTATTAAAGGGGACAGTCTGAGCGCCAGTATTGCCGCCGCCTCCATTCTGGCCAAGGTGAGCCGGGACCGGCATATGGAGGAGCTGTCCCGGCTGTATCCGCAGTATGAATTTCACACCCACAAGGGCTATGGTACCAAGCAACACTTTGCGCTGCTGGAGGAGTACGGCCCCAGTCCTGTCCACCGCAGGACCTTCCTCAAAGCACGGTGAGGGGCGGGAAGGATGGCGGTCTGGGCCGCTGGGGCGAGGAATTTGTAGCTCGCTATCTGGAGAGCCGGGGGTTTCACATTACCGCATCAGGGTACCGCACCCGCTACGGAGAAATCGACCTGATTGCGGAGAACGACAGCTCCCTGCGGTTTGTGGAGGTAAAAACCCGCAGCGAACAGAGCGTCCTCTCCGGCCGGGAGTCGGTGGATCTCCGCAAGCAGCAGCGCCTGCGGATGACCGCCCAACTCTATCTGGCGGAGCACCCCACGGAAAAGCAGCCCCAGTTTGATGTGGCTGAGCTGTGGGCACCCCAGAGAATAAAGACCCAGGCTCCAGAGCTGACCTACATAGAAAACGCGTTTTAAGCGATAACAAGGAGGCTGATGATATGGACCTGTTTGACGGGCACTGTGATACCATGACCCGGTGTTACCGCTATGGCTATGGTATCCGGGAGAACTTTGGAAATCAGGACCTGAAACGGGGGGAGTATATTGGAGCATGGGGGCAGTTCTTTGCCCTCTTTGCCGATGAGGTACTCAAGCCCGGGGTCACCCGCCGGGATGTCTTCCGGGCGGAATACGCCATTTTCCAGCGGGAGATGGCGGAAAATCAGGACCGTATTATCCAATGCCGCACCGGTGCCCAGGCTGCCGCCGCCTTTGCCGCAGGGAAGCGGGCCGCTTTCCTGTCCATTGAAGGTGCCGATCTCATTGACTGCTCCCTGGATGGGCTTCAGGAGGCGTGGGAAATGGGGGTGCGGGCCATCAACCCTGTATGGAACGCCGCCAACATTCTGTGCGGAACCACGGAGGATGAGGCGGACAAGGGACTTACTGCCGAGGGCAGAGCCTTTGTGAAAAAAATGGAGGCGCTGCACATGCTGGTGGATGTCTCCCACATGTCTGATCCCGGCTTCTGGGATGTGGCAGAGCTGATTACAGGACCCTTTATGGCCAGCCACTCCTGCTCCAGGGCCCTGTGCGATCACCCACGCAACCTGACTGATGATATGTTCCGGGAGATCGTACGCCATAATGGGGCGGCGGGGATCAATATGTACCGTACCTTCCTGGGGGAACCCACCACCGTTGACACTGTTGTTGCCCATATGGAGCATTTTTTGGCGCTGGACGGAGAGAAGCATGTCTGCATGGGCGGTGATCTGGACGGCTGCTATGATGAGATGCCTGACGGGATTGACGGAATCCAGGACATTGAGAAAATCTATAACCGGCTGCTCCAGCGCAACTACAGCGAAGAGCTGGTCCATGCCATCTTTTTTGACAATATGATGAGGGTTGTGAACGAAGTATGTACTATGTAAGCACACGCAACAGCAAGCACAAGCGCCCTGTCTCTGAGGCAATTGCCCAGGGCCTGGCCTATGATGGGGGCCTGTTTACGCCGGAGCTCCTGTTCAAGCTCTCCCCCAACGCCCTGGACACCATGCTGGATATGTCCTACCAGCAGCGGGCGGTCTATGTGATGAAGCCATATCTGGACGGCTTCTCCACCTCTGAGGTAGCCGCCTTTGCCCAGGCCGCCTACGGAAACCAGAAGTTTGACGTGAAGGAGGTGGCCCCTGTCCGCAAGGTGGATTCCAATACCTACAGTCTGGAGCTGTGGCACGGCCCCACCTGCGCGTTCAAGGACATGGCCCTTCAGATGCTGCCCCACCTGCTGACCGCGTCGCTGCAAAAGAATGCGGAGCAAAAGACCGCCTGCATCCTGGTGGCTACCTCTGGTGATACAGGAAAGGCGGCGTTGGAGGGGTTCCGAGATGTGGAGCAGACCCGAATTCTTGTCTTCTATCCCAAGGACGGCGTGTCTGAGATTCAGGAATTGCAAATGCTGACTCAGGCGGGGGACAATGTGGGTGTCTGCGCGGTGCAGGGTAATTTTGATGACGCTCAGACTGGGGTAAAGCGGCTGTTTTCCGACGAAATTCTTCGGGATACTCTGGCGGCACAGGGCTATTTCTTCTCCTCCGCCAACTCCATCAACTGGGGCCGGGTGCTGCCGCAGATTGTCTACTATGTCTCCGCCTACTGCGATCTGCTTCGGGAGGGACGGATTGCCAAGGGGCAGGCTGTCAACGTCTGCGTCCCCACCGGTAATTTTGGCGATATTCTGGCCGCCTACTACGCCAAGGAGATGGGGGTGCCTCTGGGCAGGCTGATCTGCGCCTCCAACAAGAATAACGTACTCACTGACTTTATCAATACCGGCGTATACGATAAGAACCGGGCCTTTTACAACACTATCTCGCCCTCTATGGACATCCTCATCTCTTCCAACCTGGAGCGGATGCTCTTTGAATTCTCCGGCCACAACGGAGAGCAGGTCCAAAGCTACATGGACTTGTTGGTGAGAGAGGGCTGGTATGAGGTGAGCCAGGACATCAAGTCCAAGTTCCAAAAGCACTTTGCCGCCGGGTACTGTGATGACGCACAGGCCAAGGCCACGATCGCCAAGCTGTGGAGCGACAGCCGCTATCTGGCCGATCCTCACAGTGCAGTGGCTTTCCATGTTCTGGAGCAGTACCGGGCAGAGACCGGGGACAATATCCCGGCTATTGTGGTATCCACCGCCAGCCCGTTCAAGTTCTGCGCCGATGTGCTGGACGCCTTGGGAGAGAAAAAAATTGCCCAAGGCACCGCTGTGATTGACCAGCTGACCCAGTATACCGGCGTCCAGGCTCCCGCCTCGCTGGCGGCGCTGAAGGACCGCGCGGTTCGGTTTGACCAGACCACCTCCCGGGAGGGAATGGTAAACGTGGTGCTGGGCTTCCTGTCCTAAGGCGGTGATCCGGTGGCGCTTTACGCAATAGGGGATACGCACCTGTCTCTGACGGTGGACAAGCCTATGGATATATTCGGCGGCAAATGGGAGGGTTACGTGGATAAGCTGAGACAGGGCCTGTCCGTACTCCAGCCGGAGGACACGTTGGTCCTGTGCGGCGACATCTCCTGGGGGATGAGTCTGGAGCAGGCCGAGGCAGACTTCGCCTTTTTAGATTCCTTTCCCGGCCGGAAGCTCATTGTAAAGGGCAACCACGACTACTGGTGGAACACCGCCGCCAAGATGGAGCGATTCTGGGCGGAGAAGGGGTTTGACAGCCTGCACATTCTCCACAACAACTGCTACTTTTATGGGAATTATGCCCTGTGCGGCACCAGAGGGTGGTTTTATGAGGAAGACGCGGCCGGCCACAACGAGAAGGTCTTCAACCGGGAACTCATCCGGCTGGAGGCGTCGCTGAAAGCGGCAGGTGAGGGGGAAAAGCTGTGCTTTCTCCACTATCCACCCCGTTATCAGGGATATGTCTGCCCGGAGATCATCACTCTGCTTGGACAGTACGGCGTAAAAAAATGCTATTACGGCCATCTCCACGGCGCCAGTCACCGGCTGGCCATAGAGGGGGACTGGAGCGGCATTGCGTACCATCTCGTGGCGGCGGATTACCTTCAATTCCGCCCCGTCCAAATTGCGGAATAGGTGCTTGGAAATATTTTTACCGAAAGTATGGAAATCTGTCTGAATTCCTGATATAATCAAACAGATATTGTAAATGAAGCCGCCGCCGTCTATTGTCTGGTGCCGGCGGAATGCTAGGAGGAAGTAAACAACATGAATGTCAAGAGCGTCGAAAAGCAGGAGAAGAGCACAGTCGAGCTGGTCATCGAGGTGAGCGGCGAGGAGTTTGAGGCTGCCGTAGAGAAGGTCTATAAAAAGCAGCGCAACAGAATCAGCGTCCCCGGCTTCCGCAAGGGCAAGGCCCCCCGGAAGATCATCGAGGGCATGTACGGCTCCGGCGTGTTCTATGAAGACGCCGTCAACGAGGTCTATCCCGACGCCTATACCAAGGCGGTAGAGCAGGAGAATCTGGACGTTGTGTCCTGGCCCAACGTAGAGATTCAGGAGGTCGGCAAGAACGGCCTCACCTTCAAGGCCACCGTCACCGTCCGCCCCGAGGTGAAGCTGGGGGAGTACAAGGGCCTCACCGCGGAGAAGGCCGACGCCGCTGTCACTGATGAGGACATCAACAATGAGCTGAAGCCCTTTATCGACCGGGCCACCCGCATGGTCACCGTGGAGCGAGAGGCCAAGATGGGTGACTCTGTGGTTATTGACTTTGAGGGCTTCAAGGACGACGTCGCCTTTGACGGCGGAAAGGCGGAGAATTTCACCCTGGAGCTGGGTTCTGGTTCCTTTATCCCCGGGTTCGAGGATCAGCTGGTAGGGGTTAAGGCCGGCGATGAGCGGGAACTGAATGTCACCTTCCCCGAGGACTACCACGCTGAAGAGCTGGCCGGCGCCGCCGCCGTGTTCAAGGTCAAGGTCCACGAGGTCAAGGAGAAGCAGCTGCCTGTGGTGGACGATGAGTTTGCCAAGGATGTGTCTGAGTTTGACACCCTGGAAGATCTGAAGAAGGATCTGGGGGAGAAGCTGAAGACCCGCCGGGAGGGAGATGCGCAGCGCGCCTTTGAGCGCGCCCTGATCCAGCAGGTTGTGGACAATATGGAAGTAGAAATCCCCGACGCCATGGTTGAGTATGAGGCCGATAAGGTCGCAAATAACTATGCCCAGCGCATCACTTCTCAGGGCATTCCCTTCGAGCAGTATCTGGCCATGACGGGGATGACCATGGATCAGGTGCGGGAGCAGGCCAAAGAAGCCGCCTTGGAGCAGGTTCAGAGTGATTTGGCCTTGGGCGCGATTGTGGCCGCTGAGAACATCCAGATCTCTGACGAGGACGCGGAAGCTGAGATCAAACGTCTGGCCGAGCAATACGGCATGACGGATGAGCAGCTGCGCAAGGCGATTATCATAGAGGATCTGAAGAAGGATCTGGCCCGCCAGAAAGCCGCCAATTTGGTCTTTGACAGCGCCAAGGCCGGCAAAGCTCCGAAGAAAAAGACCACAAAGAAGAAGAGTGAGGGAGAGGGCGCCGCGGAGAAGCCAAAGCGCACCCGCAAGACTGCTGCCAAGAAGGAAGAAGCCCCGGCAGAGACGAGCGGAGAGGATTAAGATTTGCTCTGAATTGGTATAATCTACCTGCCGCCGGGTATACTCTGGTGTGTGGGCAGACTGGCCGGTGCCAGGCGGGAATTGACCAATTCCCGCCCGCAGCGGGATTGGCTGGCACAGATTGAACCTGTATGGTTCTTCGATAAGATGGACAGAAGGAGTACCAAGACTATGAGTTTAGTCCCCTATGTAGTAGAGCAGACCAACCGCGGAGAGCGTTCCTATGACATTTTCTCCCGCCTGCTGAACGACCGTATTATTTTCCTGGGAGAAGAGGTAAATGCCACAACCGCCAGCCTAGTGGTGGCGCAGATGCTCTATCTGGAGGGCACAGACCCGGATAAAGACATCCAGTTTTACATTAACAGCCCTGGCGGTTCCGTGACAGATGGTATGGCCATCTATGATACCATGCAGTATATCAAATGTGATGTGTCTACCATCTGCGTGGGTATGGCGGCCAGTATGGGGGCGTTTCTGCTCTCTTCCGGCGCCAAAGGGAAGCGCATCGCTCTGCCCAATGCGGAGATTATGATTCACCAGCCCTCCGCCGGTACGCAGGGGCAGATCACGGATATGGCCATTCACCTGAAGCGGTTGGAGATTATCAAAAAGCGGATGAACAAGATCTTGTCCGAAAATACCGGCAAGCCTTTGGAGGTTGTCACTGCCGACTGTGAGCGTGACAACTTCATGTCCGCAGAAGAGGCCAAAGAATATGGCCTGATTGACCACATCTTCTATAAACGATAACTCGATGCGGGGGAGCGGGGGCAAGGGCCCGCTCCTCTCTCCGCATCTCAATCTGGCGGAATCCGCCTGTGACCGAGGTATTATTATGCCAAAAAATGATGAACACAAGTCTGTCCGCTGCTCCTTTTGCGGGAAGCATCAGGAGCAGGTCAACCGTATTATCGCCGGGCCGGGGGCATACATCTGTAATGAGTGTGTCCATCTGTGCATGAGCATTTTAGATGACGCGTATGATCCCGACGAACCCCAGGCTGACATGGATATCCCTGACGTTATCCCTACCCCCCGCGAGATCCGTGATGTGCTGGACCAATATATTATCGGTCAGGAGTCTGCCAAGGTATCCCTCTCGGTGGCGGTGTACAATCACTATAAGCGCATCTATTTCGGCGGCGGGGAGGATGTAGAGCTCCAAAAGAGCAACATTCTGCTCATTGGTCCTACAGGAAGCGGCAAGACCCTCTTTGCCCAGACCTTGGCCCGCATTTTGAAGGTGCCCTTCGCGATTGCGGACGCCACAACGTTGACGGAAGCGGGCTACGTGGGCGATGATGTAGAGAATATCCTTCTGCGTCTGGTTCAGGCCGCTGATTTTGACATCGATCTGGCGGAGCGGGGCATCATCTACGTGGATGAAATTGACAAAATCGCCCGTAAGAGCGAAAATACGTCTATCACCCGGGATGTCTCCGGCGAGGGGGTACAGCAGGCCCTGCTGAAGATTTTAGAGGGTACCGTCGCCAATGTGCCGCCCCAGGGCGGTCGTAAGCACCCCCATCAGGAGTTTATCCAAATCAATACAAAGAATATTCTTTTTATCTGCGGCGGCGCCTTTGACGGCATTGAAAAAATCATTGAAAAGCGCCTGGATAAAAAGAGTATCGGTTTTGGCGCGGAGATCGCCAGCAAAAAAGAACGGGACAACTCCGCTCTGTTCCGGGAGATACAGCCGCACGACCTGCTGAAATTCGGCATTATTCCAGAATTGGTGGGCCGTCTTCCTGTTATTACTGCCCTTCAGGCGCTGGACAAAGACCAGCTGGTTCAAATTTTGACCAAGCCAAAAAACGCTCTGGTAAAACAGTATCAGAAGCTGCTGGAGTATGATATGGTAGACTTGGCGTTCCAGCCAGAAGCTCTGGAGGCCGCCGCAGACAAGGCCATTGAGCGGGGCATCGGTGCCCGCGGCCTGCGGGCGGTCTTGGAGGAAGTTATGACCCAGGTCATGTATGATGTTCCCTCGGATCCCACTATTGCCAAAGTAACCATTACCGGCGAAAGTGTCCGGGAGCATATTGCACCCACTATCGACCACGACCTGGAACGCCGGGAGCGGCCCCGCCTGGGCGGCGCGGCTCTCCGGTCTGAACAGGGCGGCATTCCCGCTCGGGGAAATGTATCCTAACAGTGCCTCTGCACTAGATAACATTCGGGGCGAGGACAGAAACCTCGCCCCGTTCCATATTCAAATCTTAGAACCTGGATTCACAACCGTTGTATGCCGTCCTGCCAAATTTTTTGCCGCCTCACCGCGGCAAAAATCCTGGAATATGTGTGCGGGATTCTTAACAGTTTTTCCACTTGGGACTATGGCATTCCCCTAAAATCTGTTTGAAAACCTGCAAAACACTCAAAGAACAGCCATTTCCCAGTTATGAATACAGGTTCTCACCCTTTTGGAGGGGAAGTGAATCACAATGACAGAGCATGAACAAGAACATATGACAACTACACTTCCGGCTTTGGCGCTGCGGGGAATGAGCATCTTCCCCAATATGCTGCTCCACTTTGATGTAAGCCGGGAGATCTCCATTCAGGCCCTGGATTACTCCATGACCAGCGGCCAGCCCATCTTTTTGGTGGCTCAAAAGGATCTGTCTGTGGAGGCTCCGAAAGCGAAAGATCTGTGCCAAATCGGCACGATCTGTAATGTACGGCAGATCCTCCGTCTGCCAGGGGACAATGTGCGGGTTATGGTGGAAGGAGTCTCCCGGGGCCGCCTGCGCCAGCTCACCCAGCTGACGCCCTATCTGGCGGCGGAGGTGGAGGAGATCTCCCCAGAGGAGTCCGTCCGCCGCTCCGCCAAGACAGAGGCGCTGATCCGACAGACTTATGAGCTCTTTGAGCGCTATATTGAGCTGGCGCCCAAGATGACGCCGGACATTCTGCTCAACCTGCTCTCCAGCGAGGATCCAGGCTATATCGCCGACTATATCGCTCAAAATATCGTCATGCGGGCAGGGGATAAGCAGGCGATTTTGGAGGAGCTGCGCCCTGTCCGCCGCCTGGAGCGGCTATACCAGCAGCTCCGGCGGGAAATTGAGGTTTTGGAGCTGGAGCTGGACCTGCAAAACCGGGTCCGGGACGGCCTGAATCGTAACCAGCGGGATTACTATCTCCGGGAGCAGCTGAAAGTCCTCCAGCAGGAGCTGGGTGAGGGGGAAGAGAGCGCTCAAAGTGAGATCGCCGAGTACCGGCAGTCCATCGAAAAGGCCAAGCTGCCGGAGGAGGTAACCAAAAAGCTGCTCAAGGAGGTCTCCCGGCTGGAGAAGCAGTCCTTTGGCTCTGCGGAAGCCACCGTGATTCGAAACTATCTGGATGTGTGTCTGGAGCTGCCCTGGAATAAAAAAACCAAGGAACGGGTGGATGTGGCCACTGCCAAAAAGGTATTGGACAGCGACCATTTCGGCCTGGACAAGGTAAAAGAGCGCATTCTGGAGTTTTTGGCTGTCAAGCAGCTGGCGCCGGAGCTGCGGGGTCAGGTGCTGTGCCTTGTGGGCCCGCCCGGCGTGGGAAAGACCTCCATCGCCATGTCCGTGGCCAAGGCTCTGAACCGGAAACTGGCCCGGATCTCCTTGGGTGGCGTCCATGACGAGGCCGATATCCGGGGGCACCGGAAGACCTATATTGGCTCCATGCCTGGCCGCATCATTGCCGGAGTGCGGCAGGCGGGCTCCTCCAATCCGCTGCTACTGCTGGATGAGATCGATAAGCTGGGCACCGACCACCGGGGCGACCCCGCTTCGGCACTGCTGGAAGTACTGGACGGAGAGCAGAACAGCACCTTCCGGGATCATTTTCTGGAACTGCCCTACGATCTGTCCGATGTTTTGTTCATTACCACCGCGAACACCACCGATACCATCCCCCGGCCTCTGCTGGATCGGATGGAGATGATCGATCTGTCCAGCTATACCGATGAGGAGAAGCTGCAAATCGCCAAGCGGCATCTGCTTCCCAAGGAGCTGAAGCGCCACGGCCTGAAAAAGAGTCAGCTGAAGCTGACTGACGGCGCTATTCGGGAGACAATAACCGGCTATACTAAGGAATCCGGTGTTCGTGTGCTGGAGCGCAGGCTGGCAGCCGTCTGCCGGAAGGCGGCAATGCGAGTTGTCTCAGATAATGTAAAGTCAATAACCATTACAGGAGATAACTTGAAAGACTTTCTGGGGGTGCGCCGCTACCATCCAGAGCGTCTGCCCCTGACCGAGCAGGTGGGTGTGGTGAACGGTTTGGCTTGGACCAGCGTAGGCGGCGAGCTGCTGGAGGTTGAAGTCAACGTCGTCCCCGGCACTGGCAAGCTGGAGCTAACTGGAAATCTGGGCGATGTGATGAAGGAGTCCGCTCACGCCGCCTTTTCATACATCCGCAGTCGGGCGGATCGACTGGGGATTGAGGGAGATTTTTATCAGAAAAAGGATATCCATGTCCATTTTCCCGAGGGAGCGGTACCCAAAGACGGCCCCTCTGCCGGCATTGCCATTACCACCGCCATGGTCTCTGCTTTGACCAACACCCCGGTCCGGCGGGAACTAGCTATGACCGGAGAAGTGACCCTGCGGGGCCGGGTGCTGCCCATCGGCGGTCTGAAGGAGAAGACTATGGCCGCCCTGAGAAACGGCATCCGAACTGTAATTCTGCCGGCCAGCAACGAAAAGGATCTGGCAGAGATTGACCAGACGGTCCGCGGCGCCCTCCACTTTATTACCGTGGAGCAGGTGGACACCGTTCTGGCCCATGCGATGGGGCTGGAGCTGACACAGGCCGGGGAGGGGCAGACTGTTCCGGCCAATCCCGCCGTCTCCGCCGCCGCAGTCCCATTGCAGCAGTAGCGGCTCAGAGACGAACCACATACGGAAAGGGGCGACATCTCTATGCCGCTGAACCTGAATAATGCGGAGTTCATCCGCTCTGCCGCCAAAGCGGCCGATTTCCCCAGAGACCACCTGCCCCAGGTGGTTTTTGCCGGCCGATCCAACGTGGGAAAGTCCTCTGTAATCAATAAACTGCTCAACCGGAAAAATTTTGCCCGGGTGGGCTCCGCGCCAGGGAAGACCACCCATATCAATTACTTTCTCATCGACAAAAAGCTCTATCTGGTGGATCTGCCCGGATACGGCTATGCTAAGGTCTCCCATGCGGAGAAGGCCCGCTGGGGCCGTCTGATTGAGAGCTGGTTCGCCGATTCCTCTCTGATGACCCTGGGTATTCTGATTGTGGACGCCCGGCACAAGCCCACTGCCGACGACTGTACGATGGCTGATTGGTTTAAACACAGCGGCCGCCCCTTTCTTGTGGTGGCCAACAAGCTGGATAAGCTGAAAAAAAGCGAAACAGAGCCTAATTTGGCCCGCATCCGCGATACCCTTGTACTGGAGGAGGAGAGCAGTATCATCCCCTTTTCCGCGGAAAAGGGAGACGGACGGCAGGCACTGCTTGACAGCATCCTGGCTCATCAGGAGGGAATACAGTGAAATATGTTAGAATTCAGCGGGAAGGGGAGCCTGTGTGGGGCGTGGTCCAGGGGGATATCGTTCATACATTGGCAGGCGCCCCCTATGAGCGCATCTGTTACGATGGCAAAACTGCCCCCTTTGAGGGATGTACCTTGCTGGCCCCCTGTGAGCCCAGCAAGATTCTCTGTGTGGGGAAGAACTACTATGACCATGCGGTTGAGATGGGAGAGGGGGTACCAGATCGACCCATTCTCTTCCTCAAGGGACCCAATACCATCAATCATCCAGAAGGGCAGATCCACGCCCCAAACTTTGTCCAGCGTCTGGACTACGAGGGGGAGTTGGCTTTTGTCATCAAACGCCGGGCCAAGGAGATCCAGCCGGAGAAATTTATGGACTACATTTTGGGGTATACCTGCCTCAATGATGTCACCGCCCGGGATGTCCAGAAATCCGACGGACAGTGGAGCCGCGGAAAGGGGATGGACGGCTTTGCGCCGGTGGGTCCCATCGTCACTGATGAGGTGGATGGGGGAGATCTGGCCATTCAGACCCGGCTCAACGGCACTGTAGTGCAGTCCTCCCGCACCTCACGCTTCATGCACAAGATCCCACAGCTTCTGGCCTTTATCACCCAATCCATAACCCTGGAGCCCGGCGATCTGGTCACCACCGGCACTCCTTCCGGCATCGGCCCCATGGCGCCAGGGGATACCGTAGAGGTGGAAATCGAGGGCATTGGCATCCTGCGCAATTATATCGTTTAAGCGGAGAAACCGGAGTCGCAGGGAACATCTGGCGGCTCCGGTTTTCATTGTCCCATTGTCTTGTTTTTTCCGGAAGAATTTGCTATAATCTATGAATAATATGAAATTTTCGCTGCGCCTTGATGGAAGGGGAGCTGGCTGTGGGAGCGTTTGCGGACTTTTTTCAACATCTAGACTGGGACGGTCTGAGCTGGCTGCTGACCCAGGCGCTGGCGGTATTGTTCTGTCTCACCGTACACGAGACCTGCCACGGTTTGGCTGCCTTTGCCCTGGGAGATCCCACTGCCAAACGGCAGCACCGCCTGTCTTTGAATCCCCTGCGGCACCTGGACCCCATCGGTGCGCTGATGATGCTGGTGGCCGGCTTTGGCTGGGCCAAGCCCGTGCCAGTGGACATGCGGTACTTCAAGTACCCCAAGAGCGGTATGGCCGTCACCGCCCTGGCGGGGCCGGTGTCCAACTTTCTGCTGGCCTTTCTGTCCCTGTTTCTCTACCATATTTTCTTCGCCATTCTTGTCTTTTCCTATGCAGGAAACCCATTTTTCTTCTGGATGATGGATTTTTTCCTGGTAACAGGGGTACTGAGCATCAGCCTAGGCCTGTTCAACCTGATTCCCTTTCCGCCTCTGGACGGGTCCAAGGTACTGGGAGCCTTTCTGCCGGATCAGGCCTACTACAAACTTATGCGGTATGAGCGGTTCGGAATGCTGCTTCTGGTGGCGGTATTGGCCACCGACCTTTTGAACCAGCCCCTCTCCACTGCCAGCACAGCCGTCTTTGAGGCTTTTTATCAGGCTGCCGGCATCGGCTTTGATCTGGCCGCGGTGTTTCTGGGGTAGTCTGATATGGATGGACCTATTTATCACCTGGAAAAGGTTGTGAAAGCCAAAGCAGAGGCCAGAGAAGATTTTACCGGTCCCCTGGATTTGATTTTACATCTATTGGGCAAAAATAAGATGGAGATCCGGGACATTCAGATTTCACTGATTTTGGAGCAGTACCTGGCTTGGATGGAGGCCCGAAAAGAGATGGATCTGGAGGTTGCCAGTGAGTTTGTCACCATGGCCGCCCAGCTTGTCTTTATCAAAACCCAGATGTTGCTATCTATTCGGGATGAACAGGCCCTGTCCGAGATGGAGGAGCTCATGGCCCTGCTGGAAGCCCACCAGCGCCATGAGAGCTACACCCAGATTAAGGCCGTTCTGCCAGATCTGGAGCAGGGATATTCCATAGGACAAGATTATCTGGTCAAGCCGCCGGAGCTGCCGGATCAGGCCGCAGAAATTTGCTATGCCCATCAGTCCAGTGAGCTGTACCGGGCGCTGATGCGGGTGCTGGCCGCGAACAGCCGGAAACTGCCGCCTTCTATGGCGGTGTTTCAAAAAATTGTGGGCAGGGAGCCCTACCCCGTGACGGAGAAGGCGGCGGAGATTCTCCAGCTTTTGCTGCGGATGGGGGCCACTCAGTTTTATGTACTCTTTCAGAGCAATCAAAGCCGCTCGGAAGTAGTGGCCACCTTTTTAGCTGTTTTAGAGCTGTGCAAAGCCCATAAGCTGCTGCTCAGCGGCACTCAGGAGGGATGTACAGTTACGCCCTTTTACAGATGATGCGCCGTCAGGGCTGACGGCTTCGGAGGAATTGGGGCAGGAGAGGGTAGGGATCTATGGAGCTGAACGAAATGGAAGCCGCCATTGAGGGAATTCTTTTCGCCGCCGGCGAGCCGGTGGACCTGTCCCGGCTCTGTCTGGCCTTGGATTTGGACCGGGAGCATGTGGAGGCCGCCTGTATCCGGCTGTCAGACAGTTACCGCTATGAGCGCCGGGGGATGCGTCTGGTCCAGATGGGCTGTGCCTACCAGTTGTGCTCCGCGCCGGAGCACGCCTCCGCAATTCGGACAGCCCTTGGAGCCCGCCGCCCTGCCAAACTGTCTCAGAGCGCGTTGGAGGTACTGGCTCTGGTGGCCTACTTTCAACCCATCACCCGGGCCTATATTGACCAAATCCGTGGGGTGGACAGCGCCTATACTGTGGGTTTGCTGGCGGATCGGGGCCTGATTGAGGAGAGCGGCCGTCTGGCTGTACCTGGCCGGCCCATCCAGTACCGGACCACCCAAAGCTTTCTGCGCACCTTTGGTTTGAACGATTTGGGGGATCTCCCCCAGCTGCCTGGCGTCCCATCCGGTGAGCAAGAGGCGGGGCTGGAGCTGGAACACCGTCTGGCCCAGCTGCGGGCCCAGCAAGAGCAGGAGAGAGAGGCGGTGGAGCCGTGAATTGGTTTATTCTGGCGGCGGTGATGACGATTCTCTTTCTGCTGTCCAGAGTGCGCCTGGGCGGCGGCATAAGCTATCGGGAGCGGATCCTTTCCGCCTGGATCCGCATTGGTTTTTTCCGTCTCTCCATTCTGCCCAAGAAAAAGAAGAAAGAAAAACCGATCGAACCGATCGAAGAGAAGAAAAAAGGGAGGGAAGACAGCGGAGAGTCCAAGGAAAAGGAGGGCTTTTTCTCTCGCTTTCCCCCAAAAAAGCTGATCCAGCTGGCTAAAATCTATCTCCCGCTGGTGGGGCGGGCTGCCGGCCGCCTCCGCCGGAAGATTCGCATCGACCGGCTTGTTCTAAACCTCCGCTTTGGCGGCCCCGATCCGGCGGACGCTGTGGAGCACTACGGCTGCGCCAACGGCGCACTGGGCGCCCTCTGGCCCAAGCTGGTCCAGAGCTTTCGGTGGGGCGACTGCCGCATCCATACCCAGGTAGACTTTGATGGTCCCCCCCTGACCGCGGAGGCGGAGCTGGCCCTGTCTATGACGCTGGGGCAGCTGCTCTGCCTCGCCTTCTGGCTGCTGAAGGAGTTGCTGTGCGCCCTGCACGCCACCCGAAAGCTGTCCCGTACCATACATGCTCAAAAATCATCTGACCAGAAAGAGGCGGTAGAACATGGAACATAAAAATACCATTGGCAATTTGATGACCAGCACCATGGAGAAGCTCAAGGAAATGGTGGACAGCGACACTGTGGTGGGCACACCCATCCAAGCGGACGGCGTTACCATTATCCCTGTGTCCAAGGTAAGCGTTGGGTTTGCCTCCGGCGGCAGTGACTTTGCCGCCAAGGTTCAAAGGGGGGACAGCAACAACTCCTTTGGCGGCGGCGGGGGAGCCAGTCTGAAGATCACCCCGGTGTCCTTCCTCATTGTCAAAGGGGACAACGTAAAAATGCTCTACGTAGATCCCCCCGCCGCCACAACTGTAGATCGGGTGGTAGAGATGGTCCCCGAGGTGGTGGACAAGGTCACCGGCTTTATTGAAAAGCAGAAGGAAGACAAGGCCAAGGAAGAGGGAATTGCTTTCTAACCCTCCTTCGTATAGTGTTCCCAAGGGAAGGGCATACTGCTATCATCTTTGCTTTTGAGGTGACGCAGCATGAAGCCTGCCTTTCGGACGTGTGCGATCCTGCTCTGCTTTCTCTGGTTGGTCCCGGCCCAGGCGGCGGGTCCCTCAGTGTCGGCCAAGACCGCGATTTTGATTGATGCAGATTCCGGCCGGGTTCTGTATACCTACAATGCCGGCGAGGAGCGGCCCATTGCCAGCACCACCAAGCTTATGACCGCCCTGGTGGCGGCGGAATCCACCAGCTTGGACAGGGTATTTACCATCCAGCGGGAGTGGACGGGAATTGAGGGCTCCTCCATGTATCTGAAGCCGGGGGAGAAGCTCACTTTGGAGGAATTGCTCTACGGCCTGCTGCTCTCTTCCGGAAATGACGCTGCCCTGGCTATTGCCGGCGGCTGCGCCGGCGACGTGGACACCTTTGTGGAGTGGATGAACCAGTGGGCGGAGGCACTGGGGATGGAGCACACCCATTTCTCCAATCCCAGCGGACTCCAGGACGAGGGAAATTACTCCACCGCCCGAGACATGGCGAAGCTGGCCCAGGCAGTGCTCCAGCGGGAGGATTTACGGGGCATTATCGCCACAAAAAATATCGCAGTTGCCGGGCGAAGCCTGGTCAACCACAACAAGCTGCTCTGGCGCTATGAGGGCTGTATCGGCATGAAGACCGGCTATACCGACGCAGCAGGCCGCACTTTGGTCTCCTGTGCCCAGCGGGACGGTCAGCGCCTGATTGCAGTCACCCTGTCCGACCCGGACGACTGGCGGGATCACGCCGCCCTCTTTGACTATGGGTTTGATACCTACCCAAGCCGGCAGCTGGCCCGGGCGGGAAAGGTATACGGCTCGCTTCCCGTTCAAAACAGCCTGATCCGCTTTGTCCCGGTGGAGATCCACACTGACGTCTTTTATCCCTTGACCCAGGAGGAGCGGGTGAAGGTAAAAGTTACCCTGCCTGACTGTGTCCAGGCCCCAGTACAGCAGGGAGATGTGGCAGGGGAGCTGGTATTCTCTGTGGATGGACGGGAGATTGGACAGACCTATCTGCTCTACGGCGGCTCTGCGGCGGATAACCGCCTAAAATCGGTCAGCCTGTTGGAGAAGGTGCTGGGCCTGCTTCACCGGGGAGAGACACCGGCGCTCTCCTGGTCTATAGAGCAGTTTTTGATTCCGTAGTACACTGCACAAGACAGTTTTTCTGCCGGTGGGCCGCAATTCCGGCCCGATACATATTTGCTGCCAGACGAAGGAGAGAACACTTTGGAAGAGCGGCTGCAAAAATTGCTCTCCGCCGCAGGAGTGGCCTCCCGCCGGACTGCGGAGGGATACATTACGGCTGGGCGGGTGACGGTAAACGGCATTCCGGCCCAGCTCGGGGAGCGGGCGGATCCAACGCGGGATATCATCTGCGTGGACGGCCGGCCCTTGTCTGCCCCGGAGCAGAAGACTTATTTAATGCTGAACAAGCCCCGGGGCTATGTCTCTACGCTCTCGGATGAGCGGGGCCGCCCCACTGTGTCAAAGCTGGTGGAGAGGTGCGGCGTCCGGGTGTGGCCGGTGGGCCGCCTGGACATAGACTCAGAGGGGCTCCTCCTGCTTACCGACGACGGGGAACTGACCCAGCGCCTGATTCACCCCAGCCACGAGGTGGAAAAGGAGTACCATGTCTGGGTGCGGGGAAATGTACAGCAGGGGATTCCCATCTTGAAAGGCCCCCTCTCTCTGGATGGCCGGGCGCTCCATCCAGCCCATGTGGTCCGGCTGGACTGGCAGGGGGAGGGAGGCAGGCTCTCCATTACCATCCACGAGGGACGCAACCGGCAGGTTCGCCGTATGTGTGCTCTGGCCGGGCTTACGGTGACCCGCCTCCAGCGGGTGCGGGAGGGGGAACTCTGCCTGGGAGACCTGCGTCCTGGCCATTGGCGGCGGCTGACGGAGCAGGAAGTGGCCCTGCTCCGGTAGCGCTGGTGCAAATTTTCTATTTTTGCAGGAATTCCGCCCAACCTTGCAGATACTACTTGCAATTCGGCTCGATTCCCGGTATGATAGGGAGTAATTATTACGCTGGATTTCAGGAGGAATTCCCTTATGTCCAAAGATATTCTCTCTGTAATACAGGCTAATATGGGCACTTTTTCCAAGGGTCAGCGGTTAATCGCCCATTTTATTTTGGAATCCTATGACAAAGCGGCTTTTATGACAGCCAGCCGTCTGGGCCGGACCGTCAATGTGAGCGAATCAACAGTCGTCCGGTTTGCTGCTGAGCTGGGATATGACGGATATCCCGCCATGCAGAAGGCCCTGCAAGAAATGATCCGGAATAAGCTCACCTCTATCCAGCGCATCGAGGTCTCTAATGACCGCATCGGCAATCAGGATATTTTGTCTATGGTCATGCAGTCGGATATGGATAAAATCCGCTTAACGCTGGATGAGGTAGACCGGAAGGCTTTTAACCAAGCGGTAAACGCCATTGTACTGGCCCGGCGGATCTATATTTTAGGGGTGCGCTCCGCTACTGCCATTGCCAGCTTTCTGGGCTTCTATTTTAACCTGATTTTTGAAAATGTGGTGCTCATCCACAGCACCTCCGTCAGCGAAGTTTTTGAGCAGATGCTTCGTATCGGTCCAGAGGATGTAATCATCGGAATCAGCTTTCCCAGATACTCCCGCCGTACAGTGAAGGCGATGCAGTTCGCCCGGGACCGGGGGGCCCAGGTGGTGGCGATTACAGACTGCGAAACATCGCCCCTGGCGCTGATTGCCACCCATACTCTGATGGCAAAAAGCGATATGGCCTCCTTTGTGGACTCCCTGGTGGCCCCGCTCAGCCTGGTGAACGCCTTGATTGTGGCCCTGGGCCGCCGGAAGAACAACGATTTATCCGCCACCTTCGGCGCCCTGGAGCAGATCTGGGATGAGTACGAGGTGTATGAAAAGGCGGCATCGGAACATGAATGACGCCGGGAAAGAAGAGAGATAGTTGGCAACGGATATCATTGTAGTGGGCGGCGGCGCGGCGGGAATGATGGCCGCTCTCACCGCTACGGAGCGGGGTTGCTCCGTCCTTCTGGTGGAACGGAACCAGAAGATGGGCCGGAAGCTGTATATCACCGGAAAGGGCCGGTGTAACGTGACTAACGACTGCACTCCGGCGGAGGTGCTGCAAAACATTCCCCGCAACCCGAAATTTCTCACCAGTGCGGTAACGCGTTTTCCGCCGGAGTGGGTAAAAGAATTTTTTGAGGGGCTTGGCGTCCCGTTAAAGACAGAGCGGGGGGGACGTGTCTTTCCCCAGTCCGACCGCGCCGCCGATGTGATTGACGCACTCTATCTGGCACTGCGCAGGCGTCAGGTGCCTATTGTACAGGATCGGGCGGTGGAGCTGCTGACAGAGGACGGGCACATGGTGGGAATCCGCGGAGAACGGGGTGTCTACCAAAGCCGTGCCGTTATTTTGGCCACCGGCGGGGCGTCCTACCCTCTTACCGGATCTACAGGAGACGGATACACCTTGGCCGCCGGGAAAGGGCATACTATTCTGCCTCCGAGCCCCTCCTTAGTCCCTTTGGTGGAGGAGGGGACCCTGTGTCGCCGGATGCAGGGACTATCCCTGCGGAATGTGGCGGTCAAGGTGCGCAACCAGAAGAAAAAGGAGATCTACGCCCAGCAGGGGGAGCTTCTATTTACCCACTTTGGCCTGTCCGGCCCGCTGATTTTAAGCGCCAGCGCCCATATGCGGAACTTTGAGTGGGACCATTACTATATTTTGATTGACTTGAAACCCGCTCTGGACGAGGAGACGCTGGAGCAGCGGCTGCTGCGGGAGTTTGCTGCCTATCCTAATCAGGCGTTTCATAATATATTAGAGCGCCTGCTCCCTAGGCTTATGGTCCCTGTTGCGGCGGAGCTGTCAGATATTCCAAAAGACACGCCGGGCAATTCCATTACAAAGGGACAGCGCCGCCGTCTGCTGGAGCTGCTGAAGGGATTCCGGGTGGATATTGCCGGCCCCCGGCCCATAGAGGAGGCCATTATCACCGCCGGCGGCGTAAAGGTATCAGAGGTGGATCCCCATACGATGATGTCGAAATGCTGTCCAGGGCTCTATCTGGCGGGGGAGCTGTTAGACTTAGACGCCTACACTGGCGGTTTTAACCTCCAGATCGCCTGGTCAACCGGACGGGCCGCTGGGGAGGGCGCGGCCCAATCCGTTCTGGAATAAGGGGAAGGAGCAATTTGACGTGGGATTTAAAAGTATTGCCATTGACGGACCTTCTGGAGCCGGGAAGAGTACCCTGGCCCGGCGGCTGGCCGCACATATGGGGTATCTGTACGTAGATACAGGGGCAATTTACCGGACATTAGGGCTGGCCGCCCTACGGCGCGGTATTTCTCCTGAAGAAAAGGACGCCGTCGTTGGGCTGCTGAAGCAAATTGATATCGATTTGCGCTATGGGGAAGATGGTCTTCAGCATATGTACCTGGACGGAGAGGATGTCACCCAAGAGATCCGACGGCCCCAAGTATCCCAGGCTGCCTCCGCTGTGTCAGCCATTGCGGATGTGCGGGCCTTTTTGATGGATATGCAGCGAGATCTGGCCTGCCGCCACAATGTGATTATGGATGGCAGGGACATCGGTACTGTGGTCCTCCCTGACGCCGACGTAAAAATATTCCTCACCGCAAGCGCCCAGGCCCGGGCCCAGCGCCGGCATCGGGAGCTGCTGGAGCGGGGAGAGCAAGTGGAGTTTGACACCGTTCTGGCGGACATCCAGGCCAGAGACAAGCGGGACACCGAGCGGTCTGCAGCCCCTCTTCGTCAAGCGGCAGACGCGGTTGCGGTGGACACCACGGAAAATACATTGGAGGAGAGTGTTCAACGCCTGTTGGATGTGGTCAAGACGGGGGTGGGTCTGTGAAATACTGGTATGCCTTTGTCTACTGTGTGGCCTGGCCCTTCTTTAATTTGGTTCACCCGCAAAAAGTGATCGGACGGGAACATATTCCCGACGGTGCGGCAATGATTTGCTGCAACCACACCGCGCTGACGGATCCCCTGTTTCTTGCCTTTGCTTTCCGTCTGAAAAACCAGCTGCGGCCAATGGCTAAGGCGGAGTTGCTGCGGGTTCCCTTCATCGGCTGGCTTCTGGGCAAAGCTGGTGTTTTCGCCGTAGAGCGGGGGAAGAGTGATATCGGCGCGGTGAAGCTGGCTATGAAATACCTGCGTAGCGGGGAAAAGGTGCTCCTCTTTCCTGAGGGCACCAGGGTACGGGAGCGGTTTGGTGAAGTCAGTCAGCCAAAATCCGGTGCTGCTATGCTGGCCGTGCGGACCGGAGTACCCATTCTGCCCTGCTATGTGCCGGAGCGCAAGCCCTGGTTTCGCAGAACTACCGTGGTAATTGGAACGCCGTTTATCCCCACAGTGGCCACCAGAAAGGGCTCGCAGGAGGAGTATGAGGCCATCACTGCGGATGTTATGGGGCGGATTCGCCATCTTGGGGAGCAGGCTGTATGAAAGTGACCCTTGCCAAATCAGCCGGCTTTTGCTATGGGGTAGAGCGGGCGGTGCGTCTGGCGGAGGAGGCTGCGGTCTCTGGGGTACCCTGCGTCATGCTGGGGCAGATCATCCATAACAGCAGCGTGATTGCCCGCCTGGAGGACATGGGGGTAAACACGATCCGCTGTCCGGAACAGGCACCCAGAGGTGCGCGGGTCATCATCCGCTCCCATGGGGAGAGCAGGGCGGTCTATGATGCCCTGCGGGCCAGCGGCGCGGAGCTGATAGACGCTACTTGTCCCAATGTCTCCCGCATCCACCGGATTGTAGCCCAGGCGGAAGAGGAGGGACGGCAGCCCGTTATCATCGGCGCATCGGACCACCCAGAGGTGGCCGCCATCGCGGGTTGGTGCCGTCATCCTGTTGTCCTGGAAGGGCCGGAGGCCCTGGAGGACTGGTTGGACAGCTGCCCAGATATGGCACAATTACCCATTACAATGGTGTCGCAAACCACATCTACCCAGGACAAGTGGAATTTGTGCGTAGAAAAAGCAAAAAAACAGTGTACAAATTTAAAAATTTTTGATACAATATGTAATGCTACGTGTAAGCGGCAAAGTGAGGCGCAAGAATTGGCGGCCCAAAATGACGCAATGATTGTCATTGGAGGCCGCAGCAGCTCCAATACTAGGCGCCTTGCAGAGCTTTGCGCAGCCCTCTGCCCCACCGTTGTGTGGATTGAGCGGGGCGAGGAACTGGAACCTTCCAACCTGTACGGGAAGGCTTCTATAGGAATCACCGCAGGTGCGTCTACACCTGGGTGGATTATAAAGGAGGTCTATGACAAAATGAGCACAGAAAATATGGAGATCGAGGAATCCTTTGCTGAAATGCTGGAGAAATCGATCAAGACTTTAAATACAGGGGAGAAGGTTACCGGCGTCGTCACTGGCATCACACCGACTGAGATCTACGTCGACCTGGGTACAAAGCACGCCGGTTACATACCGGTGTCTGAACTGACAGATGATCCCACTGTAAAGGTTGAGGACTTGGTGAAGGTCGGCGACGAGATCGAGACCTACGTCATGCGCGTCAACGACCAGGAGGGCGTTGTTACCCTGTCCAAGAAGCGCCTGGATACCGTCAAGAGCTGGGACGATATCGAGCAGGCCAAGGAGGATCACACCATTGTAGAGGGTGTGGTCACCGAGGAGAACAAGGGCGGCGTTGTGGTCAGCATCAAGGGTGTGCGTGTATTCGTGCCTGCCTCCCAGACTGGCCTGCCCCGGGATGCCGCCATGACCGAGTTGGTTAAGCAGCATGTCCGCCTGCGCATTACCGAGGTCAACCGTGCCCGCCGCCGTGTGGTGGGTTCCATCCGCGCTGTCGCCGCAGAGGAGCGTGCCGAGAAAGCCGCCAAGGTCTGGGAGGAGATTGAGGATGGAAAGCGCTATACCGGCGTTGTCAAGTCCCTGACCTCCTACGGCGCTTTCGTGGACATCGGCGGCGTGGACGGCATGGTCCACATCTCCGAGCTGTCCTGGAGCCGCATCAAGCACCCCTCCGAGGTGGTAAAGGTAGGCGACACCGTGGAGGTGTATGTTATCGCCGCCGACAAGGACAAGAAGAAGATCTCCCTGGGTATGAAGGATCGCTCCGAAGATCCCTGGTCCAAATTTACCTCTACCTATGACGTGGGTTCCGTCGCTAACGTGAAGGTGGTTAAACTGATGACCTTCGGTGCCTTTGCCGAGATTGTCCCTGGTGTGGACGGCCTGATTCATATCTCCCAGATCGCTGATCACCGCATTGAGAAGCCCGGCGATGTCCTGTCTGAGGGTCAGATGGTGGATGTGAAGATCACCGACATCGACTTTGAGCATAAGAAAATCTCTCTGTCCATCCGCGCTCTGCTGGAGGAGTCCGGCAGCGATGAGGACTATGAGGACAGCTTCGCCGAGTAAGAACCTGCGTTTACCGCCGCTGTCAAACAGCTCACTTTGTAAAGAAGTGAGCTGTTTTTCTTATTTTCTCTTCGTAACTTGAAGTTTTGCTTGCAAATTCTAGAAAATTCAGCTATAATACTTAATGTAATAAGAAGTGGAAATGCGATTAAGGGCCATCAGGAGGTGGGAAACTTGTTTCATGTCGGGGATAAGATCGTCCATCCAATGCACGGAGCTGGTGTAGTAGACGGCATCGTTCAAAAAAAAGTCAACGGCGTACTGAGGGAATATTATATCCTAAAATTACCTGTCGGCGGAATGTTGGTGATGATTCCAACGCACAACTGCGAGGAAATCGGAGTGCGGCCGGTAATCCATGGGGAAGAGGCAGACCGTATTATTGAGGCCATCCCCGGTATTGAGGTGGAGATGGACGCCAACTGGAACCGCCGTTATCGGGAGAACATGCTGCGGCTGAAAAGCGGTGATCTGCTGGAAGTCGCCCGGGTTGTCAAGGGCTTGGTCCTCCGGGACGGACAGCGTGGCCTGTCTACTGGGGAGCGAAAAATGCTCCACTCCGCCAAGCAGATTCTGATTTCTGAGATCGTACTTTCCCAGGACTCTGATTACGAGGCAGTGGAGGCCCGCATCAATCGTGTGCTCACATAATAGAATTCAAGCAGACACGCTGAGAGAGGGAGCCTTCGGGCTCCTTTCTGTCATGTACATATAAAAGAGACATACGGAGGTTTCTATGGCTGACTGGTTCCAGCGGCTCTTCCGCCGCAAGAAGACACAGGATCCCTTTTGCACTGCAGTTGTCCCTGCGGCTGGCTGTGCCGCCCGAATGGAGGGCGTAGATAAAATTACCTATCCTTTGAGGGACGTCCCGATTCTGCTCCACACGCTGAGCGCATTGGACGCCTGTCCCAGAATTCATGAGATCGTAGTGGTCACCCGGGCAGATCTCATTGTCCCGATCGGCCAGCTGTGCCGGGAGGCCTGTCTTTCCAAGGTGGCCCGCATTGTGGTGGGCGGCGCCAGCCGGACAGAGTCCGTACTGGCCGGTATCCGCGCCGCCAGTGAAGAGGCAGCCTTGATTGCCATCCATGACGGAGCCCGGCCGCTGGTGAGCCAGGCGGTACTGGACGAAGTCATCTATGCGGGAGAGCGGTGCGGCGCGGCGGCGCCTGCGGTCCCGGTTAAGGACACCATTAAACAGGCGGAGAATGGGATTGTCACCGCTACCCCGGATCGCGCTCAGCTTTTCGCGGTGCAGACCCCCCAGGTGTTTGAGGCGTCGCTGATCCGGGGCGCCCTGGTAAAGGCGCTGGAGGATGGTGTCACATTGACTGACGATTGTGCCGCGGTGGAGCGCTTGGGCATGAAGGTAACTCTTACCGCCGGAGCGCCGATCAACCTGAAAATCACCACGCCGGAGGATCTGGCTGTCGCGGAAGCGCTGTTGTACTGGAGGGACCGTACATGAGAATTGGCCACGGATATGATGTTCACCGGCTGACACAAGGCCGTAAACTAATCTTAGGAGGCGTACACATCCCCTATGAACAGGGGCTGCTGGGCCATTCCGACGCGGATGTGCTCACCCATGCGGTGATGGACGCGCTGTTGGGTGGGGCAGGACTGTGGGACATCGGCCATGCCTTTCCCGATACAGACCCAGCCTATGAGGGCGCGGACAGCCTCGTGCTTCTGGACAAGGTAATGAAGATGCTGGATCAGAAGGGGTATTATGTGGGAAATGTTGACGCCACTATTTTAGCCCAGAGACCAAAGCTGGCCCCGTACATCCCCCATATGAGGGAAAATCTGGCGGAACGAATGGGGGTTACCCTGGATCGTGTCAACATAAAGGCCACTACGGAGGAGGGCCTTGGCTTTACCGGTTCCGGCGAGGGTATAGCCGCTCATGCGGTGGCTCTGTTAGAGGAGTAACCCCGGCGTTCCTTTCCGCATATTCTAATGCGAGAGGAGCGTTTCAATCATGGTCTATTATCTTATCGTCTGCCGTTCCCTGACCTACGCCCAACGGACGGCATCCGCGCTGGAGCGTATGGGGATTGCCGCCCATATCCTCCGTTCCCCAAAAGAGATCGCGCAAGAGGGCTGCGGATACTCGGTCAAGGTCTCCGAACGAAACCTGACCAACGCCCTCATGGTTTTGGCCCGGGTCCAGCTGAGCCCCAAACGGGTGTTTATCATGTCCAGTGATGGCAGCTATAAAGAGGTGCAGCTATGATCTATCTGGACAGCGCGGCCACCACGCTGCAAAAGCCGCCTGCTGTGGCCCAAGCGTCGGCCAACGCCATTCGGACCTTGGCCAGTCCCGGCCGCGGCGGCCACCCAGCCGCCGCCAGAGCGGCCAACACTGCGTTTGCGTGCCGCTCCCTGGCAGCAGAGCTCTTTAAGGTGGAAAACCCAGAACAGGTGATCTTCACTTCAAACGCCACTCATGGACTGAATATCGCAATAAAAACGCTGGTTCACTCCGGTGACCGGGTGGTCATATCCGGCTATGAGCACAATGCAGTGACCCGTCCGCTGGTGACTCTGGGCGCCAATATTTTGGTAGCTCAGGCGCCTTTGTTTCAGCCGCAGGCGATGCTGGCCCAGTTTGATCGGGCGATTACACCAGACACAAAGGCGGTCATCTGTACCCATGTGTCCAATGTCTTTGGCTATGTTCTTCCTGTGAGAGAGATCGCCGGGCTCTGCCGCCAGAGAGAGGTGCCGTTTGTGCTGGACGCCTCTCAATCTGCGGGAATTCTCCCTGTCTCTATGCAGGAGCTGGAGGCGGACTTTATCGCCATGCCTGGCCACAAGGGCCTCTACGGCCCTCAGGGGACTGGGCTGCTGCTGTGCGGCAGGGAAGAGGTGAGTACTGTGCTGGAAGGCGGTACTGGAAGTATCTCCGCCAAAACGGAGATGCCGGATTTTCTGCCGGATCGTCTGGAGGCCGGTACCCACAACATGCCTGGTGTTGCCGGGCTTTTAGAGGGCCTGCGCTTTGTTCAAAGGACCGGGCTGGAACGGATCCGGCGCCACGAGTGGGAGCTGCTCCGCACCGCCGCAGGGAAACTGGCCGCCTGTCCCGGCGTGACCGCCTTCTGGGAGCCGGCAGGGAAGTGCCAGGCCGGAGTGCTCTCCTTCCAAATCGCGGACATGGACTGCGAGACGGCAGGGGAGGCCCTGGCCAGCCAGGGGATTGCGGTGCGCTCCGGTCTGCACTGTGCGCCTCTGGCTCACCGCACCGCTGGCACCTTTGATTCCGGCACAATCCGCGCCAGCTTTTCCGCCTTTAACCGCCGGACTGATGCCATGCAGCTGATAAAAGCTGTATCTCAGCTTGCACGTAGCCATGCCAGCTGAGATTAAAACCTGATAAAAAGCTTTTCACGCTTTTTATCAGGTTTTTTATAAGTATAAGATAGAATAACGCGCATATATATGCACTGTCAGCACGCAAAGCGCGCGGGATTTCGAATAGCTCTCTTTATTTGAATCAGTATAAGACAAAAAGATGAGTCCACCGGAAGAAAATCTTTGGTGAACTCATCTTTCAGACAGGCACTAATTTAATTTGACCTTTACCACCAGCCGGGTGACCGGTTCCGGTGTGCCGCTGGCCACCCTGGGAGCGTGGAGATCCTGGGGCCAAACAATGTAAAAGTTCCCCGCCCGTACGGTGATGGTGTCCCAATCCCCGTTCCAAAAGCCAATGTCCTTTTCCGGGTCAAAGGGTACCGTCACGGGGACAGTGCCCTCCAGGGCGTAACCGACACACTCCTGACCGTTGAGTACATACTGGATGTCCGCGTAATTCCTGTGTCCCTCCAGCTGGCTCTCCGCTCGGGGAAGCGTGTCCACCTTGAAGAGGGTGGCAAAGACATTATTGCCATCAATCACCACCTTTTCTCCCGGTTTCATCTGGGTCGGATCTGCCTGTGCCATCCACTCCAGCGCCTTTTGAAAGCGCGGCCCCAGACCGTAGTACAGCGGGGCATTTTCAATGCGATCAAATACCATGGTGATCGACCTCCTTGTGAGTACTGTCTCTATCCTACCCTGAATCCAGCTGTAAGGCAAGGGAAAAATTGTTGTTTTGGTCTTCTCCCTATGCTATAATTTCAAAAGACCGCATAGCGCCCTCGCCGCCGTCATAGGATGCGGAGAGGGAGGGATGAGGAATGACCTGGAAAAAGGCAGTGGGAAAATTCACCTGCGGAGGATTGGCGGTTCTGACCGTCCTGCTGTGCCGGTTTTGGGCCTGGCCCGGACAGGTGCAGACGGTGTTTGCGCCTGTCCGGGGGGGTATGGCCACCTGGATCATTGACGCTGGACATGGCGGGGAAGATGGGGGAGCGGTCTCCCTCACCGGTGCGCCGGAGAGTGAGATTAACCTGGCCATCGCCCGGCGGCTGGATCAGCTTTTGGGCTTCTGCGGCGCCTGCCCTGTGCTGCTGCGGGAGGCGGATATCTCCCTCCACGATCCGTCCGCCCAGACCCTGCGGGAGAAAAAGGTCTCCGATCTCCACAACCGGGCGGCGGCTGTGGAGGGAACAGAGCACGCCGTGCTGATCAGCATTCATCAGAATTCCTACCCCAATGGAAAGTATCACGGCGCCCAAGTGTTCTATGCCAACGGCGCCCTGAGCCAGCCCCTAGCACAGCACACCCAGGAATTACTGCGGGACTGCCTGGAGCCCGGCAACCAGCGCACGGCCAAGCCCATTGGAGAGAATGTCTATCTGATGAACCACATCTCCTGTCCCGCCATTTTGGTGGAGTGCGGTTTTTTGACCAACCAGGAAGAGGAGGCCAAGCTGCGCACAGAGGCATATCAGACCCAGCTGGCCGCTGTGCTGGCCGGTGCGATCCTCACCGCGCCGGAAGCGTCCATGGGCAGTACGTCCATCCTATAACAAAAGAGACCATAGGAGCTGTAAATGAAGTCAAAAACACTGTTTTACTGTACAGACTGCGGCAATGAGCTGCCAAAATGGGCAGGGCAGTGCCCCGCCTGTCATGCATGGAATACCATTGTAGAGCGCCCGGCAGAATCCCCTAAAAAGCGGAGCCTATCAGGCAGCGGGGCGGTGGTGAGTCCCTCCCGGGGGCTGGGCTGCCGCCGGCCCCGGCTGATGGACGAGGTAGAGACCACCCACGAGCTCCGCTTCGCCACCGGAATGAACGAGTTGGACCGGGTTCTGGGCGGGGGAGCGGTAAAGGGATCTCTGGTTCTGGTAGGCGGCGCCCCCGGCATTGGAAAATCCACCCTAATGCTTCAGATCTGTGACAATCTGTGCCGGTTTTCTACTGTTTTATATGTATCGGGAGAGGAATCAGAGCGGCAGATTAAACTGCGGGCGGAACGGCTGCACATCCGCAGCCAAGGCCTGTATCTGCTCTCCGAGACCAGCCTGGAGGACATTGTGGAGTCGGTCAATGAGCTGAAGCCGGACATTCTCATTGTGGACTCCATTCAGACGCTGTACAACAGCGACTTGGCCACCGCGCCAGGCAGCGTGGGGCAGGTCAAGGATTGCACTATGGCTCTGATGCAGCTGGCCAAGGGGCAGGGGATTACTGTTTTTGTTATTGGCCATGTAAATAAAGAGGGGTCTATCGCCGGGCCAAAGGTGCTGGAGCATATGGTGGACTGCGTGCTCTATTTCGAAGGGGAGCAGCAGCTGTCCTTCCGCATATTGCGGGCAGCAAAAAACCGGTTTGGCGCCACCAATGAGATTGGCGTTTTTGAGATGGCGGACGATGGGCTGGCGGAGGTACCCAATCCCTCCGAAATGCTGCTGGCCGGACGGCCCCAGGACACTCCTGGCACCTGTGTCACCTGCGTGATGGAGGGGGTGCGGCCCGTTCTAGCGGAAGTCCAGGCCCTGCTGACGCCCACCAGCTTCAATATGCCCCGGAGGAACTCCAACGGCTTTGATTTCAACCGGGCTATGCTGCTGTTGGCGGTGCTGGAAAAGCGGGGCGGCCTGATGGTGGGCACCTGTGACGCCTACATCAACGTAATCGGCGGCTTGAACCTGGACGAGCCCGCCGCCGATCTGGCTATGATTATGGCTTTGGCGTCCAGCTTTCGGGATCGGCCCATCCCAAACGATCTGGCTGCTGTAGGCGAAGTTGGGCTCACCGGCGAACTGCGGGCGGTGAATGCCCTGGGCCAGCGGCTCAGCGAGGTACGGCGGATGGGTTTCAGCAAATGTCTCATCCCAGCCCGAAGCAGCGGAAAGCTGACACAGCCCGACGGTTTGCAGCTCATCCGGGTCAAAAATATCCGGGAAGCGCTGGCAGCGATCCTATAGAGAGGGAGGTGAATCGGGGCGCTGTATCAACTCAACAAAATGAAAATTTTGTTGAGTTGAGTGGAGGCAAAAACCAGTTTTTTCGTAAAATAGCCCGCCAGGCTATTTTTGGGCCTTTCAGACAGCCCCGACAACAACATTGGATTATCGGACGGAAGCTTCTGCTTTAATTCGCGATTTTTTAACCTACCACCGTACCATACAGGGACACTCCATCAAAACTGTAGGCGAATATTTTCTGGACCTGCGGACCTTTTTCCGGTTCATCAAGCTGGAAAAAGGCTGCGTTCCCCGGACGGTGGAATTTGACGAGATTCCCATCAGCGATGTGGATCTCCAGCTGGCCGGATCTGTGACGCTGACAGATGTATACGCCTTTATGGACTACCTGGATCGGGACCGCAGTCTGAACGCCCGATCTCGTGCCCGGAAAGTCGCCACCATCCGCTCCTTCTACAAATATCTTACAACAAAAGCCAAGCTGCTTACAGAAAATCCCATTCAGGATCTGGACTCCCCGCGAATGAAAAAGGCGCTGCCCCGTTACTTGGATTTAGACCAGAGTATTCATCTTCTGGAGAGCGTTGACGAGCCTAACCGCACCCGGGATTATTGTATTCTAACCCTCTTCCTTAACTGTGGTATGCGAATTTCTGAGCTGGTTTCCCTCAATCTCTCAGACATACACGAAAATCAGCTGCGAGTGCTGGGCAAGGGTAATAAAGAGCGTGTCCTCTTCCTGAACGACGCCTGCCGCCAGGCCCTGGACGACTGGCTAGAGGAGCGAAGTCACTCTGGCGCCGCAGATCCTAACGCACTCTTTATCACCCGGCGGCATACGCGCATGACCAAAGATGCCGTCCACTACATGGTCAAGCAACGGCTGAAAAAGGCCGGTTTGGACAGCACACTTTACTCCAGCCACAAGCTCCGCCACACAGCCGCCACGCTGATGCTTCAAAACGGCGTGGATGTCCGTACTCTTCAGGAGGTGCTGGGCCACGACAATCTGAATACCACCCAAATTTATACCCATGTAGACAACGAAAACCTACGGGTGGCCGCGCAGGCCAACCCGCTGGGAAAGATAAGGAAGAAAAAGGGATCCTGAGAAACATGCCGCCCCCTTCCCTGCTCCCCGCCGCTATTCCTTCCGCACACCTAAGATGTGCAGAAAGCGAATTTCTTCAAAGGGGTAGCTGGCCAGAACCCGATAGTCCGCATCGGCGGAGTGTGCGGCCACTAAAGTGTTCCACAACGTGGGCCGCCGCCCTACAGCGACTACCACCGGCGTGTGGCTGAACCGGTTTTTATCTAGTTTAAGCTGGACAAAGTCGCCCGGCCGCAGGGCTGCAAGCTTTGTCTCCTCTCCAAAGGGCCCTACGCTCTCCTCCTTGCGAAGAAGAAAATTTCGGAAATACTCCACTCCTGTCCAGGCCGGGGCTTTCTGATTCGGCGTATAGTAATACCAGCCAAAGGTGGGGGTATCATTCATCACTTTTGATCCCGCATATAGACACTGAGACACATAGTTAGTACAGTCCCCGCCAAGGCCGTCATAATTGTAGTACTGCGGATTTCGGCTATAGGCCCACCGGTGGGCGTAGGCCACCGCCGCCCTGCGGTTATATGGAACGACAGTCATATTCCCTTCCCTCCTACTCATATACCAGTCTATGCGGCGGGAGGGCACCGGTTACACAGCGGCAAAAAGGAGAGGGTCTCCCCTCTCCTTTCAGCTTGTCGAAAAGCGGCCTGCCAGGAAAAAGTTCTGGCAGGCCGCAAAGCATAAAGATACATAAGGGCAGCA
>NZ_QWEK01000097.1 GCF_009935845.1 Pseudoflavonifractor sp. 524-17 | reverse complement strand
TAAGCGTCCGTCACCCGCTTCTGAATGGTTTCCCGTTCCAGTTGGGCGAACACGATACAGATATTCAGCATGGCCCGGCCCATGGGCGTGGAGGTATCAAACTTTTCCGTGGAGGAAACAAACTCCACATTGTACTGCTGGAACAGTTCCATCATGTTGGCAAAATCCAGAATGGAACGGCTGATACGGTCAAGTTTGTAGACAATGACTTTCGCTATCAGGCCCTTTTTAATATCCCGCACCAACTCTTGAAACTTCGGGCGGTCTGTGTTCTTGCCGCTATATCCTTTGTCCGCTACTGTCAAGCCCGGAACAAAAAGAAAATGTAAATAAATTGTGAATGCTATTAGAAGCAGAACCTACATCTCAAAGTGCCTCTGTTGCAGATATAAAACCAGGGCCTTTCTGCCTGAACTCGCCAGACAGAAAAGCCCTAGTTTATGCCGCCGCTAATGCGCCCTGTCCAGAGGAATGCCGCTTGCTTTCACCAGCTCATGCAGTATCTCCGTTGAGGTCTGCGGAACCGTGCCATCGGCGCAGACCACCTCAACAAACTGGTCTTCCAGCCAGCGCAGATAAGCGTCTGTTTTGCCCATGTCCCGCCCCAGGCGGGAGAGGTCTGCCACCAGCAGGAGGTCGATTTTCCCATCAGCCACCGCTCCGGAAACCTCGGCCAGTCCCCGGCGGAAGAGGTCTAATCCACCGGCTTGTTCTGCGGTAATGCCCACAATCTCAAAGCCGTGCGCTTCCGCATAAACCTCCAAGCCGGCCTGTTGAACCGCCAGCGCGTGGGCGTCAGGGTGCGCCACCCTGCAATAAATCCAGGCCCTTTTATACTCCATCCTGATGCTCTCCTTGTAAATCAAGTATCAGCTTTTCCAGCTCATCCCGGTAGTTCCAGACCGTTTCAATCCGCCCGCCGGGGAAGACGCGGACCTCTTTCAAAACGTCCGCTGCAATCTCATCGGTAATCTCCTCTGCCTCCAGATACTTCCCAAAGGCAGAAACAAAGCCGTTTTGCAGGCTGCCGTCCGCGCCCATGTTGTCCAACGCGGCCTCCAATTCGCCGATCCGGGCGGCGGTATCGTCCCGCTGTTTGGCGGCGGCGGCTTTTGCGGCGAGGTATTCCCCCTTGCTGAGCTCCCCCAACGCAAAGGCTTCATACAGGCCATTGACCTGCTGGGAAAGGCGCTGGTGTGCCTCCCGCAGTCCGTCAAGGGATTTCTTCGCGGCGGCAATATCCTTTTTCCGGCCCTGGCGCTGTTCCTCCCATAACCGGCTCAGCTCCACCGCCATCAATGCCTGCGCATGGAGCCCTTCGGTCACAGTTTCCAGAATGTCAGCTTCCGGTATCCTGTCCCTGCAAGTATAGGCGGCGTTCATGCGGGAGGTGCGGCAAATGAAATACGGTGACGGCGGCTGCTGCACCCGTCTCATGGCATAGCCGCAGGTCCCGCAGCGGATTTTTTTCTGCAACGGATGATTATGATTTCTGACCGTACTGCCCTCAGAGGCCCGTATCGCCGCCTGGGCGCGGTCAAATTCTTCCCGAGTCACAATGCCCTCATGGGTATTTTCTACAACGATCCAGTCCTCCCGCTCAACCCGAACCACATGCGCGTGCCCAACCCTGTCACGAGTATGTTTTCCGTAAACAACCCTGCCAACATAGCGTTCATCCCGCAAAATACCGTAAATCAAACTGCCTGTCCAAAAGTTTTCGTCAAACAGATTGTTCCACTTGGTCCGGGAGCAGCCAGCCGCCCGCTTGTGAAGCATAGGAGTTGGTACGCCCTCAGCGTTAAGCTGCCTCGCAAGCTGTTCCTTCTTCTGACCGTTTGCAGTCAGCAGAAAGATCCGCCGCACCGTCTCCGCCGCCTCCGGGTCTATCACGAGACGGCTTTTGTCAGCCGGGTCCTTGACGTAGCCATAGGGAGCAAAGGGGGAAAGGAAGTCTCCCCGCTGGGCGCGGAACCGCTTTGCGCTGCGCACCTTCCGGGACAAATCCCGGCTGTACAGGTCATAGATCAGGGTTTTGAAGGAGGTCTCCAGGCTGTCAATATCGGCTGGCCGGATGCTGTCAAAGCCGTCGTTGACGGCGATGAACCGCACCCCCAGGAAGGGAAACACGCTGGAAATATAATTGCCAACCGTGAGATAATCACGGCCAAACCGGGACAAATCCTTGACCACGATACATTGGATTTTCCCCGCCCTCACCTGGGCGATCATCTCCTGAAAGCCAGGACGCTCAAAGTTTTTGCCGCTCCAGCCGTCGTCACAGAACTCGATTACATGGGTATCCGCCAGCTCCGGGGTGCGGCTGATAAAGGCGTCCAGTAAGTTTCTCTGGTTCGTGACGCTGTTGGATTCCGCCTTGCCGCCCTTTCCTAAATCATCGTCCTCCGAGGATAAGCGGATATATTTGGCAGTGATAACGCTCATACCGGCCCCGCCTCTCCCTCCGCCTCCAGCAGCCGGAGCAGAGCGTTGTATTCATCCCGGTAACGGAGCGTAACGCTGACGCGGTTTTCTGCGTCAATTTCCACCCGCTCAATGAGCGCGTGGGCCATGGCCTCCGTCAGCGCCCGTTCTTCCTTGAATTGACCGCAGGCGGTAAGCCAGGGGTTTTCCGTGGTCTGCTGGCGTTCGGTCCTCTGCCGCTGTTCCAGCTCATCCAGCCGGGCCTGGGCCCGCTCCATATCAGAGCGGTACTGCTGCTTCATTTCCGTGTACTCCCGCTCTGACATCAGCTTGCCGGCGTAATTCTGATACAAGCTGTCATGGAGCATTTCCGCACGGCTGAGGGACTGTTTTGCGGCGGCGATCTCCCGCTGGACCGCCGCCTCCCGGCCGGCCGCCCTTGCGGATTTACTGTACTGCCGTACCAGCTTGTCCAGATTTTCAGCCAGCGCAATTTCATGCTGTAAGGTATCCCAGAGAATTTCAATCAGCCTGGCCTCATGGAAATACTTCTTGGGGCAGGAGGCGGGATCATTGGAATGAGACTGGCAGATATAGACGTAGTAGCGCCTCCCCGTGCTGCCGTTCACGTTTTTGTACCGCACCAGAGGCCGTTTGCAGTCCGCGCAGCAGACCAGCTTTCGCAGAATGTTGGGGGTAGTCCCCAGCGTGTCATACTTCCCCTGCCGCTCGTGGTAAGCAGTTCTGGCCTTTTCAGCCATCTGCTGAACCGCTTGAAAGGTTTCTTCATCCACCAGAGGCTCATGGGTATTGCGGACAATCATCCACTCAGATTTCGGCACACGGTAGGGCTGTCTGCCCTCGGAGAACCCAGAACGTTTTCGGCCCTGCACCATATGTCCCAGATAAATCTCGCTGGACAGGATGTTCTTAATGGAGCATACCTTCCAAACCGCACCGGCATAGCGTTCCGATTTTGCGTTGCCCTTCAAATAGTGATACCGGCCAGGAGAAGGGATGTTCCGCTCGTTCAGCCTCCGGGCAATATTCTGATAGCTCATGCCGGAGCGCCGCCATTGAAAGATTTCCCGGACTACGGGCGCGGTTTCCTCATCCGGCTCAATCCGGTGATGATCGTCAGGGCACTTCTGATAGCCGTAAATCGCCCAGGTTCCGATAAATTCGCCGTT
>NZ_QWEK01000096.1 GCF_009935845.1 Pseudoflavonifractor sp. 524-17 | reverse complement strand
TTTATCGCCGTCAATGATGGAGTGGACAGCGAGGAGCAACTGGGAAATGACTTTACCCCTTTCCGAAATATCATAAAGTTGCTGATCGCTCAGGCTGTGGACAGCCTGAACGCCGTCTATGATGCGCTGTATATCCTGCGGGGCGAGATGCTCCGTCTGGCTTCCATGCTGCCGGAGTTCGATGTGGTCATGGCGATGCAGGGCGCAGGCGAGGTCACCGGGCCGCAGCTTATGGCGGAGATCGGAGATGTGCGGCAGTTCACCCACAAGGGCGCTCTGGTGGCCTTTGCGGGCATGGACGCGCCGCCTTTGCAGTCCGGCACATTCGACTCCAAGTCCCGCCGCATCTCCAAGCGCGGCTCTCCTCACCTGCGGAAAACCCTGTTCATGGTCGCCAGCACGATCCTTCAGCACTCCGACCCGGACGATCCCGTTTTTCAGTTCATGGACAAAAAGCGGGCCGAGGGCAAGCATTTTTACGTTTACATGGTAGCCGGTGCGGCCAAGTTCCTGCGTATCTACTACGCCATGGTAAAGGCGCATCTGGTGGCGCTGGATGCTGAGGCAAGCACCGCCGCTTAACTGAAAATATCAGCCCTGTTCAGCCGGTTTGCAAAAATCTCTCGCTGACCGGCTTGCTTTGCTATACCCATTTTCATGCCACAAAAATTATGCTAACTTTTTCATTTTGGGGCTTGACACCTATTTGCAGGTTTGCAACTTTGGTACGCCCCGCCTATTAACTTTTGTAATAAAGTGCCGATAAAAAATGAGTGCTATTGAATTTTTCAAAAAGGGGTTGACAAGCGCCGTGGTTTCCATCATTATTAAGCAAGCAAGCAAGCAAGCAAGCAGAGCGGTGCTATGGCTATGTAGCTCCACAGATTTGTTATGCCTTTAAGGTGGATACTGCTTGTATTTTGTAGGCGCTTTTGCCACATGGGGTAGTCATGTGGTAAAGAGCGTCTTTTCTGCTTTCATAACTGAATTTTCTCAGATAAACTGATGAGGGTATTTTATGACAATCACGCAAATGGTACAAAGTCAACAGCAACAACGGATTGGCGAAATTGCTTAACGACCCCAGGGCAAGCCTCACGTCAACCCTTACGGCACACCCGGTATGAGTTTGAACAACGCTGGCGACTATCGCAAAATCGTTCCCGTGGATGAGGGCGTTGTGCAGCAGGTCAAGCAGATTGCTTTTGACCACATGAAAACTGGCTACGGGGTAAGCGATGGCGAGGACATCAGCGCGGTCATTCGCAACTATACCATGTCCCTCTCACCAGAAAAGCGGTTGAGCGCATCCTGGACGCTCAATGAGATTTTCCATAGCGAGGCCACCCGGCTGGGCGAGTACATCTACCAGTAAGACCCAAACCGGGACTGGGGTAAGCCCTTTGACACCAGCATTTTGGACAGCTACCGGCAGGGTATAGATACCATGATATAAAAGGAGAGTTGGTTATGAATATTGCAAACTGGACGAACATTCCTAATATCGCAAATCAAATCACAACTGGCGCGCCCCAAGCGGGATTTCGGCACGATCCCAGTGTCGCTGCGGCTTCTGGCGGAGGGGCAGCTCAAGGTTCTGCGCCGCTACTTCATCTCGATCTCTCTGACCGCAAAGGCTATCGAGAGGACTATTCCATCCGGGATGCGGCGGAGAGTTTGTGGAAGCAGGAAACACAAACTTTTAACCTCAAGGATTTGAACGACCCTACAAAGGCCAGCGATATGATAGAAAATATGCGTCGGCAGGCCCGGTGGGATTTGGGAATTGGTACAGGTGAAACGAAAGAAGAAGTAATGTCCGCTTACATTCAAAACCTGCGGCAGAACGGTTTGAGCGGTGATGTAAATTGGAGTGGGCTGTCACAGGAACTGGAGGCGTTTAAGACTACCTCCCCGGAAGAACTGGCGGACGGATTGGACTATTTGGCCTCCCGTTATGTGGCTGCGCTGGACAAATTGGAGCGCAATTTCAGCGGCGATGAGTTGACCGCCCAGCGCGACAAATTGGAGGAAATATACCAAGCCGGAAAAGCTGGAATGATAGACGGCTACACGAAACTTTTGCAGGACAACCTGGGAATTTCAAGCGGTGATGCCCAAGCGGTCAAAGATAGCTTTTCTGCAATTCTGGCAGAGAAAGTAGACGCTTACCGTGGAACGCTGGGAAAAGTGCATGAGGTTGTTTCCCAGACTGGCCCGGACAGTGTCTGGCTGAAAAATCACGATGCCTATATCGCGTCTCAGCTCCGGGCGGCTGGGGCGACTGGTCAGAGCGGGGCCCGGTACTCGGTACAGGATTTGACCGCCGCCGGTCAAATTGCCCAAAGCTATCAAACGGAGCTTTTCAATGCGTCATCCTGTGGCCGGAATGAGGCAACACTGGCCCTCAATCTGTCTATGGCAGATATGAAAGCGGAGACGATGATACAAAAAGGGATGGTAAGTCAGAACATGGCCTCTCTGCTCCAAAACAGCCGCTCCCAAGGGCATGAAAACGCGCTGGCCGCATTGGATCAGTCTCTCTTCAAGCGTGAGAGCAATCTTGCTCCCGGCGAGCCCAAAGGAACTTTTGCCTCCGTTGATCGTGCTGTGTTCCAAGGGATTTATAATACTGTAATGAACACCTACCAACAGAACGGTGGTGATGGGGCCGCAGCTATTCGTGCTGGAGCCGCCTATGGGCAGACAGTTACCGCCCAAGCCACTGTTAAAAATCCAAATGCCCTGCGCTGGGGTATCTCCATCGAGAGCTATTGGAAAGATTTTTATACCGCTCCCAACGATAAGGAAACTTCTCCGTTGACAAAACAGGTAAATAAACTGTTGGAGCAGACCGGACAGACTTCTGGCCTCGGCTGTTCCACTTATCAGAAATATGTGAATAGCTGGCAGGACTTTATTACATCCATTGGTGGCGGCGTAGATGTGCGGGCTTAACCTGCGCGGTGGCGAAGTCGCCGGTATGGATGTGAAAGCATAGTACAGTTAGAGCCGTATCTGCAAGAAAGCAGATACGGCTCTAACATTTGATTACATCAGTCCCATATCCGTTCACTCAAAATGATTTCCTCTACCTGAACCTTGCAGGTGTTCATCAACCCCACCCAGCGCATGGGAGCATAGGCTTTCAAATCTTCGGTGGCCCCGGCTGCTTTCGCCATCTCCGGCATCATAAGTTCCAAGCGTTTGCGGGCGGTCTGGTCGATTTCCAGCAGGTGCGTGTGTAGTGTCCCGGACAGCAGCAAGCTGTTATAAAGCCCCGGCTTATGCGTCTGGAGGTATTGCTTTCTCATGCGGCCATACTTTCTAAGATTATCGGTAGCCGCTACCGATAATCCGATGGCGGGAATTTCGTGGTCGTTCATTGTCATTTCCTCCATTTTGTAACAGCTTTGTCGGAAGTAACAGGGATGCTATGTCCTGCGTGTAGTGTCATTCTTTATGAGAGGGTGGCATTGAACCAATTTCTCAGCGGAGTAAACTCGTTATCCTCTCTTGCCGTGTCCACACCGTCATTGATAGCGATGTAGCGCACATCGTACTCCGGGAAAATGATTTCGATAAGCTCCCCGGTTTTCAGATAGTTCCGGCCCAAGCGGGATAAGTCCTTGGTAATGACCGTCGCCACATTTCCGGCTTCCACCTCACGGAGCATGGCTTGAAGTCCCTCACGCTCGAAGCTGACCCCGGAAAATCCATCATCCACGAAAAAGCGGGTGTTAAAGAA
>NZ_QWEK01000095.1 GCF_009935845.1 Pseudoflavonifractor sp. 524-17 | reverse complement strand
CGGGGGCCGGGGGCGCGGAGGGCGCCGCCGGGGCGGCAGGGGCGGCGGTGGCCGTGGGGCCGTCCGTGCCGGGGGCGGCCTTCACGCCGGCGGACGTTTTCGCTGTCATAATCTTGCCCATGAGGGTGACCACGCACATCAGCAGCACCAGGCCGAAAAATACCACCCCATAGCCCAGCACGGCGGTGACAATGGCCTCTGCAATCGGCATTTTCATGTTTGCAGCCCCCCTTTACGCTTCCTCGATGGTATAGGTGGCCATATTCTCCTCCTTGGCCTTGCGCTCTTTCAGGAACGCCTCGGCCTGCTGGGGGAAGCAGATATAGCTCATGAGATCCTCCTCGCACCGGGCCAGATCGCCCAGGGCGGCCTTGGCGTCCTCGAACTCCTTGCCGGTGCGCTTGGCGTCCTCAATGCGGCAGTCCACGGGCTTGCCCCCCTCGCCCAGGATCTTCGCCTCCAGAGCGGCGTCCACCGGGGCGGGAGAGATGCCGTACTCGCCCTTGAAGTAGTTTTTCACCTCGTTGGAGATCTGCTTGTACCGCTCGCCCATGAGGACGTTGACTACCGCCTGGTTGCCCACCATCTGGGACAGGGGGGTGACCAGAGGGGGATAGCCCAGATCCTTGCGCACGCTGGGGATCTCCGCCAGAGCCGCCTCAAACTTATCCATGGCGTTCATATCCTTCAGGTTGGCGATCATGTTGGACAGCATTCCGCCAGGCACCTTGTATACCAGGGCCTGGGAGTCGGTGGCCATACTCTTGGGGTTGAGCAGGCCGGAGTCCACGTACTTCTGCTTGATGGGCTTGAAGTAGTCGTTGACCTTGTTGATCACGTCCTCGTTCAGGCCGGTTTCAATGCCGTACTGACCCAGGGCGTAGAACAACGTCTCGGTAGCGGGCTGGCTGGTGCCGTTGGAGAAGCAGGAGGTGGCGGTGTCGATGACGTCTACGCCGGACTCAATGGCCTTGGTTACCGTCATATAGGCCATGCCGGTGGTGCAGTGGGTGTGGAGGATAATCGGCATGTCGCCGATGGCGTCCTTGATGCCCTTGATCAGGTGCTCCGCCTCATAGGGGCTCATAGTGCCGGCCATATCCTTCAGGCAGATGGTCTCAAAGCCCATGGACTTCAGCTCCTTGCACATCTCCACGTATTTGTCCACGGTGTGTACCGGGCTCTGGGTGTAGGAGATGCAGCCGGAGGCGATGGTTTTGGGGGTGGCGTACTTCTTGGTGGCCTCCAGGGCGGTCTTGATGTTGCGGAAGTCGTTCAGCGCGTCAAAAATGCGGATGATGTCGATGCCGTTCTTAATGGACAGTTCCACAAATTTCTCCACCACGTCATCGTGATAGTGCTTGTAGCCCAGCAGGTTCTGGCCCCGCAGCAGCATCTGAAGGCGGGTGTTGGGCATGTTCTTGCGGATGTTGCGCAGCCGCTCCCAGGGGTCCTCCCCCAAATAGCGCAGGCAGGAGTCAAAGGTGGCGCCGCCCCAGCACTCCACAGAGTAGTAGCCGGCCTTGTCCATCTCGGACAAAATGCCGGCGTAATCGCTGTAGGGCAGCCGGGTGGCCATCAGGGACTGGTTGGCGTCACGGAGCACTGTCTCCGTAAATTGAACCTTTTTCATAGATACACCTCCAATAGTTCTCTCCGGTTTCCGCTGCGGCGGACAGGCAGGGGCGGTCTGGCCGGCGATGCCGGCCGGACCGCTCCATACTGTGTCCTCTTTTATGCCTTGGGGCCCGCGTCCACCACGTCCTGGGACATGTGGGTGTACTTCTTAAAGTTCTCCACAAAGGACTTGGCCAGCTCCTTGGCTTTGGCCTCATAGCCCGCCTGGTCGCCGCCCCACTGCTTGGCGGGGATCATCTGCTCATCAGGCACACCGGGGCAGGAGGTGGGCACCTGCACGCCGAAGTAGGGGTCGGTGACAAACTCGGCCTTCTCCAGCTCGCCGTTGAGGGCGGCGGTGACCATAGCCCGGGTGAACTTCAGGTTCATGCGCTTGCCGCTGTTGCCACACCAGCCGGTGTTGACCAGATACACATTGGCGCCGGACTTGGACACCTTCTCTGCCAGCATCTTGGCGTAGATGGAGGGATCCAGGGGCATAAAGGGCGCGCCGAAGCAGGTGGAGAAGGTAGGTACGGGGGAGGTAATGCCCCGCTCGGTCCCCGCCAGCTTGGAGGTAAAGCCGGATACGAAGTAGTACTGGGCCTGCTGCCCGTTCAGCTTGGAGATGGGGGGCATGACGCCGTAGGCGTCGGCGGTGAGGAAGATGACGGTCTTGGGGGTGCCGCCGATGCCGGGGATGGCGGCGTTGGGGATGTAGTCCACGGGGTAGCCCACACGGGTATTCTCGGTCAGGCTGCCGTCAGCGTAGTCGGGCTCACGGGTTTCCTCGTCGTGGATGACGTTCTCCACCAGAGCGCCGAATTTGATGGCCTGGAAGATCTCCGGCTCCCGCTCCTCGGTCAGGTCAATGCACTTGGCATAGCAGCCGCCCTCGAAGTTAAAGACGGAGTCGTCCGCCCAGCCGTGCTCGTCGTCGCCGATGAGCTTGCGGTTGGGGTCGGCGGACAGGGTGGTCTTGCCGGTGCCGGACAGGCCGAAGAAGATGGCGGAGTCCCCGGCCTCGCCGATGTTGGCGGAGCAGTGCATGGGGAAGATGCCCTCCTTGGGCATGAGATAGTTCATCACGGAGAAGACGGACTTCTTAATCTCGCCCGCGTACTGGGACCCGGCGATGAGCACCAGCTTCTTCTCATAGTCGATCATGATGGCGGCCTCGGAGTTTACATGGTCCCGCTCGGGGATGCACTTGAAGCCGGGGGCGGCGATGATGGTGAAGTCGGGGGTATAGCCGGTAAGCTGGTCCTGGGTGGGACGCAGCAGAAGCTGGTGGATAAACAGATTCTGGCTGGCCAGCTCGTTGACGATGCGGAACGCCTTGGTGTACTTGGGATCCGCGCCGGCAAAGCCGTCGAAGATGAAGATCTCACGGTTCTGGAGATAGGCCACCATCTTCTCATACAGGGCGTCGAAGACCTCCTGCGTGGTGGGCACGTTCACCTTGCCCCAGGCAATGTCGTCGTGTACGCCGGCGGAGTCCACGATGAATTTGTCGTTAGGGGACCGGCCGGTATACTTACCGGTGTTGACACACAGCGCGCCGGTGTTGTTCAGGTAGCCCTCGCCCCGACGCAGCGCGTGTTCCACCAGCTTGGCGGGCGCCAGGTTGCGGTACACGGCAGTGGGGTGGATGATTCCCAGCTTTTCCAGACCATAAGTTTCCATAGATGATGTTCCTCCTCAGTTATAGCAGTCTGCTTCATGCGGCCCCTCCGTCCGGAAAGACAGGCAGAAACGCACTTAGGAATATTTGGCAGGGAGAGCTTCGCCCGCCTACAGCCAAGTATAGCATAGTCTCGCCTCCATTGCCACATTTTTTCGTAATATTTGCGTATTTTTCCCGTTTGCCACTTGACGTTGAAAAAAAAGGTGGTATAATAATAGTCGCTGTCTCTATACTGCGCGTTCTACATTTCCTCTTTGGAGAGATGGCTGAGCTGGTCGAAGGCGCACGATTGGAAATCGTGTAGGCGTTGATAGCGTCTCGAGGGTTCGAATCCCTCTCTCTCCGCCAAGCCGGGGCAAGCGAGATATCGCTTGTCCTGGCTTTTTTATCTACAAAAGAACAAAGAAAGACATAAACAAAACGGGCCTCTCACCTATGGCGGGGGGTCCGTTCTGCCTGCTGGCGGCAATCAGATGCCTCCTAATAAAACGGTTTTACATTACGCCTGTCCAATTTATTGAATTCCAGGTAAATATAAAATGATTTTCCCCCTGCCAAAGTAATTCAGGGTCCGCTGAGGCGATCTCAAATTCGGCATATTAAACAAAATATTGGAGAACTTTTCAAAAATGATTGAAATATATGTTGAAAAGTTTTAAAATACAAGGCAGAGTGAAAGGCCTGGGCCTTTCACTGCGTTGGTATACCAACGCAGTGAAGATCTCTGTATTTATCTAGGCTTCAAGAAAGGATGGTCCCGATGAAACGTAGTTGGAACAAGTTCCTCAGCTTCTTCCTGATTACTGCCATGCTTGCCTCCCAGATTCCCGCTTCAGCAGCAGAGGCGTTAAGCAGCGAACCGCCTCCTGACTCTCCTGGTATTAGTACCCCTGTAGAGGACTCCGAGGAGCCCGGCGAGGGCACTCCCGAGGAACCCGGCGAGGGCACTCCCGAGGAGCCCGGCGAGGGCACTCCCGAG
>NZ_QWEK01000094.1 GCF_009935845.1 Pseudoflavonifractor sp. 524-17 | reverse complement strand
GGCTGGTCCAGCAGGGCCGGGTCAAGCTCCAGTTTCGCCATCATCCGCAGCGGCTGGCCGTTTTTGTTGACGAAGTACAGGCCATCGATCATTGCCTTGCCAATACGCAGGCGGACAGTATCGTTTTTTCTGCGGATTTGATCCAAGAACTGCTGCCTTATAGTCTCGTTAGTCCCTTCTGCAACCTTTTCACCGTCTCTGGTGATGATTATCTTATCGTCAGACAGGATATTATTTTTCCAAGTCGCGGCAATATAATTGTTGATGTTAGTAAAACCGTCCAGCCAGTTCTTTAACCGTTCCTCATCCACGGGCGTACCATCGTAGTAGTGGAAATCATAGCCATAAAATTCGTAGGCGTCCCGCAGGCAGAACTCAATGTAGGCCCGCTCCTCATCGGTGGCGTAGTCGTCATAGGTGCGGTAGACCGTTGCGGTATCAAAGCCCACCACATTTCCTTCCGCCGTCTCCACATCATGGACGCCTTTCTCCGAACAGTAGGTCATGCTTTCCGTATAAGGAAGATCCAAAAACGCCGCCAAGGCGGTAAAGGTAGCCCGGGGATTGGTCTTGCCGTCCTCAAAGCGCACCAGCACGCTGTCCTTGTACAGCCGGTCCTCTGGGTCAATCATAAAGCTGCGGTTGGCGATCCGATCTGTTACCAATTCAGGCATTACCACTCTTTTCCCACCATCTTTTATAGTGTGGATCTGCTTTTCTGCAATCCAGCGGACGGTGGCGGCATAACTGGTAGTGATCCGCCGCATAGGAGTAAACGTCTTAATATATTTAAACGCCCTGAAAATAGCCGAATTACGGATGCGATCGTGCTGCTCTGAGGTAAGGATTGTCCGGCCCTTATCGTCAGGGAAAAGGTCGTAGTCAATATTGCTGAAATGGGGCTGGAAAAAGAGGGCTGGATAAATTCGCGCAGCGTGATCTACCCCGCCCATATATGTATCCATGTCCATAAAAAGGACAGATAAAATGTCCTTTTCCGATCGGCTGCCGCTCCAATACAGCTTTTCCGCCAGTTTACTGCCAAAGGAAAGTTCTGTCACACCCGATGTGCGCGCTTTGTCGGCCCGGCTAAATTCTTCCCTGTAGTTACGGATGGCCTTATCGATCTCATCCATCATTACAGAAGGTATACACAATAGATTAGGATGGCTGTCAAACACCTCATTGAAGAAGTCACCGCCGTTATCGGAGGAGAGCTGGGTGTGCCAGATCAGGCGTTGGATGTCCTGAAACCCAATCGGTTTCACCGGGTATTGGCTGTAGTCGATGCCGTACTCCGCCTGGAAGTCGATGGGATAGCGGGAGCGTTCGTCCCCAAACAGGAAGATGATTTTCTTGTTCTCTAAGACGCGGCGCACGTTCAGCACCTGCAAATGGGCGCAGAAGGTCTCCCAGCTGGCGTAGTGGAGATACAGGTGGTTTTCCCGTCCGATGTCCTCACTGGGGCGCACGTTGTCGTAAAGGTATTCCAATTCATATTGAGAGTAAACATCCTGGGCCAGGATGGGATTTTCCAAGTCTTTGAAGAAATTCCGGCTGATCACGGGATGGTTGAAATTGATATAGCCGCCAAATTTCTGTTCCGCCGGGGCAAAGGGCAGATAGCCGTTGTCATCGAAGGGGTAGAAGCGCAGGGGGAGCTCTTCAAATTTCGGAAACTCTTTTCGGAATAAGTAGGGGTACTTTGCCAATGCGGCGCAGTTCTTCTCATATCTGGATTTCAGGAGCTTTACATTGGGCATATAGAATGCCTCAGTCATAATATCCAGGCACTCCGCCTGGAAGACGCCCTCGTTATACAGCTGAGAAAATTGGGTATAGGCAACCTTGTAGTCCCCGCCCATGCGCAGCAGGTAGACGGCGGCTTCCAGCCGCTCCTCCGGGGACAGCCCGCCCTGGTGCAGGGCCAGCACATAGGCGCTGTTGGCGTCAGATGGCGTGCCCAGCTCGGCACAGCGCCGGGCGATGTCTATGGTGTTCATACGTACGGCTTCCTTTCCGTTTAAAATCAAAAGGGGAGCGGGCCGAAGCCCGCCCCCCGGTCTGGGTTATGCGATTTTGCCGGAGTCTGTTCCGGATTACTGGAGGAGCTGGAGGACGCCCTGGGGCACCTGGTTGGCCTGGGCCAGCATGGCCTGGGCGGACTGGATGAGGATGTTGTTCTTGGTGTAGGACATCATCTCCTCGGCCACGTCGGTGTCGCGGATGGTGGACTCGGCGTCCTGGATGTTCTCCGTCATCACGGACAGGTTGTTGATGGTGTGGTCCAGGCGGTTCTGGGTGGCGCCCAGAGTACCGCGCACGTCGGATACCATGTTGATGGCGGCCTTGATCTTGTCAATGGCCTCGGTAGCGCCCTCCTGGGTGCCGATGTTCAGCCCATCAATGCCCAGAGAGGAGCAGTGCATATCCTGGATGTCTACCTTGAGCTGGTTAAAGTCCTCGGCAGTATCGCCGATCTGAAGCTGCAGGCTCTTACCGGTGGCGGCGCCGGGGGTGCCGATCTGCACGATGGACTCGCCGGTCTTCACATTCTTCCAGGTGGCGTCAACCGCAGTGGAGGTGGGGCCCTTCAGATCCCACTCGCTGTAGTCCTTAAAGGCGCCCTTCTTCTCAGTCAGGGTAATCTTGCCGCTGTTGCCCTCGGCGGTGATGTCGAACAGCTTGTTGGTCTGCTGGCTCAGCAGCTTGGCCGCCTCAGTAGCCAGACTGGCATAAGTGGACGTATACATGGACAGGTCAATGACGGTGCCGCCGCCGCCCACGCCGTCAGCGCCGACCTTGAAGGAGTAGGTCTCGTCGCCGATCTTGATGGTGGTGCCATCCTGGATGTTCGCCAGCGTGAAGTGACCCTGAGCCAGATCATTTTGGCCCGCCGCAGACACGATCTTGTCATGGTGGACGGCCAGGTCAAAGCCGTTGTTGCTGGTCACGTCAGTGGCGAGATCAGCAAGACCGCCGCTCTTGGCAGTACCATTAAAGGTGTCCGCCGCCGCCTGGGTGGGGAGTTCTTTGCCTTTCAGTATGACTTTGCCGCCGTCGACACTGGCAGTGAAATCCAACCCGCCGATGCTGAGGTCACCCGTCGCAGCGACCAGGTCAGCCGCGCTGAAGACATAGGTCTCGCCCGCGCTGAGGGCAGCACCAAGGCTAATGGAGGCAACGGTTTTGCCTGCCACCGTGATCTTGGCGATGGTAGTGCCGACGGCCAAGGTGGTGCCGGTAGCGGCCAGTCTCAAATCCAGATCGCCCACGTCAATGGAGAGTTCGCCCTTCTCGCCGGCGCCGGTGCCGCGCAGGCCGTCGGCCACGGCGGTGACGGCCTGATCGGTGAACTCTACCGTACCCTTGCCGCTCATCTCACCGTTGAGCAGCTTGATGCCGTTGAAGTTGGAGGAGTCGGCGATGCGGTTGATCTCGTCCTTAAGCTGCTGGATCTCCTTCTGCATCTGGGCGCGGTCGGTGGTGTTGTCATAGGTGCCGTTGGCGGACTGGGTGGCCAGCTCCACCATACGGTTGAGCATGTCGTGGACCTCAGTCAGGGCGCCCTCGGCGGTCTGCACCAGGCTGATGCCGTCCTTGGCGTTCTTCTGGGCGGTCTCCAGGCCGGTGATCTGGGCGCGCATCTTCTCGGAAATGGCCAGGCCGGCGGCGTCGTCGCCGGCGCGGTTGATCTTGTAGCCGGAGGACAGCTTCTCCAGGTTCTTCTTCATGGCGGAGACGTTGTTGGTGTAGTTGCGGTAGGCCGACATAGCCATAATATTGTGTTGAATCCTCATAGCTCTATACTCCTTTAGATAATTATTTTGCGTGCTTTGGTAATCCTTAACCTCCGCACAGCGTTGGGGTTGGAGCTCCGTTCTCCTGGTCATCCGGCCGGACTGCCCAAAATTCGGATACTCTATATTTCAACCGGCTCGTCAGCCGTTTGAAACCGTTGATTTACTCACGCGGAGGCAGACCCACCAGACCCTCTGGCCGTTCCGCCCCATTGCGCTCCCGTACTTCGCCCCGGAGGATACTGACCTCCTTGGGCGCCTTGATTGCCACTCTGATTTTGGACCCGGTGTCCTGAAATACCTGGACGGCAATCTCGTCTCCGATGGTCACATACTCCCCGGATTTCAGCTGCAAAAACAGCACGGCAAACTCCTTTCGCCAATTCCCCGGCCCAATCCCGCGGGCCAATTCACTGTCATAATATTTTGGATACCCTTATGGGCTTCAGGTGTGCGCACACATCCTCTCGTTTCCCACTGCTCGGCTTGGAAAACGCTGATTGGAACGGAATTGATTCAATTACGCTCTGGGCCGTTGTGGGATAGAGCCGGGCTTTGATGGTGGTGAACTGGACTGTCTTTCCCGCTCCAAGGCCCCGTGTCCGTCCCCCTGCCATACCGCTCCCCCTCCGAAAATTTGTGAAAGTGTACCTTTACAAAC
>NZ_QWEK01000093.1 GCF_009935845.1 Pseudoflavonifractor sp. 524-17 | reverse complement strand
GAAACAAGGAGGAATTACACCATGAAGAAGAAGCTCTTGTCTTTCTTGCTGGCCGGTACCATGCTGCTGGGTCTGGCCGCCTGTTCCCGCAGCGTGGAGCAGGACGCTCAGCCCTCCGCGGCGCCCCAAGACAGCACCGCGCCTGTATCCAGTGACGCGCCCCAGGGCGGCGGCGAGGCGAAGGACCCCTCCACCGTCAAGGTGGCGCTGGTGTGCAACGGCGCCGTCAACGACGGCGGCTGGAACGCCTCCGCCTATGACGGCCTGATGCGCATCAAGGACGAGCTGGGCGTGGAGGTGGCCTACAGTGAGAAGGTGGCCATTGCCGAGGTGCCCAACGTCCTGCGTACTTACGCCCGCCAGGGCTTTACCCTCATCTTCGGCCACGGCGCCGAGTTCGGTGAGCCCATGACCACCGTGGCCCCCGAGTTCCCAGACGTGCAGTTTGTGGCGGTAAACGCCAGTGTTCAGGGTGAAAACCTGTCTGGTACCGTTTACAAGTTCGGTGAGTGCGGCTACTTCTGCGGCATGGCCGCGGCCCTGGCCTCCGAGAGCGGCAAGATCGGCATTATCCCCCCCGACGATGCCCCCAACAATAAGGCCGACATGGATACCTATGAGCTGGGCGCCAAGTCCGTCAACCCGGACATTGAGGTTATGGTGGCCTACACCGGCTCCTGGGACGACCTGCCCAAGGCCAAGGAGTGCGCCGAGTCTCTGATCTCCCAGGGCTGTGACGTGCTGCTGGCCCTCGGCGACGCCTACTCTGTGGGCGTGTACCAGGCCTGTGAGGAGAAGGGCATCAAGGCTATGGGCTGGGTCTCCGACCAGCGCGGCCTGTCCGATACGGTGATCTGCTCCGGCCTCCAGTCCAATGCGGACGTGTATGTGGCCACGGCCCAGAGCTTCCTGGACGGCAGCTTTACCCCCGGCATCAACATCTACGGCTTTGCCAATGGCGCCCAGGGCATGAGTGAGTTTTACGGACTGACGGAGGAGCAGGCGGCCCAGGTAGAGGCGGCCATGGAGAGCTATCTCAACGGCCAGCTGGAGATCCCCACCCTGTACTAAAAGGGACAGTCTGAGCGCACAAAAAAGACGGCGCGGCGGCAGTGCCGCGCCGTCTTTCTAACAAAGGCCGAAGGGCGAAACAACCGCAAGGAACAAGTTTGGAGAAGGAAGACAGGAGGAAAGCGCGATGAATAAGCGAGTCCGCTCGGCCCTGAACAGCTGCATTTCCGTGGCGTTGGCGCTGCTGCTGGCCTTCGCGGTAATTGGGGTGCTGCTGGTGTGGCAGGGCTACAACCCGCTGAAGACCTTTCTGGCGCTGCTGGAGGGGGCCTTTGTAGGAAAACTGAACCTGAGCGCCAGTATTGTGCTGGCGATCCCCCTGGTGCTGGGCGGACTGGGCATCGCCCTGTCTTTCCGCTGCGGGATCTTCAACATCGGCGGGGAGGGGCAGCTGTATCTGGGGGCCTTCGCGGCCACGTGGCTGGGTGTGAATCTGGCGGGCCTGCCGTTCTGGCTGCATATCCCCATCTGTCTGCTGGGGAGCATGGTGTTCGGCGGCCTGTGGGCGCTGATCCCCGGGTGGCTGAAAATCCGGCGTGGGTATAATGAAACCATCACATCGGTGCTGCTGAACTATGTGGGGGTAAACTTTGTCAACTACACCCTGTCCAGCTTCTTCAAGGCGGAGGGGGCGCTGAACCACCAGTCCCCCAAGATCCAGCCGTCGGCCATGCTGTCCAAGCTGATGAAGGGCAGCGAGCTGAACACCAGCCTGTTTCTTACCATTCTGATCGTGCTGCTGTTCTACTTCATCTTCTACAAGACGGACGTGGGCTTCAAGCTGCGCATGGTGGGAGAGAACGGGGAGACCGCCCGGACCTCCGGCGTGAACACCCGGCGGTACCTGCTGCTGGCCATCATCACCAGCGGCGCCCTGTCCGGCCTGGCGGGCTCGGTGCAGGTGCTGGGATACCAGCACCTGATGGTGCAGAACTTCTCCCCCAACACGGGGTACGACATCATCTCCGTGGCGCTGATGGGCAACCTGCACCCCATTGGGGTGGCCCTGGCGGGCTTTTTGCTGGGGGCCCTGCGCAACGGGGCCAGCGTCATGCAGATTATGATGGGGGTGCCGGTGACGATTCTGTACATCATCCAGGGGATCATCATCCTGAGCGTGCTGGGCTTCAACTACGCCAAGATTGACTTCATCGGGCTGCTGAGCCGGCCCTTTGGAGGGAAAGCCGGCAAGGAGGCGGTGCAGTAATGGATATTTTGGGAATTTTCCTCACCGCGGACTTCTATTCCGCCACCATCCGCCTGATGACGCCGCTGATGCTGGCGGCGCTGGGGGGCGTGATCTGTGAGCGCACGGGCGTGCTGAACATGGCCCTGGAGGGGCAGATGCTCATGGGGGCGTTCTTCGCGTATCTTGGGGCGTATCTGTTCAACAACGCCTGGCTGGGCCTGCTGGTGGCCATGGCGGGGGGCATGTTCCTGGCGGCGATCCACGCCTTTATGAGCATCACGGTGAAGGTAAACCAGACAGTGGTGGCCCTGGGGCTGAACACGCTGGCCATGGGCATTACCAGCACCATCTTCCGCCTGATGTTCGGCACCGACTCCCAGATGGCCCACTGCCCGGGCTTTACGGCAATAAACCTTCCGGTGTTGAGCGACATCCCCTTTTTGGGCCCGGTGCTGTTCCGGCAATATCCCCTGACGTACATCGCCATTGCGGCGCTGCTCGGCATCCACTGGTTCCTGTTCCACAGCAGCCGGGGCCTGGAGCTGCGGGCCGCCGGCGAGAACCCCCAGGCCCTGGATGTGGCCGGCGTGGACGTCATCCGCATCCGGTGGGCAGCGGTGCTGGTGTCCGGGGCGTTCTGCGGTCTGGCGGGGGCCAGCCTGACCCTCAACGGCCTGAATACGTTCTACGACAACATCTCCTCCGGCCGGGGCTTCATCGCCTACGCGGCGGTGGTGTTTGGAAAGTGGGCGCCCCTGGGGGCCACGCTGGCGACAGTGCTCTTCGGCGCCGGAGACGCCCTCCAGCTGCGGATGCAGGCCATGAACTTCAACATCCCCTATTACTTCTATCTGATGATGCCCTATCTGATCACCTTCCTGGCGCTGGTGTTCTTCATGGGTCCCTCCAAGGGCCCGGCGGCCACCAATGTGCCCTTTGTGAAGGATAAGGCCCGCAAGCGCACGCCGCGCCACAAGCAGGGAGGGAATTAAATGGAACCGGTACTGCGAGTACAGAATATCACCAAGCGGTTTGGCAGCAACGTGGCCAACGACCATATCACCTTTGACCTGTACCCCGGGGAGATCCACTCCCTTCTGGGGGAGAACGGCGCGGGGAAGTCCACCCTGATGAATGTGATCTATGGCGTATACGGCGCGGACGAGGGGGAAATCTTCGTCAACGGGAAACAGGTGGAGATCACCTCGCCGAAGCAGGCCATTGAGCTGGGCATCGGCATGGTCCACCAGCACTTTATGCTGGTGCCTCCCTTTACGGTGGCAGAAAATATCATGCTGGGGCTGCAAAAGGAGCTGCGCCTGGATATGAAGCAGGCGGAGGCGAAGATCGCCCAGGCCAGCGAGAAGTACGACCTGCGGGTGGATCCCCACGCCACAGTGGCCACTTTGTCGGTGGGGCAGCAGCAGCGGGTGGAGATTTTGAAGGTGCTGTACCGGGGCGCCCGGGTGCTTATTTTGGACGAACCCACTGCGGTGCTCACCCCCCAGGAGACCCAGGAGCTCTTCGTGACGCTGGGGCGGCTGAAGCAGGACGGTGTAAGCATCGTCTTTATCAGCCACAAGCTCAACGAAGTGATGAGCATCAGCAGCCGGGTGAGCATTCTCCGCCGGGGCCAGATCACCGGCTGTATTGAGGACCTGACAGACTGCAATCCCCAGGTGCTGGCATCGGCCATGGTGGGCCGGCAGGTGACCTTGGGCGTGGAGAAGCCGGAGCAGGCGCCGGGGGAAAACGTGCTGGAGCTGGATCATATTTTTGTCCAGGGCGCGGACAAGCGGGAGGTTATCAAGGACTTCTCCCTAAATATCCGGGCGGGTGAAATCGTGGGTCTGGCGGGCGTGGACGGCAACGGCCAGTCGGAGCTGGTAAAGGGCGTGGCCGGCCTGCTGCCGGTGACCAGGGGCGCCCTGAAACTGCTGGGCCAGGACGTGACGGGAAAAAGCCCCCGCGCGCTGATTGAGGCGGGGATGGGCCACATTCCGGAGGACCGGCACAAGCAGGGGCTGGTGCTGTCCATGTCGGTAAAGGAAAACCTGTTTTTGGAGACCATTCAGGACAAGCCATACACCAAGGGGCACATTTTGCAGAAAAAGGCGGTGGACGCCAAGGCGAAAGAACTGGCGGAGTTCTACGATATCAGGTGCGCGTCTCTGGATGTGCCCTCTGGCGCGCTGTCCGGCGGCAACCAGCAAAAGATTATCGTGGGGCGGATTTTGGAGCAGAATCCCAAAATGCTCATCGCGGTCCACCCCACCCGGGGACTGGATATCGGCGCTACGGAGTTTGTCCATAAGTGCCTGCTGAAGGCCCGGTCTGAGGGGTGCGCCATTTTGCTGGTGTCCACAGAGCTGGACGAGATCCTGGAGCTGAGCGACCGGGTGGCGGTAATCTACGAGGGGGAGTGCATGGGCGTCGTCCAGGACAGCGAGGCCACCAAGGAGGGCGTCGGCCTGCTCATGGCGGGCGTGCGGGAGGGCTAGGACGCCGAAGG
>NZ_QWEK01000092.1 GCF_009935845.1 Pseudoflavonifractor sp. 524-17 | reverse complement strand
TTTTCTCACCCTGCTCTATTTTACCTCGTTTATATGAAAAAGTCTGCCGAAGGGCAGACTTTTTCGACAGGCTGAGCAAAGGCCCCTGGATGATTCCAGGGGCCTTTGCTGTAAATAACAGTTCCGATATACAGTTGGAGGTTCGGCTGGTTACTTGACAAGCTTCAGGAAGCGTTGCAGCATAACAGCAGTTTCAGCGCGGGTGACTTTGGCGCCAGGATCCAAAATTCCGCCTCCTTTGCCAAAGAGAATGCCGTTCTCAATGCACCAGGCCATGCCCTCCTCAGCCCAGCGGTTGGTCTGATCCCTGTCAGTGAATCCATTCAAGGCGCCGCCGGTGACTGTGGTGTCCAGATGGAGCAGGTTGGCGTAGTTGAACAGGACAACCGCCAGCTCTTCTCTGGTGATGGAATTTTCCGGGAAGAAGCGGCCCTTGCCGTCTCCGCGTACCACGCCAACCGCGTTGGCCCAAGCCACGCCATCGGCATAGTACTTATTCGCAGGCACATCCTCAAAGGCGGCGGTATGCTCTGCCTTTCCATTGGATAGGCGGAACAGCATCGTAGCCAAGTCGCCCCGCTGCAGATTGGCGTTCATGTTGTAGCGGTCATTGCCTACGCCATTGATGACCCCTAGGGAAGCCATCTCGTTGATCCCCTGTTCCGCCCAGTGGTTTTTGGGCACATCCACAAATTTCTTTTCCGGCGGGGGAATCTGGGACGGCAGCGCTACATGGGCCAACGTCTTGCCGTCGCTGTCGCTGACGGTGATAGCGATATCCTTGTTGGCGCCAGTAACCTTCTCCACCTTACCGCCCTCCGGGTCGATTGTAGTGGAAATAACGGTGCCGTCCTTCCTTGTCTCCAAAATCTCCTTGCCGCCGTCGGGCCGCTCGGTGGTGGCGGTGACGGTGCCGGTCTTGCCATCGGTGTGGGTTGTGGTGACAGAGCCATCCGGGTTCTTGGTAACGGTTTCGGTGTCCTTGGTGCCGTTGCCGGAACTGCTGCCCTTGTCATCGTCATCGTCATCGGAGCTGGAACCGCCGCCGGAAGATTTGGCCGTAACAGAAACCGTACACTGCGCGGTGGCATCCTCATAGCCGTCCTGTCCGGTGTAGTTGGCACGGAAGGTATAGGTGCGGGTGGTGTTGGGCAGAACCGCGGTATAGGTACCGTCGCCGTTGGGGGTTATTGTGATGCCGGCGATATCACAGGTCACGTTTACCGTGCCGGCATCAGGTACGCCAGTTACGCTAAGGGTTACGGAGCCGCCCCCGGTCAGGGACGCGGGCGACGCGGCAATGCCAATCTGCACAGCGGTACCGATGCGGACGGTGACAATACAGGTACGCTCACCGCTGGAGTTGTAATTGTCAACATTGGCTGCGTTGGGCTCAAAGGTGGCCTTAAAGGTATAGGACCGGCTCTCAAGCGGGAGATTGGGAGTGGCCGTCCAGGTGCGGGTGGCCGGATCGTAGCTCTTGCGCTCCACCTCAACGCCGTCGCAGGAGAGGGTAAAGGTGCCCTCCTCCGGGCTGGGGGCGTTGGGGATAGTAAGCGTCAGAGGTGTGCCGCTGGCAAAATCCGCGCCGGTAAGGACGGATTTGCTGGGAATGATGCCCTGCGACAGAGGATTGGCCTTGTCAATGCGGATCATGGAAGACCCGGCGTACTCCTTCTGGTCCCCAAGGGTGGCTTTGAAGTACACAGTATACTCGCCAACCGCAGTATAGGAGAAGTTTTCCGGCTGGTAGACCCCGTCCTCGGTTTCGCAGTATGTGACATTCACATAGTCAGGAACCTCCACGGTGATGGAGTGGGCCTGACCGTCGTAGTCGCCGTCAAAGCCGTAGACCTTGATGGGGAAGCTGTTGGGGTCTTCGGAATGGACTGTGACGGTGTAGACGCCGGAGCTGGACGCGGTATAGTTGCCCAATACCGCGTTATAGGTGGCCTCAAAGGTGTGCTTGCGGGACTCCGAACCGTCCACGGGGCCCTCCAGCATGTGGGTAAAGGTATAGGTGACATTTTCCCCGCTCCCCTGCTTTGCCATGACGTGGGGATCGTGGAGCTGGTCATCCAGGCACCGCACGGTAACGGTTCCCTTGGCGTTGTCGGGAATGCCGGTGGCCGTGAAAGTGACCTCCCCGCTGCCGATGAGGAACTCGTTGTCCGCGGTGAGATGGACGTTAATCGGCTGGGGTTTGATGGTCAGGGTAGCGGAGCCCTCCACCGTATTGTTCAAGATGGCCGCTGTTTTGGAGGCGACTTTGTACTGAACAGTATAGGTCCCCGCCTCGGTGAAGGTGGGCAGTGTGCTGCTCCAAGTACTGCCGTTGTCGGTGGAATAGGTGATGTCATACTCCTCGTCGGAGAGGGCCGGCGCGGTGATGGAGTGAGGCTGCCCGTCATAGGTGGTGGTGTTGTCTGTGAAGGAAGCGTCGGGAATGCTGACAGAGAAGGGGATCAGATGGAAAGGAACGCTGGTATTGCCATTGACCGTCTCACACAGCAGGGCGATCTGGCCGTCCTGAGTCACAGTGAGAGAGGAATAGGCATACGCTTCGCCGGCTTTGGTCACCTCATAAGTGGAGATCAGCTCCATAGTGTGTCCGGCGTCGTTATTGACTGTAAACGCATAGATCCTGCCGTTCAGGCGGCCGCTTGTGCTGCCGGGGACGGAGACAAGGATCACGTCTTTGCCGTCGATCTGCTGAGAATACTTGGTTGCAGAGATCTGGCAGGAGCCCATCCGGGAGGCCGCTTCCACCCGGACCACATCGCCGGGGACCCACTCGCTGCCGCTCCAGGTGTGGTCCACATAACGCACTACGCCGCTGTTGGCCCAGCCGTCCCGGAAGAAGTGGCGGATGGTAGTTTCGTCAATCTGTACCAGGCAGCTCTCGCTGGAGCCCTCGGCAAGGACAGGACCCCGGATCCAGGTCGCGCCGCCGTCTCTGGTATAAATAAAGCTGGCGTGCTCGTTGCTGTGGGTGTAGGTGGGCAGGAGGATCATGCCGTCCAGCTCGCCGCCCTTCATGCACAGCCCCGCTCCGGGGCCCACGCCGTAGAACTTGTCCTCACCGGTGCGGACCTGGTGGTTATTCATGATGGGCACGGACCAAGTTTCGCCGCCGTCGGTGGATTTGACGATCCAGAGGTAGGAGACGTTGCGGACATGGAGGCTGGCGTTATAGAAGAAGACGTTCTGCTGGATCCACTCAGCGGAACCCAGCCGCTCACAGTAGATCTTGTCATTTTCGGGATCGCGGCTGCCGCCCTGCTTCTGGTAGAGATAGTAGTATTCGTCCACATAGAAGCCGGAATCGGCATTGCTGCCCCGCTCATACACGGCAGCATAGCCCGACGCGTCAAAGTCGCCGATGTAGTAGGCGTAATTGTCATCGGTCTGCTCGGTGGTGACGGGGGAGAGATAGAGCGCCAGCCGCTGTGTGCCGTTGACGTCCACATAGCCGGTGGCGGTGGCGGGACGCATGGGGGCGGTGTTCAGGGCCACGCCGCCGGGGAAGATATCCACCATCAGGTAGAGGGTGCCGCTGTTGTCCGCCACGATGACGGGGTCAATGAAGTTGGTGGCGTTGTCGGATCTCACGTCCGTACTGTCCCCAAAGTAGTTGGCGAAGCTGTAGTGCCAGGTCTTGCCGTTGTCATCGGAATAGCTGAACAGTGTGTCAATGTTGGCGCCGTCGCCGGTTTGGGTCCACCGGGCGTCAATGGCGGCCACAAGCCGGCCCGCATGCGGGCCCGATGTAATGGTGGTAATGGCGGGAATGCGGAAATGGCCGCTTCCGCCGGTGCCGGAGTTAAAGGGCTGATCTGTGGTGGTGCCGGGCGCCGGGATCAGGTCCCTCCAATCCTCAACAAACTCAGGGGAAACCTCGGTCTGCTTGAAGAAGCGCAGGGGGGCGGCCTCAGACCCGGCAAAATAGTTGCCGTTATTTGCTGCATCATAGGAGATGGACTGTCCATTCTGTTGAGAAACCGTATAAGTACCGTCGCCGGTGGAGGTAATCGTGAGGACAACCGCAGAGGCGGAAGTATTGATGTTTTTCTCAGAAGCCTCGGTCAAATCCAAATAGCGGCTGCTGTCCACAGACTGGAGGGTGTAGCCGCCATCAACCGCGGTCAGGGTCCAAAGCTGTCTGGAAGCAGCAAAACTACTATTCAGCGTAAGCTGGTCATTGGAGACACTGCCGCCGAGTTTATCTGTCATACCGGTTCCGGTATGATAAAGAATTCGGTTTCTGCCATTGTCGGCGTCATTGGTGTAAATGGCGTACACGCCGTCTACCAGGGCGCCGGTGTGGAGCTGATAGACGGTGCTGTAGGAAGGCTCCGGAAGCTCTGGCGCGAGCTGGAGCGCGTCGTGCGCGGATTGGAGATCGGCCAGCGCGGTGTAGAGCGCCTCATCTGTGGCGCCGGCATCGCCCAACGCGTCCTGGGCCGCCGTCAAGGCGTCTGCGTAAACGCTCCAGCTGTGCGCCAGATAGTCCGCCTCGTTCAGGCCCTCGCTACTGAACTGGTCAACGAGGTTCTGGAGGCGCTCACGGACAGGGGTGCCAGTGCCCTCTTTTTGATAGAGGTAAATGGGAAGGAACGAATTCTGGTCGTCACTAAAGCCGCAGAAGCCGGTGGGATGAGCTGGAAAATGAGCGCTTTCATCGTTCGCGACATTAAACGTGAGGTAACGATTCTCTGTACTATTATAAATCTGGAAACGGCCATTGACGAAGGTGAGATCAGTCATAGCGGGGGCGTTGGCGGCAGTGTCAAACATCTGCCCCGCCAGACTGAGGGAGTGGGTGGCGTTTTTGATGGTATGGCCGCCGCTGGTAGGGGCGATGGTGACGCCAAGGTTATCCATAGTCAGCGCAGCGCTGCTGTCGCTCGTACGCACCGCGGTGACGCTGCCGTCCGAAATCGTAAGCGTGGCGGTACAGTCGGGATAAGCGGTGGCGCCAGGGCCGTGGCCCGTCGTCCCGTCCGCGTTGAGATGGAGGGCATAGGCCGTACCGTCGCTGGCCACGGCAACGATAATATAAGTGGCCGTCTCGTCCAGCGGCATCGCAGTGATAGTTGTATAGCCCGGGATCGCGGGGGCCGAGTTTACCACGAACGGCGTGGCGGTGTTTTCATCCGCAGGGACAAGGGACTCGTCCGGAGGCACATCGCCGGGGACCTCGGGAGTACCCTCGCCAGGCTCCTCGGGAGTGCCCTCGCCGGGTTCCTCGGGAGTGCCCTCGCCGGG
>NZ_QWEK01000091.1 GCF_009935845.1 Pseudoflavonifractor sp. 524-17 | reverse complement strand
CAGGCTATTTTTGCTGCTTTCTTCTTCCGTAAACAACTCACTTCAGATTGAGCATTTTTAAGTAATACTACTATAACCGTTTCAGACCACTTGATGGCAAACGGGCATAGCCGCCATTAGGTGGCTATGCCCGTTGTTTATCAGAACTGCGGGTACTTACTTCACAATATAGGTGATAGGTGCGGAGGTGTCTATGCCAGCATACATGGTTTCAAAGCCCGCATAGCGATTCAGCCCTTTTTCTGTGTTTGCATCCAGAGCGCGAAAATGTTCGTCGCGCTGGGCTTCGGTGTCAAAATAGATTACATTGCTATCGGGCAGACCATTTGTTTCAGCATCGGTTTTGTCTACGGGCGCACCATAAATATCGCCAGACTGCACCGGGGTTGCCATTAGAGCCTCACTTGTATCAAACCCAGCGGACTTGCCATCATCTTTGAAAAAAGTTCCAAAGGTATCCGCAATCTGCGGAGCGGAAGCCGGTTTACCCACAATGTTGATATTGTCGTTCTGCTCCACGGGATCAGCCTGCTGTGCATTTGCGGAGGTTGCAAATGCCGTGGTTACTCCACAAACCAGAGCCAGTGCCAGAACAAGAGAGAAGATAGATGCTTTTTTGATTTTCATAATTGCGGTTATCCTTTCTTCAATCGCGTTTTTACTAAAATTGCTGCACAAGGGAGCAAAGCCGCTCCGAGTTTCTTCCATGCTGATGAGTGTCCGCGCATAAGCCGCTCTTGTGTTCTCCCCAAAAAGATGCACTACTGCCTCGTCGCATGATAGTTCAATATCCCGGTTCACAAGGATATACATAACCCAAACCAAGGGATTAAACCAATGCACACACAGCGTCGCAATCAACACTAATTTTGTAATGCTGTCAAACCGCCGGATATGCACATATTCATGCTCCAAAACATATAGAAGTGACTTTGTATTAGCCCATTCCGTAGATATTGGCATCAGAATTACGGGGTGAAATACGCCATAGGTGAGCGGAGCAGAAAACCGGCTGGACTGCCGAACGGAAATTGGGCGCTTCTGTTGATGCTTATTCAGCCAGCTTCTAATGAAGGCATTTTCTACTGGAAATGAGGTTTGAAATTCTTGCCTGCACTTCCAATATGCTACGCCAAAAACCAAAGCACAAATCAATGCGCCAACGGCCCAAATAACCACCCAAACAGAAAAACTACTTGTGGACATTGTAGCCTTTTGCCCAGTTTCTTCGACTGGCATCAACACAACAGCAAGGGGGCTTTCTGCAACGTCTATTCCTGATACATGACTGCCTAATAATGAATAGACACTAAATGCAGATGGGAAAGAGAACGGGAGTAGCAGGCGAACAACGGCTATTCCCCAAAGTGCCAAAAAGGTCTTTTTCGGGAGGCGGTTGATTGCCAAGGCACGAATGACGGTGATTGCCAAAATCATCACGCCTCCCGCAAAACTCATTTGCAACAGGCTCATTTGCATCACCTCATTCCAGGTCGCCAACAATCTGTTTCAGCTTTTCAATTTGCTCGGCGCTCAACTTTTTTCGCCCCAGCAAAGCCGCAAACAGTTTGTCCGCACATCCGTCATACACCCTGTCGATCAGTTCGTTTGTTTCTGCCTCCTGTATTTCTGTCTGCGGCACAATAGCGTGACACATGAAACCGGGATCGGAGCGTTCAATCGCGCCCTTTTTGATGCACCGCTTAACCAAGGTATAAGTCGTATTCACATTCCAACCCAATTCCTCGGTCAGCAGTTTAGCGATATACTTCGCAGGAACATCGCCATCGCGCCAAAGGACAGACATTACTTTTAGTTCAGAAGCAAACAGTTTAGTTTCCATTCGGTAGCACCTCCTTTTTAAGACCATAGTAGTGGCCACGACGTTATACTACCACAGTCTTGGAAGAATGTCAATACTACTGTGGTCTTAATTTTGCAAAAAATCTGAGTTGCCCTTGTACATTTGTTAGTGAGCTACCTTTGATTTCTTTCTACCAACCCAGCAAGGGATGGACCGGAGAAACGGGCAAGCAGGGCATCGTGGGACCCACGATGCGAAATTGGACCTCCCGCCGTGGGCGGGAGGCCCAATCTGCTTGTTGGTGGCAGCGCCCCCAAACCCCTTTGAACAGCCCCTTGGTGGGGCTGGCTGCGCGTTCCTTCGGAACGCTTTTTTGACGGGCCTGCGGCCCTCTGGAACGGTGAAAAATCATCGTTCCTCCTCCCGGCGGTCCGCTTCCTTTTCCTGCCCTTGGGCCTCATAGCCCATGAGCTTCTGCACGTTGGCCCGGACGGTCAGCAGCTCCTTCATATCCTCCCGCGCCTTGCGGAAATCGGCGTAAGCCGCCTTTTTCTCCGCCAGCAGCGCGGCATATTCAGCCTGTAAGCTCCTGACCGTGGGCAGCTTTTTCAGCCCGGATTCATCAAAAAATTTCTTTGCCGCCTGATGAAGCAGGATGTCACTCTCATGTTCGGCCTTGAATTTTTTCGAGTATCCGGCCTTGCGGTAGGCCACATAGACCTCGCGGGTCTTGGCATAGTTGATGATGTGCGTTTTCAGTACGGCGATCTCCGCCATGCGCTGCTCCGACGCCTTGATTCTGGCGGACAATTCCTGATAGCGTCCGGTGGCCTCGTCCGTTTTGGCAGTAAGGTCGGCATAATCCAACAGGTCATGCTCTGTCAGATAGTTCAGCGTCTGCGCCATCTGCTTGAGATTGAAGGTCTTGGCCCACCTTGCGTACCCGGCCCCCTTGCCCGCCTGGAGCTTGGCCTGAATATCCACCAGCAGATTCACCTTCGGCGGATCTGCGCGGCGGATATTTTTTGAAAGCGGAGTGTGTTGTTTCTCCCCGGCGAGGATGGCCAGCAGCGAGAGAATGGAGTAGTCCGCCCCCATGCTGTCCCCGTCCAGCCGGACAAACTGTTTTCCACCCGGCGCTTTCAGCCGGATGGATTTGCCACGGGGCGAGACCTCTATACCAGCGTTCCGCAGCAGCTGAAGCAAGGCATCCAGGTTGGCGGGCTTCTGCGCGAGGGCCGCGTCAATCGCCATGCGGAGCCGGTCCCGGTGACAGGGCGGCTTACTGCCCAGCCACTTGTTGTAGCTCTTGCCCCGGCGCTTGGAATTTTCCACGATGGAGTAGCCGTTCTGAACGCAGATGGTGTCGTTAAGCCGCCGTACCGCCCGCCTGGAGCCGAGGAAGTCCCGAAATTTCCAGGAATGGTCCAGGGTGGTGGAGTTCCAGATGATGTGATTATGGATGTGAGCTTTGTCCACATGGGTGCAGACGATAAAGGCGTGTTTTCCTTTGGTGAAGCGGCGGGCCAGCTCATAGCCCAGGCGGTTGGCCTCCTCCGGGGTGATCTCGCCGGGGACGAAGGACTGCCGGATGGTGTAGGCGATCACATCATCGGCCCCGCGCTTCCTGCCGGTCCTGGCGAGGTACTGCCGCTTGGCAAACAAAAACTCCGCGTCCGCGATCCGGCTGTCGCATTGGTAGCTGGAAATCAGCCTGCCGCCGTCCGTCTTGTCAGGATTCTCCACATAGTCAATGATGTCGTTGATAGCCTTGGCCACAGTCCGGCCCTTGCCGGTGTGCAGGGACATAATGCGGGTGGTTGCCATTGGCGGTCCCTCCCTTCAAAAGAAACGGTCCGCACTTGGCGGACCGTTTCTGTGTATTCAGTTTTCGCCGCACCGTTCGGCAATCGTCTTGCCTATGAGCCGAATATCCACGTCCTCAGAGGGCAGAAGCTCCCGCTTGTAGCCTCTGGTGAGCTTGTACCCCTGGTATTCCTCATACCGGGAGCGCAGCACATCCCGCAGATGCTCCGGGGTCTGGCACAGCCGGGAAGTCACCCACTCGCTGTTACTTTTCCTGCTGCTCCAATCCACCACCAGATAGCCCTGGCTGGTAGTCAGCACCTCGCAGGAATCATCTTCGGCCAGATAATCCTTGAATACCTCTAACACTTTTTTATAGGTCAGCATGATAAACACCTCTTGATTTTGATTTGATACCAGCATAACCGCACCGGCAATTTTTTGCAAGGATGCGGCCCTGCCGCTTATTCCCGATGTGTTGGGAATTGAAAAATTACTTTCTGTCTGCGCCGCGCATAGTCTAAAGTTTTCGCCGCCCCACCCCACCCATGTGTGACGCCGGAGATCACCACGTCGCTCTCCCGGACCATCCACTCGTTGCGCCGGACAATGGCATAGCGGGGCGGCACATTTTCAAGGGGCGGATAGGTGGTGCTGTCATAACGGGAATCATCCATTTTCCGGTTGAGGCAGGCCAGCACCAGCACCGCTTCAATGTTGGGTAAGCGGTCTTTTGCCGTCTCACCGCCGCCGCAGCCAGACTGTCAAAGTCTCCGTAGCCGCCGAGGTAGAAGGTGGCCGCGCCGCCCTCTATGAGTGATGGGAGTATTATGTCCAGCCACTTGGAGAAATCGCCGGTCTGATATAGTTTGCTGTGTCCGCAGAACGTGACAATCATCCGCATCACCCCATACCACCATAATACTCCACAGAAAAGACTATATAAAGTCCGTCTATTTTTGTGAAGATGGGTAAACTTAAAAAGACTTTTTATGGACGGGAGTGGTATAGGTGGATACGCAGAAACAAGTGTCATTGCGTATCCAGCAGCTTTGTGCAGAGCATGGATATAATATCAATTCTCTGGCAAGAAAAGCTGGCATCCCGCCCACAACGCTGAAAAATATCATATATGGCAACAGTCATAACCCTGGCATTATCACAATCAAACTGCTTTGTGATGGGCTGGGAATTTCTCTTTATGATTTTTTTGATACGGATTCCTTCAAAGACACTGAATTAGAAGATATAGATTAGAAAATGAACAGCCGGGGCAGTTCCCGGCTGTTCATCGTTACTGGAGCTTTGCCAGAGAGGTGAGAATTTTCTGTGCCGCGTCCCACAACCCGTCATAGCTCTGCCGCAGTTCGTCCAGATCAGCGTCATAGAATCGCCCGGTCTCATGGACGCGGCGGGTGAGCTGGTTGAGGTTGTTGCTGGACCGGCGCAGCAGGGAGACCATCTCCCGCAGCTCCGGCAATTCCAGATTGACCACATAGCCGTCCACGGCCATCTTGCGGAGATATGCCGCCATGTTTTGTGCCGAGCTGTTCCATCTTCTTCTCGATCAGCGCCCGCTCCTCCGGTGTGACGCGGAATTTCAGCTGGACCTCCCGCTGACGGTTCGGGGCCTTCACCGCTCCTGCCCCTTGGACTTGGATTTGCCGGGGGCGCTGGGGGCGGCGGAGACGGCAGATTTCTCTTGCAGCTTTTTCTTCACGGAGGGGCGGCGCAGCACCAGGGGCTGAAAGCGGTTTTCCTCTTTGAGAATCAGGGCATACGTCCTCTTCCGGCCCTCCAGCTTGGAGAGGGACAGGGACTGGAAGGGGAGCATGGACATCAGCCGGTCCGTGTCCTTGGTCTTGGCCCGCGCCAGAAAGTCCGGGGAGACCTGTGCCATGTAGTGGGTCCCGTTGGGGCTGTTGGGTTCCCTCGCGTCCTGAAACCGTTTCAAAATGCGTTCAGCCTCCGCCTTGACGGGGCGGTGACGTAAGAAAACATTTTAAGCGAGGGTCGGCGTAGCGTCAAGCTGCGCCGACTTTCGCACTCTTTTTG
>NZ_QWEK01000090.1 GCF_009935845.1 Pseudoflavonifractor sp. 524-17 | reverse complement strand
CAGGCTATTTTTGCTGCTTTCTTCTTCCGTAAACAACTCACTTCAGATTGAGCATTTTTAAGTAATACTACTATAAGCAGTATGTTCGAGCTATTGTTGAATTACAGCCAAAAGCATTTGTCATAGAAAATGTCAGTATGCTTAAATCGCAAGTTCATCGTTTCTATTTAGAAAAAGGCGATGAAGAACTGATTAAAAAATATAATATCCGGGTTAGAGAAACACCGCTTCATTTTATTGATGCACAATATATGTTTGATGACATATTGAACATTATTCAGAACCGCCAAGAAGCTAAACGACATCTATGGCCAGACACTCATTTTTCAGAATTAAACATTATCTATAAAGCAACAAAGAACATTAAAAAGCTGGAAAAGGCTTTGACAAAGCACCAAAGAAAACTTTTGAACATTGCAGAAATACATATAGGATTGGAAATTGAAAATCCCATTATTGCAGCAGATCATGGAGCGTTTCAAGCAGTTAAAGATTATTATGACGGTACGATTGCCCTAGCTGATTTAGAAGCACTGATCAAACCAGCAATTATGTTTTAGAAAATGCTTATATACTGATGCATCGAGGACACAAAATACTATTTACCTGCGGCTCAATTATGATGAACCTTCTGGAACTGTGGTGAATGTTCGGAAATCAATGTGGATACACCCAACACTGGACAGAGCAATAAGCATCAGAGAGGCTGCACGGCTCCAAACTTTTCCAGACAGTTTTGTATTTTGCGGTTCTAAGGATAAACAATACCAGCAGGTGGGAAATGCTGTACCTCCAATTATGGCAAAGTCAATCGCCAAAAAGTTGGCGAGCATTTCGAATAAAAATCTGAGAAAGGACGAAGATGACAGTGGCGGGCGACTACAGAAAATCCCAGCGCAGTTATAATATGTTAAGAATTTGGGGTACGAATACCTCTCCCGAAGAAAGAGTTAGGAAGTATCTGTTTTCTAAGGGATTTCGATACAGAAAAAATGTGCGCAAACTGCCTGGGTGTCCTGATATAGTATTACCTAAATACAAAACTGTTATTTTCGTAAACGGGTGCTTCTGGCATAAGCATAGCTACAAGCGTTTTGTCTGGCCATCATCGAACCAAGAATACTGGTATAATAAGATCAACGGAAATGCATTGCGGGATGAAAAGAACCGCTCGCTGCTTGAGGCAGATGGATGGAATGTAGTCGTGGTATGGGAATGTGAACTCAAAAAGCAGGCTTTTGATGACACAATGGAAAAACTTATCAGCAGTATTCAGATACCTTCTATTGCCTCAACATGAGCGCCCATTATCTGCAAACATTTAGACGCCGTTTGCCCATTTCAGCAAGCAGCGTCTTTTTGAAATTTACCCTTGACAAAAGCTCTCTGAGGCAAACGCCACAGGCAAGCTGCCGGACAAGCATTTCAGCCGCCTCCTTGCCGAGTATGACGAGGAACAGGCCGCGCTGGAAGCCTCCATGACGGAGTGGCAGAAGATGATTGACAACTGGAACGCCGACCGGGTGAGAATGACGGAGTTTATCGACCTTGCCAAACGGTACACCGATTTCTCGGAACTGACTACGCCGATGCTCAATAAGTTTATTGAGAAAATCGTTGTCCACGAGGGCAAAGGCCGGGGCAAACAGCGCCGCCAGCGGTTGGATTTTTACTTCAATTTTATCGGCGCGTTTGAGGTTCCCGCCGACATTGTGACCCCGATGGAGCAGGAAGCGGAACGCCGCCAACAGGAGGAACAGGCTGAGAAAGAGGAACGCTCCAAGGCGCTCGCCCAGGCCCGGTACGAGAAGTACAAGCAAGAGCGCCGGGAGTTTACCGCCAGGAAGCGGGCAGGCCTGTTGACCCTGGAGGAACAGGCGGAGGAAGGACGGCGGTTCGAGCGCAACCGGGCCTACCAGAAGAAACAGCGCAACAAGAAAAGGGCCCCTCAACCGGAGAAGCCCCGCAAGCGGACATTGGAGGAACTTGCCAAGCTGGACAAGATCGGAGCTGACCTCACCCCGGAAGAAGCGGAACGGCTGGAAACCCACCGCAATCGGAAAAAAGAGGCTTTGCAGGATTTGAAAGCCCGCGCCGAAACTGACCCGGCAGCAGCGGCGGAGTTGGCACAGCAGAGAGCGCAGCAGTCGGAAGCGGTGAAGAAGTCCCGCCAGAAGATGTATGCGGACGCCGCAGCCGGAGATCCCGAAGCCCAAGCCCGGTATGAGCGTTTCCTTGCTGCGAGGCGGGAGAACTACCACAGGAAGAAACAGGCCGAAGCCGCCCAAGCCAGCTAAAGCAGATACAGAAAACGCCAGGGACAATAATAGTCCGTGGCGTTTTCATCGTTACTGCCGTTCCAGCAAATCCATATATTTCTGCTTTTCAGTATCAGGGATTTTCAGCGCCGCCATAGCCTGTTCAATCGTCAGCCCCAATGTTTCCATGAGGTTTTTGATAGAGAACAAAATACCGTTCGTCATGCCCTCGGCAACGCCCTTTTCCCTAACGCCCTTGCTCAGATTGCACATGACCGACACCTTCCTTTCCATTGTCTGCGTCATTTGAATGTCGTAATCGTCCTGCAAAATCTTCCGCTTCTCCGCCTCGCTGGTTTCGTTGGAGAGAAGCACGTCCAGCATCCGAAGTACACCGTCATAGTTTGCCCCGTTCGGCCCACCAAGGCACAGCATGATGATGGACAGCAAGTCATAATTCTTGACGGGTTCTTTGCCCTCTCCTACCAGGTGTTCCTCTACCAGCCGATACCGGGTGATGGTATTCTCCCGATACTGCGGCGGTTTCATGCAAATCCAGATAGAATAGACTTTTTTGATTTTCTCATAATGGGGGCCGGTGAACTCCCGGCCATACTGGGAAGAAATCATCCGGCAACAGTAGTATATGCCACGCTTTATCAGCGGATAGCCGGGATAAAAATCGTTCTGCGCCTCCACGTTGATGATGAGGGCAATTTGTTCCTCGGAGCCGGGGACGATGGCACGAAAACGGATGTCGTAGGTGACGGTCCCCTCATGCACCGACTTGTCCTCAGTGTCCATGCCGCTGATGACTGTGCCGCCCTCGTCCGGCAGTACCGGGACGGCAGACACCTGGGGTTGGCCCTCTATGTATTTCTCCGCAATATCGTTGACATCGCACTCTTTGTATTCTTCCAGGCAGGACTTCATGATCCGCGCCAGGATTGCCTTTTCAGGCAGGACACGCTTGCAGGCGGCATCATAGCCCGCGCTGTCATCCGTGACGTGCAGCCCCTGGGCGATTGTCGTTTCCCCGTCCACCGTCCTCACCTTCTTCCACTTCATTCTACCACAGTTTTGGCAGAGCGTCCACTGCTTTTTTGATGGCTACGAGGAACCGGGAACGAGAGGAAAACAAGCTGTGTATGCGCCAGGTGCGGGAGGCACAGCGGGCTGAAAAGGGTGTAAAAGCACCAATGTAATAGATTAAGGACGCATTTGTTATTATGTGTTGCTTGCGGTAATTCATCCAAGGGCCTATAATGGCAACCAGAAAGGAGGTGTTGCTTACAGTTAAGATTATGCACTCCATCTGGCACTCCCGTACTCCTGTCCATGCCGAAATTTCTTGGCGTTCTTGCTCTTGATATACACCGCCAGCCGGAGGGCCGCTCCGCAGGCAAGGCCCACCAGCAAGTCCGAGGGGTGAAAGCTGGGCAGGGCCGACTGAAAGGCGGCGGCAAAGCCGTCCATGATATGCAGCAGCTTTTCCGAGGCGTTGGCGCCCTCCGCCAGCCGCCACGCCTGCCCCAGCTTGGTGGCATACAGGCCGCTCAGGGCATAAGGCAGGTTGAGCAGAGCGAGCTTTTTGATGTTGATATTCTTCATCGCTCCAGCTCCTTTTTCTTCTCCTTGGCCTGCTCCCTGGCCTGCGGCAGAATGGCCCGCAGCTTTTGGATGATGGACTGACGGCTCTGCTTTTTGACGGTGTTCGCGGTATACTCCTTAAATGCCGCCGTCAGCGCGTCGCCGTCGCGGGCCTTGAAAAACACAAGGTACTTGGGCGGCGAAGTGGTGCGGTCTTTCTTTACGGCGTAGTCCACGCCGTACTTCCGCGCCACGCGGTCAAAGTCCTTGATGTTCTTATCGTCGATCTCGATATTTGCCACGCCCTGATTCTGCCCCACAAGCTCCTTGACCGTCTGTTTCCCCTTGGGCTGCACATCAGGGCTGGCCCGCGCCATAGCCTCCTTTTGGTAGGCGAGAAACTTGGTGATCGCCGCTTTCAGCGCCCTGCCGGTCAGCTTGGCGGTGCTGATAATGAGGGTCACACTTCGCTGTTCAACATCTTCCTGCAAATCATCACCTCCGATTTTCCCATAGCAAAAGGCCCTCATGTTTCCATGAGAGCCTTGCGATAGCTGATATTCTGTTACTTGATCCACACGTCAGCGGCGTCAAAGTTGCTGCCGGTGAAGTCACTCGACCCATGGACGGAGCCGAGATTGTACTGCCCGTAGGAGAAGTAGGCGGTCACGATATAGCTGGGGACCTCGCTCTGCACCTCCGCGATCATCCACTCGGCGTACTCCTTGATGGTGGAGAGGTCGTAGGATTTCCACCATGCCTTGAACTCGCTCCTGCTCAGGTCGCCGGAGTAGGTTACGGTAAAGATTTTCTCATCGCCGTAGTTGGTGACGGGCTTTTCCTTGACCGTCCACTGCCTTTCAAAGCCGGCATAGCCAGTGTCCGCAGTGGAGGGCTGTGTCTGCGTTGGCCGGCTGCTGACGGTGGCGATGTTCCGCTCCCCGTCGTAGCCCACCTCCACCTCCAGCCCGTAGGCTTCGGCCAGCGCCCGGAGGGGGGCATAGGTCGTGCCGTTGTAGGTAAAGACCATCACATCGTTGCCCTTGGCGTCCTTGGGCTGGAATACCTCGCCGTCCACAAGGACGCTGATGGGACTGACCTCGATTTGGATGGCCCCGCTTGCCGCCAGCGCCGTAACTGCGGTGGAGCTGATGAGCAGCGCCGTCAACGCGCCTGCCGCAAAAGATAGAAACCGTTTCTTCATGTTGAACTGCCTCCTGTATGTTGGATTTGTGTTTCCACAACCAAATCATACAGAAAACAGCGCAATTCTGTAACGATGTCACGATGCCTTCTCTGCGGCAAAGCGGGCGTCCAGCGCGGCCACTGTCCAATTTGTTTTGAACTGTCCGAGAGGGCCAGGGCCGAACTGCGCCAGAGCGCGGCGGTCCAGCTCCATGAGCTTTTTCCACAGCTCCGGGTGGTGTGTTCTCAGCTTACGCAGCTCACCTATCCTTTGCAGGGGACAGCACCAGCAGGAGGCACGATGATATATCTCATACAGCCCGCCGAAGTCAAAGCCCCGGTCATAACAGGCTTTCAGCGCCTCGGCCTCGGTAATGCCCCATTCCACAAGGGGGTACACCTCATCTTTACAGCGCCACGCTTCGTCTGCCGCGATGCCTACATAGTGGAGCGCGTTTTTCTCTTTCTTGAGCCGGTTGACCTCTTTGTTTATCAGGTGCGTTTTGAGCTGTCCCGTACACCAGCGGACGCGAACACCCGGCCAGCCGTTGCCGTAGGGCGGGACGCCTAATCTGGCGCGGTTTTCCAGACTGGACTTCTTCTGCTTGGGTTCGTCGAACATCAGCCACTCAAAGCCATGCTCAAGAAAAAGGGAATCCTCCAGAGCATGAGCCGAAAAGGCAACTGTCTGGACAATGCCGTGATTGAAAACTT
>NZ_QWEK01000089.1 GCF_009935845.1 Pseudoflavonifractor sp. 524-17 | reverse complement strand
GCTTTATTCTCCCTGGGCGCGGAATTTGGGCGGCGGAGGTTGGCTCTTGCGCCGAGGGCGCATTTTACCTCGATAAAGGCCAGCAGATCCCCGGCTTTTGCAGTCTTGAGGGCGTGCTCCAGCCCCTCCGGGCAGTCCGCGGACATGGCGGCGGGGTAGCCGCAGGCCCGGGCGACGGCGGGGAAATCGATCCGGCCGGCCACGGTGGGCATACCGCCCACCGACTCGTGGGCCTCGTTGTTCAGCACCACATGGATCAGGTTGTCGGGCCGGCTGGCGCCTATGACCGCCATAGCGCCCAGGTGCATCAGCGCCGCGCCGTCCCCGTCCAGGCACCACACCCGCCGCCCCGGCTTTTGCAGGGCGATGCCCAGGGCGATGGACGAGCTGTGGCCCATGGACCCTACGGTGAGGAAATCGCGGCTGTGGTCCTGGCCCTGCCCCTCCCGCAGCTCATACAGCTCCCGGCTGGCCTTGCCGGTGGTGGCTACCACAGCGTCGTCCCCGGAAGCCGCCAGAATGTGCCGGATGGCCTCCTCCCGGGACATGGGGTGGGGATTGCCGTAAGCGGTGTTCCCCCCATACTCCAGCGCCCCCCGGCGCACCACAAGGGCGGCCTGCCGCCCCCGGGCGAACAGGGCGCGGTATTGCGCCAGCGTGTCCGCCAGCTCCTCCGGCGCGGTGGTTTTGTCCACGACGAAGGCGGGAATATCCAGGGTGTTCAGCAGGTCCAGTGTGATCTCCCCCTGAAAGAGATGCTGGGGCTCGTCATGCACACCCGGCTCCCCGCGCCAGCCCACTACAAACAGGCAGGGAATGCCGTACACCTTTTCATTCAGCAGAGAGGCCGCGGGGTTGACCACATTCCCCAGCCCGCTGTTCTGCAGATAGACCACCGGCACCTTTCCCGTGGCCAGGTGGTACCCCGCCGCCAGCGCCGCCGCGTTCCCCTCGTTGGCCGCGATCACATGGTGGGCGGGGTCCAGGCCGTACCGGTCCATCAGAAAGCTGCACAGCGCCTTCAGCTGGCTGTCCGGAACGCCGGCGTAAAAATCCGCCTCTAAAAGCCCAGCAAAACGTTCAATCTCCATGGTCTCCTCCTGTCACAGCTCGTCTATCAGGGTGATGATCTCTTTGATGGGCATCAGCCGCTCATCCGCCTCCTTGGCCCGGTGGCAGCGCAGGATTTCCTCCGCCGTCCTCTGCATGGCGGGGAAGGCGCTGCGGGTGAGCTGGTTGGCGTAAATGACGATGTTCACCCCGTGGGCGGCCAGCTCCTCCTCCCTGATGGCGTGGAAGGAGGTGGGCACCACCACAAGGGGGGTGGACTTGTCCGCCGCGCGGAACCGGCCGCAGAATTCCAGAATCTCGCCGGGATCCTCTTTGCGGCTGTGGATCATAATGCCGTCGGCCCCCGCGTCCACAAAGGCGGCGGCGCGGGTCAGGGCGTCGTCCATGCCCCGCTCCAGAATCAGGCTCTCAATGCGGGCGATAATCATAAAATCATCGGTGAGCTGGGCCCGCTTCCCGGTGCGGATCTTTTCGCTGAAGGCGGCGATGTCCTCCTGCGTCTGGGGGACCTGCGTGCCGAAGAGGCTGTTTTTCTTCAGACCCTTTTTGTCCTCGATGATCACCGCGGACACCCCCATGCGCTCCAGAGTGCGCACATTGTACACAAAATGCTCCGGCAGGCCCCCGGTGTCCCCGTCCAGGATGATGGGCTTGGTGGTGACCTCCATGATGTCGTCGATGGTGCGCAGGCGGGAGGACATATCCACCAGCTCAATGTCCGGCTTCCCCTTGGCGGTGGAGTCGCACAGGCTGCTCACCCACATGGCGTCGAACTGGTCCAGCCTGCCGTTCTGGGCCACGATGGTCTTTTCCGCGATGAGGCCGGTGAGGCCGCTGTGGGCCTCCAGCGCCTTGACCACCGGGCACATCCCGATGAGCTGGCGCAGCCGCCTGCGGCGGTACTCCGGCATGGCCAGCTTTTCCCGGAGCTGCCGGTCGATCTTGCGCACCTGCTCGCTGTTGGTATAGGGAACCTCCACCAGCGTGCCGCCTGTGGCCGCCAGCTGTTGGATGACCTGAGCGCGGATTTCCGCCTCTGGGCCGGTTTTCCAGTTGTCCCCGTGGATCACATAGTCCGGGCGGATCAGAGACAGGGCGTCCTCATAGCACATATCGTCCTGGATGACCACACTGTCCACCCCCTCCAGGGAGCGGTACAGCCGGACCCGCTCCTCCTGGGAGATGGTGGGGAAGCGGTTATACCGGATCAGGGCCCGGTCGGACAGCGCGCCCACAATCACCTTGCCGTACGCCTGGGCCTGGCGGATGAGGTTCAGGTGCCCCTCGTGGATGACCTCGGTACAAAAGCAGGTATATACGGTTTTCATGGCGGTCCCTCCTCAATCCTTGTACCGCACAGGCACGCTCACGCCGCACTGGGCCAGCGCCGCCCGGAACACCTGGAAAAAGGCCTCAATATCCGGCGTGTCAATGGCCCCCAGGGCGCACAGGCGGAAGGTCCCCGCCGTGCCGGCCTTGCCTGGATAGATAGTAAAGCCCCGGGCATAGCAGTAGTCATGGACCGCTTCAAAGGACCAGCCGGGGTCGTCGGGGCAGCGCACCGCCGCCACCAGACCCGCCTGGTCCTCCCGGCGGATGAGCTCCTGGAAGCCCAGCGCCTCCAGCCCCCGGTGGATGGCCTCCATCACCCGGGTGTGGCGCTCCCACTTGGCCTCCTCCCCCTCCGCCCAGTACTCCTTCATGGCCTGGACGGCGGCGTATACCGTCTGTACCGGCGGGGTGAACTCCATTTCTCCCGTGCGCTCGAAGCAGTCATACTGCCGCCAGAGGTTGCAGTAATAGGAGCGGCGGGGGTAGTTTCGCGACGCCTCAATGAGATCCCGCCGGCCAATGACAAAGGACAGCCCGGTCATGCCCATCAGCCCCTTCTGGGCGGAGGCCATGCAGAAATCAATCTCCTCCGCCTCCAGGGAGATCGGGCGCATGGCGTAGGTACTGGTGGTGTCAGCCACAAAGACGGCCCCATACCGGTGGGCCAGGGCGCCAATGGCGCTGATTGGGTTCAGCAGGCCGGTTCCGGTCTCGTTGTGGGTGGCGTAGACCAGGGCAATCCCCCGGTTTTCCGCCAAGCTCCGCTCCACAGCCGCCAAATCGGGGGGCCTGTCCAGCGGAAATTTCAGCTCCACGTGGGGCAGGCCGTAATACCGGCAGATCTCCGCCGCCCGGGCGCTGTATGCCCCGTTGTTGATAATCAGCGCCTGTTTTCCCTCCGGCAGCAGGGAGTTGAGGCATACGTCCATGCACAGCGTCCCGGAGCCGCACAGCAGCACCGCGGTATACTTCTCCGCATCCCCGTGGACCACCCGCACCAGCTCCTGGCGCAGGCCCGCCATCAGGCCGGCAAACTCCTTCTCCCGGGGACAGATGTCCGGCACCACCTGGGCCAGCTTCACCGTATCCGTGGTGGTGGCCGGTCCCGGGTTGAGCAGGATATTTCGTTTGATTGTCATAAAATCCCTCTCTCAATCAGCCTATGTCATAGCTCTTGTCAAATGCCTTCAGCTCGCGGAAGGTATCGATCTCCGTCACATCCTCTTCCCGGCAGGCCCGGACCGACACCTGATAACGCTGCCGGCGGAACACCAGAGGCACCTGCTCCCAGTAGCACTCCCGCCCGCCGGGCTGCTCGTAGACCGACTTTAAATCCTGGGCCAGCTTTTTCCCGTCCGCCCCGGTCCAGTATGAGATGCCAACCATTTGCCAGCAGTTCTCCCCGCCGATTTTTTCCTCGGTAATGATGCCGCCGCGCACCTCAAAGCACCAGTCGTCGGTGCGTGTCTTGGGGATGGCCAGGAAGTTGGAGCGGTACTGATAGGGCCGGATGAGCCCCGGCGCGGAGAGCACCAAATCGGCCTCCAGCACATAGGCATTACACAGCAGGTGCCGGGCGCACAGGGCGGAGGATATGTTGTTTGTCTCGTTGTACACCGGATTTTCCAGGAAGCGGATCATGGGATACTGGTAGAGAAGCTGGTCAAACTGCTCCGCCAGGTAGCCCCGGACGAGATAAATCTCCTCAATTCCCGCGGCCAGGCAGGCGTCCAGCAGCCCGTCAATGATCCGCTCTCCGCGCACCCGTACCAGGGGCTTTGGCGTGTTGAACGTAATGGGGGCAAGGCGGCTGCCAAAGCCCGCCGCCAGGAACACCGCACGCTTCACACGGTAGGGCTCCATGGCCGCCAAGCCCGCGGGCGTCACCGCACCCCCGCTGAGATAGCCCAGCCCCTCCAACGCCTGGACCGCCGCGGCATCCGGCCTGGACGGCGCCATCCCAGCGGGGGAAAGCAGCTCCGCCAGAACTTCAAACTGGGAGCCGGTAAGTATCTGCGCCATAGGTTTCCTTTCCGCGCTGAGCTCTGACGCGGCGCGCCCCCCGCTCAGCGCTTGTACAGATAGCAGTCAAAATAAAACTGGCTGTTCCAATAGTCTTTCATATGCATAGGGCAAATCTGGATTTCCATATTATTCCTGAGAGCGAACGCCTCAAAGAAATCCCGGCTGTAAAAGAGTCTCGGCAGACCTCTATACCGCTGCTCATAGTCTGGAATAATCTGTTTGCGGTACGCTGTATACGCCGCTTCCTTTTCCACATCCGCAAGCTCAAGGATTCCAACGGAATGCTCTGCTTTCCGGCACATTTTCTCAAGAACCGCTTCTGCGTAGTCTATATCTGTAAAGTAGCCGAAAACGCTGACTGATATCACTGCGTCATACTTCGTCCGGGTTGAAAGGTTACAAGCTTCTTCACAACGGATATCCGTTGTGCGCAAAACTTGTTTTGCGCATTGAAGCAGTCCTGGGGAGTAGTCCATCCCGCCGCAGGCGGTCCCGTCCTGCTCAAATAAAAATAGATTCGCCCCGCTGCCGCAGCCTACCTCGTAGACGCTCCGGATGCCTTCCCCATCCGGCAAATGCAGGGACAGCCTTTTCTTCAGCTCACTGTATTGTCCCAGAAAGGACTCATAGGAAATCCCATCCTTCACCACATCAAACCCGTTGCTGCGCTTCAGCTCCATAAAGATCCGCTGGATGTCTCCGCTGCCCAGAATCGTCTGGTCTGCGCAGCGGCCGGACCATAACTCCCTCCAGTTGTTCTCCGCCATTATTCAAAGTCCCTTTTCTCTTCTTACATCAGGCCGAATTTCCGCTCCAGCCGGGCCACAATGGCCTCCGGCGTCTCCTGGCCGTCGTTTTCCACCACGGCGTCGGGCGCTTTCGGCTCGTCGTAGGGCAGGTCCACACCTACAACCTCCTTCGCGCCGGAGGAGTAGAGCTTCTTCTGGTCCCGGCGGTAGAGGGTCTCTCTGGTGACTTTGATGTAAATCTCTCTGTAATTGTCAATGTTCCCCCGGTTCCACTCCCGGATCTCGTCGTACATGGAGATGGAGCACATCACCACGTCAATCCCCTGCTCCGCCAGGGCGCGGCAGAGCCGGAACTGGGCCTTCGCGTCCTTCAGACGGGCGGCGGTGGAGTAGCCCGTGCGCTCAAACACCCCGTCCATGGCGTCCCCGTCCATGCAGAAGACATTGGCCTTGCGGGCCTTGAGCCGGCGGTAGAACAGCCCCCCAAGGGTAGTCTTCCCCGCCCCTGCCAGGCCGGTAAAAAAGTAAACTGTGCCTTTATCCATACGCCCTCCTCAGTGGTACAGCGGCTGGTCCAGCAGGGCCGGGTCAAGCTCCAGTTTCGCCATCATCCGCAGCGGCTGGCCGTTTTTGTTGACGAAGTA
>NZ_QWEK01000014.1 GCF_009935845.1 Pseudoflavonifractor sp. 524-17 | reverse complement strand
CGGGCCATGCTGAATATCTGTATCGTGTTCGCCCAACTGGAACGGGAAACCATTCAGAAGCGGGTGACGGACGCTTACTATTCCCGCTGCCAGCGCGGTTTTCACATGAGCGGCGCGGCCCCGTTCGGTTTCCAACTGGAACCCACCACCATTCAGGGCATCCGCACAAAAATGATGAAGCCCGACCCGGAAACGGCGGACATCGCCCGGCTGATGTTTGAAATGTACGCCCAGCCCTCCACCTCTTTCGGGGACATCGCCCGGCACTTCACGGACGAGGGCATCCTGATTTACGACAAGGAACTGACCCGTGGCTTTATCTCCCAAGACCGGCGGTTAGGCACTCTGAAAAAACACATCGAGCAAGCCGAGATTTATTTCAAGTACAAGGGGAAAAAGCCGCTGACCGAGGCCGAGCAAATCCTTTTCACGGCGGCGAAAGATTATCTCAAAGGCGTGATGAACGGCAAGACCGCCCTGCCGGTAAAGGCATGGAAAGCGGAGTATGCCAAGCTGACCGCCGAGAGGGAAACGCTCAACCGGCGGTATCTTGCGCTGAAAGGGGAAGTGAAAGAAGCCGAGCAAATCCGCAGGAGCGTTTACAGCATCTTGCGGCAGGAACAGCGGGAGCAGCAGCCCCGCAGGGCGCAGGATATGGAGCGGTAATAGACAGGGCGGCGGGATTGCCGCCGCCCTGTTTTAAGCAAACTCAATAAATTATCATTGTATTTTTCTCTATACAATATCCGGTTCACACATTCTGCGCCAAAAGAACCTTTTTTCGCGCATAGTTTTAGGGTCAACCTCTCTTAGCTTTTTCAAAATTGGCTCATATAGTTCCTCATGCTCAAAAAGACTGAATGTTGCGTCAATCTCTAACTGCCTTTTTACTTCTTCCCGAAGTTGGGAATAGAAAGACAGCCACAAGCCAAGACAATCAACGAAATGCCGGATGCTGTAATTCATTGTGCGAGGTATCTCTCTAATTTCGTCCCAGAGGTGTTTTTCACTTTCATCCATTTGTATCTGAAAAACTGCCCCGTTCTTCACATCCACTGTAATCAGTCCCATTGTATCCATTGATGCAATGTCTAAAAAAGTGTTTTGCAGATGGGCGTGCTTTTTTATAGTGGGTACTTCAAAAAATGTGAGTGGTGCGTTTGGCGTAATTTCATAGTTCGTATAGAGCGGAAGTCCCACCTCTGTTAAAAACTTAAATGTTTCCGGCCCTGGATAAAGTCAGTTGCCGTCTGGCTCTCATTGTCCTTGAGCTCAAAACGAGTGATGTTCGCCGCCAGCCAGTGTATCCAGGCAAAGCCCTCTGTTACCGGGTATGCGTCCTTATCTTCCAGCACAATGGCAATCGAAGCCGTGTTGCAGGGGGCATCCTCTACTATCCGTTTTCCCATATCTTCGGTCAGAGAATATTCTACATGAAGCGGATAGCCCTCAAATGATTTCTTCTGAACAAAGCCAAAGTCCGCCAGATCTTTCAACTGCTCCAATAACATTTTTTGAGTGATTCCATCTATCTCCTTTTCCAGCTTTGCCAGTGATGTAGCGCCCAATCGGAGCCGCCATAGAATAATGGATTTCCACTTGCCCTTGAGCATATCATGAACCAGTTCTAAAGGGCAGGTGTACTCTGTTCACATTTTCATAAAGATACACCCCTCTTAGCGAACTTATGTCCGCTGCCAGAGCAGCATATTATTTTCAAATGCTGCGTTTAATTTGCCGCTGTCCTTCAGCCACGCCAGATAGGAGCGGACGGTGCTGCCCACCAAAACGTATTGCTCAAAGCTCATAGTCAGCCCGTAATCTGTAAACAATCTTTGCAAAATCGCCTCAAAGCAAAGCGGTTCCCGGCAGATACTGGTAATCTTATCCGCAATCTCCAACACCTTGTTGATGTTATACTGTGCCAGCTCTGCCACATCCTCGGAGGCGGCAGCGTGGGCCGGGACAAACATTTTTGCCCGCAGGGATTTGACCATTTCCAGCGTTTTCAGATAGGCGGCAACATCATAGATAAAGCCGATCTGATACTTGTCCAGCGTTTCCCGGCTGGACAGGCAATCCGCCAGATAGACCACATCATCGGTTGTCCGAAAGCCCACCATATCAAAGAAATGCCCCGGCAGGGGGATGATTGCAAAACCCTCCGGCAAGGATTCCTTGGTCAGCTCCTGGGCGTCGCTCTCCTGGGCCATGAGAAATTTGTGCCGCAGCTCCTTACATGGATAGCCGCCGTACAAAAAGGACGGCTCTAGGACGGGGTGACGGGTAAAGGCGCAGTCGATCCCCGGCGCGTAGATCGTGCACCCGGTCTGGCCCTGCAAATATTTGTTGCCGCCGATGTGGTCAGCGTTGGAATGGGTGTTGTAGATAGCAGTGAGCCGCCAGCCGTTGGCATCCAGAAGCTGCCGTACCTTACGCCCTGCGTCCTTATCGTTTCCGCTGTCGATCAGGCAAACGTCCTGCTCATTCAGCCTCACCAGCCCGATCTTAGCTGGGCTTTGGATGTAATAACTTTGCTCCGAAACTTGAATCAGTTCATACATGATGATAGCCCTCCTTAATGGCTCGGATAGAAAATCGTGTTATAGACTGCGCACTCGTCCCCGGACAAGTTTTGATAGACGTGGGGCATATCGGCCCGGAAACGGACGGCCTGCTTCTCACTGACATCCACCGTTTTGTCTCCCAGAACAAGCCGCAGTGTTCCACGCAAAACAAAGATGTGTTCCTCCATACCGTCATTGTGCTTGTCCGAGGAATGGCGGCAGTCCGGGTCAAATTCGATATAGAATGTCTCCACATTGCGACCCGCTGGGTCATAGGTGAATAGCGGATAGGCCCGCATTTTTCCGCCGTCCCCTAAAATCATATTGGCCTGATCCAGGCTAACGATAGTGTACTCCGCCTGCGGCCCTTCCAGGAAGTAGGACAAAGGCGTTTTCAGACCTGTGGCGATTTTCCAGAGTATCGTCACTGTGGGGATGGACTGGCCGCGCTCGATCTGGCCCAACATGGGCTTGCTGACCCCAGTCAGGGCTGAAACATCATCCAGGGACATCGTTCGGGCGTTGCGCAGACTTTTCAGCTTCTCGCCAATTTTCAAATTCATAGGTTCCATTGTTATGACCGCCTTGTATGTTTTCACGCTTTTTAATGTGGTTATAGCATACATCGAAGAGCCGGGAAAGTCAACCCGTCAAAGGCGGCGCCTGGCATCTTTCCTTTTATGATATAATGTTAAAACTGTTTTGCGCTGTCCAGTTACGGTATCAAACCGTCCAGTTGCGGTAAATGCCTTTATCGCAGCGTCCGTTTGAACGAATAAACACATAGAGGAATAGAAACATGATAAAAATAGCGATTTGTGATGATGAAACCAACATCCGCTCCTATCTCACGTCATTGATCCAGGCGCAGTCCTGCCCCTGCGAGGTCGTGGAGTACGCTTCTGCCGGTGACTGCCTTGCAGACCGCCGGGAAATTGACCTGTTCCTTTTGGACATAGAGCTGGCCCCCTCCGGCCTGGACGGTATGGAACTGGCCAGTCAGATCAGGGAACGGTCAACCATGACACAGCCGGTCATAATCTTTGTGACCAGCTATGAGCGGTATGTGTTCGATGCCTTTGACGTGGGTGCGTTCCAATACCTGCTGAAGCCGGTGAACGAGGAAAAGTTCGCCCAGGTCTTTGCCCGTGCCGTGGAGCAGATCACAACCAACCGGGAAAACCCACAGAAAGGTCCTGTGCTGACGCTCCAATCCGCCAACACCAGCAAGACCATACTGCTGGACAGCATCTATTACATCGAAAGCTGCGATCATAAGGTTGTGCTGCACCTGCGGGACGGTCAGTTTGCCTACTACGCAAAAATCCGGGATTTGGAGCTGGAACTGCAAGATCAGTTTTTCCGCATCCACAAAGGGTATCTGGTTAATCTCTCCTATGTGGCCGGATATAGCAAAAGGTCAGTTGTGCTGACAAATGGGGAAAGGCTTCTGCTCTCAAAATATAAGTATCAGGACTTTGTGAAAGCGTATCTCCATTTCTTGAAAAAAGGAGCGGGTCTATGAGTGAAACAGGATTCCGCATTTTCAACAGTGCCTTTTCCGCCGGGGCAGGATTGTCCTATGCCGTCCTGCTCACCGCCTTTTTCAACCCCTTTATCCCCTCCCGGGGCCGGAAGCGGCGAAAACTGCTCCTTGTATTTTCCATCTACATTCTGTTTGAGATCGTATGCAACCGGGCCGCGCTGCCGCAAGGCTCTTTTGGTCTGATTCTGACAGCGCTGCTGCTGGCGGTATCAAAGTGGATTGACTTGGAAAAGCCCTTTGTGTCCCTCCTGACGCTGCTCTATTTCAACGCCAGGATTTCCAGCGGCCTGATGGTGCAAAGCCTGTACTTCATCATGGAACGGTCAATCCCTTTTCGCTTGGAACCGCCGGAGGCGGTCTTTCTTCGGGCCGCTTTCCTGGTTATGTTGTTTTTGGTGTCCCATGCCGCTATGCTGGCGGTCATGCTCTATGCCCTCCAGCGTCAAATGCAGAAACAGCGTATGACGCTCCACGGTTGGGAGCTGTGCTATCTCAGCCTGGTGCCAACGGCAGGGATTCTGTTCGGGCAGGTGATCTCCCGGCTTCTGATCGAGTTCAAGGACGGCGTTCTGCTCCAACTCTATGAGCGTCACCCGGCGTTTTTGGCGGTTGTGCCGGTGCTGGCCCTGTTGTTTTACGTTGGGGCCTACCTGACCATCGCCTTTCAGCAGGGCATGGCGGCGCTGCGGGAGGAACAGGCCATCCTCTATATGGAGCGCCAGCAGACACAGGCGATCCGGGCGCGTATCCATGAGGCGGAGCAGTTCTATACCCGTATCCGCCAACTGAAACATGAAATGCGGGGCCACATGACCAACATCAAGGCGCTGGCCGGTCGGGGCGAGTACGCCAGCCTGGAGGACTATATCGCCCGGATGGACGAGAGCATCAGCGACTTTGAATTGACGCTTCAAACGGGAAACCCGGTCACGGATGTGATCGTCAACGATACACGGCGGCGGAGCCTTGATTTGGGCATCCGCTTCCAGGTGGATTTCCATTACCAGTCGCCGGGGTTTGACGCCTTTGATATGGGTATCATCCTGCAAAACCTTCTGCAAAATGCGCTGGATGCTTGCGAGAGGCCCGGCGAGGGCGAGCGGTTTATTGCGCTGACTGGAAAGAGAAAAGGACGTTTCTTTCTGATCGAGGTCAAAAACTCTTTCGTGGGCGAGGTGGTGTTCGGGCAGGACGGTTTGCCTGTCACAACGAAAAAAGAGGACGTTCCCATGCACGGCATCGGCCTGTCCAACGTGCGCCGGGAGGCGGAGAAGTATATGGGAGAATTGGAGTTGAAAACGGACGATCAAGTATTTTCCGCAACGGTTTTATTGCAGGAAAGGAGCAGCTTATGAACAATACGATCCATCTCAACTATTTGACAAGGATGTCTGAGAGCTTTTTGAAAAGCGGTGCCGTTCAGCGGTCAACGGCGCAGGATAGCCGTTTTTTGAGTCTGACGGCGCAGCTCAGAACAGAACAGGCCGTTCCAGCGGGGAGGGCCCGCGAAGCTGCGGATATGAGCCTGGAGGCTTACAAACAGTCCATCTGGGAGAAAATTTCCGCTCTGCCGATGTCCGCTTCCAGCCAGATGCAGTCTATCTCCATCCAAATTACGGACGCAGGCTTTGAAGCTATGAAGAACGACCCGGAATACGAAGCATGGGTTCTGGATACGCTGGCACAGGATTTCCGCTTTGAGAACCCTTGGACATCGGTGTGCGGCGGAGGGTATGTGGTCCATCACTTTGGCGCCACGAAGGAGCAATATCACGGCGAGAGCTGGTATCCGGGCTATATGGGCAATCAGGGAGCGGCCATGTTTGAGGATAAGGCCAAGGGCAGCTTTTGGGAACAGCGCATGGAACGTCACAAAAAATATATGGAGCTCGCTGAGGAAGCCGCGGCAAAGCGGCGGCTGATGATGAAGCTCCGCATGAACGGCGGTTCCGTCAGCGCCGCAGAGCTTTTGATGGGACTGCTTTAAGGGAGGGAATAAATATGAGCAATACGATTCAGCCAAGTTATGGGACGCAGTCATACAGCGCCCCTGCAAAGGCCAGTGAATCCAAGCAGAACGGGGTCCAGAGCAGCCGTTTTCTCGATCTGGCGGCGCAGGCCAGCTGGGGGAGAACGGACACGCTGACCACCGGCATGAGCGGCCTCATGGGCATGGCAGGTTTGCCTGCAAGTCTTATGATGGATTTGTCGGTGCGGGCTACCAGGCAGGTTCGGACGGGGAGCGTGGAGGCAACCGAAGCAACCCAGGCTCCTTCTCTGGAAACCATGCTGAAAGCCAAATACCCCAACGTCTATTATCACGTCTTTGACGCCAGTAGCGGCTATTGGAGAACACGCAACGACTATCCCCATTATCTGTTGTACCAGGACGGGGACAAAGCAAAGGAAACGCTGGAAAATTGGCAGCCCACTGGGGCCAACCCCTTCTATGGCTCCATTGACGGCAGATTTACCGCTCCAAAGGAGATTCACGCCTTGGGCAGCGTCCCGCCTGGGAGCAAGGCTGTGGTCATTCATCCCAAGGTGCAGGAGCGCATGGAGACAGACAGCGCCTACGCCCAGGAGATTTTTGCAAAAATCGACGCCTGGTTTGCCTTTGACGCGGCGCGGAACGAGGCCAGCATGCCAGGGAGTACATGGGATATGTCCCAGGCCGTTGCCATCGGAGAGGACGGCAATATCTGTAACGCCTGTTCTTCCAGCGCGGGCGGCGAGATTACCTGCTCCAAGAGCGGTTCTGACGATGCAGAAAGCTGGTGGGATTTGCGTATGGCCCGTCACGCCGAGTTTATGAAGCTGGCGGTGGAAAAGCAAATCCAGCGGCAGATGCAGGCATCTGACCTGCTTTCTTCCAGCGCAGCAAAATCCCAGCTTGCCGCTATGCTGACGGGCGGAAATCTGCGGGAAATTTTTGGAAGTGAGATCGCCGGTATTCCGACGGAAACTGTTCTGGCCATCACACGGGCCCAGGTTTGGGGCAGCGGAGCAATTTTCTGATCCCTCTCAAAATAAATCAGAAGGGCAAGGCTCAGCAGGCCTTGTCCTTCCGATTTTTTACCGTTAGAATCTGACTAGTTAATAGATGCTGTTCTTATCATTCCGGCCCTTTTTGAGCAGCTTCGTCTTTGAACTGTGCGGTGGAGTATCAAAATTCAATCGCACCGCCCATAGTGTCAAAGCTCAAAACCTGGGCGGCATATTTTTCATCGTCTGCGGCAGGCTCTCGTCAATCACCATGACGCACGTTTTATTTTGCCAATCCATTTTGTTTCCCCCCCTTTTTCAAAAATCCTTTCCCCTCTGACAGCAATAGGCCCGCCAGCGTTAAAACCGTTCCGGCAGCAGCCAGGGCGGTGATCTTCTCACGAAGAATCACCACCGATGTGACCACCGTAATCACAGGAACCATGTAGATGTAAATGCTTGTCTTGACAGCCCCCAGCACCTTGACCGCAAAATTCCAGGTGACAAAGCACAAGGCCGATGCGCCCAGTCCCAGGAAAAGGATGTTGAACAGATAGACCGGGTTTGCAAAGCGGGTTAATTCCAGTTTGAAGTCAAACAGGAACAGGGGCGGGAGCATAAACAGGATGCCGTAGCAGAAAATACGCCGTGTGGTCAGAATCGTGTGATAGCCGTACCCGCCGATCTTCTTTGTCAGCACAGAATAGCAGGCCCAAATAAGCGCGGCCAGCAGCGCCAGTAAATCGCCAACGGGGTTCAATTCCAGTTTAGACCCGTTGAAGCTGATAAGGAAAATTCCAGCCATCGCAACGGCAAAACCAATGAAAAAGCTGGCCTCCGGCCTTTCCTCTTTCAAAAAGACATGGGACAAGATCGCGGTAAAAAACGGGGCAACGGAAATGATAACACCCACATTGGATGCCATTGTATAAGTGAGCGCGATATTTTCCAGAAGATAGTATAGGCAGATTCCGCACAGTCCCGCCAATCCGAAGGTCAATTCCTGCTGTCTGCTTGTACCTTTCAGAGACTGAGGCCAGACCAGCAGCAGAGCGGCCAGCCCTATAACGAAGCGGAAAAACAGGATCTCCACCGGCTGAAAATCCACCAGCAAGATTTTGGTGGAGATAAAAGTCGTTCCCCAAATGATGATCGTGAGCAGGGACGCCAGATTCCCCGTTGTGCTGCTACCTTTCATGGGGCGGTTCCTCCATATCCTTGAATATGTCCCGATAAATACCGGGGGCCAGCCCAATGAATCGGTTGAAATAGTTGGTAAAGTGGCTCTGGTCGGAAAAGCCGGTTCGCAGTGCCGCCTCAATGGGCGGCACTCCTTGTTCCAACAGCTTCTTGGCTTTTCCAATGCGAATGTTTTCCAGGTAACTGTACGGAGCCACGCCCTTTGATTTCGCAAAAGATCGGAGCAGGGTGGACTTGCTCAAACCGGCACAGCGGCATATTTGATCTAAATAGATGCGCTCGGCGTAGTGCTGTTCCATAAAGGCGCAGGCTTTTTCGATTTCCTCCCGGCACTCCGGGATACAACTTTCAAAGGGCTGGCCGTATTGCTGGATCAGCAGAGAAATCAGAAACAGCAGACTTTCTTCTTTCCCAAATTCATGGGAGCTTTTCATAACCAGCTCATGGAGCGGGCGCAGGTAACAGGTGACTTCTTCATCAGAGATCACGCTGCGCGAAAATCCGGGGAGTTCCCGCCTGCCGGTCGCTTCTTCCGCCAAGTCCAGCATAACCTCTTTTGTGATGTTAAAACCCCGGTAGTCCAGGGTTCCATTATCGCTTTGGATGCAGGCGTGATTGTCGCCGGGATTGAACAGGAGAACATCGCCCTTTATGATGGTATACTCCTGGTTTTTGCAGGACAGCACACGTTGCCCATCCTCCATAAATCCGATCACATAGTATTCATGGAAATGGTTCGGGAAGGGCTGAACGATCCCCTCAAAGCGGTAAGCCTCGATGTGCAGCTCGTCGTCGTAGACTACCGTTCGTATTTCTTTTTTCATACGTTTTCCTCCTTGCCTCTCCCATTATACCAGTCGGAATTTCTGTTGGCTTGTAAAATATCTTCTTCTTTGATGCTGCCAAACCATAACCACCGGTCGTGCCGGCGGTTTTCGCTTTACAAAAACGCCCCCCTAGTTCATCAGGGGGACGGCAAAATTAAGACTTCGCGTCTGAACCGAACATATAATCCAATATGGTCATAACAATTAGCCTGAAAGCATCGAAAATGCACCAGCCAAGAGTTTTAGAGCTAAGATGGAATTTTTTGTATTCCAGAGGACCTCGTGCATTCTTTTCTTTTGAAAGGCTGCTGTCTTCTTTTCTGCTTTCACTGTTTCCGTTGGAGTTTAAAGGCACATCCTCTTCTGACTGTATTGGGGGCGGAGTTTTATCAGATTGCTGTATCACTAGCCATATCCCTCATATGAATTATTTCATCATTCTGTTGAAATGCGGCAGCAGCTTTCATGGTATCGCCTCCCTTACACCGCTCTATTTACGAAAGTTTTATTCACATCTATTTCACTATTTGGCACTGGCACAATTGTCGTCAAGAAAAACCGCCCCCGGCGCTTGCAGCACCAGGGGCGGCTACGAGGGAAGTAAGTTTTCACGGGCCTATTTCCTTTTTATTATAACCTAATATGGAAGGAAACACAAGAGACCACCTTCAAAAAATCATCGGCCAGGACGCATTACAGGGGCTTTCTCAGTCCTCTGTCAATAATGACAAAATACTTATGAAAGCGCTGCATAAGTACGCGATGGAACGTGACATTGTTTCAAAGGATTATTCTGCCTTTGTCGAAATGCCATCTGTAGGCGCGAGATAGGAAAAAGGCGCGTACTTTGACCATTGGAGAGAGATAGGGTCTTTGGGACTTATCACACAAGCCAGCAGATGGCCAAGTTTTTACTGCGTTTATACGACAGCGGCTACACCCTTGGTATCGTAGACCGGGAGACATTCAAATTTGAGCTGCGTTCCCCGGTGTTCCCATACGCGAAGGGTTCCGCTCACAATCAGGCTCCGGCCAAGTAAGGATTTATCCCGGCTGGACCGCGGCCATTTGAAGGTGGGCCATTTTACAGAGCGGACATCTACTACAACACCATCGGCCTTTGGACGGCACCAAAGCCGGAAACTCTGGAGCAGGAATATATATAGCCTACTATCAGGCCATGCAGAAGCATAAAAGGACAGCGTAGCCGAAGCTAGGCCGTTCAAATAGGTAACTTGTCATTTATGGCCCCCGCCTTGGGGCAACTTCCTTATGGGAGCTGCTTCGAGGGAAGGCCCTGACTGAAGCGGAGCGCGGTCAGCGCTAGAGGTTGGCAAACACGTCCATCTGCTTTTGCAGCTCGCCCACAATCTCCTGGTTGGTGTCCATCCCCGCGGTGATGCCGGCCATATCGTTCACCAGCATATGGGTGCTGCCGGCCGCGCCGGTGATACCGGAGGCCGCGCCGTCAATGGCGGCGGAGATGCTGGAGATGGAGGCGGCGATCTCATCCATAGCGTTTTTTAGCCGGCCCGCCCTGTCGTTGAACTCCTCCATAGCGTGACCAATATAGGCCGAGTCCTCCCGGTACTGCCGGCCGGCCTGGACAGTGCGCTCCAGCTGGTCTATGACGGCCTGGCTCAGATAATCGGCCAGCTCCCGGGCGCTGCTGGCCAGGTATTCCACCGCCCCCGTGACCACGCCGCTGACCTCCTGGATGTTGCTGGCAGTTTCGGTACAGGAGTTGGCCAGCTTTTGCACCTCTTGGGCCACAACGGAAAATCCGGCGCCCGCCGCGCCGGCCCGGGCGGCCTCGATGGAGGCGTTGACGGCAATGAGGTTGGTGGAGGATGAGATATCAAGAATGTCCTTGGTCAGCGCACGGATCCGCTCTACATTCCGGCTCTTTTCAATGGCCTGATCCAGCATGTCCATGATATCTGCCGTCTTGGACCGGATCAGCTCCTTCTCGCTGTGGGCGGAACGCTCCATCTCCTCGGCCCGCCCCCGCATTTCCGCAGAGTATGCCGTAATGGCGGAGCACTCCTCCGCCATGCTCTGGGTATCCCCCTGGGTGCTGGCGGCATTGGTGCTGATGGCGGAGGTGCTGCCTGCGATCTCCTCCAGGGCGGCGGAGAGCTGATCCGTGAGGCCGGAGAGATTCCGGACGCTGCTATTGGAGGTCTTGGTCCGCTTGCGCACATCGCCCACTACGCCGCTGATGCGCTCGGAGCTGTCCTTGAGCGTGCCCATGGCGTCCTGAATGGGAGTGAGCACATATCTGCGGATGATCCGAAACGCCACCGCCACCAGGAAGACCCCCACAATCAGGGTAAAGGCGCTGGTGATGAGGGAAATGATGTAAACCAGAGTGAGCGTTCCCCTGGCCGCCGCTGCCCGGCTGCTGACGGACGCGGAGAGCGTATCAACAGCCTCCTCCGCCACGCCGCCCCAGCCGGCCACGTCGCCATTGGCCATGGCGTAGGCGTCCTGGGTTTTGCTGTCCGCGCTGGCGCAGACCAGATGGACCAGCGCGTGCTTGAATTCCGTATAGGCGCTCAGCAGAGATTGATAGGCGCCCTCGTCCTCATGGGAGAGGAAGCGCTCGTAGGCGCTCAGCTTTTCGTCCAGAGCCGCCTCCTCCGCCTTGATCTCCTGAACCAGCTGGATCATGGTGGCATGATCCGCCGCCACAATGTGGGACAGGGCCAGGCGGTGTATGTTCATAATGGACTGCCGGATATCCTCCAGCCGCTCCTCGCTGACCATGTACTCATCCACAATGGTTCCTGCGTTGGCGTGGACATTGTTGATGCTGAATACCGCCAAAATGTTGGATAGTAGCGCAATCAGGCCCAACAGAACAATGGGCAGGGCCAGACGTTGCTGTAGTGTCAGTCTGCCGTTCATACCGTTTCCCCCCATATCCGTTTTGTTTTACCGCTCGCTCACGCCCTCAACCAGCCGGTCCAGCTGGATCTGGAGGGATGCGCCGGAGGGGTTCCCCTGAGCCATGCTGCCGGAAAACTCGGCCACAGGGTCCCAGAATTTTCCGCCAACCCGCTGGAGCTGGGAGTAATTGGACTGCTCCAGCAGGGCCGCGATAGCCGGAGACGCCTGGACCTCCGGAGAGTTGGCCGCGTTGATATTGGCCGGCCCCTGGCCCCGCAGCGCAAAGCGCAGGCGCTGGTTCTCCTCGCTGACAATCCACTCCGCCAGCCGCGCCGCCCAATCTGGGTGGCGGGAGTAGGCATTCACGCCGATGAGCTTGCAGCCGGAGAAGGAAGCCATCTGCACCTGCTGTCCCGCGCAGGTGTAGGTGGGCAGCTTGGCCGCCCCCATATTCTCCCCCCACGCCTCCTTCACCGCCACCGCGTTCCACACGCCGCTGACGCCGGCGATGACAGAGCCGTCCTGTACGCCGGATAGGAACTCCGTGTCCGTCCGGTTGGAGAAGGCCGGGCTGGCCGCGATGTCCAGCATGGCCTGGGCCACATCCACCCCGCGGATGGGGCCGTCTGTGCTGTTCCAGGTGCAGTAGTTGGTCAGGCCGTCCTCGTTCAGCCCTACTTCCAATCCGGTATTGCCGAAGAAGGCGTAGACATACCACGCGGAGGACCAATCCATGGCCACCAGCCGCCCGGCCTGGGCGGCCGTCTCCAATATCCGGTCCAGACGCTGGACGTCCGCCTGTGTGAAATAGGATTTGTTGTAGTACAAGAAATAGCCGTTATCCGCGGTGAGGGGATAGGCGTAGAGCGTGTTCCCCACACTGGCCGCCTCCACCGCGGCGGGGAGGGATGCGCTTTGAATGGCGGCTCCGTCCGGGATCGGGTCCAGCCCGCCGGCAGCGGCCAGCGCGGACACCTGGTCATCAGCGAAGGCGAACACGTCCGCGCCCCCCTCCAGATCGCCCAGCAGAACGTCCTTGCAGTTGGACTCGCTTTGAGGCTGGTAGGTGATCCGGAAGCTGGCCTGGCCGGCGTAATGGGCCTGGAATGAAGCGAAGATCTCCTGGAGCAATGCCTCATCTTCCTCCGCGCCCCACACTGTCAGCGCAATGGTCTCGTCTGCCGGCGGGGTATCCTTGGGGAGCTGCTCCTGCTTTTCACAGGCGGACAGCAGGGATAATAAGCAGGCGGATAATACAAAAACGAAAAGCCGTCTCATCATAGTCTACCATTCCTCCCATAAATTCGGAGGTATTATAGCATGTTATGCGATTAATTTCAACCAGAAAACCGGTAAGAATATCGGACCGGAGGGCGGCGTCATTTAGTTAAGCGCCACCTCAGCCGCCAACGCGCCAGCAACTATTTTTGGTATGGCGCGGATGGGAGTAGTATGCCTGTGCTCGCTACGTTAATGCTCGTCCTCTTTTCACCGGTGGTAAAATTATCTTGACAGAAGGACAACAACGTGTTATATTTTAAATGTCAACATCGTGTTATATATAGAGGAGGCGATTGCTGTGATACAACAAATATCCGATGCTGAACTGGAGATTATGAAAATCGTGTGGGGGAACCGGTCGGAGGTGACGCTGTTTCCCTATATCATGGACGGGCTGGCTGCCAGGGGGAAGCCGTGTCAAAAGAATACCCTGATTGTACTTTTGTCGCGGCTGATGAACAAGGGGTTTCTGAGCGCCAAGAAAATCGGACGCCGCAACGAATATACCACGCTTGTTTCGGAAACAGAGTACCAGACAGCACAGACGAAAAATTTCCTGGACAAGATTTATGAGGGCAGCGCAAAAGGTCTGGTTTCCAATCTGATTATGGGCGACCTGCTGACGGACGAGGAATACGAGGACTTGAAAAAGCTGTTGGAGAAGGGGAAAGAGCAGCAATGAACACAGTTTTGAAAATCTTCCTCTCTATGTCTTTTTCCGGCGGCTTGCTCATTCTGGTCTTGCTTTTAGGAAAGCAATGTTTGAAAAATAAAATCAGCCGGCAATGGCAGTATTACATTTGGCTTGTTGTCATTTTGCGTCTGCTGCTCCCATTCAGGTCGGAAGTAAATCTGCTGGGAAAGACCTATCAAACGGTCGATCAGGTAATCACCCAGGCCGCTCCTTTGCCGCCACAGCAACCTGCGATAAATACTCCGGGAAATATGCGTGCTCCTGCTGTCGATTTGGAGCAAAATAATGAAAATGCAAATAGTCCGTCAGAGGATTTGACCGCCGTCCGCCCGCTGCAAGATATTGGGATGCTGTTTATCAATCACCTCTGGCTGGCTTGGCTGGTGGTTGCGCTGGCACTGCTGATAGGAAAATTAACTGCCTATCAGGGCTTTATGCGGTATATCCATGCTGGATTGATCCCGGTTTCTGACATTGAACTTTTAGACCGGCTTTCTATCGCGGCGGAGCAGGCTGGCATTCAAAAACCGATAGAGCTAGGTATCAATCCGCTGATTTCTTCTCCGCTGCTGACTGGCTTTTTTTGCCCGTGTATCATATTGCCAAATGCGGACATTTCCGAAAAGGACTTTCGGTATACCGTCCTGCACGAACTGACGCACTACAAGCGGCGGGATATGTTCTATAAGTGGCTGGTACAGATTACCGTCTGCCTGCATTGGTTTAATCCCCTTGTGCATCTTATGAGCCGGGAGATTACTAAGGCTTGTGAGTTTTCCTGCGATGAAGCTGTCCTTACGAAAACTGGAGGCGGCAGCGCATCGGACTACGGGAAAACCTTGCTTGACGCTATGGCGGCAGTTGGGACATATAAAGAAAATTTCGGCGCTGTTACTTTAAGCGAAAATAAGGAGTTATTGAAAGAAAGGTTAGGTGCAATTATGAATTTTGAAAAGAAGTCAAAGACAGTACGGCTTTTGACTGGCGCGCTGACTCTGTGTATGATTTTGGGCGCGGCGTTCATCGGCATTTACCCTACTGCCGCCGCATCCGATCAGCCGTCCAGTAAGCCGCCAGTGTCCGGGAAGCAGAACGCTACACAGGCCGAAGCCAGCGATCAGAGCGGCAAGAACTATACCGCCCAAGCAGAGCGATACTATGAGGCTGATAGTTTGCCGCTGTTTGAAATCACTTTCCCACGGTTGGACGAAAATGCTCAAAAGAAGTGGCTTGAAAAATTCTATGCTGAGGGCGACTTTGCTTTCTTCTCTGTTGCTGTGCGTAGACTTGACACAAATTCTTCTCTCTTTGCCGACTTCGCAGAAAAGGCATATACCGATGAAGAAATTGCGTTTTTCTCCACTCTGACGGACTGCATGGACAAAGCAGAACTGGAGTTTTGGCTGGATCGGGCGTTGGAAGATGACAGATGGGATTTCCAATCCATGCTTTTTAATAGGCTGGACAAGAGCGATGAATTTGATGAACGGAAAGATAAAAAGGAAAAAGAATGGGAGGCAGCGCAGAAGGCGGAATACCAAGCCGCAGGCATTACAATGGACGGCAAGGATTATTATTATAAAGGGCGGTTGGTCAATATCTTTCTGGATATCCGGGCCAACAAATCTTTTTGCATACTGAATATGAACCCGGCGGGAACCGTCAATATCAAAATCATCCGTGATACGGATAACAAAATTGTAAGCGCTGCTTATATGACTGAGGCAGAGGTAACGGAACTGCTGGAAGATATGAGCGATGATGATGACGATTAGCAGGAAAGTGTTGGGGGTAGAGTTTAGCATCCCCAGGTTATTCCCGTCAATTATGAAATGATGGCAGATGGGGAGATCGTTTGGCTGGGAGAGTACACATTGTCCGGAGGGGACAGGATTTGGTATGATGTTTCAGCGGAAACAGGAAACGGTTTGCAGGTTGGCTTTGCCAAACCTGGAGACACCGATTTGAACACGACCTATTACTCGGCAGCGAACTTGCGCCAGGAAGGGGAAATGCTGAAATGTACTTCCAGTTTTACCTTTGCGCCGCCGGTAAAACCCGGAACCTATAAGCTGTTTCTCCGGGCAACAGATGGTGCTTTAGGAACTGTAAAGGGCAGTATTTCGATTGGATTTGTAGCAGATGTATCTTGATTTTCTCGATTGCCAGAGCAGCGGCATAATAAAAAAACCGTTGTTTTGGCGGCTGGGATCTGTGTGCCCAAACAAAATTGCAGGTGGCCTTGCGGCGGTTTTGAAATAACAAATTTCAAGGCCGCCGCTTTCTTGTAAAGCGAAAATTACCGGTGTCAGTGCCAGTGATAAAATGTAAGAAAACGCCGAGGAAAAAATGGCCAGACAATGTAGATACATTACACAAAGGAGAGAACGACATGGACTATGGCCAGGGCCCCAGCCGCGCCAACCGGGGCAAGCACTACGTCCAGGGCCACTACAGCCGGGCGGACGGGCGCTCTGAGATGGTAGGCCCCCCGCCCAGCCGCAGATTTCGGCTTACGCTGAGACGGCCGCTCCCATAGTGGATACCTTGGACCAGTACGGCGACAGTGATTTTCTCCGCGCCGTGTCGGGGAAACCGCCCTCTAAAGCGTGGATGGTCATGGATGAGCTCATGGATACCCTCCGCGTGGTGAATCCAAGAGCCTAAGCGGTGTGATGAGAAAGATAGGCAGGATTTAAATAAGCCTGGGGTCGCTTCCGGGTGGAAAAAGTTCCACCACCTTTTCCACCGCCAAACAGCCCAAATGCGCCAGTAAATACCTACCTGCACCCCGCCCAAGTAAGAAATAAAAACCGCTGAATCCCTTGAGATACAAGGCTTTCAGCGGTTTTTTATGGAGCAGGTGAAGGGAATCGAACCCTCGTGTTCAGCTTGGGAAGCTGACATTCTGCCATTGAACTACACCTGCACAAAAATTTTACTTTACAGAACAGCTTACGCAAAATAGTATAGCATACTGCGCTGCCTTTTGCAAGAGCTTTTTGCTCTGTTTCCAAAAATATTTTGCTTAACCAATGATAGTGAGAAGCAGTATTAGTATACGCTCAGCAGAAAAAAGACTATATGCCACCCTCTCAGGCTGAGGTGCAAGGCTATGAGCGTATTTCCAAGTATTCAAAGAGTGTGCTGCCCACCGCAGTCATGCAGAGCGTAGGCTGGAGCTGGTGAGTATTTTATACGTGACGAACTATAAAAAGTCAAGAGGAAATCGACAAAAATTTTTGTGAGTAAAAAGGCATAACAAAGCAAGCCCCTCAATGGGGCCAAAAATTTGAGAAGAGAATTTGTCAGCGAATGAACGTGGGGGCATAAGGGATGTTTTTGGTCTGGAGGGTGTAAATTACAGGCAGCAGTTCATGAGAGCGCGTCTGAGCTTTGAGGAGCCGTATTTCACCATGTGGCCGGTGGATTCGGACTGGCCAGACTGGAAATAAGCGGGGGTACACTCCCGGTTATCTTAACTTTTTCGCACTTTTGCAATTTGTATATATTTGCCGCGTTAGTACAGATTATATACAAAAATCGCTCAAATCATTGCGGCGCAATCAGTTGAGAAATATATATTTTAACGTTTTTTTAATGTTATTTCCCTGTTGGCTTCAAGATTTTAATATTATAATAGACGCAACAAGACCAGACAAAGAAGCGGAGGCGTCTGTTATGACAAGAGAGACTTATTTGCAGGAGCTGTGGAGCGCTCTGGTGGGGAGAATTTCTCAGGAGGAGCTGGAGCGCATCATGGCCTACTATGAGCAGTGCCTGGACGAGGCGGGCCCCCAGGGGGAGGCAGAGCGGATGGCCCAGTGGGGCAGTCCTGCGGAGCTGGCCGCCCGGCTGGCGGGGAGTGGTCTGCCGGTGCTCCGCCGCCGCCCCAGCGGGCGGGCGAAGGCGGCGGTGCTGGCGGGTCTGTGCGGCCTGCTGGTGTTGTCCGGCGCGGCGGGCTGGCGGCACTGGTCCCGCATCGCGGGGTGGGGGCGTTTCGGCTTTGGGGCGTCTGTCAGTACGCCAGCGGAGTCTATGCCTATTGCGATAACAGAGGTAATGGAGGGGACGGGGACAGCGCAGGAGGACGTAGTTTACTATGAGGAGTGGGGCCTCCCAAAGCCAGAGGAAGGACTGGCTCCCTTTGACCGGCTGGACGTGGACATCGAAATCGGGGACATTATCATCGTCCAGGACGGTGGGAACTACTTCGATATTCTGGTGGACACCGGGAACTCCAGCCGGTACCGCATCACCTACGAGAATAAGGATGGGGTGCTCACCGTGCGCAGCCAATCCGATAAGGGCCTGAATCTGTCGGAAATTCCCCGGGGAACGGTCTACATTATCGTACCCTACGGAACCAGGCTGAACCAGGCTGACCTGCGGACCGAGCTGGGCAGCATCAACGGGGAGTGCCTGTTTACCGGTACGCTGACAGCCAAGACAGAGCTGGGAGATATCAATCTGTCCAATTTTGAGACGGACAGCGGAGAGATTTCCACGGAAAAGGGGTGCGTTACCCTGTGCGACTACACCGGCGGCACAACCAAGGTGAAAAATGAACTGGGGGATATCTATCTCAGCGGTACATTCCTGGGAGAGACCGTGGCGGAGACCGAGCTGGGCGCTGTGATGGTGGATGTCGCCGGCGCCCGGGAAGATTATCTGCTGGATTTGGCCACGGATTGGGGGGATATCTCAATAGACGGCGAGCCAGTATCTGGGGGCCAGAGGAAGCAGGGCAGCGGCAGCAATTACATTCGGGCTGCCGCCGAACTGGGCGACATCTATCTGAATTTCGGCAGCTAAACAAGAAAGGATCCGGCGGAACCAGAGAAAAGTCTGGTTCCGCCGGGCTTTTTTCAGTCAGAGCGGCCGAAGGTCTGGAATTGCTCCTTGGTGCCGCGGAAGACATTGAGGTCGATGAGAGGCTGACGGCCGTCATAGCCCTCCAGGCGGGCGGTGTGGCTGTACTGCCAGAAGGTCCAGCGGTGGAGCAGAGGAGCGACGACGGGGCTGCTGATCCACAGGGGATAATCCCGGTATTCCGCCCCGGTGAGATAGAGTTGATAGGAGCGGTAGGTGGCGTAGAGGATGGGTTTTGTACCATAATAGTCCTCCAGCCGGGCCAGCAGGGGATCTAAAATGGACTTGACCAGGGCGGGGTCCGGCGGGGTCTGCAAGTATTTCCCATAAAACTCCAGGTCGATCACCGGCGGCAGGGCCCCTGGGGTGAGGGGAACTGCGGCGATGAAATTGTCCGCCTGCCGCTCGCCGGGGCTGTCATAGCTGAAGAAGTGGTAGGCGCCGGGGCGGACCCCTGCGGCCAGCGCGCCGGACCAGTTCTCTGAAAAACGCACGTCCTGAAGGCCGCTGCCCTCGGTGGCCTTGATGAAGGCGAAGTCCACGCCCTGTCCGGCCAGGACCGGCCAGTCCACCGCCCCCTGGTAGGTGGATACATCCACGCCGAAGACCTGCCACCGGCGGGGCGGGGCCTCATAAGGCAACAGAATATACCCCCGCCAGCGCAGAAAGGCCAAAGCCGAAGCCAGCAGCACAATCAGCACGGCGGCCAGCAGCAGCAGACGGCCCAGTATTCGCAAAAGTTTCTTCCAGATAGGCAAGACAGACGGCGCCCCCTTTGTCAATCGGCGGTATGGTCCGCAGCGGCCCTGTCCGGTGCGGCCTGGGGGTCGTATTCGGTCAGTGCCTGGGAGATATAGTGTTCCCCGTAGAGGATGTCATAAACCAGAGCGCGGTAGAGGGAGACCGTTTCACTGCTTGCGTCGGTGGGGGCGTCCCAAGCGTTGCCCTGTCCGTCCACAAAGAGCCGGTCCCGATAGAGCCGCATGTCCTGTCCGGTCTGCTGCACCCAGATGAACCACAGGGGCTTCCAGAGCCCGGCCCAGTCCAGAAGCCAGGCCCCCGTCTGGGTGACGCTGAGCTCCTCCGGGGCCTCCAGCGCCGCGCCGTAGTTGTTCCACACCACGTAGTCGGTCAGATGCATCTCCTTAAGCTGGGCAGCGTCCCAGTCCTCCGTGTTGGGGGAGGGGGTGACCCCCAGCGCAGTATAGAGGGTGCTGTCTTCCTCTAGGTAGAGTCCCGGCAGGTGGTCCCCCAAAAAGAGGAGGAGCACCGGCTCATCGCACTGGGAGAAGTAGTCCACCAGCCTGCCCAGGGCGGCGTCGGCGTCGTGAAGGCCGTGGACCAGGGCGTCCAGGGCGCCCAGGGCGTCCCCGGTGAGGGTGGGGCAGGCATAGTCTACCCTGGAGGGCGTGTCGTATTTGCCATTAAAATAGGGCTGGTGGTTTTCCATGGACAGGCCATAGAGGAAGAGGGGGCCGTCTCCTCTGGCCTCAAACTGGGCGATGAGCTGGTCCGCCAGGGTATCGTCGGAGAGGTATCCCCCGGCGTAGCGGCGCTCCACGGTGAAGTCCTGGTCGTAGACAGTGGTGTCAAAGCCGATGGCAGGCATGTTGCCGGAGCGGTTGTAGAGGCTGTCGTTGTAGGAGTGGACCATGACTGTCTGATAGCCCTGTCCGGCCAGTGCCTTGACCAGGGAGGGGACACGGTGATAGGCGGTTTCGTCGGAGAGAGTGGTCAGACTCTCCGACAAGCCGGGGAAGGCCGAGGGAATGCCGGTGAAGAGCTCCATCTCCACATTGCCGGTCCCCCCGGCATAGGCCGCGGACAGGAAGCGGCCCCCGGCGGATTCCTCCAGCAGGGCGTGGTAATTGGGAATCGGATCGGTATAGAACTGGAGGTTGGGAAGTCTTGTGATGTCAAAAAAGCTCTCAGATACCACCAGAACGATGTGGGGCGGCGTCTGTTCTTCGGGGGCTGTCTGAAGGGCCTGGAGCTGCCGGAGAATACGTTCCATGTTGTTCCGGCTGTAGGTATCCGGCTTCTCCATAGCGCTGCTGCACAAGGCGCTGTAGATGCCGGCAAGCAGGCCCAGGCGTTGGTTGCGGCCGCCCTGGCTCTCATTTTCCGGTCCGGCCAGCAGGGCGGCGGCGCCGGGAAAGAAGAGCAGGTTGCCCAGCAGGGACAGACTGAGCCCAGCCGCCGCCAGCCGGCGGCCCGGCGGCTGAGGGAGCGGGCGCCGGGACAGAAAAAGGGCGGCAATGAGAAGGAGCGCCGCTCCAGTCAGCCCCTGCCAGGTGGCGCGCCCCAGTTCCATACCGGGACGGAGAAAGGCGGCAATCTGGCCGGCCTGGCCGGTCATCGTGAGATCACTGGCCAGAATAGGGGTGCCGTTGACGGTTTCTTTCAGGTGGTTTGCCACCGAGAAGAGGATGCAGGGCAAGGTAATTGCCAGGGTTCCCCAGAAGACCCGCCGGGTCAGGGCAGTGAGAACGGCCTGAAGAAAAAAGAGCGCGCCGTAAGTAAAGAAAACCGCCTGTGTGTGCCGGTCCAGCCAGTCCAGGGCCTCTTGGGCATCTTGCAGCGTGATGAGCTGGCAGAGATAGGTCACCAGCAGGGGAGCGGCGCAGAAAAAGACAGCCATCAGCCAAGGGGGCGTCCTCCAGCGTCTGAGAGAGAGCTTTATGGTATTCACAAAGAGAGGGCCGTCCTTTCCGATGGAGTTGGCGAAAATCAGCGGGAGAAGACCAGCGGGGGCCTGCGGACCGGGCCTTCGGCGGGACAGGCGGCGGGGATGCCCAAGGTCATGGGACAGACCAGCTCAAAGCCCTCCGGCACCTGATGAGCGGCCTTGAAGGCGGGGGAGTTAAAGTAGTACTCGCCAAAGCCGATCCAGCAGCTCTCAATGCCCATGCTCCGGCCGGCCAGCATAATGTTGGCGGCGGCCAGGGTGCAGTCATAGCGGTAGTAATGAGACTTGGTGTCGCCGTAGACGATGATCAGATTGGAAGCGTGGTTGAGTACGCTGAAATTGTTGTTTTCCAGGCCGGGGCGGTACTGCTGGAGATGGGGCAGGCTGTCCAGCCGGGCCAGGAGATCGGCCTTGATAGCCTGGTTATGGGCCTCAATTTTCTCCTGCCCTTGGATCACCACAAAGCCCCAAGGCTGCTGGTTGCTGCCGGTGGCGGCCATGGTGCCCAGCCGGAGAAGCTGGTCGATAATGGCTGGCTCCAGGATCTGATTGGTATAGCTGCGAATGCTTCTGCGGGTGGAAATAGCTTCAATGACGTCCATAAAATGATTCCTCCATGAACCGTTTGAGCGGTAGTAAGCGGCGAAAATAATGGCGCTGAGACAGCTTGATTATAGCTTGAATTGCAAATTTTGTCAATCAAAAGGGCGGGCCGTTCTTTTCAGGACGGCCCGCGGGAACGGAGAAATCAGCGCTTTTTGACGGGAGCGGAGTGGATGGACACGCCGAAGGCGGCCTCCACCGCCTCGCTGATGCCCTCGGCGAAGGTGGGGTGGGGACGGATAGGGGTCATGAGCTGCTCGGCGGTGAGGCCCAGAGTAACCGCCGTATTGAGTTCACTGATCAGGTCGGTAGCCCGGTGGCACAGGAGCTGGGCGCCCAGAATCACATGGGTGTCGGCGTGGAAGACCAGCTTTATGAAGCTGCGCCCGCCCCCCTCGATAACGGTGCGGCCGTTGCCGCCCATGACGTATTTGCCGGTGAGGACGGGGATGTTCTGGGCCTTAGCCTCGTCGGCGGTGAGGCCGGTCTGGGCGATCTCGGGGGAGGTGTAGACACAGGAGGGAATGGGGGCGCTGGCCCGGCTGGGCTGGTGGCCGTAGAGCAGCTCCACGGCGCGGACGCCCTCGGCCTCGGCCTTGTGGGCCAGCTGAATGCCGCCGATGGCGTCGCCAATGGCCAGAATGGAGGGAATAGAAGTCTCATACTTCTCATTGACCGCCAGCATCCCCCGGTTCATCTCCGGCTCCACGCCGTCGAAGAGGCCGGCCGTGTTGGCCCGGCGGCCCATGGCGGCCAGGACCGTCTGGCCGGAGGCGGACTGCTCCTCGCCCTTATAGGTGAAGTGGACAGTAACCTGGCCCTCCGCCTGCGTCAGCTTGGACACCATGGCGGAGGTGTAGATCTCCACCCCCTGCTTTTTCAGCTGCATGGTCATGGACTGGGAGATCTCCCGGTCCAGATTGGCCAGGATGCGCTCCAGCGCCTCCACAATGACGATGCGGCAGCCCATGGCGGCCCAGACGGTGGCCAGCTCCACGCCAATGACGCCGCCGCCGATGATGACCATGGTCTCCCGGGGGGAGATGTCGTCCAGCAGCTCGTCGCTGGTGACGACGCCCGGCAGGTCCAGTCCGGGGATGGGGGGGCGGGAGGGAATGGAGCCCGCAGCCACCAGAATATGGCCGGCCTCATAGGTCTCCCCGCCGGCGGTGACGGTGTTGGGGCCGGTGATCACAGCCTTGGCGTGAATGAGATCGATTTTGTTGGACTTGAGCAGAGAGGCCATGCCGCCGCGCAGCGTCTCCACCACCTCGTTTTTCCGGGCGGCGAGTCCGGGCCAGTCGGGAGCGGCGCTGGTCACGGTGATGCCGGGAATGCCCTCCTTGAGCTCCTGGTAGAGCTGGGAGGAGTGCATCAGGGCCTTGGTGGGGATGCACCCCCGGTTGAGGCAGGTGCCGCCGGGCTCCCGGGCCTCAAAGACGGCGGCTTTTTTGCCCAGCTGAGCGGCTTTGACGGCGGCGGCGAAGCCGCCGGGACCGCCGCCGATGACAATCAGATCGTAATTCATAGTCTGTTACCTCCACATATCGTCTGGATAGAAATTTGGATAGGACAGGGCGGAAAAAGCGGCGTCCGCAGGGAACGGACGCCGCTTTGTGGTCGGTGCTTATAAGTACAGATTACGCGTCGAACTGGTAGCGTACCACCGGATTGCGGGCGGCCTTGGTCTCGTCGGGGCGGCCGATGACCGTATCGTGAGGCGCGGTATGGCAGGCATCGGGATTTTCATAGGCGGTTTTGAGAATGCCGGCCATTACCTCGCACACCTCGTCGATGACCTCCCGGGACTCGGTCTCGGTGGGCTCGAACATGAGCGCCTCGTGGACGATGAGGGGGAAGTACATCGTGGGGGGATGGATGCCGTGGTCCAGCATACTCTTGGCCACGTCCAGGGCGGAGACGCCGGTCTCCTTCTTCAGCTTGGCCAGATCCAGCACAAACTCGTGCATACAGATGCCGGGGTAGGCGCACACGTAGCCGGCCTGCTCCATCTTCTGCTTCATGTAGTTGGCGTTGAGGACGGCGGTCTGGGCGGCCTCGCGGACGCCGGAGTTGCCAAGCGTCATCAGGTAGGCCACCGCCCGCAGGACTACCAGGAAGTTGCCGTAGAAATTCTTCACCTGACCAATGGACTGGGGAGAGGCGGTCTCGCCCAGGGCGGAGGCGGGGAGGAAGGGCTTCAAAATGTCCTTGCAGCCCACCGCGCCGGAGCCGGGACCGCCGCCGCCGTGGGGGGTGGAGAAGGTCTTGTGCAGGTTCAGGTGGCACACGTCAAAGCCCATATCGCCGGGGCGGGCCACGCCCATAACGGCGTTCAGATTGGCGCCGTCGTAGTAGCATAGGCCGCCGGCATCGTGGATGATCTGGGTGATCTCCAGAATATTTTTATCGATCTTGCCGATGGTGTTGGGATTGGTGAGCATAAGGCCGGCGGTATCCGGACCCACCGCGGCCCGCAGGGCGTCCAGATCCACCATGCCGTCGGGGGTGGAGGCGATGGAGCGCACATTGTAGCCGCACATGGCGGCGGTGGCGGGGTTGGTGCCGTGGGCGGAGTCAGGGACGATAATGGTCTTGCGGCCGGCGTCCCCCCGGGAGGCGTGATAGGCCTTGATGAGCAGGATACCGGTAAACTCGCCGTGGGCGCCCGCAGCGGGCTGGAAGGTCATGGCGTCCATACCGGTGATGCCGCACAGATATTTCTCCGCCAAGGCGTAGACCGTCTGGCAGCCGGGGGTGGTGTGCTTGGGCTGGAGAGGGTGGATATCGGTAAACTTAAACAGATTGGCGATAACCTCATTGATCTTGGGGTTGTACTTCATAGTACAGGAGCCCAGAGGATAAAAGCCGTCGCACACACCGAAGGAACGGCGGGCCAGCAGGTTATAGTGGCGGGAGAGATCGTTCTCGCTCACCTCGGGAAGACGGGGGGCCTGCTTGCGCTGGAACGCGGCGGGGATGTCTGCCTCGGGGATCTCGGGCTCCCGGGAGGCCAGAGGGGAGTAATAGGGGGTGAGGACCTGATTGCCGCGGCCGGGCTTGCTCAGCTCAAAAATCAGTTTCATTTTCCGTAAGCCTCCTTGATGATGGCCACAGCTTCGTCCAAGTCGGCCTTGGTGCAGAACTCGGTGACGCACCACAGCACGCCGTCCTTTACCGGCAGGCCGCCCAGGATGCCCTTGAGCTCCAAGGCGTTGAGTACGCGGTAGGAGTCAGGCAGGGTGGTGACAAATTCATGGAAGAACTCGCCGGAGTGAACCAGCTTTATCCCCTCGATTTTGCACAGCTCATTGGCCAGATAGTGGGCCTTGGAATAGCTCTGCTGGCCTACCTCTGCCAGACCCCGGGGGCCCATCTCAGCCAGGTAGACCGAGGCGGTCAGGGCGCACAGGGCCTGATTGGAGCAGATATTGGAGCTGGCCTTCTCCCGGCGGATGTGCTGCTCCCGGGCCTGCATGGTGAGGACGAAAGCCCGCTCTCCCTTGTCGTCAGTGGTCTCGCCCACAATGCGGCCGGGAAGCTTGCGCATCATGGCGGTGGTGCAGGCCATGAAGCCCAGGTAGGGGCCGCCCCAGGACAGGGGCAGGCCGAGGGGCTGAGCCTCGCCCACGGCCACGTCGGCGCCGTAGTCCCGGGGGGACTTGAGCACGCCCAAGGTGGCGGGGTTGACGCCCATGACGAACTTGGCGCCGGCGGCGTGGACCGCCTCGCCCAACGCGCCGCAGTCCTCCAGCATTCCGAAGAAGTTGGGCTGCTGGACATAGAAGCAGGCGGAGTCGTCGGCCAGGAGGGATTTTAGAGCGTCCAGATCGGTAACGCCGTCCTTGGCGGGAACCATGACCACTTCGGTATTAGAGCCGAAGCAATAGGTCTTGATGACGCCGATGACATCGGGGTGAGAGGTCTCGGACACCAGGATTTTACTGCGCTTGCGGTCCCTGCACATGGCCGCGGCCTCGGCGGCGGCTGTGCCGCCGTCGTAGACGGAGGCGTTGGACACATCCATGCCGGTGAGCTCGCAGATCATGGTCTGGTACTCGAAGATGGACTGGAGGATGCCCTGGCTCACCTCGGCCTGGTAGGGCGTGTAGGCGGTGACGAAAATCTCATTGCTGGTAATGCGGGTGACGGCGGCGGGGATATAGTGGCGCTCGGCGCCGGCGCCCCGCAGAATGGTGCGGAAGCGGACGTTCTGGTCGGCCAGGGACTCCATGGTCCGGCGGATCTCCAGCTCAGACTTGGGGTTGGGCAGGTTGAGGGGGCCTTTGATCATCACCTCTTCCGGCACATCCACAAAGAGGTCGTCCATAGACTTCATGCCCAGCTCGGCCAGCATTGCCTGACGCTCGTCAGATGTGGAACACAGATAGCTCGACATGACTGATTACTCCTTCTCGGCGGCGCAGTGGGCCTCGTAAGCGGCGGCGTCCAGCAGCTCTTCCTCCTCAGTGACGTTCTCAACCTTGATGAACCAGGCGCCGTAGCAGTCGGCGTTGACCTTGGCGGGATCGTCCATCAGCTCCTCATTGACGGCTACTACAGTGCCGGAAACGGGGGAGAGGACATCGGAGACCGCCTTGACGGACTCCACATCGGAGAACGCCTCGCCCATGGTGACGGAGTCGCCCTCCTGGGGCAGGTTGACAAAGACGATATCGCCCAGCTCATCCTGAGCGAAGTCGGACAGGCCGATGACATAGGTGCCGCCTTCTTTGCGCACCCACTCGTGGGACTTGGCGTACAGCAGATCAGAAGGGAAGTTCATGGTAATTTCTCCTTTTATCATTAAAATTTAAGAATTCATGAGCAGGAACAGGGAAAGGGGTTACTGGGGACGCTTGTAGAAGGGGGTCTTGATGACCTCGCACTCCACCCTGCGGCCGCGGACATCCACGGACAGCTTGGTGCCCGGCTCCTTATAGGCCACGGGAACCATGGCCATACCCACAGCTTCCCCCAGGAAGGGGCAGTGAGTGCCGGAGGAGACGAAACCGACTTTCTCATCGCCGGCGTATACATCGCAGTGCTCCCGGATGATGCCCCGGCCGGTGACCTTCAGGCCCACCTTGCGGCGGGAGACGGGGCGGGCCTGCTCCAGCGCGGCCTTGCCGATGAAATCGGGCTTATCCATCTTGACAAAGATGCCCAGAACAGCCTCGTAGGGGTTGATCTCGCTGGTGAGCTCGTGGCCGTAAAGGGGCATGCCCGCCTCCAGGCGGAGGGTGTCCCGGGCGCCCAGGCCGCAGGGGATGAGCCCCTCATCCTTGCCGGCGGCCAGCAGTTTCTCCCACAGGGCGGGGGCGTCGGCGGCGGCGCAGTAGATCTCAAAGCCGTCCTCGCCGGTGTAGCCGGTGCGGGAGACAATGGCCTGGATGCCGTCCACCTCGCCCCGGGCGATGAAGGTGTAGTTGCCGCTGGGGATGGTCTTGGACAGCTTGGAGAGCACCGCCTCCGCCTTGGGCCCCTGGAGGGCCACCTGGGCCACAGAGTCGGAGATATTCTCCATGGTGCACTCCCCGGTGAGGTGGGAGGAGATCCACTGGGCGTCCTTGTCGCAGTTGGAGGCGTTGACCACAATGAGATAGGCCTCGTCAGAGCACTTGTAGACGATGAGGTCATCCACCACGCCGCCGTTGTCGTAGCACATCAGGCTGTAGCGGGCGAAGCCGTCCTGAAGGTCGGTATAGTCATTGGTGAGCAGGTTGTTCAGGTTCTTGAGCGCGTCCTTGCCCCGCAGGAGCAGCTCGCCCATGTGGGACACGTCGAACAGGCCGCAGGCGGTGCGCACCGCCATATGCTCGGCCACCACGCCGCTGTACTGCACCGGCAGAAGCCAGCCCGCGAAGGGGACAATTTTGCCGCCGGCTGCCACATGGCTGTCATAAAGGGGCGTTTTCTTCTCCATGATAAAGACCTCCTGTAATATAAAATAGACTTGGTAAGCTGAAAATTATACCGATGGTTTTCGGATGCCGCAAAAAAAGCGCATAGCAGGGTTGCTATACGCCTCTGTCTGTCACCTGAAAGTTTCCCCCGGCAGGCGGGGTTGCATCGTCGGCGCGGCGGCAGACCGCCTCCGCTTTCCAGAGCTCCGTCAGCAGCCGATCCTTTTGCCTGAGAGATTTTCTCGTTTTCCCCTTCGGCGGTGATACTTCACACTCTCTCGACTGCGTCATCCGGCTTTATTGATTTTTTCTACACCTGGTGGTGTATACTTATCGGTTTTCTTTTCTGTTCTCCAGTATAATACAATTTCCAGAAATGTCAATCACTTTTTTTCGATAAAGCAGGGCGGGATTATTGATGACCGCTGAGGGGCTGGGAGCATATGGGATTTGCACCAGGGCCAATCTGTGGTATACTGCTGCTGTGTCCAAATAGTTGGTCCATTCACGCAGATACAGACAGAACGGAGGAATGCTATGACCATATTGGATGGAATGCTGTCCTTTTTCGCCGGCCGCCCGGAGGAGGCGGCCTGGTTTACAGGGATTGTCCGCTTTGCCTTCCCGCTGCTGGCGGCGGCTATCCTGGCGGGGGCCATCAAAAGCCTGCTGCGTGTGAAGCACATGCCGGAGGTGTGGGCCTATCTGACGTTGCCCAACGGAGACAGCGTCCCCCTGACCCACTGGGAGAATATTTTGGGCCGGAGCGGCTCATCGGATATTGTGCTCAGCTACCCGGTGATTTCCCGGCAGCACGCGGCCCTGATCCGCCGGGAAGACGATACCTGGACGGTGTATGACCTGGACTCCAAGGGGGGCGTTACCGTCAACGGAAAGCCGGTGGAGGGCAGCGCGCCGGTGGGGTTTGGGGAGGTGCTCGGCCTGAGCGGAGTGGAGACGGTGCTTCTGCCGGTGTCTCAGGCGGAGAAGGAGGCGCGCCGCCAGCGCCGGCGGCGGCTGGAAAAGCCCCCGTCCCCCTGGCTGTCGCTGATTCTGCTCACGGTTTTTCAGGGGTTTACGCTGATGCAGCTCCTGGCTGCGGCGGGGGAGGAGGCCTCCGGGGCGCTGCCGATGTCCTTCCTGTGCCTGAGCGGGGTGATGTGGGTGTATTTCCTCGCCCTGCGCTCCGCGCGGCGGGTGGGGTTTGAGATGGAGATCATCGCCTTCTTCCTGTGTACGCTGTCGCTGGCGGTGACGGCGTCGTCAGCGCCTCGGGCCCTGTTTAAGCAGCTCATCGCCATGGTGCTGGGGCTGGGGATCTTTCTGGTGCTGGGCATTTTCCTGCGGGATCTGGAGCGGGTAAAACGGATCCGCTGGCTTATGGCCGCCGGCGCCATCTGTCTGTTGGGGCTGTCATTAGCGGCGGGCCAGGTGAAGTATGGCGCGGCCAACTGGATCAACATAGGGGGCGTGTCTTTCCAGCCCTCGGAGGTGGCCAAGATCTGCTACATCTTCGCCGGCTCCGCCACGCTGGAGCGGCTGTTCCGCAAGCGGAATCTGGGGCTGTTTATTGTGCTGACCGGGGCATGTATGGGCTGTCTGGCCCTGATGAGCGACTTTGGCACGGCGGCTATCTTCTTCATTACCTTTCTGGTTATCGCCTACCTGCGCTCCGGGGATTTCGCCACCCTGTCCCTCATCTGCGGGGGCGCGGTGTTTGGCAGTTTCGTACTGGTGAGCATTAAGCCCTACGTCCTCCGCCGGTTCGCCACCTGGGGCCACGCCTGGCAGAATGCCAGCGACGGCGGCTTTCAGCAGGTGCGTACCATGTCTGCCTCCGCCTCCGGCGGTCTGGTGGGGGTGGGCGCGGGCCGGGGTTGGCTCCACCGGGTGCCTGCCGCCGACACGGATCTGGTCTTCGGGATGCTGTGCGAGGAGTGGGGGCTGATCATCGCTGTGCTGGCGGTATGCTGTATCGTCACCCTGGCGGTCTTCGCTGTGCGGGCCTGCCGGGCCGGCCGCTCCAGTTTCTACCTCATCGCCGCCTGCGCCGCCACCTCCATGATGGTGTTCCAAACCTGCCTGAACGTGTTGGGGGCGGTGGACATTCTGCCCCTGACCGGGGTGACCTTTCCCTTTGTGTCCAACGGCGGGTCGTCCATGCTGTGCTCCTGGGGGCTGCTGGCCTTCCTGAAAGCCACGGACACCCGGCAGAACGCCAGCTTTGCCATCCGCCTGCCCAACCGGAAAAGGGAGCGGCAGCAGGAGGACCCTCTGGCCCGCCGCCCGGCGGTGCCCATCGAGGAGGAGCTGGTGGATTTCGACTTTGACTTCGGTCCCGGGTGGGAGGAGGACGGCCATGCGGAAGATTGAAAAGCGGGCGGTGGTCTGCCTGCTGCTGGCGGCGGTGCTGGTGCTGGGTGTGGTGCTGTTCTGCGTCCGCTTTGTGCGGAACGCGGGCCGCTGGGCGGGTTTTCCCGCCAACCGCCATCTGTATAACAGCAAGGGCCAGCTTTCTGTGGGCCGGGTGCTGGATCGGGACGGGGACGTGCTCTCCTGGGTGGACGAGGGGGGAAACCGCCGCTACTACGATGGAGAGATTGTCCGGCGGGCCACCCTCCACGCGGTGGGGGATCCGGCGGGGAACATTGGTACCGGGGCGCTGGTGGCCTTTGCGTCCAAGCTGTCGGGTTACCACCTGATTACCGGAGCCTACAGCCCCTTCGGAGCGGGAAGCGACCTGTATTTGACCCTGGACGCCCGGTACAACTACATTGCCTACCAAGCCCTGGGCGGGAAAAAGGGAGCGGTGGGAGTGTATAACTACAAGACCGGCGAAATTCTGTGTATGGTGTCCGCGCCCACCTTTGACCCCCTGAGCCCGCCGGTAATTGAGGATGGAGACGCCCAATACGAGGGAGTCTACCTGAACCGCTTCCTGTCCGGCACTTTTGTCCCTGGGTCTATCTTCAAGACAGTGACGCTGACCGCAGCGGCGGAGCAGCTGCCGGATTTGCCTCAGCGCACCTTTACCTGCACGGGCTCCACGGCGGTGGGGGGCGGCACGGTAACCTGCCCCCATGCCCACGGCGCCATGGACATCGGCGGAGCGTTCGCCAACTCGTGCAATGGGGCCTTTGCCCTGCTGGCGGAGGAGCTGGGGAAGGAGACTATGACCCAATACGCGTCAAAAGCCGGCCTGACCAGCTCCTACAGCGTCAATGGCATTCCCACGGCGGCGGGCCGGTTCGACGTGTCCCAGGCCGCAGGGGCGGATCTGGGCTGGGCAGGGGTAGGACAGTACAGCGACGCGGTGAACCCCTGCGCCGTGATGGTGTGGATGGGGGCCATTGCCAACGGCGGACGGGCGGCGGCGCCTCAGCTGATTCTGAAAACCGTGACGGCCGCCAAGCTGCCGGGGTCCCTCTATCTGAGAAAGCAGACCGGAACGCTGATACGCGCAGACACGGCGGCATGGCTGGCGGACCGAATGGCGGACAATGTGGCCATGACTTACGGGACCGGCCGTTTCCCCAATATGGACATCTGTGCCAAGTCAGGCACCGGAGAGGTGGGAGGCGGCAAGGCCCCCAACGCCTGGTTTGCCGGCTTCCTGCGCAATGAGGACGCGCCCTATGCCTTCGTAGTTCTGGTGGAGGAGGGCGGCAGCGGTGCGGAGGCTGCGGGAAACGTGGCGGCAGCGGTGCTGGATGCGTTGGTCAATGGGTATTGACGGCCCGCCCTACGCCTCCCGCTCAAAAAACGCCTTATTGTAGAGATAGAAGGGGTCCTCAGGCCGCGCCGCCCCGGCGCGTTTATTCCAGGCGGCGGCTTTTTCCCGGTCCCCCAGGCGGTACCAGCACAGGCACAGCTGGATGGCGGGAAGGTAGTCATAGCAGGCGGGGACGATGAATGCGCCGGAGCGGTCGTCCCTGGGGCAATTCAGGGCCTGCTCATACCAGCGGATGGCGGCGGGGTAGTCCCCCCGGTTCAGGAAGAGGGCGCCCAGGTCGCAGCAGACCTCCGCCCGGGGGGCGTCAAAGGCCAGGCTCTCCAGCAGGGCCCGCAGGGCGCGGCGGGGGCTGTGAAGGGCGGTATAGCAGGTTGCCAGCACCCGGCAGGCCTCGATGCTGTTCTCCCGCCAGCCCCAGCCCACGGTGAGGAACTGTTCCAGAACCAGGGCGGCGTCCTGAAAGCGGCTGTGGCCGGCCAGCTCCCGGCCGTAGTAGAACTGCTCCCGGGGGGTGAGGTTGCGGCCGGAGTCCACAATGCCCTGCAAAATACGCAGGTTGCGGTCCGGGTCGCCCTGCTTCTCCTTGCGGTGGGTGACGGCGGCCTGGGTATATACGACATTGCCGGCGGGGGAGATGGCCTCGTGAACCGCGCCGCTCCAGCGGAAAAGGGGGGAGCGGCGGACGATGCGCTCCCGATAGTAGGACAGGGCGGGGGCGCCGTCCTGGGCGGCGCCGGTGTGATAAGGGGCCATGACTACGTCCGCCTCCGGGAGCGCCTGTTCCTTGACCTGGAGGAAGCCCTCCCGGTCGGCGGGGAGGAGGATATCGTCAGCGTCCAGCCACATGCAGTGGGGCAGGGTGGCCTGGTCAAAGGCGAAATTCCGGGCGGCGGAGAAGTCGTCTATCCAGGGAAAGTCGAAGATTTGATCGGTGAACCGGGCGGCGACGGACTTGGTAGCGTCAGTGCTGCCGGTGTCCACCACAATCAGCTCATCGTACAGCCCGGCGGCGCTCTCCAGACAGCGGGCCAGGACGTCGGCTTCATTTTTTACAATCATACACAAAGACAGCGCTTGCACACAAACACCTCCGCACGTTTTTCCATCCTATGCGGAGACACCGTGGCGGGTGCGGAAAAACCCGCCGGATTTTAAGCAATCCGGCGGGTTTTCGGTGGGATTATGGCTGGGGTGCTGAGGCGCGGGGAGAGGCGGCCCGCCGGTCCAGGGTGACGGAGGAGCCGGAGAGGATGGAGGAACTGCCGCTGTCCACCTCGTGCTCAATGGTGACGGTGTCTCCGGGGTTGAGGATGACCGCCAGCTCGTTCTGTGTGGCGGAGATGGAGTAGAAGATCTCCTCCCCCTCCAGGCGGATGAAGTAGTGGGTGTCCCCGTCCAGCACAGCGGAGCGGATCTCCGCGATGACGCCGGAGGCGGTGGTCTGGGGCAGGGCCTCCTCGGTGGTGATGCCGCTTCGGGCCAGCAGCTGGATATACTTTTGCTCACATTCGGTGACAGTGGAGCCGGTGGCCACCACCTGGTACTGGGCCACGTTGACCATGGCGTAGGTCTTGACCAGATTGGTGGCGTCCTTCAGGGGAATGAAATAGGTGGGTTCCCCGGCGATATTGAGCAGTAGTGGGAAGGTGGCGGTATAGCCCAGATCCTGAACCACGCCCTGGGCGGAGAGCATAGCCGCGTTCTCCGTGGCGCCGGGGGCGACATAGAAGGTGGTCTCTTTGGTGCGCTGGTTGCACAGCAGGAAGCCCAGGTTGGACTGGTCGGAGTTGATGGAGGTGACGCCGGTATACATATACACGTCGTCGTTCAGGGCGATATAGTTATACCCGTCGGTAACTACTGTCACGTCCCGCTGGCCGAAGATGGAGTTAATGAAGCCGTTGACCAGCGTGCCGTGGTAGTTATACTGCTGCATGATGAGCTCAGGGACGTAGAGATTATCCACCCAGGTGGGGACCTCCTCCATATACTCGCACGCGCCGGTGACGGCGTTGACCAGCACAGCGCCCTTGACATCCGTGCCGCCGAAGAGGCCGATGGTCTTCACAATGCGGGGGGCGATCCACCAGGGGTCGCCGTTCTCGTCAATTTCAAACCGTGGGGTGCTGAACATGAAGGTGGGGTAGTGGAAGCGCAGGTGGCGCATGATATTGCGGTTGAGGGGCTCGGAAAAAGAGTACTTGATGCCCTCGCTCAGCCGGACTACCTTGGCCTCCTGGGTGACCATATCCACCAGCACATAGGCAGGCAGGCCGTTGTGCCGGTTGGTGAACCACTTGATAAGGTCGGCATAGCCAATGGGGGCCACACGGACAGGGCGGCCCTGGTAGTTGATCTGAGTGGAGTCGTTGGAGAACTCAAACTGGCTGACCATGTCGCTGAGGGTGCCCATCTGTCGGTCGCCCAGGTACTCAGCGGAGTCCCGGTCCAAAGTGGGGATTTCGCTGAAGGAGATCTGATTGATCTCCTGGGCGAAGTCGCCGGTGTGGACGGTGAGGAGATCCCGGTAGTCGGCGGCGCGGAAAATGGGCATGGAGATAATCTGTCCGATGAGTGCCACGGCAATTACCGCCAGGAAGAGGATGCCCACAGGAAGGCACTGGTTTTTGATAAAGCGGAAGTACTCCTGTACGGCGGCCATGCGCCCGGCGGAGGCGTCCGCGCTCAGATTAAACCCGGAGGTAATCAGGGCGCTGACCACATAGACAACACACAAAAGACCGAGAAAGCTGTAAAAGTCGCCGGACTGGGGGTTGATGGCGGGGAGGGAGACGTAGAAATAGAGGGCGCCCACCGCCAGGGTGACAATCAGGTTCAGGATAATTTTGCCCAGGGGACCTTTGGGGGCACGGCGTTTCTTGCCGTTGGATGACTGACTCAAAATACACGCTCCTTTTTCTATGTGAATGACAGCCGTTTGGTACCGCTCTAGTATACCCAATTTTTGGGCAGTTTGCAATGGGGGAGGGGGAGATTAAAATTTGATGAAGATGTGTGCTGAGCCGGTTGGTACAGCTTTTGAAGAAACCGGCCGCCGGATTGCGGCGGCCGGGCCAAGGACGCGAGGGGTCAGAGGGCGGCGCAGCGGCGCTCAATGGCGTCCTCCTTGGCCTTCATCGCCTGAAGGGTGCGCTCCAGGAGGGTATCCAGCTCCCAGCCGAGAAGCCCGGCGCCCTGACGGATAATGTCTCGGGAGCAGCCGGCGGCAAATTTTTTGTCCTTGAACTTCTTTTTCAGGCTGGACAGCTCCATATCCTGTACGCTCTTGGAGGGGCGCATGAGGGCGGCGGCCCCGATGAGGCCAGTGAGCTCGTCGGCGGCAAAGAGTACCTTTTCCATCTCGTGCTCCGGGGCGGCGTCGGCCCCGGTAAGGCCCCAGCCGTGGCAGACCACCGCCCGGATCAGAGCGGGCTCTGCCCCGGCGGCTTCCAGCAGTTCTCTGGCCTTGACGCAGTGCTCCTGGGGCCACTGCTCAAAGTCGATGTCGTGGAGCATCCCCACGGCGGCCCAGAAGTCCGCCTCCTGGCCGTAGCCCAGCGTATGGGCGTACCAGTCCATCACCTCTGCCACGGTAATGCCGTGGCGCAGGTGGAAGCTCTCTTTGTTATACGTCCGCAGCAGCGCCAGAGCCTGTTCCTGTGTAAAAGACATTGTGCAACACTCCTTTTCGCCCTATCATAACACAGCGGCGGAAAAAAGAAAAGCATTGCAGCGATTCCGTTGGTGTTTCTCTTTCGTTTCGTCCCGGTTTATGGTATAATGATGGCGTTACCGCAAAATAGTGGAGAAAAAAGCAGGCGGAAAAAGAAAAGGAGCGGAGGACTGTGGAAACTCTGGCGCAGCAGGTGGACCAATATCTGTGTGAAAATAAAGCCCGGTGGGTGCAACTGGGGAAGACCCTCCAGGGAATGCCTGAGATTGGCTTTTGCGAGCATGAGACCGGGGCGTATGTGGAGCGCTTTTTCAAAGAACTGGGGTTGGAGCCCAGTCAGGCAGTGGTGACTGGCCGGATTGCCACCCTGCGGGGCCGGTCCCACGATGTTACCGTGGCGCTGGAGGGGGAGCTGGACGCCATCTACTGTCCAGATCACCCCATGGCGAATCCCGAGACGGGCCTAGCCCACGCCTGCGGCCACAACATTCAGATCACCGCCCTGCTGGCGGTGGCCCAGGCGCTGAAGGAGACCAGGGCTATGGCGCGGCTGGATGGGGATGTCCGCCTCATCGCGGTACCGGCGGAGGAGTGCATCCCTGCGCCTTTGCTGGACATGCTGCAGAAAAATGGAGCCATTGCGCTGGACTCGGGGAAAAAGGAGCTCATCCGGCTTAACCTGCTGGAGGGGATTGATGTGGTGCTGGGCTGCCATGCCCTGGTCAACGACCGGGACCACCCGGACGCGATTATGATTAACTCCAGCTGCAACGGCCTGGCGGAGCTGCACTTTACCTTCCACGGCCAGACAGCCCACAGCATGGTCTGTCCCGAGCGGGGGGTCAACGCCCTGAACGCGGCAGTGCTGGCGATCAACGGAATCCAGGCCCTGCGGGAGTCCTTCGATCCTCAGGAGTATATCCGGGTGTCCTATAACCTGACCCAAGGGGGTGTGAGCCTGGGCAATGTGCCGGATTTGGCCCAGTTGGAGGTGGTAATCGCCGCGAAGACCATGGGGGCCCTGGACCGCCTGCGGGCCCAGGTGGAGCGGATCGCCCGGTGCAGCGCCGAGGCCCTTGGCTGCACAGTGGACAGCAAACCTGGGGTAAGCTACCTGCCCTATGAGGTAGATATGGCCCTGCTGGAGCAGGTGCAGGACTGCGGGGAGGCGCTCACCGGCGTCCGGCCCCGGATTCGGGAGCACAATTTCTTCTCCAACGACCTGGGGAACGTGTCCCAGATGATCCCCAGCGCCCAGGTGGTGTTCGGCGGCTTCCAGGGGGGACTGCACAGCGCCCAGTTCCACGTGACAGACGAGGAGATGGCCTATGTCCTCCCCGCCCGCACGCTGGCCGCCGTCATTGTCCGCCTGCTGGAAAACGGGGCGGGGAAAGCCAAGGCGGTAAAGACTCATTTCGCCCAGACCCGCAGAGAAGGGGAGCAATAATACAGAAGATTTTCTGCCGCGGACCTGCGCAAGGGTGACGCCCTGCGGGTCTGCGGCGGCTTTTGCTGTCTGGCCAAGGAAAATTTTTGGTGACAATGCGGGCGCGGATCTGCTATACTCTGATACGTTATGATCAAAAATTCAGCCGTTCCCCAGGTTGTGCGGGGGACAGGAGAGGAGAGGCCATGAGTGAGCGCCATACGGTGCAGGTGATCGCCCGGATTCGCAGCGACTTTCCCACAAAATTCGGCATCCCCCGGCAGAGCGGGTTGGTGGAGGAGCTGCGCGCCGCGGTGGTCTTTGAACCGGAGTTCCGCAACAAGGACGCCCTGCGGGGGCTGGAGGACTTCTCTCACCTGTGGCTGATCTGGCAGTTCTCCGGCGCGGTACGGGAGCGCTGGTCCCCCACGGTGCGCCCGCCCCGGCTGGGGGGGAATGAGCGAATGGGGGTGTTCGCCACCCGCTCGCCCTTCCGGCCCAACCCCATCGGGCTGTCTTCCGTGCGTTTGCTGGCAATCCAGCGCTGGCCCGATGTGGGCCACGTGCTCCTGGTGGCTGGGGCGGACTTGATGGACGGCACCCCTATCTACGATATCAAGCCCTATGTCCCCTATGCGGACAGCCACCCAGAGGCCGCCGGCGGCTTTGCCCCGGACCGGCCGGCCCCCCGGCTGGCGGTGGACTTCCCACCCGCCCTGCTGGAGCGGGTGCCGCCGGACCGGCGGGCCGCCCTGGCAGGGGTGCTGGCTCAGGACCCCCGCCCCACCTATCAAAACAGTCCCGACCGGGTGTACGGCCTGTGCTTTGCCGGTCTGGAGATAAAATTCCGCGTAGACGGGGACATTCTCACGGTCCGGGATGTGAGAAGCTGTATTGACAACCGTTGAAGGCGGTCTGGCCGGGTCCTCTGCCTTGCCGGACAGCAAAATCCTACGGTAATCCAGCATTCTCCGGTTGTGAATGCAGGTTCTGACCTGGGCACGGTAAATTGGAAAGGAGCTCCCCATGGCATATTCAATCTATCAGCTGTTCTGGTTTTTCTTTATTTACTCCATCGCGGGATGGTGCGCTGGGGTGGCGGCCGCCGCCCTACGGAAGCACTCGTTTATCAACACCGGCTTTCTCGGTTTACCCCTGTGTCCCGCCTACGGCGTGGCGGGGATCGTGTTCGCCGTCTTCCTCACCGAACTGCGGGACACTTTGTTCTTCCTCTTTGTGTGGGGCGCGGTGCTGTCCGCCTTTATTACCTTTGTCACCGGCTTCCTGCTGGAGCGGATTTTCCACCGCAAGTGGTGGGACTTTACCCGGCACCGCTTCCAGTTTGAGGGGTACATCTCCGTTCCGCTGCTGGCGGTGTGGGGCGTGCTGGCGGTAGTCTGCGTCCGGGTTGTCAACCCGCTGCTGGCCCGGCTGCTGGGCCTGATCCCCCGGATAGCGGGGGAGACGGCCCTGCTCATCGCCCTGATTCTGCTGGGGCTGGACTTTCTGCTCTCTCTGTTCTCCGTGCTTCAGCTGCGCTTCCGCATCCGGCGGCTGAACGAGCTGGAGGAGGATTTCCGCAATATCTCCACCAACTTTGGCAACGCCATCACCGGCCGGCTCCAGCGCCGCATGATGAAGGCCTACCCCAACCTCCAGGTAGAGCAGATCGCCAAGGCCTACTGGGAGAAGAAGGAGGCCCCGCCGTCGGTTTTCGCCTTTGGGTGCTGCTTTCACAAGTTGGTGTGGCTCTTTTTCATCGCGGCTTTCCTAGGGGATCTGATTGAGACGGTATTCTGCCGGTTCAGCATGGGCTTCTGGATGAGCCGGAGCAGCCTGGTGTGGGGTGCCTTCAGCGTGGTATGGGGGCTGGGCGCGGTGCTGCTCACCGCCGCCCTCTACAAATATAAAGACCAGCGGGAGGGGAAGATCTTCTTTGCCGGCACGGTACTGGGGGGCGTCTATGAGTACATGTGCAGCGTCTTTACCGAGCTGGTCTTCGGGGCCATCTTCTGGGACTACAGCCACCTGCCCTTCAACCTGGGGGGGCGGATCAACCTGCTGTTCTGCTTTTTCTGGGGCTTCGCGGCGGTGGCCTGGCTGAAGGGCATCTATCCCAGGCTGTCCGGCCTGATTGAAAAAATTCCCCCCCGGGTGGGAAAGATAGGCACATGGGTGCTGGTGGTCTTTTTGGTGTCCGATATGGCGGTGTCCTCCCTGGCCCTGGGGCGGTATCACCAGCGGCAGATCGACCCGGCCCCGCCCGCCGGCGCGGTTGCCCTGTGGCTGGACCGCTGCTTCCCCAATGAGCGCATGGAGCGGATCTATCCCAACGCCAAGCTGGTGGAGGAGTTGGACCGAGAAGAAAAATAAGGAGGGTTTCCCGTGGCGCGAGACCGTTCTGACCTGCTTTTGCGGGAGCCGAATCTGTACAAGGCGTTCCTCATCCTCGCGGCCCCAATCTTTGGGGCCAATTTTATGCGGGCCTTCAACGAGCTGGTAGATACCTATTTCATCGGCCAGACGGCCAACTCGGTGGCCGCCCAGGCGGGTGTGTCCATCGCGTGGCCCCTGATCAACATCTTTACCTCCTTCCAGGCGGGGTTCGCCGTGGCAGGGGTGGCGGTGGTGAGCCAGCTGCTAGGCGGGGACCGGCGGGAGCAGGCCAGGGAGAACGCCGGCCTGCTCACTGGGGTGGCGCTGATCTTTGGCGTGGTGCTGAATGTGCTGCTCTATTTTCTGGCCCCCGCGGTGCTGGCGGCCATGGGGGCCCAGGGGGACGTGCTGGCGTGCAGCGTGTCCTATGTGCGGGTGCGCTCCTTCGAGCTGCTGTTCACCTTCCTGTTCACCGCCTTCCAGGCCATCCGGCAGGCCCAGGGGGACACGGTGACCCCGGTGCTCCTCTCACTGGGGGCGGTGGGGCTGAATATCGTGCTCACCGCCGTCTTTGTCAAGGGGATGAATCTGGGGGTGTTCGGCGCGGGGCTGGCCACCACCATCGGCAATGTGGCCATCTGCCCCTTGTGCGTGTACCTTCTCTTCTCCCGGCGGCAGGCGCTGTATATTGAGCTCAAATATCTGCGCCTGCGCAGGGAGCCCCTGGCGGCCCTGACCGCCATCGCCACCCCCGCCGCCGCCAGTCAGGCGCTGAGCTCTCTGGGCTTTCTGGTGCTCCAGGCGGCGATTCTCAGCTATGGGGACCATATTGTGGCGGCGTTCAGCGTGGGCAACAAGGTGTCCAACATTCTGCTGATGCCCATGCTCGCCCTGGGGACGGTGCTGGCCGCCTACGTGGGTCAGAACATCGGCGCCGGCAGCGGCCAGCGGGCCCGGCAGGCCTACAAGGTCAGCCGCAATGTGGGGCTGGTACTGGCCATCGCCGGCAGTCTGGCGCTGTTCCCCTTCCGGGGGGCGCTGGCGGCGGGGCTGAGCAACGACGCCGCCACCCAGGCGGCCTGCGTGGAGTATCTCTTCTGGGTGCTGCTGACCCAGCCCCTGATGTCCCTCTTTCAAAATTATCTGGGTGTGTTCAACGGGTCGGGGCGGACCAAGTTTTCTTTTCTTATGTCAACCATGCGCCTGTGGGGGGTGCGCCTGCCCCTGATCCTCTTTTTCAAGACCTGCACGGATGTGGGTCCGGCGGGGGTGTGGTACGCCATGGTGATCAGCAATTTTGTCATTGTGCTGCTGGGCATGTTCCTCTTGCGCAGGGTGGAGTTTACCCCCTTTGCCGGTCTGAGCGCCCAGACGGCGGAGCAAGCAGAGTAGGAGGCTGGAAAAATGGCCAGAACAAACGGTATGGTGCTCTACTATAATGGGGGGAGCGAGGAGGAGGCGGCGAAAGCGAAGCTGGTCTTCGTCCGCCTGGGCCTGCGCATTAAAATGATCCCCCAGGAGCTGCTGGGGCAGGCGGTGGGCAGCTTTGCCGGCATAAAAACCCAATCGCCGGTGGGGGAGGGGACGGGCCTCATTCCCGACAGCATTATGGTCTTCTCCGGCGTGGGGGGCCGTGCGCTGGACCAGGTGCTGGCGGCTCTGGTCAAGGCGGGGGTTTCCCAGCAGGTGTACAAGGCGGTACTCACCCCCGGCAACGCCGCCTGGTCCTTCTGCCAGCTCTATGACGAGCTGGTAAAGGAGCGGCAGGCGGTGGAATCCGGAGGATCCGGCAATTCTCCCAGCTAGTCCCCTAAATTCCCGCCGGGCCTGCACAAAAAGATGAATTTTGCGCAGGCGAAAACTTTTCCCTTGTGCCCTGCGTCAAAATGGAGTAAGCTCTAATCAGGGTGAATTATGTCATCTTGATTTTTTGTGATTTTTTTAAGAAAAGAGGCCAATCATGGGATTTGACTATGACCAGCTGCTGGACCTGGTGGCAGAGGTGGGCTTCCGCATGGCGGAGGCAGGCGCCGAGACCTACCGGGTGGAGGAGTCGGTCTCCTATCTGCTGGCCGCCTATGGGATAGAGACGGGGGAGGTATTCGCCATCCCCAACTGCCTGATTGTGAGCTTTACCGACGCCACAGGCCACGCCCACACCAGAGTACGCCGCATTCCGGCCCACGGGCTGGACATCTCTCTGCTGGAGTCTTACAACGAGTTCTGCCGGGAAATCAGCCAGGCGCCCCCCCGGCTGGAGGAGGCGCTGGAGCGGATGGAGGCCATCCGGCAGCGGCATTACGTCTTCCCGCTGTGGGTGCAGCTGGCGTGCTATTTTGTGGGGGGCGGGTGCTACTCCCTTTTCTTTGGCGGCAATCCCCGGGACGCAGTGTGCGGCGGGCTGTGCAGCATTGCCATCGGCCTGTGCGTCACGGTGATGAACCGCCTGCGGGCCAACGTGTTCATCCGCACCATGGCCGGCGGTGCGGTGGCGGCGGTGTGCGCCCTGGCCCTAGTGGCCGCGGGGGCGGGGGACAACCTGGATTTTATTACCATCGGCGCGCTGATGCTGCTGGTGCCGGGGATCGCCTTTACCAACGCCATGCGGGACATTATGTCCGGGGACATGAACGCCGGCATCAACAAGAGTGTAGAGGCGCTGCTCACCGCCACCGCCATTGCCCTGGGCACCGGCTTTGTACTCAGCGTGGCCCAGGCGCTGTAGAAAGGCGGCGGATATGTACAGCTTTTATTACTTTCTGCCCTGCCTCTACGCCTTTGTGGGCTGTCTGGCCTTCGCGGTGACCTTTAATATCCACGGACAGGAGGTCCCCATCTCCGCCTTGGGTGGCGCGGTGGGCTGGCTGGTCTATCTTCTGGCCGCCCCCTTTTATCCCAGCGAGATTGTGCGCTACTTTTTTGCGTCAGTGGCCCTGTCCATCTACTGCGAGGTTATGGCCCGCATCCGCAAGTGCCCAGCCACCTCTTATCTGCTTATCTCCATCTTTCCCCTGGTCCCCGGTGCGGGGATCTACTACACCATGGAGTACGCGGTGCATAGCGATATGGAGCACTTCCTCAGCCGGGGAATGCACACCCTGGGCCTGTCCGGGGCGCTGGCGCTGGGGATCTTGCTGGTATCCTCGGTGATGCGGATGTGGGTGGTCTTCCGGCAGGGGAAACGGAGCAAATGACACAATAGGAGGGGATGACCATGCCGCGCTACAACTATGTGCTGTTTGATGCGGACAACACCCTGTTTGACTTTGACAGGGCGGAGCGCCGGGCCCTCCAGCAGGCTCTGGAGGACCGCGGCTACCCATTTGACACTCTGACCGAGGGGCTCTATCTGGCCATCAACCGGGTGCTGTGGCGCCGGTTTGACCTAGGGACCATCGGACGGGAGGAGCTGGCCCGCAGCCGTTTTCACTTCTTTTCCCAGGTAATGGGGGGACAGGATGACCCGGAGGAATTCAACCGCTGCTATCTGGACCATCTGGCCCGGGGGGCAGATCTGCTGCCGGGGGCGCTGGAGCTGTGCCAAGCCTTGGCATCCCGCTGTACCCTGGCCATTGTGACCAACGGAATCGCCTGTGCCCAGCGGGGCCGGTTCGGGCGCTCCCCCCTGAGAGAACTGATCCCGTGGCTCTTCATCTCGGAGGAGCTGGGCAGTCAGAAGCCCCAGCCCCAGTTTTTCCAGGCGGTATTTGAGAAAATGGGTCTCACCGGGACGGAGGGGATTGTGGTTGTGGGAGATACCCTCCTGTCCGACATCCAGGGCGGCGCCGGAGCGGGGCTGGATACCGTCTGGTATAACCCAAAGTGTGCGCCCAACGAGACGGAAATCCGCCCCACCTTTGAAGTACACGACTTTCCCAGTCTACAAGCGCTGTTGTTGAACGATACATAAAGCGAGGTTTACTATGTCTGATACCAGAAGAAAGGGCGCCCGTGTCCGCCGCCGCTCCTCCCGCCCCTCTCCCATTTTGCTGGCCGCGGGGCTGGTGGTGTGTACCGGGGTGCTGTCCGCCCCGGCGTTGAGCCGGGCCAGCGTGCCGGAGGAGACGGCGATGGCGATCCCGGCGGTGACGCCGGTAGAGCCCTCTATTGCCGCCCTGCCTGCGGTTTTGCCCACGGCGGCGCCGACGCCCGTCCCCACCGCGATCCCAACGCCCACTCCGACCCCCGCCCCGCCGGCCTTTGATTTCTCTCAGCCGGTGCCGGAGGGGGAGAGGGTGAGCATGGACTACTTCTCCGACGCACTCTTCATCGGCGACTCCCGCACGGATGGCCTTCAGCTCTACAGCGGCATAAAGGGGAGCACCTTTTACTGCTACAAGGGGATCACCGTCTTTGACGTGATGGAGGAGCACCCCAAGCAGGTGCTGAACCTGGACGGAAAGAAGTGCTCCATTCAGGAGGCGCTGAAAAATCACCGGGGGGAATTTCAGAAGGTCTACCTCTCTCTGGGGGTCAACGAGCTGGGCTATAACGACGATGAGAGCTTCTATCAGAAGTTCTGCGCCCTCATCGACTTAATCCGCGCCACCCAGCCGGAGGCGGTGATCTACCTGCAAAATCTGGTGCCGGTGAACCCGGAGCTGTGCGCCAAATACTGGGGCTCCTATGTAAATAACGAGAAAATAGCGGTCTATAACGGCATTTTTGAGCGCCTGGCGGCGGACAAGCAGGTCTATCTGGTGGACGTGGCCGGGGCGCTGTCCAACGAGGCGGGGATCCTGAACCGGGAGAACACCGTAGACGGCGTCCACTTTACCAAGGACTGGTACCAGACCTGGCTGGCCTATCTGATGAACCACACTGTAGTCGGCGCGGAATAGCGCTTAGAACCTGGATTCACAAACGGGGGGGCGCTGGATTGCCGTGGGAGTTTGCTGTCCCGCAAGGCAAAAAGCGCAGGAATGCTTTGTGCATTTCAAGATTAGGCTCTTATACATCATTGGACGGAAAGGAAGTTTTTATTATGCGTCATCTGACAGCGCATACGTTTGCCCCGCTGGCGGCGGGGCTGTGCCTGATGCTGTCCGCCTGCGGCGGGGGCGGCGGGGCAGAGGCGTTCGACCCCGCCGGCGTGGCCAAAGCCCTCCAGGACTCCGGGGCGTTTGAGCAGCCCCTGGCGGAGATGGAAAAGGACCAGGTGTGCCAGGCGCTGTACCATATTGACGAGGGCAGCCTGAACGAGTACGCGGTGTATACCTCCCTCACCGCCGGGGCGGAGGAGATTGCCGTGCTGGTGTTGGCGGACGGGGACGCCGCCGAGACGGCCTATACCGCGCTGGAACAGCGGGTGGCCGATCAGAGGGCCGCGCTGGAGTCCTACCTTCCCCAGGAGGTGGGCAAGCTGGACAATGCTATTCTGGAGCGGCGGGGGAACTCGGTGCTGCTGGTGGTGGCCAACGACGCCGCTGCCGCCCAAAGCGCCCTGGACAAGGCCGGAAAATAACCTTCGATCCGAAATGCAGGGCCTGAAAAACGGGAGGAGAAACAATGTCGCTGCGTGATTTGGAAGCAGGCCAGCTGCTGGATGAGCTGGAGCGCTATCTGGGCTGTCCGTGCCAGCGGTTTGGGCCGATGACAGACGACGCCCCCATTATGGCGGCCTATGAGGCGGCCCGCCGCCGGGGAGAGGGGGAAGGATTTACGCCGGTACTGATACCCGCGGACCCAATTTTGCTGGAGTGTCTTCTCATAAATACCGAGCCGGACTGTGAACAGGTACCCCAGGATCTGGAACGGACCGTCCGGTTCCGTCAGAAAATCCTGGCAACCCCGCTGCCGGACGGCGATCAGTGCATGGAGGAGCTGTGCAAAGGGGTGGAGCCCTGCGGGGCGCTGCCGGAGGAGGACCTGCCGGAGCTGGAGGACAGCGGGCTTATGGGCTACTGGGACTTTGGCGTCCCCCGGCAGACCGAGCCGCTGCTTTTGGCAGAGATTCCGGTAAAACATCCCTGGGAGGTCTTCGCCTGGCTGCCCTTCGGCGGGTGGAACGAGTGCCTGGACACCCTGACCCATATGGCGCTGCACAGGCGCTGGTATGAGCGGTACGGCGCGGCGCCGGCGGTGGTGACCCACGATGTGCTGGAGTGTGTGCTGCCCCGGCCGGTGCCCCGGGAACATGCGGCGGAGGTGGCCAGAGAGCAGTACGGCTACTGCGCTGACATTGTGGACCAGGGGATGGAACGGATAGAGCTGCTGGCGGCGCTGGTGTCCAAGTCATCTAATTGGTATTTCTGGTGGGATTAGGAAGCGCTTAAAGCCGGAAGAAGGACAGGCCGCAGAGGGACACGGCTGGAATTTCTGCCACAAAATCCGCTTTCCTCTTGCCAAGCGGGGGAAAATAGGGTAGAATAATGTACGCTTATTTTGAATTACCTGTTTGGAGGATGTGTTACCAATGATTACTGCCAGTGATTTCCGCAACGGCGTGACCTTTGAGATGGACGGCCAGGTCATGCAGGTCGTCGAGTTCCAGCATGTGAAGCCCGGCAAGGGTGCCGCTTTTGTGCGTACCAAGATGAAAAATGTCATCACCGGCGCGGTCACAGAGACCTCGTTCAACCCCACCGCCAAGTTCGAGCCCGCCTATGTGGAGCGCAGGGACATGGAGTACAGCTACAGCGACGGCGATCTGTACTACTTCATGGATGGAGAGACCTATGACCTGGTGCCCATCGGCGCCGATACCCTGGGGGATAACTTCCGCTTTGTGAAAGAGAATATGGTGTGCAAGATCAGCAGCTACAAGGGCAAGATCTTTGCCGTGGATCCCCCCACCTTTGTGGAGCTGGAGGTCACGGAGACCGATCCCGGCTTCCGGGGCGACACCGCCACCAATGTGACCAAGCCCGCCACTCTGGAGACAGGCACAGAGATCAAGGTGCCTTTGTTCATCAACCCCGGCGACAAGATTAAGATCGACACCCGCACCGGTGAGTATCTGGAGCGCTGCAAGGGGTAATTGCAGCTGTACAGGCCGTAAGAATAAGGAGGTTTTATCATGACGATTTCCGAGAAGGTGGCCTACCTGAAGGGTTTGGCCGAGGGCCTGAACATCGACGTGGACAAGTCCAAAGAGGGCAAGCTGATCTCTGTGATGATTGGGATTCTGGAAGAAGTTGGGATGACGCTGGAGGACCTGGAGGAGAGCGTTGAGGCCTTGGGGGAGGAGATTGACGCCATTTCCGATGATCTGTCCGACGTGGAGAAAGTCGTGTTTGACGAGGAGGACGGCTGCGGCTGCGAGGATGAGGACTTCTTTGAGGTGGAGTGTCCCAACTGCGAGGAGACGCTGGTCATTGATGAAGATGTGCTGGCGGCAGGGGTCATTCAGTGCCCCAATTGCAAGGAGAAGTTCGCCTTGGACGTGTCCGGGTGTGACTGTGGCTGTGAAGATGAGGACGATGGCTGCGGCTGTGAGCACGAGGAATAATACAAACCAGGTATAAAGAGGGCCGGGTCTGAGCATTCAGGCCCGGCCCTGAGTTTGTCGCAAACGCCTTATAGCGTTTTTATGCCCGCAGGGTATCATCAAAAACCAGCAGGCCAAAGCGGTGACAGTCTCTTGGTGAGGCCCGTCAACCGATGGCAGGGTAGGCGGTAAAGATTTCCCTTGAAATCCGTCAGGATTTCAAGGGAAATTTTACTGTTCATGGAAAAAAGATTTGTTTGGTCTGTTTTGTTTCGGAAAATTGAGGAAAAGGGGGTGTCATTTCTAAGCAAAACAAGGTATAATGGAGTGGAATTGACAAGCAGCCTTTTTTCGGTTGCAGCAAAGTGAAAACTATGTTGTTAAACAGCTGGTTTGAGTAACCAAAATGAGGAGTGCAGATATGGAAAAGATACTGATTGTTGACGACAGCCCCCTGCAGGCGGTGCAGTTAAAAGCCATTCTAGAGGACGAGTATGACATCACAATTGCCCAGACGGCGGAGGAGGGACTGTACCGCGCCAGCAATGAGGACTATGTGCTCATTCTGCTGGATGTTGTGATGCCGGGGATGGATGGGTTTACGCTACTGAAAAAATTGCAGGAGGAAATCATCACCCAGAGCGTGCCGGTCATTTTGATCACCAGCCTCTCCGATGTGGAGCACGAACAGCGGGGGCTTGTGCTGGGCGCGGTGGACTATATTACAAAGCCTTTCCATTCTGTAGTTGTAAAGGCGCGGGTCAACACACATGTCAAACTGTATAATTACCGCCGGCAGGCGGAGTGGCAGTCTATGACGGATCAGCTGACTGGAATCGCCAACCGGCGCAGATATGACCGCTACAGTATTACAAAGTGGCGGGAGGCTGCCCGAATGCAGGTTCCGTTTTCCATCTGCATATTTGACATTGACCGCTTTAAGGTATACAACGACACCTTCGGTCATCCCGCCGGAGATAAGGTGATCGCCGCAGTGGCGAAGACGGCGTCTTCTTGTTTGAAGCGCAGTACGGATTTTATCGCCCGCTACGGCGGAGAGGAATTTGTGGCGCTTGTCCTGGGAGATCACTCAGAAAAGGCGTTTAAGCATTGGAACAAGGTCCGGCAGGCGATAGAGAACCTGCATATTCCCCACGATCCGTCGGTATCTGAATGGGTCACGGTGAGTATTGGAGGCGTTACCGTTATTCCCCAGGTAGAAAGCTCCTATACCTCCTACTTAAAAATCGCGGATACGATGCTGTATGACGCGAAAAAGCAGGGCCGGAATCGAGTTATCTGGGCGGATGAACGGATGAGGCAGCTGTCGGAAAAGTGAGTCTCCTCATCTGTTTGAAAACCTGCTAAACACCCAAAGGACGGGTTTTCAAACAGACGCTAAGCCGGCCCATAGGAAAAGAAAAAAGAGACCTGCTGTCCGCGTAATGCAGACGGCAGGTCTTTTTGGGTGATCAGGATTCTTTTGAGACCCGCCCGATGGTCTGTAAAAGGCTCTTGCCGGCATCGCTGGTATCCTGGGTCAGCTCCCAGATCATGACGCCGCCCAAGGTCTCCTTGGCGTATCTGCTTTTCTCCGCGATGAGGTCCACACCGTTATAATAGACCTCCATACCGTTGTAAGTGACATGATCCCTGCAGTATGCATCGGGAACGGCGGCCAGAATGGCCGCATAGTCCGCCCAGCTGGGCCGTGCGTAAAAGGGAACGCCCAGCACTACCTTATACCCAGGCAGGCCCCGGGTGTCCTTCCAGTAAGTTCCGCAGTCTACGGCGAACTGATAAGGGGAGTGCCGCGATCCATCGCCGCCGTCGTAGGCCATAACATTGATGAAGTCCACGGCATTGAGTACCGCGTCAGTGTGGGCGGCTGCGTCGTAGTAGATGTTGCCGTCAGCGGTGGCGCCGCTGAGCACCGCTGCGGTGAGGAGCTTGCCCTGGGCGTGGAGCTTTTCAGACAGAATCAGCATCAAGGTCTCATACTGCCTGGCGCTGGTTCCATCCACCCGGGGATGCTCCCAGTCCATGTCCACGCCGTCAAAGCCATAGGCGTTGCACATGGCGAGGATATTTTCCGCAAACCGCTGTATCTTGGCGCCGTCAGCGGTGGCCGCCAAAAACACGTGCTCCAACGGACTGTCGTTATAACTCCAGCCGCCCACGGATAAGAGCACCTTGGCCCCGTTGGCGTGGGCGGAGCGGATCAGCGCCCTGGCTGTGTCTGGGTTGTCCAGATCCCGCAGACCGCCGTCTGCCGTAGGGATGGCGAAAGCGTAGCAAAGGTGGGTCACAATGCCGAAATCCACACACGAGAGCTTGTCCGCCTTCGAGGGCTGTACGGCCTCGCCGCTCAGGATGCCGAGATCTTCCCACACATCGCTGCGGTCAGGCAATTCCCCTTGCGTCCACCACTTGGCGCGGTACTGGCGGCCCTGATAGCGCACGGTATCGCCTCCGGTATAGACAGCGGCGCTGTCCCAGGCAGGAGCAGTTGGCTGTGCTGGGGCGGGGATGCCGGGGCCATCATCCTCCAACGGGATTGGGCTGTCACGGAGGGGAATCAGCCAGCCTGGGCTGGGACTGGGGAGAAGGGCACAGGGTTCGCTCTGGCCGTCATGCAATGCGCCAGCGGCATTCGCATCCAACGCAGGACCACTCCACAGCCAGATCCCGGCGGTGAGCAATACCCCAAGGGCAAAGCCGCCCAAGGCATAAAACAGCCTGCTCTTTCCTTTCATTGTACCACCTCCTGGGTTTTGACGGGATGTCTTCATGCGTATTATTATATCGCATGGGGCCGCAGGGCGCAACCAAAAGCGGAAACCGCAGAAGGTGTTTGGAACGTTTCCAGCGGCCGGCTTGGATCCCGAAAAACCGTGTCGGCCCTTGTACCCTGTGTGCATGATAGTTCTTGAGCCTAAAAATTGTAAGGACTGGGTGCAGCGGCCTAACAAGGACCCCCTGATGTAGTGTTATTTCCTACATCAGGGGGTCTGCGCCTATTGACCGTATTTACTGGGGCTGTTCATTTTTCAGGCCCGGCCTCCTGACGTGGACGCATGGAGCTGCGTACTGGTCAGCAGCAGCTGCTGCCGCCATTAGAGGTGGAAGACAGGGTGTTGGGCGGGAAAAACTCGTCCAGAGGGAAGCTGACGTGGCGGAAGATCTCGCAGGGGTCGTCGTCGCTGCTGGTGCCGCAGGCGCACTCCTTCTCCGGGACACAGTAGTCGTAGGCAGGCATGAGCAGCTGAGTGTCCCGCTCCAGACGGATGATAGAGAACTGCCCAAGGCTGACATAGAGCCGCCGGCCCTCATTGCCGAAGTGGAGATCGCAGCCAAAGCAGGCGCAGATGCAGGGGGGAATCTCGGTAAGCTCGCAGTCACAGGGCCGGCAGTCGCATACATCCACCAGCCGCATCCCCAGAACGATTGGATCCACGGCTTCTACAATCTATACCAAATAGGCAGATTACAAATGTGGAACCAACCTATAATTCAAGCAATCCATATGCAAGACGCGAAAAGAGGCCAAAGTGTATCCTTTGGTCTCTTTTTCTGGTTATTCAGGAAATACCTGCGACAGGTCTATGGCACAGTTCTCCAAGACATTCACTTGTAGCGTGTCGCCAGCCGCACCAAAATCTTTGGCTGCATATCGTCCGTCCTCCAGGACAAAGACCTGTGCCGACTGGTTGGCAGCATCTATAATCCAGTATTCCCGTACTCCGGCCCGCTGGTATAGATTAAACTTGGTAAAGCGGTCATGGCGGATGGTGGATGGGGAAAGAATCTCCATAATCAGATCGGGCGCGCCCTTGCAGCCGATATCATCCAGCTTGGAGGGGTCGCATACCACAGAGATATCTGGCTCTACCAATGTATCCACATCCTCCGGCCGGTCGCCGTCCAGCTCAAACAGGCGGACGGCAAAGGGAGCTGGGTAGACCTCGCATTTCTTTTCCTTCAGATAGTCGTAGAGCTGGGCTATGAGAGCGGCAACCGCCCTTTGATGTGCTCTGGTAGGCGGCGCCATCATCACTGGGGAGCCATCGATCAGCTCTATGCGGTCGCCTTCATCCCATGTCATAGCCTGGGCCATGGTGTATCGGTTCTCCTGTGGCAACGGCATAAAATCACTCCTTCATATGCGGCGGCTTTGCGGCTTCAAAATTGGGAAGAGAGTCCGCGGAAACGTGGACTCTTTTTTGCTCCTAAGGCTTGCACCATTCCTTATTTATCATATATCATCAAGTAAGAGTTTGTAAACATATTTCTACACAAATTTTTAATCTAGATTAGCGGAGGACTGAAAATGGTTTGTGCAGACGTGTCTATCTGTCCCAAATGTGGCGGAGAGTTGAAGTATTATGGGACAGTTCCAAGAATTGTACGGACAAAGAATCGAGCCACAGCTTGGGTTAAAATACGCCGGCTCCGCTGCTCCAAGTGTGGAGCGTTTCATAGAGAGCTGCCGGAATTGATATTTCCGTATAAGCAGTATGAGGCGGAAGTTATTCTTGGCGTTTTAGAGGGCCTTGTTACCTGTGAGACGATTGGTTTTGAGGACCATCCTTGCGAGCTCACAATGGCAAACTGGAAAGCGCATAAATCGCAGCTCCTTTTATGGAGGAATCCATATTTGAAAGGAGAGAACAAACATGAAACTTATACCTGTGGAGGCTGTACCTAAGCGGCGGGGCAAGCATCGCCTGCAAGACCTTATGGAGGAGTTTATGAGAGGCGACGCTGATGTTGTGAAAATCGACTTTAGCGAGCGCGATTATAAATCTGCAAAGGTCTGCCGGTCGTGTCTGGGAGTTGCCGCCAAGCATTCTGGCTACCCTATTAAGGTGTGGCTTCGTGAAGGCGTTGTTTACCTGAGCAAAATGTGATTCGCAAAGGATTGAGTCCTGAAACAGGGGCTCTTTCCTTTTGACCGAATTCTTTTTAACAAAAAGCCGTCGCTTATTTAGAATAGATATCGAAAGCGAGGTGAATGTCAATGGGAACTGCTATACGCCCCGAAGTCTCGGGAAAAAACAAATACTGGATTGAGCGACATCGCTATTACGAGCTCAAGCATTTCTGTCTCCAATATCCTATCTGGAGGCAGGCTCACGCAGCACTTGACAGTCTCAGCCACCGTCCGGCTGATCTGGCAATCTTTGTCCACAGCGGTCAGATCCATGGTGACCCGACTGCCAGATGTGCGGAGTCGAGGCTGTTCTTCAGCGACCGTATGAAGCTGGTAGAGCAGGCGGCTATCGGGGCCGACCCAGAAATCTACACTTATATTTTGCGGGCTGTGACCGAAGGGCTGTCCTATGACGCGTTGAAAATGCGGTATAACATCCCATGCTGTCGGGAGGTCTACTACGACCGGTACAGGCGGTTTTTCTGGCTGCTGGATAAGGCGAGAGAGTGACCATAAAAGGAGAGGGAGGCCTGTAACAGGGCCTCTTTCTCTTTATATTTTCCAGCACACAGGTGACAGGAGAACATGCTAAATTGGTATTTGAAAAATGCCCCGGGTTGAAAATTCTGAAAATTGTTTTGAGAGGTGTCTTATGGAAATTATTATTGTATTTATATCCATCGCACTCGGGATTGTGATTGGTCGACTTACCAAAACTAAGCGTCCGATCGGAACTTTGCGAGTGGATTGGTCCGACCATTCTTGCGAACCATACTTGTTCCTTGAGCTTGGTACAGACGTATACACCATTATGCAAAAGAAGTATGTTGTCTTCCAAGTTCGAGTTGAAGATTTCCTTCCGCACGAATAGCAGTGACTATTATGGAGCCAACTCAAAATGTGAAAGGAGAGATTTAAAATGGCAGAGATCAAGAATTTGCTGGACGAGGCAATCGAGGTGGAGCTCAACCAGTTAGTTTCCCTGTCACCCGACGATGAAAAGAAGCCGGAGGCAATTAAGAATCTCACAGCGTTGCACAAGCTCCGTATCGATGAGATCAAAGCCGCTGAAAGCGAGGCCGTCCGTGCCTGTGATGAACAGTTCAAACGGCGTCAGCTTAGCGACCAGGTCATCGACCGGTATGTGAAGATTGGTTTGACGGCTGCGGATTTGCTGTTGCCGCTGGTGTTCTACGGCGTGTGGATGAAGAGGGGCCTCAAGTTTGAGGAGACCGGAACATTTACCTCGCAGACATTCAAGAATCTATTCAACCGCTTTAGACCTACACGGAAGAGTTAAGGCTGCATAAGCGTAGAGACTGTGTAAAAACATGGTCTCTTCGCTTTTTTCGTCGATTTTACAGGGTGCTTTATGGGAAGGAGATGAAAAAGAGCTCTTTATATCTCTCGACTTAATACCGGAGGTGCTATATAATACTACAGTCACTTCCAGATTAACAGGAGGTAATGAAAGTGCGTGAGAAGGGAAACAAGATTATCAAACCGGAAGGTAGCGAATTGATGGACTACCTGAACAAGGGATATGCAATCTGCAACAAGTGCGGCGCGGTCATGGATCGGAGAGAAGATCCAGAAGGTGGATGTGATATTTATACCTGCCCATCGTGCGGATGGGAGATTGACGAGATGGACTATGAGTACGAGGATAGAGACGAAATGGAACTCGTACTCGACGAAAGAGGTAATGAGTACCTGATTTTCAGAAATGATATGCCGCCCGCTGGATGCAGAGCGTGTGGAGGAGCGTACCCTTACTGCAAAGCATCGTGCAAGATGTTTGACGACTAAGCATTATCTATGCGGAGAAGGAGTCCTATCACAGGGACTCTTTCTCTTTTTATTCGGAGGCAGTCATGCGATACCACTATGAGAAGCCGGCCATTTACCTGTCGATGTATGGGAAACGGTATATCTGTAATCATCCGGTGTATGACAGCTGTACCCTGTTTCAGATTGGTGAAAAGGGTTTAGCTGTGATACAGCAACGGTATGACCCGGATACAAAAAGTACGTTTTGGACAGAGGTAGATTCTTGGTTAACCGACGATTTATATTTGAATTCTAAGTTTAAAGAATTCTTTGATAAGCGGGCTGGAGCTTGCACGGACGGGCTTTGGCCCACGGTTACGATCAGGCAAATCATGTGGGCGCTAAAGATGAAACCACTTCTCAAGGAACGGTGGGAGACGGTGTTCGACAGGCGCGAGATTTAGCGCCAAATCCGCAGCCTCTATTATGGATACCAATACCTAAGAAAGGGGTTAAGGAGTATGGACGAGATGAAAATTGAATCGAAATTTATGACAGGGCTTGTGTCGAGGATTGCTGGGAAAGCAATTCGCGATAGGTTGGGCTACAATGTGAATATTCAGCTCAATGGACTGCGTACCGCTATTCTGGAGGACAGGACACATGTGCATCTGGATATCGATTTGGAACTTACCAAAGAGGAACTCAACAAACTAATGAAGAGCATTGGTTTCTAAGGGATTGGGCCGCTGACAGCGGCTCTTTCTCTTTTTTCGCAGATTTTACAACCTGCACTGAATTATGGAGGGGAATCAGATGGCGATTCTATTCTCTTTAATTTTGAGCCAGTACGATGGTTTTTATATTTTCTGAAAGGGGAACACGCAATGAAACCAAAGCTAATCCGAGAGGCTGGACGAGCTTTGACAAAGGCATCTCCAACCATCTTGACGTGCGTAGGAGCCATTGGTGTTGTGGCAACGGCGGTCTTGGCAGTCAAAGCAACCCCAAAGGCCCTTGAAATGGCCAGAGCCGACAGCCGGAAAAATCATGACGGCGACCCATACGCCGCGACGAAATTAGAGATGGTCAAATCGTGCTGGAAGTGTTATGTTCCAGCAGCGATAACTGGCACCGTCACTGTCGTCTGCATTTTCAGCGCTAACACACTGAACAGGAAACAGCAGGCATCTCTTGCAAGCGCTTACGCCCTCGTGAGCCACCAGTACAACGACTATAAACGCAAGGTCAAGGAGTTGTACGGCGCGAAGGCCCATAAGAAGATTGTGGAGTCGTTTGTCGCTGAAAAAGTTGACAAAGACCATATTATCTCAGCTCAAGGCATTATGGGCAACTCATCTCTCGCATTCGAAGATGCAGTCGAGGAAGAGCGCCTATTCTACGATTCTTTCTCGGGGCGGTATTTTACCTCAACAATCAGCAAAGTACTCCAAGCGGAGTATCATTTAAACAGAAATTTTGTTCTTAACGGAGGAGAAATCCCCCTCAATCATTTCTACGACTTGCTTGGAATTGATGATATTGCAGAGGGAGATGCCATCGGATGGGCTATCAATGACGAGATGTGCTGGATTGATTTCGATCATTCCAGAGCTATATTAGAGGATGGACTTGAATGCTACATCATTGATATGGTTTATACACCTGGGACTGTGGATGAATATCTTGATTAAATTCATTCCGCAGAAACGGCAGGCACTCTTATGGAAAGGAGGTTATGCTTTATGAAACAGAAAACGTTGTTTAAGCTGATGTCGCTTGCTGGTCTGGCTCTTGGAGGGCTTGGAACATTGCTGTCCAGTTGGGCAGATAGCAAGGAACAGGAGGCCATCATTGAGGAAAAAGTGAATAAGGCACTTGCCGACCGTGAGAACGAAGAAACTGAAGAGCCCTGACAGGGGCTCTTTTCTTTTGAGGGAGGGATGCTATGAGCAATGATATGGCAATACAGGCGCTTATCGAGTTTCTTAATGAAAGCGAGGAACCTCAGATCGGTTGGCCTGAGGATGAATTCACGGAGGTATCATTTTCACGCTGGGCCGCCGGGGAGCTAATCGCTGCTATTATGGACCATCCGATGGTTTCAGCTGAGGATACGATTGAGGAATTCGCAATTAAAATGCGTACCTTTTCGTGTGCCGGGCGAGATACACGTGCCGGACGGATATTTTCAATCGCGTCCCAATTTGCCTATGAAACTCTGGAATTGTTTAGAGAGGAGCATATGTTTTATGAATAAGCGGATATTCATCAACGCCTGGAAGGGTACTACCAAGGCTGTGAAGAAGTACAGCCCGCAAATCCTGACCGGTATTGGTATCGCCGGTATGATTGCTACCACGGTGACGGCCGTCCGGGCTACCCCTAAAGCGCTTCGGCTTATTGACGCCCAGGAAATTAGGGAAGGGAAGCGGCTTGATACCGCCGAGGTTATAAAGGCCGCATGGAAATGTTACCTCCCCGCTGCGGTGACGGGGACTTTGTCGGTGGCCTGTCTCATCGGGGCTAGTTCTGTAAGCCTTAAGCGCCACGCCGCACTTGCCACAGCCTATACCCTCTCTGAAACTGCTCTTAAAGAGTATCGGGAGAAAGTTGTTTCAGTTGTCGGCGAGAAAAAAGAGCAGGCCATCTGTGACGCCGTCGTAAAAGACAAGCTCGCCAACGATCCTGTCGATGACAAACAGATCCTCATGACTGGCGGCGGGAATATGCTCTGCTATGATGTGCTGTCAGGGCGCTATTTCAAATCGGACATCGAGAAAATTAGGAAGGTGGTCAACGACCTGAACCGAGATATGCTCTCCGAGCAGTATATCTCCTTGAACGACCTGTATTACGCCATCGGCCTGCCGGATATCAAGCTTGGCGAGGACTTGGGGTGGAATATTGAGAAAGGATATATTGATATTCAATTCGGGACTCATCTGGCCGCTAATGGCACCCCTTGCCTGGTGCTCGCGTACACCGTTGCGCCGCAGTACGGCTATAACATTCTTGGATTGTCGTAACCGCAGATTTTTCACCTTCTATTATGGGAGAACCATCCCGAAAATTACTTGAAAAGGAGAATTCACTATGGATGACATGAACATGAGCGCGAATGAGGTTGAGGGAATCGAGACTGGCACCGAGCTTGAAGAGGTCAACGGCAACTCCAATGGAGGTGCGCTATTTATGGGGATCGTTGGAGGGGTTCTTGCCTACGCCATTATCGGCGGGGTAAAGAAACTTCGGACGATCGCCGAGGAGAAGTACATCGCCAGGAAGCTGGCCAAGGCTAACGTAGAAGCGGTGCAGGAGGAGGCAACTGTGTTCGAGGAGACTCAGGATGAGGAGTCCGGTGAGGAAGACGAAGAGTAAGCCACGGGGTTCGCCAAGGGAAAGTACCTGTAACAGGGCGCTTTCCCTTTTTACTTTATAAAAGTTTGGAGGTGCGACAATGCCTGAATACCCTGATAATTCACACAGCAGAAGGGAGGCTCTGATTTCCCAAGAGAAAAAGGTGGATAAGGTAGTCATTGGCACAGCGAAGACCCGCAAGAAAAGCGAGATGCAAAAATTTGCCGGCGCTTTTCTCCCTGAAGATGTTACCAGCGTCAAAAGCTACATCCTGAGAGATGTCATCATTCCTGGAATCAAAAACGCCATGGCCGATGTTGTAAGCATCATGCTTTTCGGCGAAGCGGGCCGTGTTGGCGGACGAAAAGGCGGGGGCTCTAAGGTTTCGTACCAGCGGTATTACGACGATAAGCGAGAGGACCGCCGCGACTACGGGAGGCCGAGAGTCTCCGGCGGATTTGAGTATGATGACATCATCTTTGAAACCCGGGCAGATGCTGAGTTGGTCCTGGATCAGCTTGAATCTGTCATCAGCAGCTATGGGATTGCAAGCGTCGCCGACCTGTATGATTTGGCCGGCATTACTCCACCCCGTGGCTACACCACCAATAAGTACGGCTGGACGGATATTCGGACAGCAAAAGTAGCCCGTGTCCGTGACGGCTATATTTTGCAGCTTCCAAGAACAGTTCAAATCAGCTAAGGAGGAGCGTTATGTACGGATATTCTACATCGTTTGGGTATAGAGGCTTGGTCAACGGTGTTTGGATGCTGTTTCCGACCGAGGCCGAGTATCACGAGTACATGAGAGAACGTGCGGACTGAATGTCCCCTCAACCCCAAAATTCTGAAAAGGAGTACGACAATGAAAAAGAGCAAAATCATGACGTCTGTGAGCGGAACCTTACACAAGGCCGGTTTTCAGCTCCAGCGGAAGAGCCCCGAAATCCTTGTGGGGCTTGGTATCATCGGCGCCGTTGCAAGTGCGGTTCTGGCCTGCAAAGCGACTGCAAAGGCCGGAAAAATTATTGAGGAGACAAAGAATGCCCTCGACACCATCCATCAGGCGGATGAGCTTGGTGTGACCAACGCCGGCGAGCCCTATTCCAATCAGGACTGTAAGAAGGATCTGGTGGTTACTTACATCCATACTGGTGTCAAATTTGCCAAGCTGTATGCCCCCTCTGTTGCACTTGGGGCGGCATCCATTGCGAGTATCCTGGCCAGCCATAATATGATGAAGAAGCGCAACATTGCCCTGGCAGCGGCCTATGCAGCGGTGGATAAGTCCTTTACGGACTATCGAGGCCGCGTCCTGGAGCGCTTTGGAGAGCAAGTGGAGAAAGAACTCCGCTACAACATCAAGGCCCAGGAGATTGAGGAGACTGTTACAGACGATAAGGGTAAGGAGAAAAAAGTCAAGCAGATGGTAGATGTGGCTGACGCCGGATGGGATCCGGCCAGATATAGCCCTTACGCCAAGATTTTCGATGAGAGCCACCCAGACTGGAAAAAGGACGCCGAGATGAACCTTTACTACCTGAAGGCGCTTCAAGCGCAGGCAACGGATAAGCTGCGCGCGCAGGGTCATCTATTCCTCAACGAAGTTTATGATCTGCTGGGGTTCAAGCGTACGAAAGCGGGTGCCGCTGTGGGCTGGATTTATGATCCTAAAAATCCTGTCGGCGATGACTTTGTTGACTTTGGTATGTTCGAGGTCCGCCGTCCTGCGGCAGTTGATTTTGTGAACGGCTATGAACGTTCCTTCATCCTCGACTTCAATGTTGTTGGGGATATTACGTCGTTGCTGGCCAACCATCAGTACGATGAGTCCTTGATGTAAGGGAGCGCAGGACATGAAAAAATGTATCGCCTTCCTTCTTATGATGGTTTTTTCTCTGACCACGTTTTCCTATGCACTTTTCGTACCCATTGAAACACAGGAGGTTGCTGCTATTACTGCTGTGATTAGACCGGCCACACCAAAAATGAAATATATTCCCATTATCCCACCGCCGCCTATCAAGGAAACACTGCCGGTTGAGGCGAAGTTCTCTGTATCGGATGATGAAATAGCGCTGATAGCGCTGTTGACTATGGCGGAAGCCGGATGTGAGTGCGAGGAAGGGCAGCGGCTGGTGATTGACACTGTTCTCAACCGCGTTGACGACCCGCATTTTCCTGATAACATTTATGATGTTGTGTATCAACGTAATCAATATGCAGGAATACAGTCGCCCTATATTGACCGCTGTTGGGTCAAAGATGAACTGGTACAGCTTGTGCGCGAGGAAATTGAGAATAGAACCAACTACGATGTGATATTTTTCCGGACAAGGCGTTACAGCGATTACGGCGTCCCAATGTTCCAGATTGAACACCACTATTTTTCAAGTTATGACTAAAAGGAGGAGTAATCATGAAAAAAATTCTTCGGTCCCTGCTGTCCTATACGTTGGCGACGATGTCTGGCCTGTGCCTTGTCAGCGGCGTAGCCGTCCTATCGTCCGGGAGGTAATGGTCATGGAGAGCTTTGCGAACCTGGTCTCCATGATCGACTATGTTCTAGATACAAGACGGAAGCGCCATATCACCGGCGGGCTGCTGCTGAGCGCGGCCATGCTGTTCGGTGGGCTGGCCATCACTGTGATGAGTATCAAAGACGAGGAGAGTACCTATGATGAGTAAAATTTCCACATTCATTGCCGGGCTTGCCGTAGGCGGAGCGGCGGTCTGGTACTATGCCAAGAGAAAATATGCATTCATTGCCGAGCAGGAGATTGCTTCGGTGAAAGAGGCCTATGCCCAATCCAGGCCGCTACAGGAGAAGCCTGCTTCGACACCGGCAGTGAAGTTGGCGCCTGGAGTCGTACAGGATAAGCCCAGTATCGTTGATTACGCGAAGAGAGTACAGGAGGCCGGATATACCAACTATTCCAACTCAGTCGAGCCTAAAACGGGGGTGAGACCTGGTAAACTGCCCTACGTGATTTCTCCGGACGAGTTTGGAGAAAGCGAGGAGTACGCCAAGGTAAGTTTGACCTGCTTCGCCGATGGTGTTCTGGCCGACGAGTACGGCGAGGTCGTCGATAACGTGGAGGAAATTGTCGGTGACGCCCTAGAGCACATCGGCGAGTATGAGGAGGACTGTGTGTATGTCCGAAACGACGCCAGGCGGTGCGACTACGAGATTCTTGAGGATCTTCGTGAGTTCGCCGAGTTCCAGAAAGCCCTTCCTCCGAACCGCTGATAAGGAGGTCTGATCCTTGACCAGAGACGAACTAATCGATCAGTATTTTGATTGGATGTACCGGCTCGTGGTCGATGACCGATATTCTAATAAGTCCTATCGTAAGCTGTTTGTCAGACTGTACGATACGGAATTTGTATATACGATTCCGATGGACGGCAACCGGGCCGAAGACGGCATCGCGCTTAGGTATCGGTTCGGTCGCGAGTATGACTACTGTGACGCGATGGTCGCCGGCTTTCTGGACGACCGTTCGTGCAGTATCCTGGAAATGATGACCGCCCTTGCAATTCGCTGCGAAGAGCATTTGATGGACAACCCCGACATTGGTAACCGAACCGGCCAATGGTTCTGGAATATGCTGACCAGTCTGGGCCTTGGATCCATGACAGATGCGAGGTTTAATCGAAGCTATGTGGACGCAGTCCTTGAACGCTTCCTTGACCGCAACTATCGGCGAAATGGCGAGGGTGGTCTCTTCACCATCAATGATAGCCGTTTTGATATGAGGTCCATTGAAATCTGGTATCAGATGAACTGCTATCTGAACGAAATTATCAGGGAAGGGAGTTTCGTATGAAGAACATCACTCATCATATTTTTGTGACAGTCACGCCGTCCAGGGAATTCCTGGCCAAGTTCAACAGGCAAAACCGGAGCAACAGAGCCTTTAAGGCCATCGCTGTAATTGCAGCCGGCTGCGCTATTTTGTCTGAAATTGAGCGGCGAAAGCTGGAGGAGCAGGTCTATCGGCTCACCATTCGGATGAAGAAGTTGGAGCACAGCGAAGGGGAGTAAACAATGCTAGATTTCTTGATGATTTCAACGCGCATCGGTAAACGCGGCGTCATTGAGATCTATCCCAAGTTTATCATCAAGAAAAGCAGCGACCTCATGATTAGAGGCGGCGATTTCTATGCGATCTGGATTGAGGAACGGGGATTATGGTCGACTGATGAACAGGACGCGGTTGACCTGATCGACCGTGAACTGGACCGGTACGCGGAAAAGAACTGCAAGCGCCTCGACGAAAACTATCGCGTCATGCATATGTGGGATGCGGAGAGCGGCATGATTGACACTTGGCATAAATACTGTCAAAAGCAGATGAAAGACCAGTTCCATATGCTTGACGAAAATCTGATATTTTCCAACACCAAGACGGGAAAGAGGGACTATGCCAGCAAAACGCTGGCGTATCCTCTGGAGCAAGGGGATACGCCGGCGTGGGACAGGCTTGTATCGACTTTATATTCTCCAGAGGAGATGCACAAAATCGAATGGGCCATTGGTTCTATCGTGACAGGCGAGTCCAAAAGGATTCAGAAATTTATGGTGTTCTATGGCGCGGTTGGCACTGGAAAAAGCACAATCATTGAAATCGTCCAGCAGCTCTTTGATGGATATTACACTAGCTTCGACGCCAAAACCCTGGGTTCTTCCAGCAATGCGTTCGCGCTGGAGGCATTTCGCTCAAACCCACTTGTGGCGATCCAGCACGACGGTGACCTCTCCCGCATTGAGGACAACACCCGCATCAATAGCCTGGTGTCCCATGAACTGATGACCGTAAATGAGAAGTTTCGTTCGGCCTATTCCAACCGGTTTAAAGCGTTCCTTATCATGGGTACCAATAAGCCTGTAAAGATCACAGACGGCAAGTCGGGACTGATTCGCAGGCTGATCGATGTTTCTCCCACGGGGAACAAACTTCCGCCTGATGAATATCAGACCCTCATCAAGCAGATCCAGTTTGAACTTGGCGCCATCGCTTATCGTTGCCGGGAAGTATATTTGAATAACCCGGGCTACTACGACAGTTACATTCCCATCGCTATGCTAGGGGCCTCTAACGATTTTTACAATTTTATCATCGACTCCTACCATGTGTTCAAGCGGGAAGATGGTACTAGTTTGAAAGCAGCGTGGGAGATGTATAAGACCTATTGTGATGAGGCAAAGGTGCCCTATCCGCTGACAAAAATGGTGTTCAAGGAAGAGCTCAAGAACTATTTCCGGGAGTATAGCAATCGGTTCAACTTGACGGACGGAGGCCGTGTCAGAAGCTACTACAGCGGTTTTCGGACGGAGAAGTTTGAGGAACAGGTCCCAGAAGAGAAAACGGAACCGGTGCCCAGCAGACGCATCCGATTCGATGCCGCGGAGTCTATTTTCGATCAGGAGTGCGCCGCCTGTCCGGCCCAGTATGCCACATCAAAAGAGACACCGGCCCAGAAATGGGAGAAGGTTTCTCAAAACCTCTCACAGCTTGATACCAAACGGCTCCACTATGTCAAACTTCCAGAGAACCACATCGTCATCGACTTTGATATTCCGGACGAGCAGGGGAGTAAGTCCTTTGAACGGAATTTGGCCGAGGCGAGTAAATGGCCGGCGACCTATGCGGAAGTAAGCAAAAGCGGGTGCGGCATTCATCTGCACTACATCTACACCGGTGACCCGGCGAGGCTCAGTCGTATCTACGATGACCATATCGAGGTAAAGGTCTTCACTGGCAAAAGCTCGCTGCGCCGGAAACTGACCAAATGCAATAACCTGCCTATTGCTACGATAAGCTCTGGGTTACCGTTGAAAGGAGAAAACAGCGTGGTAAACACCAAAGTGGTTCAAAGCGAGAAAGGGCTTAGGGTGCAAATCAAGCGAAATCTCAACAAAGAGATTCACCCGGCAACTAAGCCTAGTATCGACTTCATCCACAAAATTTTGACGGATGCGTATGAGAGCGGCATGACTTATGACGTGACCGACATGCGCAACGCCGTCCTGGCCTTTGCAGCCAACAGTACCAACCAGGCCGACTACTGCATTAAGCTGGTGAACAAGATGCCGTTCAAGTCTGCCGACAATGCCCCCGCCGCTAATAATGACGAGGCAGACCTTGTCTTCTATGATGTAGAGATCTTTCCGAACCTTTTCTTGGTGAACTGGAAGTTTGCTGGCGGCAAAACAGTGGTTCGGATGATTAACCCCACGCCTCAGGAGATCGAGGGCCTGATGAAATTCAGGCTCGTCGGGTTTAATTGCCGGCGGTATGACAACCATCTTCTCTACGCCCGCCTGATGGGCTACACTAACGAGCAGCTCTACAACCTCTCGCAAAAGATCATTGGCAATGAGAAAAAGGTAAAAAGCAATAACTGCTTCTTTGGTGAGGCCTATAACGTCTCTTATACGGATGTTTACGACTTCTGCTCCAAGAAGCAGAGCCTGAAGAAATGGGAGATTGAGCTGGGTATTCATCACCAGGAGCTGGGGCTTCCCTGGGATCAGCCCGTTCCTGAGAGTATGTGGCAGAAAGTCGCGGAATACTGCGACAACGATGTCATCGCCACCGAGGCGGTCTTCAACGCCCGCAAAGCGGACTTCGTCGCTCGTGAGATTCTGGCGGACGTGGCCGGTATGACGGTCAACGACACCACCAACACTCTGACTGCTCACATCATCTTTGGCGGCAACAAGCGCCCACAGGACGCGTTTCGCTATCGTGACATGGGTGATGTGAGCCAGATCGAAGAACTTCCGTTTACGATGGGGGATTCCAAGTACGATCAGTATACAGCATTTGACAAAAAAGGGCGGCCCGTCTTCCCGGGCTACAAGTTTGAAAATGGAAAATCCATCTACCGTGGTGAGGAAGTCGGCGAGGGCGGTTATGTTTATGCGGAGCCTGGCATGTATGGAAACATCGCCTTGCTGGACATCGCTTCCATGCACCCCTCCAGCATCATTGCCGAGGAGCTGTTTGGTCCGGAATACACCAAGCGATTCCAGGAAATCCGTGACGCCCGTGTCGCCATCAAACATAAGGAGTTCGACAGAGCTCGTAAGATGCTGAATGGCGCATTGGCCAAGTACCTGACGGACGAAAGTGCTGCGGATGCCTTGGCCCAGGCTCTGAAAATCGCCATCAATTCTGTCTACGGCCTGACATCGGCCGGCTTCGAAAACCCGTTTCGGGACAACAGAAACAAAGACAATATCGTCGCCAAGCGCGGAGCCCTGTTTATGGTCAACCTCAAGCATGAGGTCCAGAAACGGGGCTTTACGGTTGCCCACATCAAGACGGACTCCATCAAGATTCCGGATGCCACGCCGGAAATCATCCGGTTCGTCATGGAGTACGGCAAGATATACGGTTATATTTTCGAGCATGAGGCCACCTATGACCGTATGTGCCTGGTCAACAACGCTGTGTACATTGCCAAGTACGCGACAGTCGAACACTGCGTCAAGTTGTACGGGGAGGCGTATGTCAACAGCAGTAAGGGCATCCTTAAGGATTGCAAAAAACATGGAGGGCAATGGACGGCAACCGGCGCCCAGTTTCAGATCCCCTATGTGTTTAAGAAGCTCTTTACTCACGAGGAGATCACCTTCGCCGACATGTGTGAGACCAAGTCCGTTACGGGCGCTCTGTATCTGGACATGAATGAGAATTTGCCGGATGTGACCTCATATGAAAAGGAGCACGCAGCCCTTTGGAAAGACATCTGCAATACGTCACTTCCGCATAATTCGGAAATGGAACAAAAATGTGCAAGAGCTGAAGAGTTAACCGAGCTCATTACAAAAGGCCACGACTACGTCTTCATCGGAAAGGTGGGGCAATTCTGTCCCATTAAGGATGGCTGTGGCGGTGGGCTCTTATGTCGGGAGTCTGAGGATAAGAAAACCGGCTGGAAGAAATATGACGCCGCAGCTGGGACAAAGGGGTATCGTTGGCTGGAGTCCGAGATGGTCAAGCAGCTCGGCAAAGAGGGCGACATCAACCGGGTTTACTACGACGCCCTCGTGGACGCTGTGGCCACTGATATTTCCAAGTTCGGCGATTTCGAGTGGTTTGTGTCTGATGACCCATATGTCAAGAACGACACGCCTCCCTGGTATGGTCCGGACGAACCCCATGGCGAGGGCCCCACGCCGTTTGATGTGAGGTGAGGCAGATGACGATTGCATTGATAATTGCGATTGTAAACGCTTTTGCCGCATTGTCGGCTTATATCACAAATCGCCATGTCTTGTGTGGCTTCCACATCACTATGGTCATTGTGTTCATCCTCTCGGCAATGGCTTGCGAGGGGAAAATTCTAAATCGCGTCAAAAAACTGGAAGAGGAAATTGAAAACTTGAAAAGGGGATAACGACTATGGTTCGCAAATTGGACAACCTCAGCATTGAGAATGCTCGTATCATCTTCCGGAACTTTTCCGGACGTGAAAGCAAGTACAACCGGGCTGGTGACCGCAACTTCTGCGTTATCATTGAGGACGCTGTGATGGCGCAGAAGCTGACCGATGACGGTTGGAACGTTCGCGTCCGTCCGCCCCGGGATGAGAATGACTTCCCCCTGTACTACATCCAGGTGGCGGTCCGGTTCGACAACTTCCCGCCCAACGTCTATATGCTCACCAGGCGGGCCAAGACTAGGCTGGACGAGGAATCCATCGGAACCCTGGACTTCGCCGAGATCCGCAATGTGGATCTTATTATCAATCCCAGCAACTGGGAGGTCAATGGTAAGTCCGGCGTTAAGGCCTACCTCAAGGTCATGTACGTCACCATCGAGGAAGACGAGTTCGCAGAGAAGTATGCCAGCGAGGAGTATCCGCAGGAGTAACGGGCCGTGGGGCGCTGGTTAGGAGGTAGCCGGCGCCCTTGCGTTTTTGAAAGGAGAATATATCGTTGTGCCTATTTGGAGGAAAAAGAAGTCGGAGAAGAAAACCAAACCTAAGCAAGCACCGCCCCCGGTTCCGGCAAAACCGAAGTTTGGGCCGAAACCTTTTGTTCCACCCCAAATTCCTGAATACTTTATTCCAACTGTTATGCCGAAACGTCCTCTGGAGAAGAAAGTCGCGCCCAAAAGGCAGTCAACCGACATCGAGAATGAGTTCCTAAAAACATTCAAGTCGCTTACTTACCGGCATCGCGGCTGGGATATTTGGAATGACTTTGTTGTCATGGCTGCCTGTGCTTTGTCTAATCCGGTGGATAAGGCACATTACGAAAAGCGGGAAGCTCGCTACCTCCGCATCATCAAAAAGTACAATAAAGAGGAACAGGACAAATTTCCCACTCTGTTTGCGCATACGGTCATGGCGTTGGAGTTTAACTCCGAGCAAGACTTCCTTGGCCGGCTTTATACTCAGCTTGGACTTCAAGATGAGGGACGCAAACAACATTTCACCCCCTATAGCGTTTGCCAGCTCATGGCCGACATTGCCATGGGTGATGTAGTTCAACAAGTCAAAGAGAATGGTTATATCACGCTCAATGACCCTTGTTGTGGTGCTGGCGCAACACTGATTGCCGGTGTGAACTGCGCTAAAAGAAGACTCGAAGAAGCCTGCATGAATTTCCAGAACCACATTTTAGTGTCCGGTCAGGACATCGACGAGACAGTAGCGCTCATGTGCTACATCCAACTGTCATTACTCGGTGTTGCGGCCTATATTAAGGTCGGAAACTCCCTCACTGAGCCTATGGCAACCAGCGATTCGCTCGAAAATTACTGGTTTACACCTATGTATTTTTCGGACGTTTGGGTCATGCGGCGAGCTATTCACCAGATGGATAGATTACTTCAGAAAGGAGAAGAGCCGGAATGATTGCACTTGTTTTATTGTACGGGATTGGAACCCAGTTGAGCGCTCCTACCTGGTACTTTGTACTCTTGGGTGTGTGTGGAATTATCAAGTTGATTGAGTTTGCCATTAAGGCGTTCAACTTGGGCCGGGAGTCCAAATGAGCATTACCCTTTTCGACCACCAGCAAAAAGCCCTCGCAAAAATGCACAATGGCTGTATCCTCTGTGGCGGGGTCGGTTCGGGTAAATCTCGGACTGGCCTCGCTTACTATTACCAGCAGCAGGGCGGAAATCTCGATGAAGCTGACAGCATCATGAAAAAGCCGAGAGACCTCTATATCATCACCACCGCGAGAAAACGAGATACCTGCGAGTGGGGAGAGGAGCTGGCACCGTTTCTGCTGTCGGTGCATTCAGAGGCCAACTACTACAAAAACACGGTGGTCGTAGACTCATGGAACAACATCGGCAAGTATAAGGGCATTAAAGACGCATTCTTTATATTCGATGAGCAGCGTGTTGTCGGATATGGTGCCTGGACAAAAGCATTCCTGAAAATCGCCAAGTCCAACAAATGGATACTGCTCTCGGCTACCCCGGGGGATACCTGGCAGGACTACATCCCCGTCTTTATCGCCAACGGGTTCTATCGCAACAAGACCGACTTCATCGACCAGCATGTTATCTATGACTGGCGGTCCAAGTATCCAAAGGTTGACCGCTATCTTAACACCGGCCGACTCATCCGACTCCGTAACCGTATTCTGGTGGAGATGAATTTCGAGCGCCACACGACGTCCAACCATCTGGACATTCCAGTCAGCTACAATATCTCGAATTACAAAGACATCACACGAAAACGCTGGAACATCTGGGAGGACCGGCCCATCGAAACCGCCGCTGAGTTGTGCTATTCACTTCGGAAAATTGTCAACTCCGATGAGTCCCGCAGCGTCGCAATTCTGGAGCTCATGGAAGACCATCCCAAGGTCATTATCTTCTACAACTTCGACTATGAACTGGATATTCTCAAATCTCTTGGTTATCCGGAAGGAACTGAAGTCGCTGAGTGGAACGGCCACAAGCACCAGGAAATTCCCAGCGGAGATAAATGGGTCTATCTCGTTCAGTACACCGCCGGGTGTGAGGGCTGGAATTGCATTACCACAGATACCATTATATTTTACTCTCAAAACTATTCCTACAAAGTTATGGTGCAGGCGGCCGGAAGAATCGACCGTTTGACAACACCGTATAGCAACCTTTACTACTACCATCTCAAGAGCTTTTCCGGTATCGACTTGGCTATCAGCAAGTCTCTCAAAGCAAAGAAGAACTTCAACGAGGGCAAGTTTGTTGGGTGGTCTACAAAACCCATACCTAAGATTACGTCGTTGCCGGAAGTCGCATAATTGAAAGGAGGACCTTATGGACTTGAAACAATTTTGTATTAACAACGGCATACCTACTGAGAAACTCGGCCCTATCGGTGAGGTGAGTGATGGCTTCCATACCTTTAACTCTCTCTATCACCAGCGGTTGATCCTCTTCGCCTCTTTGGTCAATACCTTCTCAGGCGCGGCATGGAAGTCTCACAAGCATTCGGACGGCGAGGTTCCGTTCGGCGGCGGGTGGTTTATCGTTGGTATCACCACACCTAAGGGAGCCTACGCCTATCACTATGAAGATAAGGACTGGGACCTCTTCCGCTGCCAGGAGGTCGAGAAGGCCCCTGAGTGGGACGGTCACACCGACAGGGATGTGGAGCGTCTCCTCTCTTTGAACGACGAACCCGTTGACTGGGCTGGCCGTGAGGTAACGCTGGCCTGCATCAGCGAAAAAGAGGGCGTTGAAAAACCGGAGGATGCTGGCTATGGCATCGCCTGCTACGAGAGTGCGCTGAGAGCCTACCGCTGTCTGTCACGGGATGGTCATTCTGGCTTCAGCATCCAGATCACGAAGAGCATCCTCAACCGTCTCATCGACGGTAAATGCCTGACGCCCATCGAAGACACCCCCGATGTTTGGGAGGATGTATCGGAGACTTTTTCCAAGGACGATCCCGTCAAGCATTATCAATGCAAACGCTTGCGTTCTCTGTTCAAAGAAATCGCTCCGGACGGCACCGTGACCTATAGCGATACCAACCGGGTTCAGGTGGTCAACGTGGACGAACCCGATATTGCCTACACTAACGGCTTTACCACCCGCCTCATTGACAAGCTGGCGCCTATTACCATGCCCTACTTCCCCGCCGACAGGAAATTCAAGGTGGTTCGAGAGGAGCTACTAACCGATCCCAAGAACGGCGATTTCGATACTGTGGCCTATCTCTACGTCATCACACCCGAGGGTAAGAAAGTGGAGCTCAACGGCTACTTTAAGGACGGCGAGAACGGCATGGTTCGCATCGACAAGGCTGAGTACGACAAGCGTAAGGCCAGGAAAATGGAGAAGAAATGATTAACAGGCCAAAGCATTCTCTGGAATATGCAGAGATACGTCGGAAGGCAGAGCACTGGCCGGACTGGAAGAAAGAGACATACAACTGCAATTTTGCGGTAGGAGTACATACCAAGAAGCTGAAATTGGAGGAAGTAATCGTGAAAACATCTGATACACTCCTGGTCGGGTTTGACCACGCCCATGGCGACATTGCTGTTCTCATTATTGGCCGCAAGGATGCCGGCGAGAAAGTCCAAATCATTAACCAGCTCCAAGGTGAGGAGGCCGAGGAGCTGTATAAGAAGCTGACTGAGAAGGAGGTTTCGGACGATGGCCAATCTTAACTTAACTGTCGAGCACCCAACCAGGCTTTGTGTCGTCCACGATGAAGTTGGATATTTCCATATGTGGGAGTATTACTCAAAGCCTATTCCTGCAAGTCCTCTTGTCGGCGGAGAACCTGCCGGAGTATTCAGTAAAGTGTTCGGAATCGTAGAGTTCAAATATGGCATCCAGAGGGTAGATCCAACCGAAATTGTCTTCCGGGACGAGACTACTGATATTCTCTACCAAATTGATAAGGATGAGGACACAAGGAAGCGGATTATCAAAGGTCCGTCTGCGAAAGGAGAACATCATGATCCTGATTGAGAAAACCAAAATCGTGGGCCTGGAGCCCGCTATCCGTGGAATGCGGAACCCGATGAACAGTTGGTACAAGTCCGATAGCGGCTTATGCGATATTATCGGAGATAACTATGGAGATGTTCTGCCCTCTGACTTCCGAGTTGGCGAGGCCGACTATGACCTCATGCTGCGGCTGGCTAAGGCCGGCTCGGTGGACGGAAAGTTCCGCCGGATGATTGCGGTATATGTAGATATCACAGCCCCGCTCTACTGGTGGAAGGAGTTCGACACCTATAAGGTGGGTACGGTCGCCAACTCCTGCTCTACCATGCACAAGATCCACGCCAAGGAGTTTACGCTGGAGGACTTCTCCTATGAACATCTGGTGAAGCGTTCTCTTGGAAAACTCACAGAGAAAATTGAAGAACTGAACTTCTGGCGTGATATTTATCTGAACGGTGGCCTTGTTGATAACGAGGATGGAACTGCTTGGGTATTTGAGTCTAATAACAAGGATGCCTGGTGGCAGATGATTCAGCTACTTCCCTCCAGCTACAACCAGAAGCGGACTGTCATGCTGAACTATGAAGTTCTGGCCAACATCTACCAGCACCGGCGCAACCACAAGCTGGACGAGTGGCGGGAGGTATGCCGCTGGATTGAGAGCCTGCCTTACAGCGAGATCATTACCTGCAACGTGGAGAGCCACCATGATTAAGCGGCCATCGAAGAAGGAGGCAAACAAATGTACGGAGGGGTAAAAGAAACTCGCTGCACCAACTGCGAGCATCGAAAAGTCTGTTCTTTCAAGGAACAATTCCTGAATGCTCAGAAAGCAGTCGATGCGGTTTCGGTTTCTATCGGGGACAAGAGCGTCAAATATCTCCGCGACTTCGACTGGATTAAAAGAGTGGATCTGGAATGCGTACACTTTGTTCCTACGAAATCCATGTTGCATGAGACCTGAGCTGATTGACACCTACCTTCCAAACATAGTATGATGGACTAAAACAAGCAGAAACCATTGGCCGTGCGCAAAAAATGCGGTTCTTATTGTGGAAGGAGGTTGTTAAGGCTATGGCTGAACGCGACAATTTACGCCTTCTGGATGGAGGTGATTCTGTAGGCATGACAGATAACCAGTACAAGGGTATGCTCCTCGACCAGTTGGAAGACTGGCAGGAAATCCTTGACCTGGCAATCGAGGCCGCGAATACCGAGATTCAGAAGAAGGCGGAGAAGCAGCTCGCAAAGATCAACGAGAAGCTGAAATTCTAATCTCAGGCCAAAGAGGAGAGCTTACGGAAACGTGGGCTCTTCTCTTTTATATTTTAAGACGGATAAAACCCCGGCAACTAACCAGAAGAGCAGCCTCTAAACTAAGAAAAAGGAGGGCCACAAATGACCAAAATGGAAAAAATCATCGTCTCGGCCTACACTGGTGTCTTGATGTGCGATTTTTCCGATCTCCACGAGTACATTGAAAAAAAACTTGGGCATCCAGTGTGGACGCATGAGCTGGCTTCTAAGGAAGTATGGGCGGAAATCAAAGAAAAAACTAAGGCCGATTTCATGACAATCTGTCAGACCGATTCCGATAATTTGATAAGTCGGTCTGCTCTTTTGAAAGAAATTGGCGACCCTGATGATGGAATGACCTGGCCGACAAAACACGGGTTTATTGATTTAGTCAAGAGGGCCCCTGCGATGACCTGATTGACACATCCTCCCCCAACGTGATATTATGAACCAAGTGAAGTAGTAACCGTCAGCCTGCGCAGAAAACGCAGCCCCTATTATGGAAAGGAGGACACTTTACGATGGAACATGGTTCTAATATCATCGAAGAGGAGGCGACGGAAATGATGAATGTGGTCGAAGTGGCAAGAATGACCGAATGTCTCAAAGCCTTGGGCTTGAGCGATGCGGAAATTCTCGTCGTTCAGAACTACATCGCAACCGGCGTTGGCTTGCCGACCAAGGAGCCGACCGGCGTAAACAAGACCAACTAACCAGCAAAGGGAGAGCTTACGGAAACGTGGGCTCTTCTCTTTTTATATTTTAAGACGGACAAAACCCCGGCAGCCAGCCAGCCAGTGGTTCCAACCAAATAGGAGGTAGACTACACAATGTCTTGTAGATACAAAGACCAGTGCCCTAACTACAGCGCTCAGTGCAAAAGCCCCATGCAGGATTTTTCTTGCTGCGTGTCTTTTCTCGTCGCAGCATATGAAAATGAAAAGAGGCGTATGACGCCAAATGAGTACCAACGCTTAGCGATGCGGACGTGCAATATTCCCCATGAGCAGAAGCAGGACATGCTTATGCACTCGGTTCTAGGACTTGCCTCTGAGGCCGGGGAAGTAGCCGGTATATTCCAGAAGAAATATCAAGGACACAAAATTGATCCTGAACATTTGGAGAAAGAGATTGGCGACTGTCTATGGATGATTGCGGAGGCATGTACTGCGTTGGGCTGGAAGATGGAAACTGTTATGCAGACCAACATCGAAAAACTCAAAGCGCGTTATCCAAACGGATTTGAACCGGAACGGAGCCTGTATCGCAGGGCGGGGGATGACTAAATTAAACTAATTGACACCTGCCAGTTTTACATGGTATGATGATCAAAAAGAAGCAGTAACGATCGGCTATGTGCATAAAATTCAACGCCTATTATGGAAAGGGGGATACTTTACGGTGGAACAAGGTTCTAATATCATCGAAGAGGAGGCGACGGAAGAGATGACCATTACTGAGGTCACGAGAATGAACGATTGGCTCAAAGCCATGGGCATGAGCGATAAGGACATTCTCGCCTGCCAAAGTTACATCGCAACCGGCGTCGGCTTACCGACAAGAGAGCCGGCCGCGAAAGAATCCGACTAACCGGCAAAGGGGAGAGCCTGCGGAAACGTGGGCTCTTCTCTTTTTATATTCTTTTTTTTAGGAGGAAATGATGGACTGCAATAATTGTGTTTGTCTTTTGTGCTGCCGGTACGCACAAGACAAAGAGCACCGCGAAAAAATTCGTGCCGGCAAAATTAGCTGCTGCGACTATTATCCGCGGCCCGACCACGCCCTGGAAAAGGCCATCAAAGCTGTGTCTGAAATGGACGTCCAGTCGGGTATTCCTCAGAGTGTCTATGTCATCGAGGAGTGCTCCGAGCTTATCAAAGAGCTCATGAAGAAGCAAAGGGGGAAGAGTTCCGAAAAGGACATCCTCGCGGAAGCTTGTGATGTGTTGACAACCACGTTTGTCATGCTCACCCAATATGGAGTTTCAAGAGACTATGTGAAAGCCCAAATCCTCTATAAATGCAACAGGGCGCTCGAACGGTATCGCAAAACCGGGGAAGTTTAAGGAGGGCGTCACCATGAATGAAAAAGTTGTCAAGCATAAGGCCATCTGCGATGAATTGAACGCCTTGTATGCTCGCAAGAACCATGACTACGGCGACAGCTTCCACCAGACCTTTGTTGAAGAGGGCATGGCGATGCCGCGCATCCGCCTGGGGGACAAGTTCAGCCGCTTCAAGACCCTGACTCAGTCTGGCGGCCAGCAGGTTACGGATGAGTCCATTCGGGACACGCTGATGGACCTGGCTAACTACGCCATCATGACCATTCTGGAGATGGAGCATGAAGAATATGTCACCCTGTGCGCCAACGGCGAATCCTACATATCTTTGAAGAAGGAGTGAAAGCCCCGATGTTCAAACCGGAACTGATCCGCAATAAGCTCTACGCTCTCCTGCTCATCGCCTGCACGCTGCCGGTCATGTTCTTGGAGGGCGATGCTACGGCCACGATCTTCATCGCAATGATCGCTGTACCGATGTTCTTCGCAAAGGAAAACTGGATTCTTGGAGGTTGCCATGAGAGTCAAGAAAGCGGGCGGAAGGATATTCGGAGGCGCAATGTCCGCTGCCGAGAAAAAAGCTGTGAACTTAGAAATACAGCGCCAGCTTGCCGAGTACGACCAAAAGCATCTGGCCGAAATCGACGCCATGATTCTGTGGGTGTTGCACGACCAGTTTGGGTTCGGTCCCAAAAGGCTGAGGAAATTTTATGACAGCTTCCGGGTCTGCATCGATGAGCTGGTCAAGCGGTATGAGATGGATGCCGGAGATGACGTCTGGCTCTGTACCAAGATGCTGAAGCAAGTCGGGGTGGATGTCGAGCAGTGGCATAAGGAAACGGGGTGATTAACTTTTGGCCGCAAATGCCAGAAAAAACTCGGAGGGTTATTCCGATCCGACTGTTTATGCAGCCATGAGGAACATCGCCCGAGATGAAGCGCGTTTTCTGAAGCTACGCAAGGTCATTCTGAATATCTGTGACGTGGCGGGTTTCGAGATTCGTGGTCCTATCGTTTTAGTGGATAAGAAAAGTGGAAAGGTCTGGAGGTGAGAGGGTAGACATTAGGGCCGGTTAATGGTATAGTTGCTATAAAAACCGATTACAGGAGATATCGATATGGTTAGAGCAATCAAAGAATTCAAAGGGGAGTACTTTTTCCTCAGTAATTTTTATATTGCGCCTGTTATTTATCAGGGTATTCGATTTGAAAATAATGAAGCCGCTTTCCAGGCGGCAAAATGTCCTGAAAGAATGCAGGAGTTCCGTGATTTGGACCCAAGAAGCGCAAAAAGACTTGGTCAGAAAGTAAATCTTCGGCCTGACTGGGGGACCATAAAGTATGATGTAATGTATCAAGTCTGTAAAGAGAAGTTTTCTCAAAATCCCGATTTGCTTAGCAAACTCCTTCAGACTGGTGATGCAGAACTGATTGAGGGAAATACCTGGGGAGATAGAGTATGGGGAGTCTGCCACGGTGTCGGAGAGAATCATCTTGGGAAGATTCTGATGCAAGTCCGGCGTGAACTGATGATGACGAGTTGAAAAATATGCTTGTGTCCGGTATAATAGCCATGGAGGTGTATAAGAATGATTGTATATCATGGCTCGACAAGCATTATCGATCTACCTATCCTTGGAAAGGGAAAAACTACAAATGATTACGGGCGAGGTTTTTATTGTACGGAAAACCCTGAGCTTGCCAAGGAATGGGCCTGTGCCAAGGGTTCGGATGGATTTGCAAACATTTATCAACTTGATCTTTCTGGACTCAGAGTTCTTGATCTAAACTCAGAGGAGTATGGAATTTTGACATGGCTCGCCATTTTAGCTAGATATCGTTCTTATTGGGAAAACGGAAGTATATCAAAAGAGGCAAAGGATTACTTGAAAAGAAATTTCTTTGTTTCGCCAGAGAAGTATGATATCGTTCGTGGATATCGAGCCGACGATTCCTATTTTACCTTTGCGAAAAATTTCGTAAGCAATGGAATCTCTTTGGAACAGCTGAAAAAGGCGATGTACCTTGGTGCTCTTGGTGAACAAATTGTGCTGAAGAGCGAAAAGGCTTTTAAGCAAATAGCATACACTGGTAATCTCCCTGCACAATCAAAGCGATATACTAAACAAGCCAAAGAACGTGATAAGGAGGCCAGAAAAATATACCAGGAATTATCAAAAGATGCGACCTACAGCACAGGTATCTTTATGATCGATATTATTAGGGAGGGAATGACTGCAAGTGACCCGCGCCTACAGTAAACTATATCTTGATTCGGCGCAAGATGTTTTAGGACATGCGTTTGATTGGGTGTCCAACACTTGTAATGAGGATATTGCATCATTTTGCGCTCTATTTGCCAAATCTAGAGTTGCTTTAATGTTTGAATCTGGCTACCCTAAATATGTGGCTGGATGCAACGGAGCAGAGTTGGTGAACTTCGTCCTTGAGGACTTATGTCTTCCGGAATATGAATATCCCCATGAATTCTATGCTCAAAAATCACCGGAGTATTGGGCTGGTTGGGTGCTTGCGTATTTTCAATGGAAGAGTAGCATTTCCTTTATGCGAATATTGAAGAAGATTTCAGTTGAACGGATTTTAGCCCTATATCCAGTTGGTCATGAGCAAGATGTCAGGAATGTCGCAGATATTTTTGAAGAATGGATGAATTCCACTTGATAAAGGGCGCAATTTTGGCCCGGTTCTATCTTAGGTTAGATAGAACTGGGCCGCTTTTATGTCTGAAAGTTAGGAAAATTTGTGGCCACTTTTACTGTCCGAAAGTGGGCTTTGGCCAGTTTGTTTTGGCCACTTACTTGAAATTGAGGCGTTTTTGGAGAGTGTACGGATGTTTTTGGCCAAAAAAAGTGGGCTTTTGGCCAGTTTTATTTTAAAATTGGCCAGCCCGAAACCCTTGCGCCACAACGGCTTGCTGGGTTTGTGGCCACTTTCCCACTTTTTTCTTTATTTAATACGAAGAAAAAAGTAATAATTATATATAATTAGCGAAAAAAAGTGGGCTTTTGGCCAGAGAGGCATTTTTAGCAAAAATTTACGGCTCCGCGAGATCTGCTCTTTCTTTTCTTTTGCAAATGTGGTATACTCGAAATACAAGGCTCAAGGAAAGTTTTCGGCAAGGGTACCCTTGCCGTGTGGATTGGGATCAATCCACAAACTCTTTTGGTGATCTATAAGTTTAAAAGGTGGTGCTGAAATGGACGAAAACACTTTCGGCGTAGTTCCATGCAATGCTCCTGTCGATGTTTCTGAAGCAAATGGGTTTCGTAAACTAGAACTTGCCCCAGATCAACAGATGCAAGTTGGAGCTTTGTTGCAACACTTGCCGTCCGTAGCAGCTGCTGATGTTATGACACAGTTTTATACAATTAGCTTTCCCAAAGGTATCTCTGGAAAGCTGATGGAATTGAAGCGCGGCGGATTCACCACCACAATTATTGGTGAGAACAGCCAGATTGCTGGAACAGCTTCGCTTCAATCTCTTGCGCCTCAGGCTATGGTCTTGGGCTGTTTTACAGCAATGTCTATTGCGTCAAGCCAATATTTTCTCAAGCAGCTTCATGATGAAATGAAAATGATGCGGATGGGCATAGATAAAATATTGGAATTTCTGTATGGGGATAAGAAAGCGGAACTGATGGCCGAAGCAAATTTTGTAAAATATGCCTATCGTAATTTTAGTTCTATCATGACGCATGAACATCAGCGAGCTGCGATGATTGGGAGTCTCCATAATTCAAAGAAGATTGCTATGAAAGACATTGAGTTCTATATGAGAGATTTGGACTCGACTATCGGGATTAAGGACGGAAAAGACATCAGCGGCTTAGTGGAAAAAGCGTTTCAAATTAGAGAGAGCCTTGAATTTTCCATACAACTTTACGGTATGAGCAGTTTGCTCGAAGTGTACTATGCACAGAACCACGATGATGAATATCTTAAGTATGTCGAAAATGATATTTCAATCTACATTGATAAATGTGAAAAGCGAATGTTAAGCAGCTTCTCTGCACTTAAGGTTTTGGTTGATAGTGCGAAAGGACCACTATTTAAGAAATTAGACAAAACGGTTATTGAGAAACAAATCAATGATTTAATGGAGTTGCTAAACCGTGGAGAAGAGTCGGAACTAAGAAGGTCATTACGAACAGCTCTAAATGCATCAATACAAAAGGCTGAGTACTACATGACGGCCGATGGGGCTATATACTTAAAAATAGCTTAATAGAGTTTTAATCTGCCGAGATGCTTAATAGTATCTCGGCTTTTTTTGCGCGTTTGACCAAATAGAAAGCGGAGAAATAAGGAAAGATTACGGAAACTGTTACATAACATTCAGAAAAGTTGGGAGTTTGTTAAACTCTTTTTTCTTCCGCGAAAAAAACAGCCTCTTTTATGGAGAGGAGAGAGATGTGTCGCACATTTTCTATTCTTTCTATTATCTTTATCAGGAAAGGAAGGAAGGGAGGCTGTTTCGTGGCCAGAAGTAACAAGCTGGAGAGCGGATTTCAGGACAGGCTCATTGAAACCCTGAAGAAGCTCTTTCCCGGCTGTATGGTTTTCAAGATGGATCGGATTCAGGGCATCCCCGATCTGCTCGTTCTCTACGGAAAGAAATGGGCCTCCCTGGAATGCAAGAGGTCTGCAAAGGCCAAGAGGCAGCCGAACCAAGAATACTATGTTGGGAAGATGGACGAGATGTCTTTCTCCAGGTTCATCTCTCCTGAAAATCAAAAGGAGGTATTGGATGAACTTCAACAGGCATTCAAACCTTGAGGGACAGCACGCATTTCTTGGTGCAAGTAAGTACCATTGGATCAACTACAGCGAGGAAAAGGTAGCAGATGCCTACGCAAAATTTCTGGCAACACAAAAGGGCACTATGCTCCATGCGTTTGCCGCTCAGTGTATCACCCTCGGACAAAAACTGCCCAAATCTCACAAGACACTCAACATGTATGTGAACGACGCTATCGGCTTCAAAATGACGCCGGAACAAATCCTTTACTACTCGCCAAACTGTTTTGGAACCACGGACGCGATATCCTTCCGAAACAATATGCTTCGTATCCATGATTTAAAGACCGGCGAGACAGCCACTCACATGGAGCAGCTAATGGTCTATGCTGCTCTGTTCTGTCTAGAGTATCATATCAAACCTAGTGAAATTGAGATGGAACTCCGCATTTATCAGAACGATCAAGTCCTGTTTCACAATCCAACGGTTGCCGATATTCTTCCTATCATGGATAAGATTGTCACATTTGACAGAGTTATAAACAAAGTCAAAGACCAGGAGGAGTAAGCCATGAATCCCATTCAGGAAGATATTCTGATTCACTACGGTGTTAAGCGGCGTTCTGGGCGTTATCCCTGGGGCTCTGGCGAGAATCCTTACCAGCATGGCGGTGACTTCCTCAGCCGTGTGGAAGAGCTCCAGAGACTTGGTAAGAGCGAGAAGGAAATTGCCCAGGAAATTGGTCTCTCTACCACCGACTTGCGTATGCAGGTTCGCGTCGCTAAGCATGAGCGCAGAGCTCTCCAAGCTGACCGGGCCAGGTCGCTGCGGGATGATGGGAAGACCCTTGATGAGATCGCGTCCATCATGGGATTCAAGAACGACTCCTCTGTTCGGGCCCTGCTGAATGAGAGCACTGCCGAAAACAAAAACAAGGCTCGTGCTACGGCTGAAATTCTAAAGAAAGAACTTGCTGAGAAAGGGGCATTGGATGTGGGAACCGGTGTTGAGCGCACACTCGGCGTATCGACTGGTGTTCTACAAGAGGCTCTTTTTATTCTGGAAACAGAAGGCTACAACCGTTATGGTGTCGGTGTTCCGCAAGTCACGGATCCGAAGAAGAGGACCATTACACCCGTCATCTCCGTTCCTGAAATTGACCAGAGGGAGGTCTACCAGAACCTTGACTTGGTGAAGTCCATCGGTGAGTACCATTCGGCTGATGGCGGAGACTCCTGGGACAAGCGAGAGTATCCAGCCAGCATTGATTCCAGTCGGGTGAAGATCCTCTATGGCGACGAGGGAGGAACACTGAAAGATGGCGTCATTGAGATTCGGCGCGGCGTGGCCGACCTGGATCTGGGCGACTCCCACTACGCTCAGGTCCGTATCCTTGTTGACGGGACCCACTACCTCAAGGGTATGGCGATGTACTCCGATGAGATGCCTGACGGCGCTGACATCGTGTTCAACACCAACAAGCGGTCTGGAACTCCGAAGATGGATGTCATGAAGCCAATCCAGGATGACCCGGATAATCCGTTTGGCGCACTTATTAAAGCGAATGGGCAGAGCCACTACATCGATGCGGATGGAACGGAAAGGCTGTCGGCGATCAACAAGTTAAAAGAAGAGGGCGACTGGGATAAGATGAGCAAAAACTTGTCTTCCCAGTTTCTTTCTAAGCAGCCGATTCAGCTCATTCGGAAGCAGTTAGACTTGACCTATGCGGATGCCGCCGATGAGTTCGCTGAGATCTGCGCCCTGACTAACCCGACCGTTAAACGAAAGCTGCTGTTGGACTTCGCCGATGAGTGTGATTCCGCCGCCGTACATCTGAAAGCTGCCGCTCTCCCCAGACAGAGCACCCAGGTTATTCTTCCACTCAACGCGATGAAAGAGACTGAGATCTTTGCCCCTAACTATCGAGATGGCGAGCAGGTCGCTTTGGTTCGCTATCCCCATGGCGGCACGTTTGAGATTCCTGTTCTTACCGTCAACAACAAGAACCCCTCAGCAATCTCTATTCTTGGCAAGAACATTCGCGATGCCGTGGGAATCAATCCCAAGGTTGCGGAACGGTTGTCCGGTGCGGACTTCGACGGCGACCAAGTCGTTGTCATTCCTACTGGTAGAGGGGTGAAGATTCAATCAACTCCCGCCCTGAAAGATTTGGAGGGCTTCGACCCAAAGACACAGTACTCCACTGAGGGAAAGACTGGAGTCCGGCTACTCTCCAAAGGCGCCGCTACACAGCGTCAGATGGGGGAGATTTCAAACCTTATCACCGACATGACCCTGAAGGGGGCTCCCGAGAGCGAGATTGCCAGAGCGGTCAAACACAGTATGGTGGTCATTGACGCGGCCAAGCACAAGCTGGACTACCGGCAGTCAGAAAAGGATAACGGTATCCCCGAGCTTCGCAAACGTTACCAAGGGTATACCGGTGAGGATGGGAAGGAACGGGGTGGGGCCTCCACGCTGCTGTCCCGTAGAAAGCAGACCATTGACGTGCCGGAACGGCGGGGGAGCGGTGTGATTGACCCTGTTACCGGCAAGGTAATCTATAAGGAGTCTGGCAGAACCTATATTGACCCAGAAAGCGGAAAAACGGTCAAGGCCACCACCAAGGTCAACCGCATTGAGATGCTGGATGATGTCCGTAAACTGTCCTCTGGTACACTTCAGGAAGAGGCCTATGCGGAACATGCCAATCGAATGAAGGGCTTAGCCAATCAGGCAAGGCGTGAGTACAAAGCAACGCCCACGTTGAAGCGTTCTGCCAGCGCCGCCAAAGCCTTTGAACCTGAGGTAACCCGGCTTACATCGGCGCTTCGTGTGGCTCAGCTGAATGCGCCTCGTGAGCGTGAGGCACAACGGATTGCCAACGCCCGTGTCAAGATAAAAGTGCAGGACAACAACATCACCGACAAAGACGAAATCGCCAAGATTCGCCGTGCTGCCATCAATGACGCAAGAGCTGCCACCGGCGCAAGCGGCAAACGAACTCGTATTACCATCAGCGACGGCGAGTGGACAGCCATTCAAGCAGGCGCGATTTCTGACACAACATTAAGCGAGATTCTACGTTATGCGGAGCCAAAAACGGTCAGAGAGCGCGCCACACCAAGAGCAACGACACAGTTGTCACAAGCTCGTATCAACCGCATCAAGGCTTTGGCAAACTCTGGTCACACAAATGCGGAGATCGCTGAGACTTTAGGAATTTCGACTTCTGCCGTTTCAAAGTATCTGAATGAGTGAAGGGAAGTGAGAGTAAATGACGCAATGTGCGCTGACCACAGTAGATAATCCGTATGACCCTTTTACACAGCCAGAGGCCTGGTATCGCTTTGATGAGGATAAAGGCTACCACTCGTGCTCGTATTTGGCCCGTATCGCCCGCACTTCCGATCAGCTCTCTGATGCTGAGAACGAGCAGGAAATGGAACGTGCCATTGATGATATTATCAAGTACAATCCTCTTGGCATCTACAAGAAAGTGAAAAGCAGTTCTAATTCTGGTATTGCCACAGCCACTTAGTGAGAACTGGTGCCCACATTTGGAATCTGAGATTGCTTTGTGACAAACAAAACCGAATGTTTCAGGTTTCAATGATGTGCTGCGCTGATGGTATACGGTGCTTTGTTCCATAAAGAAGGGAATAGGGGGGGGGGCAACAAGAAACACACCCCCCATTCCATCGCGGCGGTCCTCGAAAATTCCCCGGGGGATATTTTTGGAAAATAGTTTCACGCAGAGCGGCGTTTGAACGAGCCCACAAGGTTGATATTTTCTCGTTGGGACCTTTCGTTACCTCCACGAAGGCTCTCCTTTCTGCCCAGCCGGTTTATCAGCTTATGCGGGCTCCTTCAAACGCCGCCCAAACAATTGCAAAACCCTGTGAAATACAGAAGTGGTCGTCATCAATCTTAGCAAGAGGAGGCGGTAAGGATGGCTAAAGCTGTAAGGAAGGTGCGAGCGGCTTTGACGCCGGAGGCCCGAGAAAACCAGCTGATTTCATTGGCGGTTGACCTTGCCGAAAAGCAGCTCATTGAAGGGACGGCTTCCTCTCAAGTAATCTCCCATTTTCTCAAACTGGGCTCAATGCGGGCCCAAGTCGAAAAAGAACTGCTTGAAAAGCAGCGGGATTTGGCAGCGGCAAAAGCGGAGTCGATTAAATCCGAGGCTCGTATGGAAGAGCTGTATCTTAATGCTGTAAACGCAATGAAGCGCTATAGCGGACAAGAAGGGAGACCGGATGGAGAGAATTAGATGTTACTCTGAACTGGTTCTGTTGCCAACGTTTGAAGAGCGTTTTCGATATTTACAACTTGGCGGAATAGTTGGCCAGGAGACCTTCGGATTTGACCGGCATATGAACCAGTTCTTTTATCGCTCCCCAGAGTGGAGGCAGGTGCGGGACGTTGTCATCGCCAGAGATGCTGGCTGCGATTTGGGAATTGCGGGGCGAGAGATATTTGGCCGGGTCCTGATCCACCATATGAACCCAATCAGGCCGGAGGACATTCGGGAGCGAAATGATATTTTGCTGAATCCTGAGTATCTGATTACAACCGTCCATGAAACCCATCAGGCGGTTCACTATGGAGATGAAAGCCTTTTGATTATGGTCCCTATCGAAAGAGTAAGAAATGATACCTGCCCCTGGAAAACGTAAGAAAAGAGAGACGACGTTCCGCCCCTCTTTTCTGGCTTGCCGAGTTTTAGCCGAAGCCTTGGCAGTCAGACTGGATTTCCCAGCTGTCGCACGGATCGTCGCATTCTTTACACTGCCGGCATGACTTATAGACTTGGAAGCCTTTACAGGTGTCCGCTTCATACTGTGTTCCTCCTTTCGCAGGGATGAAAGAATCATATGGTCCGGGAGCAGTATGGGCGGGCATCTGCTATTATAGTACGCCACCGAATGTTTTGATAAGGAGGAAGCAAAGATATGCAAAACAATTCTAAGAATCGAGCACCGCGTTCCAACGCAAAGGAAGCGCCGGTAAAGCCGCCTGTTCCGGAGAAACTGTTCACCGGTGTCGTGACCGACTGCCTTCGCCTCAACGTGCGCAAGGAGCCCAGGGCCGGCGCCGAGGTTGTAGCCGTCATTAACGCCCTATCCCAGGTGGCGATTGACATGGAGGGCTCTACAGAGCTTTTCTGTAAGGTTCGTACTCCTGATGGCATCGAGGGCTTCTGCATGAAGAAGTACATTCAGCTTCGGCGTTCGGAGAAAGACCATGGAGCTTAACGAGAGCATCCTGACGTCAGTTAAGAAACTGTTGGGTATTGATGAGAGCTATACTCATTTTGACCCGGACCTCATCATGCACATCAATTCTGTGCTCTCTATCTTGACGCAGATTGGCATCGGGCCAGACAACGGTTTCTCCATTTCCGGTGCAGACGAGACTTGGTCAGACTTCGTCAGGACGGACGCCAACCGCTTCTCATTCGTGAAGTCTTACACACATCTCAAAGTCAAGCTGCTGTTTGACCCGCCGCTCAGCTCGGCCGCTATTGAGTCAATCAACCGGCAGATCAGCGAGTTTGAGTGGCGGCTTTCTGTTGCGGCGGAGAAGGAGGAGAAACTATAAATAAGTATTGCCGAGCAGGAGGTGATATATGCTCTAAGTGACTTGTTAATCAACTGATTTTTCAGTGATTGGTGAGGACAGCTTAGAGCATATTTCATTTTGAGGAGGTCTGTGCTATGGCAAAAACCAAGATTGTGTTGCTGTACGAGAGGTTGAGCCGCGATGACGAATTGAGCGGGGAGAGTTTTTCAATCCAGAACCAAAAAATCATGCTGGAGGACTTCGCCCGCCGGAATGGGTATCTCCGTTTCAAACATTTCACTGATGACGGCGTTTCTGGAACCCGCTTTGACCGGCCCGGCTTTATGGCGATGATGGAGGAAGTCGAGGGTGGCAATGTGGAGGCCATCATCGTCAAGGATATGTCCAGAATGGGCCGTGACTATCTGAAAGTCGGTCAGGTAATGGAAATTCTTCGCCAACGAGGAGTGCGGCTGATTGCCATTAACGACAATGTAGACACCGAAAAAGGGGACAATGACATGACCCCATTTTTGAATATCATGTACGAGTTTTACGCCCGTGACACGAGCCGCAAAATCAAGTCGGTATTCAAGGCCAAGGGCATGAGCGGCAAGCACCTGACCGGCTTTGTCCCCTATGGCTACCTGTGGGACGAAAAGCGGGAAAACTGGATTGTGGACGGCGAGGCCGCTGACGTGGTACGGCGTATCTACGCTATGACATTGGAGGGCTATGGGCCTTTTCAAATTGCCAGCCGCTTGACCGCTGATAAAATCGAGATGCCCGCCGTCCACATGGCGCGGCATGGTGAGGGCTTGCACAAGACCAGGGATATTAAAGACCCCTGCCAATGGTCTACCTCCACTGTTGTCAATATCCTTAAACGGCGGGAATACCTGGGCCATACCGTCAATTTCAAGACCCGTAAGCACTTCAAGGACAAGAAAAGCCACTATGTTGATGAAAGCGAATGGATAATTTTCGAGAATACCCATGAGGCCATCATCGACCAAGAAACCTTCGACAGTGTGCAGCGCATCCGGGGCAACGCTAAACGCTATGCGGACGGTTTTGGTGAGGCCGCACCGCTGACCGGGCTGATCTACTGTGCCGATTGCGGCGGCAAGATGTATGTTCACCGCACCTACAACGGCAAGCGTACCCCACAGTACACTTGCTCCCAATACAGCAAAGTCCCCGTTGGCACTCTCTGTCCTACCCAGCATCGTATCGCGGAAAAGATAGTCTTGTCCCTGGTATCTGATATGCTCCAAGCCATCAGCGATTACGCCAAGTCCGACCGGGCGGCGTTTATCCGAGAAGTGCAGGAGGCCCAGGCCAGCCAGCAGGACAGCGACATCAGGAAAAAGCGGCGGCGTTTGGCGGCGGCGCAGAAACGGGCCGGGGAATTGGAGCGATTAGTCTGTAAAATTTATGAGGATAACGCATTGGGCCGTTTGCCGGATGCCCGGTATGCCGCGCTGGACGCACAGTACGCCAAGGAGCAGGAGGAACTTGCCGCTGAAATCACGCAGTTGGAAAAGGCCGTCAGCAGTTACGACCAGGGCAAGAAATCGGCGGAAAAGTTTATCGCTCTGATTGACAAATATCAGGGCTTTGACACCATGACAAACACCATGCTCAATGAATTTGTCGATAAAATCCTTGTCCATGAGCGCGACCGAAAAGGATGCCAAGACACCACGCAGACCGTTGAAATCTACTTCAATTTTGTGGGCAGATACATACCGCCATCTTTCCGGGAAGCGGAATTGACCCCGGAGGAACAGGAGGCGTTTCGCAGACGGGAGGAACGGCGGGACAAGCTGCATCAGGCATATCTTCGCCGCAAGGCCAGCGGCAAGCAGCAGGAGTATGACCGGCGGTACAGCATCAAGCGCAAGCCCGTCATGGACGCAAAGAGGGCCGCTTTACGGGCCGAGGACATGGAGCGTGGTATCTTCACCACCGCCGCCAGCCTGCCCCGCCAAGAGCCGCAGAGGGCCACTGTCCAGACCCGTCCCACGCTTTGAGAGAAAGGAGAGCGCCGACATGAAAATTGAACTGGACTATGTGAAGGTGGGCGATTACTACCTCCCCGATCTGACGATAGAGCCGCCGCCTGACCGCAGTTTGGGCAAGTATGGCCTGTTGCGGTTGCGGTATCTGAAAGAGCATCGCCCCATCGTTTGGGCCGAACTGGTGATGGCGGACAAGCTGTACGCCCATCTGCTGGAAACCGAGGATGCCGCCAATGGCCTGTTGGACAGCATTATGCCGGGAATGGCAAAGGAGGCCGGGGCCACCGAGGAATTGAAAGCCTGTGACCCCATGCGTTGGGTGGGATTGATGAATTGTTGCAAGGCCCAAGTAGAGGAAATCATCTTCACGGAACTGATATATTGCTGAAACAGAGAAATCCCGGTGCAGAAGATGTACCGGGATTTTTCTATGTAAAGAATAAATTCACTTTACCAAACTTTTATAAAGAAATCCCCAATCCTCCATAGCTTTCATAACTGGCCGAAGTGTTTCGCCCAAATCGTTCAAGGCATACTCCACACGGGGCGGAACCTCCGCATAAACGGTGCGGCTGATAATACCGTCGGCCTCCATAGACCGCAGGCTGTCGGTAAGGACTTTCTGGCTGATACCCTCCAAATCCTTTCGCAACTCGTTAAACCTCCATGGGCGTTGTAGCAGATTACGCAAAATCAGCAATTTCCATTTGCTCCCAATGATTTGTACGGTGGTAGCAACTGCGCACTCTGGCAATTCTTCTTTTGTCAGCATAGTGATGTACTCTCCTATAGGTTCAAATTTGAATGTTACATTCCAATTATAATGCAAGAACAATATTTACGCAATAGGTTACAAAAAGGTGACTGAGTAATAAAATTGTGCCTACTTGTTTTGATTTCCAGGCTACGCTATTATGAACTTGCGAACAGAAAAGTTCGACAAACATACCTGGAGGTAATCATTATGGCACTCTCTAATCTGTCTGGCTGGGCCGGTTCTGCCTGCGGCGCTGCCGACAAGCCGGAGGAAAAGCCCGCCGCTTGTGGCTCCGCCTGCGGCGCGTCCGGCAAGCCGGAGGAAAAGCCTGCCGCCTGCGGCACTGCCTGTGGCGCTGACGACAAGTAACTCCACGCTGACCCCCGGCAAGGCCAGCCCTTGCCGGGGGATTTCTAAATGCAATCGGCTTCTGCCGGTTTTCATACAAGGGGAACACGATATGAAACAGTATTTTTCTTTCCAATGGCACATTACGGACGAATGCGACCAACGGTGCAAGCACTGCTATATTTTCTCGGAGGACAATGGCAAAAAGCTGGATGCCATGACCTGGGCGCAGATGCAGGACGTTGTTGACAACTGCTGTGATATGTGCGAAATGTACGACCGCCTGCCCTACTTCTACCTCACTGGCGGCGACCCCATTCTGCACCCGGATTTCTGGCAGCTGCTGGCCCTGCTGAAAGAGAAGAATATTCCCTTTACCATCATGGGAAATCCCTTCCACCTGAACGATGAAGTATGCAAAAGGCTGAAATCCTACGGCTGTCAGAAGTACCAGCTCTCCCTGGACGGAATGCGGGAAACACACGACTGGTTCAGAAAACCCGGTTCCTTTGACTGCACCCTTGAAAAAATCGCCTGCATCAAAAATGCCGGTATCCGCAGCGTAATTATGACTACGGTATCAGGAACGAACATCAAGGAGGTTCCCGCCATCATAGACACAGTGGTAGAATACGGAGTGGACGTGTTCGCCTTTGCCCGGTACTGCCCCACCAGCGGGGAAAAGGATACCGGCATGACACCGGAGGAATACCGGGAACTGCTGTCCGTATGCGATACAAAGTTCAAGGCATACGAGGCGGCAGGCTGTCAGACTTACTTCAACAAAAAAGACCACCTCTGGACATTGTACGAATATGAAGCCGGGGCGTTCAAAATCCCCGAAGGGACGGAGGACGGGGTGATTTACGGCGGTTGCAACTGCGGTAACTGCCACCTGACCATTTTGCCCACTGGTGATCTCTACGCCTGCCGCCGTGTTCAGAACAGCAGGGTTGGAAATGTCTTTGAGGACAGGATTGCGGATGTGTGGGTCTGTGAGATGGAGACTTACCGTGACTATACAAAGTTCAAGAAATGCGCCAAATGCGAGCTGTTGGCTTGGTGTCGGGGATGCCCTGCCGTTGCCAGCGGCGCACATGGAGATTTCTATGATGCCGACCCCCAATGCTGGAAAGAGGTGGAATGATGGAACTGCTGGAACTGATGAAATACCGCCGCTCTATTCGCAAGTATCAGGATAGGCAAATCCCAAAAACTGACCTGGAAAAAATCATTGAGGCTGGAACTTATGCGCCCAACGCCGGAGGCGGTCAGCGGAGTATGGTTGTAGGCATCCATAATGCGGCACTGACAGAGAAGATTGGGAAAATGAACCTTGCCTGTTTTGACCGGAGCAAACTGGCTGGTTCTTATGTGTCCAAGGAACAGCCCAGCACCATAGATGACCCTACCATCAAAAATGGCTTTTATGACGCGCCCTCGGTCTGCATTGTTTTCGCGCAAAAGAATTTTCTTTACAGCATTCCTGATGCTTTCTGCTGTGCCGAAAATATGGTGCTGATGGCAACAGAACTGGGCATTTCCTCCTGCATTGTGGCAAGGGGCGAGGAAACCTTTGACAATGAGATCGGGGCGGCTATGCTCCAAGATTGGGGCGTTCCCGAAAACTATATTGCCCGCTGTTTTGTGCTGCTGGGCTATGTGAGCGGCGAATATCCGGGGGAAAAGCCCCGCAAAATGGGCCGCAGTAAAATTGTGGAGGGGTAAGGGTGGACGCAAAAACCTGTTTGCAAAAGCTGCAATATGTGGGCGTGCTGGCCTTTGCCACAGTGGATGAGCATGGCGCACCGCAAATTCGCAACATCAGCGCCATTCATTATGAGCCAGAGGCGATGTACTTTTTTACGGCCAAGGGTAAAGACTTCTGCCGTCAACTGCTGGCTGACGGACGTGTGCAAATCCTGGGCTACACAAAGTACAAAGAAATGATCCGGCTGTCCGCTCATGCAAAACCGGTCTGCGAAACAGAGCAACAGAAATGGATTGATACGATCTTTGAAGAGCAGCCCTATCTGTCCAACGTATATCCGGGCGATACTCGAAAGCTGGCTGGGATTGTATTCGAGATTACAGATGCGGAAATCGAATATTTTCATCTCGGTGTCAATCCGATTTTCCGGGAGAGCTATATCATCGGCAGCGGGATTGTCAAAGAAAAAGGTTATCAAATCACAGATACCTGTATTGGCTGCGGCAACTGCGCCGAACATTGTCCCCAGCGGTGCATTGAGCCGAGGACGCCTTATCAAATCCAGCAGGAGCATTGTCTGCACTGCGGCAACTGCCACACTGTTTGTCCTGTCCAGGCAGTAGAAAAGCGAGGATAATATGACCCACGCAGATCGTAGAATATATCTGATAAAGGAACTGCTTGCTGAACAGCCCCAATATCAAAGAATGTCTGTTCCGACAGATGCCACAGAACAAAAAAGGCTTCTCCGCTCCCTGATGAATGTCCGCATTCCTTGCCCAACCAGCAAAAATTTCCTTGCAGCGCAGGACGAATATCTCCGAGAAGAACTGGTTCAAAAGGGTGTTACTGATTTCGCAGCTCTGATGCCCATAGCAAAGGGGATATATCTCTGGCAGGGGGACATTACCACCCTGCGCTGTGATGCCATCGTCAACGCCGCTAACAGTGGAATGACTGGCTGTTACATCCCCTGCCATAGCTGCATCGACAACTGCATCCACACCTATGCCGGGGTGCAACTGCGGCAGGAGTGCGCCGCCATCATGCGGGAGCAAGGCCGGGAAGAAGAAACGGGAAAGGCGAAAATCACCAGGGCCTATAATCTCCCCTGCAAGTACGTCCTGCATACTGTTGGTCCTATCATTACCGGGCCGCTGACAGGGCAGGATGAAAAGCTGCTGGCTTCCTGTTACCGCTCTTGCCTGGAATTGGCGGAGCAGTATGGCATCGAAAGCATCGCCTTCTGCTGCATTTCCACGGGGAAATTTCACTTTCCCAACGATAGAGCAGCAGAAATAGCGGTGCAGACAGTAAAAGAATACCAGACAAATCAAAACAGCAATATACAGGTGATTTTCAATGTTTTCAAGGATGTCGATTACCAAATCTACCGGAACCTACTCGCAACAAATTGAGCGGTTGAAAGCTGCCCTGGAAACTGCCGATGCTGTTATCATCGGGGCGGGTGCTGGCCTTTCGACCTCGGCAGGATTTATCTACACTGGGGCGCGGTTTGAACAATATTTTTCAGACTTTGCCCCAAAATATGGTTTCCAAGATATGTACTCCGGCGGGTTTTATCCGTATAGCACTCCGGAGGAATACTGGGCCTACTGGAGCCGCTACATCACGGTCAACCGCTATACAGACCCACCAAAGCCGGTCTATCAAAACATGCTGAAGCTGGTAAAGGACAAAGACTATTTTGTTCTGACCACAAATGTAGACCACTGTTTCCAAAAGGCTGGTTTTGACAAAAAGAAGCTGTTCTACACCCAGGGGGACTACGGACTGTTCCAGTGCAGTGAGCCTTGTTGTCAGGAAACCTTTGACAACGAGAGTGTCATAAAGGCCATGATGAAACAGCAAAGGGATATGCGCATCCCATCTTCCTTAATCCCCCGCTGTCCCCGCTGTGGCAAGCCTTTGACAATGAACCTCCGGGCGGATGATACGTTTGTGGAAGATGAGGGTTGGCATTCTGCCGCCGAACGATATTCCGATTTCCTGCGCCACCACGAGAAAACAACCGTTCTGTTTTTGGAACTGGGGGTGGGATACAATACGCCAGTCATTATAAAATACCCCTTCTGGAGAATGACTGCTTCAAATAATCAGGCCACATACGCCTGCATTAACTTCGGTGAGGCGGTCTGCCCGCAGGAAATCGAAACGCAAACCATTTGTATTGACAAAGACATAGGACAAGTACTACAAGACCTGCTGAAATAGTCCGATATCCCATCTGCCGCACGACGGCAAAAGAAAAAAAGCCGTCGTGCAGCACAACTTATCGCGCCCTGAAACGGCGGCTTTTGAGAAATCGAAAGCCGTCATTTTTATACTCACTGGCGGCATATAGGAGGATACCGCCATGCGATTACAGGTAGATAGGCACTTGTCAAAAAAAGCCTGCCTCCCGCAGCGGCATCCCCTACCCATGTTTGCGAAAACAGTCGTTTTCTGACGGCTCATACTGTTATGTCCCGCGCCCGAATGGTCTTGCACCATGCGGGCGCTTTTCTGTTTCTGGGCCAACGATACCGACCCGGTTGCCGCTCTCCGCCCCCCTCCGTTCAGACCCCAAAAATCTGAACGGAGGAAAGGACGATGGAAATTACCATCAAAATCAACGGGCGGTTTGTGTCTGTGGAGGTCAGCGCCGAGGTTGCCGACTATCTGGAACAGGCCAAGCGGAACAATCGGAAACTCTACCGTGAGCGTCAGCGGTATTGGGATGGGCGCGAATATGACGAGTACATAATCAGCACCGAGGGCCGCTTGCCCTACTGTGCCACGCCGGAAGAATTGGTCTGCCAGCGGGAAACGCTGGATGAAATTCTGGCGGTGCTGACGCTCTGTACCGACACCCAGCGGGAGCGGTTCTTGCTCTATGCGCTGTACGATTTCAGCTATGTGGAGATTGCTGAAATGTGCGGTTGCTCCAAGTACGCAGTACGTGACAGCATCATGGCGGTGAGGAAAAATTTCAAAAAGTTTTTCCAAAACTGACCCCACGACCGACCCCCTAAGTGGGCTATAAGGTGAGGGGCATTTGCTCCATCACCGGGAGGGACAAGCAGTTTCGGCTGCTTGTCCCTCCTGTTATTTAGGAGGTCAAAATGAAAGTTATCAATTTGCGGCTCTACTATCCCCATTACGAGCAAGACAAGCTGGTGGAGGTCAGCGAGGAAGTCTTTGACGTGCTGTGCCAGTCCGTCCGGGAAATGCGGAACCATGAGCGCCGCAAACGGTATCACCGGGCGTTCTATTCCCTGGACGCTTACGACTGGACGGAGAACTATGCTTTGGAACACAGCCCGTCCCCAGAGCAGCTTGTCATGCTGGCGGAGGAAAGGGCCGAGCGTGACCGGCTGGCCGCTGCCTTGCGGGATGCTCTGTCCTATGCCACCCCCGCCCAGGCCCGCCGTGTCTGCGCCTACTATCTGGGAGGGCTGACCCAGCAGCAGATCGCAGACCGGGAGCGCGTCCACAACAGCAACGTGTGTCTGTCCATCCGCCGTGGCCTGTGCAATCTCCGCCGCTACTACGCAGACCACCCCCAGGGAAAGTGAGGGTAGCATGGCAATCATCAATTTACGCAAGCACTATTACCCGCTCTACACCAAGGACACATTTGTGGAAGTTCCGGACGAAGTTGCCGCCGTCATGGAGGAATGTCGGCTCTACGAGAACCGGCAGGAGGGCAGGAAAAGTTACTACCATGTTTACAGCATGGATTGCAGTCCCGGCATTGAGAACCACACTATGTTCCTGGTGCAATCCCCGGAAGATTTGATAATCCGGGAAATTGACGAGGCCGCTGAAGAACTGCTGCTGGAACATCTGGCGGAGGCTATCTCCCACCTGTCCCCCACCCAGGCGAGGCGGCTCCATGCCCGGTATGCCTTGGAGAAAAAGTTTCGAGAGATTGCGGCGGACGAGGGCATCAGCGGGAGCTGTGCCTGTGACAGCGTGACCGGCGCACTCAAAAAATTGCAGAAGATTTTCGCCAAAAATGGCTGGCTGGAAAAGGAGGATTGACAACTATGGGCAAGCACCAGGAGGAACAGGAGGTCGAAAAGAAAATCGGCCAGTTGCAGAACCGACAGAAGATTTTGCTGAACCGAAAGCGCAGCGAGGAACACCGGGCCAGGACACACCGGCTTATCGGACACGGGGCCATTTTGGAGGCCGTTTTCCCCGCTGTTGTCGGTATGGAGGGCGATGAAGTCAAGGCGTTCCTGATTGCCCTCTCCCGCCTGCCAGGAGCGCAGAAGTTGGCGGAAAAAGCGTCCAAAAATGAGGTTGCGGAGTAATCCTCAGTCCGAATGGCGCACTTATACACCGTCCCGGTGTCGTGCGCCCTGCCGGGGGCTGTTGCGTCCTACGGACGCGATGGGGGTTGACACCCCCAAACCCCCGCACCCCCGCCGGAAAGTGACACCCGCTTCGCGTCTGTCACTTTCCGGCGGGGCCAATATCCGTTGCCGGTAGGAGGTGCGTTTTTACGGCAATTTTTCATTGTCCCATCCAAATCATCCAGCGGAGCCGGGGCAAGTCCGCTGTGGCTGCTGCCGCCTATCGGAGCGGTGAAAAGCTGGTGAACGAATGGGACGGCCTGACCCACGATTACACAAGAAAGCGTGGTGTCGTTCATACTGAAATCATGCTGCCAGCTCACGCCCCGCCGGAGTTTCAAGACCGCTCCACCCTCTGGAACAGCGTGGAGGAAATCGAGAAATCCAGCACCGCCCAGCTTGCCAGGGAAATTGAAGTGGCCTTGCCGGTTGAGTTGTCCAGGGCGGAGCAGCTTGCCCTTGTCCGCTCTTTCGTGAAAGACAATTTCGTTGACGCTGGAATGTGCGCCGACTTCGCCATCCATGACAAGGGAACCGGCAACCCCCACGCCCATATTATGCTCACCATCCGCCCCATTCGGGAGGACGGCAAGTGGGGCGCAAAGTGCCGCAAGGTGTACGATCTGGACGGCCAGGGCCAGCGTATCCCGGACGGCAAAGGCGGCTGGAAGAACCATCGGGAGGACACCACCGACTGGAACCGCCGAGAGAACGCCGAGAAGTGGCGGGCGGCATGGGCCGCTTATACTAACCGGGCGTTGGAGGCCGCAGGAAGGCCGGAGCGCATCGACCACCGCAGCTACAAGAGGCAGGGCGTTAACAAAATTCCAACCGTTCACATGGGGCCTGCCGCCAGCCAGATGGAGCGCCGGGGCATCGCCACCGAGAAAGGGAACATCAACCGGGAAATCGCCGCCGACAACAAGCTGCTGAAAGAAATCAAAGCCCGCATCACCCGGCTTTACAACTGGAGCAAGGAGCAATCCACCCAGCCCCAGAGCCGGGAGAGCATCATGGATTTTCTTTTCCAGGCGAGGCAGGACACCGCTTCAACTTCCCAATATGCCAGGGTCAGGGCGCTCAAAGAAAATGTTGCGCTGTTCAATTTTTTGCAGGCAAACGGTATTTCGTCCATGCCAGAACTTTACGAAAAAGTTTCCGCTATGAACAGCGGCTATTATGATTTGCGCGGCAAAATTGTCAAGGCCGAGCGCCGGTTGTCGGTGCTGGATGAACGACTGGAAATGTGGGCGCAGTATGAAAAATATAAGCCCGTCCGCCAAAAGCTGGACAAGGTTGCCCCAGCCAAACGGGAGCAATTCGAGCAGCGCCACAGCGCCGACCTTGCCCTGTTCGATGCCGCCGTCCGCTACCTGGACACGCTGAAAGCATCCGGCGAGAAGATTACCCCCAAGGCGTGGAGGGCTGAGGCCAAAAGGCTGACTGCCGAGAAAGACGCAGATTATTTGAAAATGCGTGATATGCGGGAGGACATTAAGGCGGTTGAGACTTTGAAAAAGACCGCCAAGCGTCTTGCCAGTGAGGGCCAGCCCCAGCGCAGGGAGGAACAGGAGCGATGATACCCCACATGACCTATCCGCAGTACCGCACTGTCCAACGGCTGGTACATAGTTGCTGTAACTACGACCAGGGGAATTGTCTGCTGCTGGACGATGGGGAGGAATGTGTCTGTCCACAAAGCATTTCCTACTCACTGATCTGCCGCTGGTTCCGGGCCGCTGTGCTGCCGCTGGATGAAAGCCTGTGCGCCGCTCTGCTCTACCGGGAGGACATGAAGAAATGCGTCCTGTGCGGAGGCCGGTACATTCCCAAGTCGAACCGGGCCAAATACTGCCCTGATTGCGCCGAACAGGAGCGGCGGCGAAAGACCCGTGAACGGGTGCGCCGTCATAGGGCTGGTATGTAACGCTTTAGGCCCAAAACGGCCCTGATTTTTCAAGGCTTTCCGGGCGTGGTCGATAGGGGGGCTGTATGTTATCATTCCGAACCCCTAAAACGGCCCTCTAACGGTCCACAAATCGGGAGGTGAACACGATTGCTGACTACATGACCGCCGACACCAAAATGCCGCCCTATTTGCCATACCCCCGTTTTCTGATGGAGGCGGATTTGGCGCTGGCTACCAAGCTGGTCTATGCCGTTCTGCTGGACAGGGCGCAGCTCTCCCAGGCCAACGGCTGGGCCGATGATAACGGCCAGATTTACATCGTCTTTCCCATCGTTGAAATTGCCAACGCCATTGACCGCAGCCCCATGACTGTCAAGAACGCATTGAACGAACTGGAAACTGCTGGTCTGATTGAGCGCCAGCGGCGGGGTCAGTCCCAGCCAAACCGCATCTTTGTTAAGATACCTGATGGACAGGATATTGTCCGCTTGATGGACAAAAAATTATCCCTCAGACGGACAGAAAATTGTCCTCCTGATGGACAGAAAACTATCCCTTTGATGGACAGAAAATTGTCCACTAATAACCTTACGAGTAACCTGAGTGAATTACCTTACGGGAGAGAGGGCGCGTGCGCCCGCGCGCGAGGCCGCTATGAGAATGTCTTTCTGACGGAGGATGAGGTTGCCGAACTGCAAGCCGACTTCCCCACCGTCTGGCAGGAGTACATTGAGCGATTGTCTGAATACATGGCCTCCACCGGCAAGACCTACAAGAGCCACGCCGCCACCATTCGCCGCTGGGCCAAGGAGGACAGCCGAAAGGGCAAGGGCGTGTCGGACTATTCGTGCAAGGAGGGCGAGAGCCTATGAATGATTTTGACAGCATCATCAAGCGCATCACCGTGACCCGGCTGGAACCGGGGGACTACACCGGCGAGGATGGGCTTTTGTACTGCGGCAAGTGCCGCACCCCGAAACAATTCCGCATGGAGGCCCCGCCGTTGGAGGGCCGCTTGCTCCCCCACCCCTGCCGCTGTGAGCAGGAACGCCTTGACCGAGAGGCAGCGGAGCAGGAGGCCCGCCGTCACCGTCAGGCCGTGGCCGATTTGAAACGCCGGGGTTTTACTGACCCCGCCATGAAAGATTGGATATTTGCCAACGACAACGGGAAATGTCCGCAGATGAAACACGCCCGGTTCTATGTCGAGAATTGGTCGGCCATGCAGGAGGAAAACATCGGCTATCTGCTGTGGGGCGGCGTGGGGACTGGCAAAAGCTATTTTGCGGGCTGTATCGCCAATGCCCTGATGGAACAGGAAGTGGCCGTCCGCATGACAAATTTTGCACTGATACTGAACGACCTGACCGCCAATTTTGGGGGCCGCAACGAGTACATAGCCCACCTCTGCCGCGCCCCGCTGCTGATACTGGACGATTTCGGCATGGAGCGCGGGACGGAGTACGGATTGGAGCAGGTCTACAACGTGATTGACAGCCGCTACCGCAGCCGCAGGCCGCTGATCGTCACCACGAACCTCCCCCTTCAAGACTTACAACACCCCCAGGACACCGCTCACGCCCGTATCTATGACCGGCTGTTGGAGATGTGCGCCCCCATTCGCTTTTCGGGAGAGAATTTTCGTAAAGCCACAGCGCAGGACAAGCTGGCACGTCTGAAAAATCTAATGGACTGAAAGGAGCCGCCTATGGCAAATAAACTTCCCAACGCTACCGCAGGCATGACCTTCCCCCGGCCCAAGCCGGACACCCCGCCCTCGATGGTAAAGAAAATCGGCAAGACCACTTATCTTGTGTGGGCGCATTTCAGTGAAACCAGCACCGAGACAATGGAGGACAAAATCAAGCGGATGCTCCGCGAGGAAGTCCGCCAGATGATGGCACAGGAGTAAGCGCCGCACGAGCAGGCCGGGAGCCATAAGGCCCCCGGCTTTTGCTGTGTCGATTTTTTGAATATTTTGTGAACAGTATTAAAAAGTCCTTGACAACTCGTTACAGGAGGTGAAACCCATAGACTTCTACAATAAGCCGCCGCCTCAGACGATATTATATCTAGCTCACCACGGCATTCTCGGTATGAAATGGGGTGTGCGCCGGTTTCAGGAGAAGAATGGCCGCTTGACACAGGCGGGAAAAGAACGGTATAATTCTGGTGAAAAGGGAAAACCTGAAAAGAAGGGCTTGACCTCCAAACAGAAGAAAGCTATCGCCATCGGCACCACCGCAGCCGCTGCGGCCCTGGCAACCTACGGAGTCTATAAGCTGGGCACTTTTGACAAATTCAAAAGTAATGGACAAAGTCTGGCCGGAGATATTCTAAAGGATATCGGCAGCAAACCCGTCAGCAGCCTTGGCCCCACCCCGGTGCAGAAAGCCGTTGAGACGGTCAAGGGGTTCAAGAAGCTCGCCCAGCCAGAATCCTTTGAGGATACGTTGAGGAAGACGAATCCGCTGAGAGGAAGCCGTGATGGCGATAATAATTGCGTCCTATCCGCTATTGCGGGATTTATGCGACAGGCGGGTTACGATGTTACTGCTGGAAGCACACCAGGACAGAAGCCTCTAAATCCCGCAGGTGTTGTGGAAGAATGTTTTAAGGGGGCGAAAATTGTTGAGGGATCGGCGGCTAAGTTTGGTCGCTCCCAAAAGGATGCAGCAGAAATGCTCGTCAAACGATTTGGGCAAAATGCGTCAGGGCTTTGTGGCGTCCAGTGGAAAGGCGGTGGCGGAGGCCATACCTTTAGCTGGAAAATCGTTGACGGTGTGGTGTCGTTCTTTGATGTTCAAGCGGGAAGTAGCAATGTATCAAGTTACTGGACTGGAATTGACCTTTCCAGGAATTTAACTCTTGCTCGTTTGGATGGCTTAGAAATCAATCTTGATACAATCTCCAAATACGTACGCAAAGGTTGACGCAAATTATTCCAAGGCTTTTATGAAAGGAGGATTTGTATGCATAAATGTAAGGCAAATGGTTTAACAATATATGAAAACCTGACCGAGATGCTTAATGGCCCCATTCTGTTTATTAGTGAATATGATGGGTTTTACTACGTTCGTATGAAACCCGAGGAGTTCTACGATAATGGAATGTATAAAGTGAATAAGCAAACAGGTGAGGTTTCGCTCATGTATTTCACAGAGTACCTTATTGAAGGCCTTATGGACAAAGCAAAAGAAATCGACCCTGCAACATTGAGAAGAGGAGCTTGACGGCTCCTCTTGCTTTTTATTCCGCAGTTTTGGCATGTTCTTTTATGGAGGTGATTTCTATGAAGAAAATTATCACGGATGAGCAGAAAAAAGAGATTGGGAAGCTGATGCTGTCGGATCACGCCGACGCCATATGTGCCTATGCTACTGAACGATTCAGTAAGGGGGTTACTAAAGGTATATTGGTGGCAGGTTTGAGTTTGCTTGTCTCTTATGGAATCAACGCCGTGTTGGATTATCTTCAGACAAAATACTAAGCAAGTTCCAAGGGCCCTATAACAGGGCTCTTGGTCTTTGTAAAACGAAACCGATAGCACACGATGACTGGCTGCGAGTAGCAAGGTGTTCACGCAGTAGGTGCAACTGCTTGTGAAATGGACATTGTAAATTTGAGGGGGTTCAGTGATCCGCTCAACTTCAGATTTCGCCCTCTTGTTCCGAACACGATGAAACCAGCCACGACACAAACTCCAACAGTGTGTATGGCGTGTCTGATTGTCATCCATTTCCCATCCGGCGGTGTTTGCGGCACTGCCGGATCGGAACGTTCTTGTGGTAGAACCTCTATGGTCTGATTCGGGACATTGTTATCTTTTGTCAAGATGGTGGATTTGCGTTCCGCCAATTGGATTTCGTTCATACAAAGCCTCTCCTTTCCAAGATTCGCAGCCAGTCATCGTGTGCTATCAGTATTGGAACACAGCCTCCTTATATTAGCACTCTACACAATTGAGTGCTAATTGTCAAGAGGTTTCTACAAAAAAGAAATCGACCCCGCAACAGAAAACACCCGGCGGCGTTGCCAGAGCTTCTGATCCGCACATTTCACAGCTCCTTTTATGGAAAGGAGTGTGTAATTATGACACGCAAACAATTAGATACTATGAGAGAGGTACGTTTATGGATTGGCCAAATGGTGGTTCCCGGAGTGACACTGGGAGCAAGCCTGATGGCGATTCCTGAGGTACGCAACGCAGTGTATTGGAAAGCGCAGCAGATGAAATATTCCATCCGAGACAAGAAGAACAAAATCAAAGAGAAAATTGAGAAAAGGGTCTGAACTGACCCTTTTTTCTTTTTTGCGCAGGCTGGACCGAATTCTTCTCTTTTTGTCCCGGAAGTCGTTGAAAAGAGGTGACAATTCAAAATGGATGAACTTGAACTCCGTCACTACGGTATCAAAGGGCAGAAATGGGGGGTTCGGCGTTTTCAGAACGCAGATGGCAGTCTGACCGCGGCTGGAAAACAGCGTGTGTCTGAAGCGAAGAAACGAACCGATGCCAAAAACCGTGGAACCCTGACCAATGCCCAGCTGAAGAAAAAGATCGAACGACTTCAGTTGGAGAAGCAGCTTCGAGAATTGACCAACCAAGAGGTAAACTCAGGGCGTGTCTATGCCCAGAAAATTCTTAAGGATGTTGGCAGCAGAGTTCTGACAACCGCCGCTACCGGAGCTCTGTTGTACGCTGGAAAAGCCGCAGCCACCAAATCATTCAGTCCACAGGAATTCGCAAACGCCATTTTTAATGGCGGGCCCAAAAAGAAGTAGGTGATCCGATGGCCTTATCAAACACTGCGGTCCCCAAATACTACGGCCAATTCCGAGAAAAGGTGATTCGAGGCGAAATCCCGGTATGCAAAGAAGTCTCAATGGAGATGAACCGAATTGATGATCTCATTGCAAACCCCGGAATTTACTACGATGATAAGGCGGTTGAGGGGTGGATCAAATACTGTGAGTCTGAAATGACTTTGACTGACGGTTCCGATCTTCATCTCCTTGACACCTTTAAGCTGTGGGGAGAGCAGGTGTTTGGCTGGTATTACTTCGTAGAGCGGACGGTTTACGAGCCTAATTCCGATGGCCACGGCGGCCACTATGTCAAGAAGATGATTAAGAAGCGGCTTATCAATAAGCAGTATCTGATTGTCGGACGGGGGGCCGCTAAATCGGTCTACGACTCGTGTATTCAATCGTTCTTTGAAAATGTCGATACCTCGACCACCCATCAAATTACAACGGCTCCAACAATGAAGCTGGCCGAAGAGGTCATGTCTCCTATTCGCACCGCCATTACAAGAGCCCGCGGCCCGTTGTTCCAGTTCTTGACCGAAGGGTCTCTCCAGAATACCACTGGATCCAAGGCCAATCGCGTAAAACTGGCCTCGACCAAAAAGGGGATTGAGAATTTCCTGACGGGTTCGCTGATTGAGATTCGACCCATGTCCATCAATAAGCTCCAGGGGCTTCGATGCAAGATTGCCACCGTTGACGAATGGCTCTCCGGCGACATCAGGGAAGATGTAATAGGCGCAATCGAGCAGGGCGCCTCAAAGGTAGACGACTATCTTATTGTCGCTACCAGTTCCGAGGGTACTGTACGAAATGGAGCGGGCGATACCATCAAAATGGAGCTGATGAGTATTCTCAAAGGGGATTACTTTAATCCCCATGTTTCCATTTGGTGGTACAAGCTGGACTCTGTTGACGAGGTGGCCTATCCCGAGATGTGGATGAAAGCCAATCCCAATATTGGGAAAACAGTCACCTATGAAACCTATCAGTTGGATGTGGAGAGAGCCGAGAAAGCTCCTGCGGCCAGGAATGATATTTTGGCAAAGCGTTTTGGGCTGCCCATGGAGGGCTATACCTACTACTTCACGTATGAAGAAACACTCTGTCATCCTCATCGGAGCTTTTGGCAACTGCCATGTGCTCTTGGGGGAGACCTTTCTCAAGGCGATGACTTTTGTTCCTTTGCATTTCTCTTTCCGTTGCGAAATGGACGTTTTGGGGTAAAGACTCGGAACTACATTTCTTCCCGCACACTGAATAAACTCCCGGTGGCCATGCGAATTAAGTATGAGCAGTTCATGAACGAAGGCAGTCTTATTGTTCTTGAGGGAACAGTTCTTGACATGATGCAGGTCTACGAGGACCTGGATAATCACATCGTTCAATGCGGTTATGACGTTCGGTGTTTTGGGTATGACCCATACAACGCCAAGGAGTTCGTGGAACGCTGGGCCGCTGAGAATGGGCCTTTTGGCATCGAAAAGGTCATTCAGGGCGCAAAGACAGAGTCTGTGCCTCTTGGCGAACTGAAGAAGCTCGCCGAAGACAGATTGCTCATTTTTGACGAGGAGCTTATGACCTATGCCATGGGAAACTGCATCGCCATGGAAGACACCAATGGAAACCGAAAGCTGCTGAAAAAGCGGTATGAGCAGAAAATCGATGCCGTTGCGGCTGTGATGGATGCCTATATCGCCTATAAGCATAATCCGGAAGCATTTGAGTAGGAGGTGAAACTTTGGATTTCTACAACAAACCTCCTCTGAGTAAGTTTCTGATGCACTACGGCGTCAAAGGAATGAAATGGGGTGTTCGCCGCACGCCTGAGCAGTTGGGCCATAAGAAAGCTGTTGCAAAACGGAGCGGAAGTGATACAATCGTAGCAGATGCAATCGCTTCTGGTTTGGTATCCAAAACAGTCAATCGTGAAAAACAAATGCGGCACACCCGAGAAGGTCACGCTCCAGGCAGAAGCTACATAGACGGCGGCCTTGACTTTGCTCAGACTCTCGTAGACCGGCTGAGCGGAACTGGCGATGCTGTTACAACCAAGGCAGGGGAATGGCTTAGAAAAGAAAAAGTTGAAAACCCATATATTATTGGTACGCATGTTGGCCGCGATGGGATGGAAACCAAAACCAACAAAGCTATGATCGTCTATTCCAAAACCGGAACGCATATTTATCCGCGAAAGGAGGAAGATTGAATGGAACTCAGCGAGGAACTTGAGGGTAAATTAGTTCGCTTGATTGATATGGATGGCGATATTTTTGAGGGCATTGTCGGCGACTATGTCGATCCGTATTACAATGAGCCGGAGGGTATTGCGGCGGTCATCCTCGACTATCCCGTGAGGGGCGACGGCTACCAATACGCCAACCCGGTTCAGCTCAACGCCCCTGAAATCAAATCCATCGAGATCATTGGCGAGAGCTGACAATCTTCAAAATGGAGAATGCCTCATAACCCGTAGACCTTAACTGGTCTGCGGGATTTTTTATGTCATGAAGGAGGTGATGAATTCCGAATGGAACTGGCACTTGGCTCCAGACTGCGGCACGCATGGAATACGTTTCTCAACCGCGACCCGCTCAATTACCGCCATTCCTTTGGACCCAGCTATTCCTACCGTCCGGACCGGCCTGTTTTCAGCCGGGGAAACGAGCGCTCCATTGTGACCTCGGTTTACAACCGCATTGCTTTAGATGTTTCTTCCATGACAATTCAGCACGTCCGCTTGGACGAGAATGACCGGTTCAAAGAAGTCATCGACAGCGGTCTGAATAACTGCCTGACCGTTGAGGCGAATCTTGACCAAGCAGGCCGGGCTTTTGCCCAGGATATCGCCATGTCCATACTGGATGAGGGCTGTGTCGCGATTGTGCCGGTGGATACAACATTCAATCCCAAAGAGACCGGCGCCTTTGACATTGTGACAATGCGGACGGGGAAGATCCTGGAGTGGTATCCGCAGCATGTAAAAATCCGCGTTTATAATGACCGTAAAGGGGAGAAAGAGGATATTCTCGTATTGAAAAGTACGGTAGGCATTGTAGAAAATCCTTTCTACGCGGTTATGAATGAGCCAAACTCTACTATGCAGCGATTGATTCGGAAGCTTAACCTGCTGGACGCAATTGACGAACAAAGCGGTTCCGGAAAGCTCAATCTTATCATCCAGCTCCCTTACGTCATTAAGACGGCGGCGAGGCGTCAACAGGCGGAAGAACGCCGTAAAGATATCGAGGACCAGTTATCCGGCTCCAAATACGGCGTCGCGTACACCGACGGGACGGAGCGTGTGGTTCAGCTGAATCGACCCGTTGACAACAATCTTATGGGCCAGATCGAATACCTGACGAGTATGCTTTACAGCCAGTTAGGGTTGACCCAGGGCATCATGGATGGTTCCGCCGACGACAAGACGATGCAGAACTATTACACCAGAACGATTGAACCCATCCTTTCCGCCATTGTTGACGAGATGAAGCGGAAATTCCTCACTAAAACCGCTCGGTCACAGAAGCAGTCCATCTTGTTCTTCAGAGATCCGTTCAAGCTGGTGCCGGTGGACAAAATTGCCGAGATGACAGACAAGTTCACCCGTAACGAGGTTATGACATCGAACGAAATCAGACAGAAGATCGGCATGAAGCCCTCGACTGACCCGAAAGCGGACGAACTCCGGAACAGTAATCTGAGCGCGCCGGCGGAGAACACACCGCAATCGCAGCCTACCACAACATCAAAGGAGGACAACGTTCAAAATGGAACTGAAGTATGACTTTAGTGGCTGGGCAACCCGAAACGACCTTGTCTGCGCCGACGGACGTACGATTCGCCGCGACGCTTTCAAGCACTGCGACGGGATGTCGGTTCCCATCGTGTGGAACCACCAGCACAATGACCCCGCTAACATCCTGGGACACGCTATCCTGGAGAATCGTCAGGACGGTGTGTACACCTATGGCTTCTTCAACGACACCGACAGCGGCAAGGCGGCCAAGCAGTTGGTGCAGCATGGCGACGTACAGGCGCTGTCCATCTATGCCAACGGCCTGAAGCAGCAGCCCAACGGCCACGGCAGGGATGTTATTCACGGCGATATCCGGGAAGTCAGCCTGGTCGTTGCAGGGGCAAACCCCGGGGCCTTCATTGACTTCGTAGACTTGGCCCATGGCGACGGCGCGGAGCAGGAGGTCGTTATTGGAACCGGCGAGCCTATTGCGCTTTGCCATTCCGGCGAAGATGACGGCGGCTCTGGTTCCACTCCGCCCAAGAGCGCTCCGAAACAGGAGCCCAAGTCTGCTGATAAGGGCGAAGACAGGGAGACAGTTGAAGAGGTATTCGACACCCTTACCGATAAGCAAAAGACCGTGGTATATGCCATGATTGGCCAGGCTCTTGAGGAAGGCGGAAAACCTGACGCCAAGCCTGACGGACCTGACGGCACCGTCCAACATTCTGACAATCCTGAAGGAGGAGACAACATCATGAAGCACAACGTTTTCGACAAGCCTGACGAGGCCCAGGACTTTACCCTGAGCCACTCCGCCCAGATGGAGATTATCGCCAGCGCTAAGACGAAGAGCGTCGGTACCTTCCAGGGCGCCTTGAAGCTTTATGCCGAGCAGAACAGCGATACCCTCAAGCACGGCTTTGAAGACATTGAGGCCCTGTTCCCTGAGTATAAGGATCTGAAGACCGGCGCGCCCGAACTCATCACCCGGGACCAGGGCTGGGTCGGGGTGGTTATGAGCAAAGTTCATAAGAGCCCTATCAGCCGCATCCGCACTAAGAACATGGACGCCCGGGGCGACGACATCCGGGCCCATGGTTATCAGAAGGGAAAGCGCAAGACGCCCTCCGGCAACATGAAGCTTATGAAGCGCACCACTGATCCGCAGACCATCTACATCCGCGACTCTATGCACCGGGACGATATCATCGACATCACCGATTTCGATGTGGTTGAGTATCAGTACGGGGTTATGCGTATGGCCCTCAATGAGGAAATCGCCATCGCCATCCTGATCGGCGACGGCCGGGATGAGGCGGACGAGCAGAAGATCTCCGAGGAGCATATCCGCTCTGTCTGGAACGATGATGATCTCTACACCATCCACTACGATGTGGACATTGAGGCCGCTCGGAAGGAGATCCAAGGGTCTGGCACCGAGGCGAATTTCGGCGAGAACTACATCTACGCTGAGGCCCTCATCACCGCCGCCCTGTATTCCCGGGAGAAGTACAAGGGCACCGGCACCCCCGATCTCTTCTGCACGCCCCATCTGGTTAACGTGATGCTGCTGGCCCGGGACATGAACGGCCGGCGCATCTATAACTCCAAGGCGGATCTGGCCGCGGCTTTGAATGTCAGCAACATCTACACCGCTGAGCAGTTTGAGGGGCTGGCCCGTACAGATAAGGAGAACATCCAGCATAAGCTTCTGGGCCTCTTTGTCAACCTGGCCGACTACACCGTCGGCTCCACCAAGGGCGGCGAGATCACCCGCTTCAATCAATTCGACATCGACTTCAACCAGGAGAAATACCTGATTGAGACCCGCCTGTCGGGCGCCTTGACCCGCCTGTGGTCGGCTATCGCTTTGGAGGAGCCTGTAAAGCCCGTTGCCAACGGTTAAGGAGAACATCCAAAATGGCAAAATTTTATGGACCGGTGGGCTATGCTGATACGGTTGAAACGCAGCCCGGAGTTTACGAAGAGCAGATCACCGAACGGATGTATTACGGTGAACTGATTCGGAACACCAGACGTCTTCAATCTGCCGAAACGCTCAATGACAACGTCAATGTCGCAAATGAGATCAGCATAGTCGCCGATCCATTTGCCTGTCTGAATTTCTACCGAATGCGCTATGTCGGGTTTGCGGGCGCTAAATGGAAAGTCACCAATGTGGAAGTCCAGTATCCCAGGCTGATTCTGACGATTGGGGGTGTTTACAATGGGGCGGAGAACGGCGCTTCAGACGATCTTGGAACAGCTTCTCGGCTCTCGGAATGTCTACTTTCAACCCCCGACCGGCTTTAAGATGCAGTACGACTGCATTGTTTATGAACGAAAGCTCATAAAGCCGGTATTTGCCAATAATCGGCCGTATTTACTGGACAACGGCTATCAAGTGACTGCTATTTATAAAAAACCCGACAGCGACCTGCCAAAAAAGATTGCGCTGCTGCCCATGTGCGCCCACGAGCGGCATTTTACAGCGGACAATCTGAACCACGATATATTTACCCTATATTTTTAAAGGAGGCAATTGATAATGAGCAGAATGAAATGGGACCAGATCGGCGAGCGTCTATTTGAGACTGGCCTGGATCATGGCGTCCTGTTCCCCATGGGCAGCGATGGCCAGTACACGAAGGGCGTGCCCTGGAATGGCCTGTCCGCAGTCAACGAAAGCCCCTCCGGCGGCGAGCCCAATGCGGTTTGGGCCGATAATATCAAGTACCTCAACCTGATGTCCGCTGAGGATTTCGGCGCCACTGTGGAGGCCTATACCTATCCCCCTGAGTTTGAGGAGTGCGACGGCTCCGCTGAGGTGGCCCCTGGCGTAACCATCGGCCAGCAGACCCGCAAGATGTTTGGTATGGCTTACCGTACCTTAATCGGCAACGACGTGGTTGGGCAGAACTACGGCTACAAGCTCCATCTGATCTACGGGGCGCAGGCCTCTCCATCTGAGAAGAATCGCCAGACAGTCAATGACAGCCCAGAAGCCACTTCCATGAGCTGGGAGCTGACCACGACCCCTGTGGATGTCCCTGGCTTCAAGGCCACCGCCCATATGACCATCGACTCCACCAAGACGGACAAGGCTAAACTGGCCGCTTTTGAGGACATTATCTACGGCAAGGACGCCGTTGGTGATGTCAAGGCCGCCGAGTCCCGGCTGCCCCTGCCGGCCGAGGTAATCGAGTTCTTCAAAGAAGTCCAGACCGCCGGCTGATTTTCTGTGTGGCGCCTGTAATCCTGCGAAGCGGAGCTCTCTTCACCGAGGGCTCCGTTTTCTTTAATTTTTGAAAGGAGAATCTTCCATGCTGAAAAAGACGTTTGATTACATTGATTACAATGGCAATCCTCGCAAGGAGGAGCACTATTTCCACCTGACTCAGGCGGAGGTCACCGAACTGGAGCTTTCTGTCGACGGCGGTCTTACAGAGATGATCAGGCGCGTCGTCGCGGCCCAGAATGGCAGGCAGATCGTCGACACGATGAAGGATATCATCATCAAGTCCTACGGTGTGAAGTCTCCCGACGGCCGCCGGTTTATCAAGAACCAGGAGGTTCGCGACGCCTTTGTCCAGACGGAGGCCTACAGCCAGTTGTTCATGGAGCTGGCCACCAACGCCAAGGCCGCCAGTGACTTTGTCGCCGGAATCATCCCGGCCAAGGCCGATGAGGCTTCTGCTGATAAAGGCGCAGATCTTCCCGCTGGGACCTCCGAGCTGACCCTGGTCTGATGCCATAAGGAGACCGGAGATGCTGGAAATTACGATTCCTGAAACTGAGCTGTTTGACGGCGTCGAAAATTTCATCTATGCAAAAGGGCAGACGCTTCGACTGGAGCATTCACTGGTCTCACTTTCAAAATGGGAGTCGAAATGGCATAAGCCGTTCCTGTCAAAAAAGAAGACAAGGGAGGAGTCCATTGACTACGTTCGCTGCATGACGTTGACGCAGAATGTGGACCCATCTGTTTATAAAGCGATTACGCCGGCAATTCTGCGAGAGGTGAACGCTTATATCGACGCCCCAATGACGGCAACAACGGTTCGCAATACCAAGAAAGGCGGCGCGAACCGCGAAGTTGTTACAGCTGAAATTATTTACTACTGGATGATCTTCCATAATATCCCGTTTGAGTGCCAGAAATGGCATTTGAACCGGCTGCTCACGCTCATCAATGTCTGTAACGCCAAAGGACAGAAACCGCAAAAGATCCCCCGGTCCGAGCAGTTTGCCCAGAACCGGATACTTAACGCCGCCAACAAAAAGAAATGGAATACAAGAGGATGACGCAGTATGCGCAGAAAGGAAGTGGAAATTATATGGAATTCTCGAACAGCCCTCTGGCAACGGTGAGAATGATTTCTCCAAACCGGACGGCAAACCGAAACCACGCCATTGATACCATCACCATTCACTGTTTTGTCGGTCAGGTGACCGCCAAGCAGGGGTGCGAGGTGTTCCAGTCCCGCTCCATGCAGGCGTCCTGCAACTATGTCGTTGGCTGCGACGGCTCAATTGGCCTATGTGTTGAGGAGAAAGACCGCTCCTGGTGTACCGGCGGGAAGGACAAGAAGGGCAACCCTATCCGTGTGAACGGCATTTCCGGCGCGTCCAATGACTACCAGGCTGTTACCATTGAGGTGGCCTGTGACGGTACGCATCCCTACGCCATTACTGAGAAGGCGATGGCCAGCTTAATTGAACTGTGCGCAGACATCTGCCGGCGCAACGGCATTAAGAAGCTGCTGTGGTCTGGAGACAAGAAGCTGGTAGGCAACCCCGGCAAGCAGAATCTCACGGTCCACCGCTGGTTCGCCAACAAGGCGTGCCCAGGCGATTACATCTATCAGCGGATCGGAAGCATCGCAGCAAAGGTAAACGCCAAGCTTGGTGCTGACGTGACGGGACAGCATCCAGGCATCTCTGTGAGCAAGGTGCCGTATCAAGTACGCATCACCGCCGCGGATCTGCGTGTGCGCAGAGGCCCTGGAACCGATACCGCCATCGTCCAGAACGGGATCAAGCCTGGCGTCTATACCATTGTCAGCGAGGCGGCAGGGAAGGGCGCCTCTATGTGGGGCAAGTTAAAGTCTGGAGCGGGCTGGGTCTCTCTGGATTACTGCACTAGGGTGTGACGGGAGAAAGAAATGGTTACGTTCAGGCAAAAGGGCGACTTCTCTAAGCTGACCCGATTCTTAGAAAAAGCGAAAGAGGTTGTTCATCTGGGCGATCTCGATAAGTACGGCCGGGCTGGAGTGGCCGCCCTTGCGTCTGCAACGCCGGTTGACTCTGGAGAAACTGCCGGTTCATGGTACTACAAGATCACCAATAAAAGCGATTCGGCTGTTATCTCCTTTCGCAACTCCAATATTCAAAATGGAGTCCCAATCGCCATTATCCTGCAATACGGACATGGTACGGGGACCGGGGGCTGGGTACAGGGAAGAGATTACATCAACCCTGCTATCCAGCCTATTTTTGACCAGATTGCAAATAACGCATGGAGGGAGGTTACGAAGCTATGAGTACGACAATCGACGAGAGAGTCGTAGAGATGCGGTTTGACAACAAGCAGTTTGAGGAAAATGTTCAGACCAGCTTGACCACGCTGGGCAAGCTCAAACAGGGGCTGGATCTGAACGGCGCCGCGAAGGGGCTGGAAGGTCTTGGCGACGCCGCCAAGAAGTGCAGCTTATCTACCCTCAGCAGCTCTGTCGAGGGGGTAAAAGCGAAGTTCTCAGCACTTGAGGTCATGGCGATAACCGCTCTTTCCAATATTACCAATTCTGCGGTGAACGCTGGAAAGAGGATGATTGCTTCCTTTACGGTTGAACCCGTCTCCTCCGGCTTTGATGAGTATGAGTTGAAAATGGGCTCTATCCAGACCATTATGGCCAGCACCGGCGAGAGCTTGGATAAGGTAAACCAGAAGCTGGACGAGCTGAATACATATTCCGACAGGACGATTTACTCATTCGCGGATATGACCTCCAACATCGGCAAGTTTACCAACGCCGGGGTAAAGCTGGATGACGCTGTGGCCGCCATCCAGGGCGTCAGCAATGTGGCCGCGGTTTCCGGAGCCAATGCCAACGAGGCCTCCCGGGCCATGTATAATTTCGCCCAGGCCCTCTCCGCTGGTTATGTAAAGCTGATCGACTGGAAGTCTATTGAGAACGCCAATATGGCTACAGTGGAATTCAAAACGCAGCTCTTGGAGGCGGCGGTAGCGGCAGGCACATTGACTAAAACCGCCGACGGTATGTATCAGGTGCTCACCAAGAACGGCCAAGGCGCGTTGATGAAAGAGACAATCGACGCTACGCATATGTTCAACGACAGTCTGGCCTATCAATGGATGACCACCGAGGTACTCACCGAGACGCTGAAGGACTACGCCGATGAGACGACGGAGATTGGCAAGAAGGCATTTGCCGCCGCGCAGGACGTCAAGACCTTTTCTCAGCTGTTGGATACCCTAAAGGAGAGCGCACAATCCGGCTGGGCGGAAACCTGGCAGCTGATCGTGGGCGATTATGAGGAAGCAAAGGTTACGCTGCGGGAGTTCTCTGAATTCTTCAGCAGTATCATCGATGGCTCTTCCGAGGCCCGAAATTCGCTCCTCGGCGGCGCGTTGATGTCCAGCTGGGGGCAGCTCAAGAACAAGGTGGGGGAAGCCGGCTTTTCTGTAGACGCGTTTCGCGACACGCTTCGGGAGACGGCTTCCGAGTCTGTCGAAGGCCTTGACAAGATGATTGAGGAGGCCGGTTCCTTTGACGCAACGCTGTCACAGGGGTGGCTGACCACTGATATTTTAGCCGAGACATTGGACAGACTGGCGAATGAGGCGACCGGAACAACCGGCGGCATTTCTGCCCTGAGCGATGAGCAGCTAAAGAATATTGGATATACCGAGGCGCAAATCGAGGCGCTTCGTTCTCTCAGCAGTCAGGCGAATTCCTCTACAGGAGAGCTGGCCGACCTTGTGCAAAATATGACCCGCAAAAGCGGCAGAGAGCTTCTTTTTGACTCAATCCTGAACAGCGCCAAGGCAATCCAAAAGGTGTTCGGTACGCTGAAGGGGGCATGGGACGAGGTTTTTCCGCCTGTCACTTCGGAACGGCTCTATGGGCTGCTGGAGGGACTGAACAAGTTCACTCAGGGACTGATTCTCTCGGATGAGACGGCGGATAAAATTGGCCGGACATTCAAGGGACTGTTTGCCGTCCTTGACCTTATCCGTCAGGGGTTTTCCGCGGCATTCAAGATGCTGAGCCCTCTTCTTGGGGGGATTGGGACCTTGAGCGGCGGCATTCTCGATGCGACAGCCTCGCTGGGCGATTGGCTGGTCGGGATCGATGAGGCGGCCAAGAAAGGCGATATCTTCAACAAGGCGTGCCAAAGCATCTCGGAGTTCATCAGAACCGCCGGGCTGAGGGTAAAGGAATTCATTCAGGCGGTCAAAGAAGATTTCAAGCTGCCTGGGTTTGAGATGTTCCAAAGCTTCCTTGGCCGTGCGCAGGCCCGGATAGGACAGCTGATCGACGCCATAGGCGGGATGGGGTCCGAGGTCACCGCAGCGGTTGGGTCCATGAGCGCCGCGTTCGCGGATACAAAGTTCTTCCAGGCGCTTCAGAAGCTGTATAACGGAGCCAAGACCATCGGAAGCGCGATTGTCAGAGTAATTGGCGGGCTTGCGGCCAGTATCACAGAAAAACTGGGGAACGCGGATTTCAACGGCGCCATTGACCTGTTAAACGGAATTTCCTTTGGCGCGATTGCGGCTGGGCTTATAAAGTTTCTGGGAACGATAAAAGAGTCTTTCGATGACCTCGGCGGGTTCCTCGATAACGTGAAGGGGATCTTAGACGGGGTGAGAGGGTGTCTTGAGGCCTATCAGACCCAGCTGAAGGCGGGCGCCCTGCTGAAGATTGCCGGCGCTATCGCCATTCTCGCCGCTGCTATCGTAGTTATTTCTCTCATTGACAGTGATAAACTGGCGGCGTCACTTGCCTCTGTAACCGTATTATTTGCCGACTTGATGGGTTCTATGGCGATTTTTGGGAAAGTTGGCGGTGAGATAAAAGGGGTAATAAAGGCCTGCGCGGCGATGCTGGCGATTTCCACCTCTGTCCTAATCCTGGCGTCAGCGCTGAAAAAGATTGCCAGCCTTGATGCGGGACAGCTTGCGGTTGGCCTGACCGGCATTGGCGGACTGATGGCGGAGCTGGTGGCGTCGGTCAAGGTAATGGGCAGCGGCTCCGGTTCCGTCGTCAAAGGCGCGGCGCAGATGGTGATATTTGCGGGGGCGATTAAAGTTCTCGCCTCAGTTTGTGCTGATTTGGCCGAGCTGGAGTGGGAGCCGCTGGCGAGAGGGCTTACCGGTGTGGGTGTTCTGCTGGCAGAGGTTTCCCTGTTTCTGAACACCGCGAAATTCAACGGCAAGTCCGTCGCCACCGCCGCAGGGATTGTTATTCTGGCTGGGGCGATGAAGATCCTGGCGTCCGCCTGTAAGGATTTCAGGCAAATGAATTGGGACGAGCTGGCCAAAGGCCTTGCCTCTATTGGGGCCCTTCTCTTGGAAGTCGCCGCCTTCACAAAGCTGACCGGAAACGCCAAGCATGTTGTTGCGACCGGCTTTGCGCTTATCGAAATTGCCGCCGCCATGAAGCTCTTCGCTGCGGTAATGGCCAGCTTTGGCGGCATGAGCTGGGATCAGATCGCAAAGGGACTTACCGCCATGGGAATCGCGCTGGCGGATATCGCCGTCGCCGCAAATCTCATGCCCAAGAACATGGCAGGTGTTGGCGCTGGTATGATTGCCGTTGGCGCCGCCCTGGAAATCATGGCGCACTCCCTCAAAAAGATGGGGGGTATGAGTTGGGATGAAATCGCAAAGGGACTTGTCGCTATGGGGCTCGCCCTTGCGGAGCTCGCGGTCGGTTTGAACCTAATGAACGGCACGCTTGCCGGCTCCGCCGCTTTGCTGATTGCGGCTGGCGCGTTGGCGCTGCTCACTCCGACGCTTGTCGTTCTTGGCGCCATGAGCTGGGACGCCATCGCGAAAGGGCTGCTCACCCTTGCCGGGGCGTTTTCCATCATTGGTGCCGCCGGAGCATTGCTCGCCCCGCTCATCCCCTCTATTCTCGGATTTGCGGGGTCCGTTGCGCTGATTGGCGCTGGAATTCTTGGCATTGGAGCAGGACTGCTGGCCATTGGGGCAGGTCTGTCGGCCACCGCAATCGGCATTACTGCGCTGGCCACGTCGCTGGGCGCCGGTACAGCAATTATCGTGGCGGGCCTGACAGCTATTATTACCGGCATAGCCGCCGTGATTCCTGCGGTTGCCGAAAAGCTGGGCGAGGCGGTGATCGCCTTCTGCAAGGTTATCACAGAGGGAGCGCCGGCAATCGGAGAGGCAGTGAAAACCCTTGTACTGACCTGGGTTGACGTTATGGTGGAGTGCGTCCCGGCGCTGGCCGAGGGCGCGCTGGAGCTCCTTGCAGGCGTACTGTCGGCGCTGGTTGCTTATACCCCGCAGATCGTAGATTCCCTGATGCAGTTCCTGATTGAGGTGCTTGAGGGGATTGCGCGCAACCTGCCAGCGCTGATTCAGGCGGCAGTAGATGTCCTGATGGCGTTTTTCTCCGGGGTTATTGACGCTCTGTCCGGTATCGACACCGGCGTTTTGCTGAAGGGGATTGCGGGTATTGGGCTGTTGTCTGCGATTATGCTGGCGTTGGGGGCGACGGCCGCGCTGGTCCCTGGGGCCATGGCCGGCGTACTTGGAATGGGCGCAGTCATTACAGAGCTGGCCCTTGTGTTGGCCGCAATCGGTGGGCTGGCGCAGATTCCCGGCCTCTCCTGGCTTATCAGCGAGGGCGGAACGCTCCTTGAAGGGGTTGGAACAGCCATTGGATCCTTTGTCGGCGGCATCGTTGGCGGATTTATGAGCGGCGTATCCAGCCAATTCCCGCAGATCGGGGCGGATCTATCCGCTTTCATGACTAACCTTCAGCCATTTATTGAGGGGGCCGGAAGCATTACGCCCGATATGCTCTCTGGGGTGAAAGCCCTGACGGAAGTAATTCTGCTGCTTACCGCCGCTGATATTTTGGACGGGCTGACCTCGTGGCTCACAGGGGGAAGCTCTCTGGCCGACTTTGCAGACCAGCTGGTACCTTTTGGCGAGGCCATGAGCAGATTCTCTGAATCGGTGGCAGGGATGGACGCAGATCTGGTCTCCAAAGCCGCGATTGCCGGTAAGACCTTCGCGGAGATGGCGGCAACCCTCCCCAACAGTGGCGGTGTGGTGAGCTTCTTTGCCGGGGACAACGACATGAAGACCTTTGGCAATCAGCTGGGCGCTTTTGGCGACGCTATGGTAAATTTCGCAGATAAGGTCAAGGGATTGGACTCCGACACGGTGGTTAATGCGGCGACTGCCGGTAAAGCAATGGCGGAGATGGCGGCGACCCTCCCCAACAGCGGCGGAGTGGTAGGGTTCTTTGCCGGTGAGAATGACATGGCGGCCTTTGGTCAGCAGCTGACTGCCTTTGGAGTGGCAATCAAAAATTACTCCCTGACGGTCAAAGGCCTGGACGGGGACGCGGTGGCAAATTCAGCGGCGGCCGGAAAGGCCATGGTGGAGCTGGCAAATACGCTGCCGAACTGCGGCGGCGTTGTGGGCTTCTTTGCGGGAGAAAATAACCTGGACACATTCGGCACTCAGCTTCTCAGCTTTGGAACGTCTATCAAAGGATATTCTCAGGCGGTCAAAGGGTTGGACGCCGACACAGTGATGAATTCCGCTTCCGCTGGCAAAGCGCTTGTTGAGCTGGCAAATACGCTGCCGAACTGCGGCGGTCTGGTCAGCTTTTTTACTGGGGAAAACAGCATCGCCGCGTTTGGAGAGGACCTTGTTCTGTTCGGCGGCGGCTTGGCCGCTTATGCCAGCGCTATCAGAAATGTAAAACCCGACGCCGTAACCGCTTCGGCCAATGCCGCCGGCGCACTGTCTAATCTGGCGGCTGGACTTCCTGACAGCAGCCTCTTTGATCAATGGTTTGGCGGGGACCAGACTCTGGCCTCTTTCGGCGACGACATTGCTGTGTTTGGCGAGGACATGGGTTATTACTACGCCCAGATTTCCGGGGCCGACCCGGCAAAGCTTTCCGCCGTAATTACTCAGGTTTGGGCATTGGTGGATCTGGCCAAAGGCGTGAAAGACATTGATAGAAAAGCCTTTTCAAATTTCGGGAAATCTTTGAGGGAACTGGCGGATGTCGGGATTACCGGCTTTACCGATGCGTTCTGCCACTGTGACGAGAGCGTTGACAATGCGGTTGCCGGTATGCTGGATATGGTTGGAGCTTCCATATCCAGTAATAAAGCGGTCATTGCTCCGGCGATGGAAGAGGTTATGGGCTTTCTGGCGGAGACAATGAATGAGACGGCCGGCATTGTGAATACGGCAGCCGCACAAATAATGACTGGTTTCAGCGCAGCCATCCAAGATGACGGAAGGGCGGCCGAGTCCGCCGTGTCAACTGTCCTGACAGACATGGTAAAGACGCTCAATGGCGGGAAAGATTCGTTTGTCGATGCAGGCAAAAACGTATCCCAGGGGTTTATTAACGGCATTAACTCTAAGCTGATTGGCGCGTCTGCCGCAGGCCGCAGGCTGGGGCTGGCGGCCCTAAACGCAGCAAAGCAGGCGCTAGACAGCCATTCGCCTTCCCGTGAGTTTATTCACCTGGGAGAAAACATTGGCGAGGGCCTTGCCATCGGTGTTAACAATAGTATCGTTCCCGCAGCTTCCGCTACATCCGATATGATCGGTCAGGTCATCAAGGTCAGCCGCAAGGGCATCAAGGCGTTTAAGGAGTGGGCGGAGGAGAAGAAGTATTACGGCGAACTCAGTTTGAAGGATGAACTGGCCGGATGGGAAAATCTTCAATCCAAATACAAGGCCGGAAGTAAAGAACGCAAAGAAATCGACCGCGAAGTTTACCGGCTTCAAAATGAACTGGTTTCCTCCACTTACCAGAACTCTGTGGACTGGATTGAAGAGGAGAAATACTACAACCGCCTCAGTCTGGAGGAGGAGCTTGCCGCGTGGGAGCGCGTACAGGGGCGCTACATGGAGGGAACCGAGGAGCGCAAGAAGGCGGATCGGGAAGTATTCCGTCTTCGCAACGAGCTTGCCAGCGAGTCTTATCAGAAATCGCTGGACTGGATTGAAGAGGAGAAATACTACAACCGTCTCAGTCTGGAGGAGGAGCTTGCCGCGTGGGAGCGCGTACAGGGGCGCTACATGGAGGGAACCGAGGAGCGCAAGAAGGCGGATCGGGAAGTATTCCGTCTTCGTAACGAGCTTGCTGACGAATCCTATCAGAAATCACTGGATTGGATTGAGGAGGAGAAATACTACAACCGGCTTAGTCTTGCAGATGAGCTTGCCGCATGGAAGCGCGTACAAAGCCGCTGCGAGAAAGGAAGCGAGGCGAGGAAAAAAGCGGACCGGGAGGTATTTCGGTTAGAAAAAGACATCAGCGAGGCCCAACAGCAATACACCCGGGATATTCAGTCCGTTCAGGAGGAGAGCTGGCAGAAGCGGTTGGAACTGGAGCGGGACTATGCCAATCAGGTAAAGTCTATCAATGAGAAACTTGCCCAGGACATCAAAGCTCTGAATGACCAGTATGAAAGCGCCTTGAAATCCCGTGAAGATAGTCTTTACCGGTCTTATGGGCTCTTTGACAAGGTCAAGGAGCGGGAAGAAGTCAGCGGGGAGACATTGATGAAGAACCTGGAGGGTCAGGTCAAGGAATTTGGCGAGTGGCAGGATATTTTGGATAAGCTGTCCGCCAGGGGGCTTGACGCCGCGCTGATTGAGGAGCTTCAGCAGATGGGCCCGGATGCCATCTCGCAAATCAAGGCCTTGAACGCCATGAGCGATTCCGAGCTGGAGAAGTATGCGTCCTTGTGGTCGGTCAAGCACGGCCAGGCCCGGGAGCAGGCAGTGGAGGAATTGAAGGATCTTCGGGTTGAAACCCAGAATGGCATTGCGCAGCTCCAGATTGAGGCAGATAAGGAGCTGGAAGAGTACCGATCCATATGGCAGTCGAAGATGGCGCAGGTCACCGAAGAGACCAACGCCGAGTTGGAGCAGCTTCAAAAAGACTTCGGCGAAAAAGTCGGCCTTATCAAGACGGACACACAGGCTGAGCTGGCAGAGATGTCCGAGACCTCTCAGAAAATCCTTACAGAAGCCGGATGGGATGAGACGGGCCAGCGGATTGTAACTGAACTTACCACAGGCGTAACGTCCCAACGCCCCAGCTTTATTAACGAACTGACCAATATGGCGCTTGCAGGCGTTGCTGCGGTCAATGAGACGTTGGGGATCGGAGCGTCTTCCGGTGCATTTTCCGAACTGGGCAATGACGCAGGCCGCAATTTTATAGAAGGGCTGCATTATTATACAGACCAGTCCTATGACGCTGGAGCGGATATGGCTGAGTCTGCTAAGTCCGGCTTTTCCAATGCGCTCCAAATGGTCGCGGGCCTCGTCGATGACGGCGTTGACATGGAACCGACCATCCGGCCAGTGCTGGATCTGTCTGATGTATCAAGACAGGCGGATGAACTCAACGCTTTGTTTCATTCACAGCACACTGCCGCGCTGGCTGGTCAGGCGAGCATGACACTTCGCGCCTCTGCGGAAAAAAACGCGTCGAGCGACGCCGCAAATAACGAAAATGTTGTGCGGGAGCTGCGGTCTCTTCGCGGCGACATGTCTGCAATGCTTACGCGTATGGAAGGGATGCGGATTGTGCTAAGTACCGGTGCTCTCGTAGGAGAACTTGCGGAGCCCATGGATGCCGCGCTGGGACAGAGAGCAGCTTATAAGGGAAGGGGGATTTAGCTTGTACCATTCTATTACATTCGGCGAGAAAAACACCTGGGATGACTGGCGGCTGGTCCCCGCTTCCCGGCCTGTGTTCAATCCGCCGGCACAAAAAGTGAAGACACTGGAAATCCCCGGTGGGGACGGCGTCATTGATCTGTCGCAGGCCCTCACCGGGTATCCGGTGTATCAGAACCGGACGGGCTCGCTTGAGTTTATCGTTATGAACGACTTCAAGCCTTGGCACACGGCCTACTCTGACATCATGGATTATCTGCATGGGCAGAGGCTGCGGGCAGTGTTGGAGGACGACCCAGAGTATTTTTATGAAGGGCGTTTTACGGTCAACGCCTGGAAGTCGGAAAAGGACTGGTCCCGCATTGTGATTGACTACGATGTAGGGCCGTACAAATGGTCCGCATTGTCGTCCGTTGACGATTGGCTTTGGGATCCGTTCAATTTTCAAAATGGCGTCATTCGGACCACGCTGTTCAAGAACCTCTCAGTTACAACCACAGTGGAGTACCGGAAATTAGATGTAGTACTGCTGGGCAGGGCGCCGGTCTGTCCCAGATTTATTGTAGCCAGCACACAGAGACGGGGCGTATATATTCGCTTTGTCAACCCGCAGCTGGGGCTGGACATGACCAAGCTGCTTCCCGATGGTACAGTCCAAATTCCGGAGTTTGTGTTCTTTGGAGGTAAGGGAGCCGCCGTCTATCTTTGGTGTGACTATGGCACAGGGACTGTATCCATTGATTTCAGACAAGGGAGGCTGTGACAAGTGTATTCCATTTATGCCGGCGGCGTCTGTATCTACAGCGGCGCCTTTGCCCTCGATAGCATGAAAGTGATAAGCCCAAAGCTGACGTTAGAGGACAACGGCGCGGGCTCCTTGACCATGACGCTGCCGCCGCAGAACATCGCTTATAACACCATTGTCCGGATGGTCACTGATATTTCCGTAGAAAAGGACGGGGAAGAGATTTGGGCCGGGCGGGTTCTCTCGGAAAGCGAGGACTTCTACCGCAACCGGGTACTCTGCTGCGAGGGGGAGCTTGCATACTTCAACGACAGCACCCAACCCCCGGCGGAGTATTCCGGCTTGACGGTGCGGGGCTATCTGGAGCGGCTGATTGCCGTACACAACTCCAAAGCTGCCGCCAACCGGCAGTTCGCCATTGGCGCTGTGACGGTAGTGGACGACAGCTTTCCTACCTACTACACCAACTATGAGAACACCATGTCTATTATCAATGCCTTAGTAGAGCGGTACGGAGGGCACATCCGGGTGCGCAAGGTGGATGGGGTGCGATATGTGGACTATTTGAAGGAGTACCCAGACACGTGCAGCCAGGCCATCCAGTTTGGCGTCAACCTAATTGCGTTCACCAAGCGGTGGGATGCTGCGGAGTTTGCCACAGTTATTGTACCCCTTGGCCGCCGTTTGGAAAACAGTCCCATCGAGGCGCTGGACGCCTATCTGACGGTGGAGAATGTAAATCAGGGGAGTATGTACGTCCAGTCCAGCGAGGCTGTGGCTGTCTACGGCTGGATTGAGAAAACAGTTACCTGGGACGATGTGTCTGACCCCGCCGTTCTGCTGGAGAAAGCGAAAGCCTATCTGGCCGACGTTCAGTTCAACAACATGGAACTGGAGTTAAGCGCCCTGGATCTACACTACCTGTATGCTGACGTTGAGGCAGTGAAGCTCTTGGATGAAATTCGGGTTATCTCTCGGCCGCATGGTCTGGATCGGCTGTTCCCTGTGACCAGGCTGGAAATTCCGCTGGACAGCCCGGAGCAGACCCAATTTAAACTGGGCGATAGTGTGAAAAAGAGCCTCACCAGTGCGAACAACCAAATGAGCGCGGCCATTTTACAGAAGATTGAGGGGCTTCCGAAAGCCCACTCGATTCTCAAGGAGGCCAAGGAAAACGCCACTCATATCATGAACATGGCCACTACCGGCTACATTACCATCACTAAGGACCAGTACGGCTCAGACACGCTTTATATTTCCAACGTCCGGGACTATACCAAGGCCAGCAAGCTGTGGAAGTGGAACATGAACGGTCTGGGCTACTCCAATGATGGCGGAAAAACCTTTGGTCTGGCCATCACCATGGACGGATCCATTGTGGCTGACTATATCACCACTGGCGTGCTCAATGCCGACGTGATTCGGGCCGGAACGCTGCGGGATTACAGTGGGAACTTCATACTCGATATGGCCACCGGCAAGCTAACCATAAAAAAGGGTTCCATCGACATTGGGAATGGCAATTTCACTGTGGACGAGGAGGGCAACCTGTATGCGCGGCGGGGCACCTTTGCAGGTACACTGGCTGGGGCAAAGGGGACCTTTGGCGGTCAGCTTGTGGCGGCCAGCGGAGATTTCAAAGGGGTGGTACAGGCTTCCGACTTCCTGGACCGAGCCGGAAACAGTATGATGACCGGCAGTAAGTTTTCTTCTGGATATCTGGACTTGTATGGATTGGCGGTTACCAACAAAAACACCGGCGAGATCACGTTTGCGGTGAGCTCCACCGGAGTTGTCACCATCAACGGAAGGGTCACAATGGGCGCAGGCAGCACCATCAACTGGGCGGCGGTCGACAATAAAAATCTGGCCTACAACCCTGCGTATTCTCTGGCCTCAGATGCCTGCGACACCGCTGACGCGGCATATACCAAGGCAAATCGGGCCTATGAGCTGGCAAACTCGGTTGAACTGCCAAGCTACATTCAGTCCACCTATATCGACGCCACCACCATCAAGTCACCAGTCATTGAGGGCGGTGAGTTCTATGGCGGGAGATTTAATGTCATCGCCGGACGCAGCAACGGGAGCTTTAACCTATACGGCTCTTACGGCGACAGCCGTTATCATATGTTTACCATCGAATACTTCGAAAGCACGGCGCCCTATATCAATATTTATAGTCCTTGCGGAGGATTTATTACGATTGGCAGTCGAAAAGGTGTTGTCTATTTTAGCGGGACCGTCGATTTCAGCGGGGCAACGGTCAGAGGTCTCAGCATAGGAGGGGCAACAGGAGGAGGACAGGAGGATAAGTCATGAAGCAAAAGCTGAAAAATGCGCAGATGGCGGAACGGGTGAATCAACTCCGGCCGATTTTGTCTCACCGGGACAAGATTGGATATGTGGCCGCCCGTAATTTCCGGATTCTCTCCGAATGTCTCACCGAATATGAGGCGTTCCGAGACAGCCTCATTGAGAAGTACGGCGAGGAGACCAAGGACGAACAGGGGCGGCCCATCATCGGCGTCAAAATCGACTCCCCAAATTTCAAGGTATTTTGCGACGAAATGGCTCCATTCAACGAGATGGAGCACGAGGTGGAGCTTATGACAGCCAAGTACACCGATACCATCGGCTGTCTCACCGGGGAGGAAATTCTGGGGATTGAGTGGATGCTGGAAGATTAGAGGTGATTTCGTTGGCTACTATCAGTACATTCCTGCAAAAAATTCTGGACGCTGTCTATGGCGAAGAGGTGCGGGGCTCTATTCACGACGCCTTGGCGGCTATGAATGTGGAGTCGTCCAGCGCTATGGAATTTGCCGCCACAGCCAAGGACTCAGCCAAAGCTTCCGCTGACGCCGCCGGGGCGTCGGCGTCCACCGCTGCCCAAAGGGCCGATGAGGCGGTGGCTTCCGCGGGGGCGGCTCAAGTATCGGAAACCGAGGCGAAGAAGGCGGAAAACGCTGCTTTAGCGGCGAAAGCGGACGCCGAGCTTGCCAGAAAGGATGCCGAAGGGGCAAAATCAGCAGCCCAGACGGCGAAGAGTGATGCCGAATCTTCCGCAGATGCCGCCGCGGCAAGCGCCCTCTCCGCCCGGCAATACAGCGGCAAGCCTCCGAAGCCCCAGGATGGGACTTGGTGGGTTTGGGATGCCGAGCAGGAGAAATACATCAACAGCGGCATTGGGTGCGAACTAGTGGGTCCCGCAGGGAACGGTATCCACAAGATTCAGCTCACTAAGGGCGATCATACCCCCGGCACTACGGATATTTATACCTTGACTATGACGGATGGGACGGTTTACAGCATTCCCATCCATAACGGTCGGAACGGGACAGGTGCTGGCGATGTACTAGGCACTGCCTTTAACTTGGTCCTGCCGGCGGCAGGGTGGGTCAATGGGGAACTCACTGTGGCCGACAGCCGTTTGCTGGCCTTGGCGGCTTACAAGTATTTCCTCAGTGCGGATGAAGCCAGCAGCGAGGAGTACCTTGTGTGCAATGTGCGGCCCAAAGATATCTCAACAACCGGCTTTATCACGTTCAAGAATAACGCAGATCCAACAGAGGATCTGACGGTGAATGTGATTCGACTGGAGCTTTCGGCTAACGGCGAGGAGGTATGAGGCTTGACAATCAAAATCGAGGGGGCGTCTATCAGATTGGTCAGGGACGCCAGCTTGGTGCAGAACGCCAATACTCCTTACGATGTGGAATTTATATTTAATGAGGAGTGGGCGGGATTTGCCAAGACTGCGCGGTTTGAGGCCGGTGGTGTCAGCGCTGCCGTTGCTTTGACCGATAACCGATGCGCCGTCCCTGCTGAGTGTTTGAATGAGGGTGGGGTATGGCTCCGAGTTGCCATAGTGGGAGTGAAAGAAAACCAGCGCATTTCTACCGGCTGGTGCGTAACCGGAATGATTCTGCACAAGACGAGCCTTGATTTGGGCCAAAGTGTCAGCTTGAAGAATCCGCAAATCAGCTTCTATGTCACTTTGCCGGCCGCAAACTGGAGCAACAGGACTCAAACAGTTAAACATGAGTACTTCTTGGCAAATAATAACCATTGGTATGTCGTCTGCGGCGACACAGGCGTTAAGGCAGACAATGTCACAACAAATGGTGAGATTACGTTCCACTGTGAAATGTTGCCGGAGAAGGATCTTACCGTAAATATTCTTCGATTGGAGGCCGAGACATGAGTAACCCCAGTGAAATTGGAAAGGTGTTTAATCTGACTAAGGGCGATTCTGTAATCAGATTTAATGGCAGACAAGGGGCCGTAATACCTCAAGCAGGAGACTACACACCTGACATGGTCGGAGCTGCCGCGGCTGACCATACCCACGATGAGTTTTCAGCCAAGCAGGACAAGCTCTCCGGGATAGCCGGCCAGGCGGTGGGCTTCGACGCCTCTGGAGCCGCTGCGGCGGTGCCTGGCTGGAGCAACCCTAACATTTTAGACAACTGGTATTTTGCAGACCCCATAGACCAGCGGCAGGGGTACATGATCCCCAAAGGTGCAGTAATATACAGGGACTCAGGATTTACAGAGCTGATTGGCCCAGCCGCTGCTGC
>NZ_QWEK01000088.1 GCF_009935845.1 Pseudoflavonifractor sp. 524-17 | reverse complement strand
TCCGACATTGCCTCAACGTGTTCTGGCGTTGGGGCCTTTCTGCGCCTTGCAACGCCGGATAATTCGCTATTCCTTATTAAAGAACTATTGTTATTTGAGAAGAACACAGAACCCATTGAAAATAAAGGTGGGGAAATATTCTTCTCGAATAACGAAACATAGTTACCACAGGAAATCGGGAATAGACTTTTTCTCCTGCGGCAACGCTGACTCATCAGGACTATTTTTAGCGAACCATTTTTCATTCCACTTTTCCATTGAACGGTCTACAGTTTGCTGTGAAATATCCAAATAGATTTGTGTTGTCTGTATGGACGAATGGCCGAGGATGTTTTTCACAACAGCCAGCGGCACGCCTGCTTCAATCAGATGTGTCGCAGTTGTATGTCTCATCACATGTGGCGTATACGGGCCACTGCAAAACTTGTCCGGGTGCGCTGCCTTTGCCATTGTGATGTATTTTGCAAAAATCTCCTCAATGGCGGGAACCGACAGACATGTATTCCTTTGGCTGGGAAAGACATACCGGTCAGGTTGGTCACGGATTCTTCTGTAGGTGATATATTTATCCAACAGCTGAGTTGCATCCATGGTGATTTTTCCCCTTTTTCCGTAAGTGCCAGGATCGCATTTCCTTTTTCATCATGCATGACATCCTTTACCGTGAGACTGCAAATTTCCTGCGCTCTTGCTCCACTGGAATACATCACGGATAGAAGAACGAGATCACGCCAGCCAAGTTTTTCCGTAGGATCTGGAAGTGAAAAAAGGATTTCCAACTCTGTACGAGTAAAAGAACTGCGCTGTTTCCCCTTCACTCGTCGGAAAGACTTCTTTGCAATTCTTGCCAGACTGCTTTGGAACACACAGCCAGCCTCAAGATTTCTGCACTGTGCGTATTCCGCAAAAGAGGACAATGCCCCCATACGCTGTTTTGCCGTAGTTCTGCTGTTCTTTCGGACGGTCACCAACCAATCAAAGAAATCCGTCAACAGATCGAAATTCAACATTTCAAATGTAATATGGCCGGTTTTTATTTCAGTTTTCTCCTCAAGATATTGGAATAGGAGTCTAAATGCACATTTGTACGATAAAATCGTATTAGGGCTGGCATTCATGGAAACCGGGAGATATTCCGTAATAAACTTCCCGAGCAGACTGAGAAATTCATATTCAACATTACTCTTCCTCATATGGCGCCTCCACCTGTGGTATCAATCCGGCTGTAAACGATTCAAAAGCATCTAATGCTTTTGGGACCTGAATTCCGGAAAAACGCATATATTTGTCGGTGTCGATCAGGCTTTCATGACCAAGGTACGTTGGTAAAAGAAGATCGTTCATATCAACAGGATGTCCGGCGGCCTCCAGCTGCTGCATTGATTTGAGAACAAATACGTGACGGAAACCATGCAGACAAGCTCCTCGTTCGTTTGGCTGTTTGCTCCTCTGGTCAATACCGGTCAGTTCCAGGATTTTTGAAAACCAGTGTTGCATCTGCCTGCTTGTATAATGCGTGCAGGGCTTTTTGCCGGGAAACAGATATGCGTCAGGTTGATCCATGATGCCCAAGGCAAAACAATACCGTTCCAAAATGTCCAGCAGAGAGTGATGGGCTGGAATAAGCCGTTCTTTAGAAAATTTGGTTTTTCTGAGAAAAAGGGTTCCATTTTTGAAATCGACATCTTTTCGCTGCAGCGATACGGTTTCTTCTAATCTTGTTCCGCAGCCGTAAAGAATGCGGATGAACATTGGTATCTTCAGACGAAAGAAGGAACTGCACATATTGGGATTTTGAGGGACCAGAGTATCGGCACAGCACATGATCCGTTGAAGTTCTTCCTCTGAATAGATGTACGGAATATAGTCTGATTTCACTTTGGGCGGCATTGGCAGAAAAGAATAATTGCCCATATTGTTTAAATATTTCACAAAATTCCGGATGGTCCCCACCTTTATCCGTACGGTCTTACTTTTCCCTGTAAGAGACGAAATCCACATATTCAAAAGTTCCTCAGTCAGTTCTTTCCCATGGAAGTTACACGCAACCAAATATTGATCCAACGCAGCCAATACACGCCCATCATATAAAACGGATCTTTCAGATGCGCTCAATGCTCTAAGTTCCAGAAAATCTGTCATTTCTTTGGCCAGTGTACTGTTAAACACGATACCCACCAACCTTCCATGACAGCAGCTTAGCAAACTCGCCGCTTGGCTCGGGAACAGGAAGCGGACAAAGCCGCATACTTTCAATATCAATTCTTGCATAGTGCTTGATAGCGTGTTTCGTTCCATGCCCTAATACCCTGCGAACAATTTCTGTAGATACATCGTCATTGATCATATTGCTGGCAATAGATGAGCGGAAAGACCGGCTGCCATGCCGCCTGTCTGAAATGGTAATTCCTGATTGCCTAAATGTTTCCCAGACCATTGTATTGATCACACCACAATCCACTGGCTTATACGGGATCATAAGGGTCATGAAAATTTGGGGGCAGCCTTCAATTTTGGGCCGTACATTTTGAATGTAGTCCAGCAGCGCATCTTTGACTTCAGAAAACAATTCGCTTTCCCAGGGATCACCGGTTTTCTTCTGCATGAAATGAATCCTGTTGTTTGTGAAATCAACATTTTCAAAAGATAATGCGGCAACATCACAGGAACGAATGCCGTAACGGGACAGGAGCAGTATGATCGCGTAGTTTCTGATTCCGGCAGAAGTAGTGCGGTCTATGGAATCCTCGACCACAGCAATTTCATTTGTAGAGTACACCGTTGGATGTGGAGCATTCTTTTTTCGATGCTGGATAAGTTTCGAATGATCACGGGCTACAAAACCATTTTCAAATAAAAATCGCAAAAATGGCCCGATTCGCTCCCAGTACCTGGAGAACCCTAATTGCAAAAATGCTGATTGTACCCGTTCCCCACTAATATCCGTAGTCCTTTTACAGTTGAGTTCTGCCAGATTTTTCAGAAATCTGCCACAAATCCATTGCTTGTAACAAATTGTGGTTTGTTTGTTCCCATTCTCAGTACAATAGGAAATGTAGGCATCCAGAGCCTTTTTAAGATCGCCCGGAATAGCAATAACGGGTGCCTTATCTCCCCACAGAGCATCCCTGCCATCCAGTCCTTGATGCAAACGATTCAGTTTACGCACGATCACCTTTGCTCTGGTGACCCTGGAGTGGCAGACCCGAAGATCCACCTCGCAGTATTCGACAAAGCGCTCTCCAAGGTCGGGAGTGTACTCATCCAAATCATTCTCAATCATATACGCTGTGAATGAATTAAGGATAAACTCCATGTCCTTCATAGTAGTTTTGCTGTAGGACTCTTCCTCAAGCAACGTGTGCAGACGTGTTGCCAAGGCATGATATGTAGTTGGATTTTCCATCAAAAAACCTCCTCTGTAAATTTGGTGTTCGTCTCACACGAAACCAGTATACAGAGGAGGTTTTTATTGGTCATTATTATTCCAGAAGAATTCTAAAAATCTTATATTCTCAAAGGAGGGCGATAACTCTTTGAATAACGTAACTCATCTAATAAACCAAATTGTCGGAGCAGTCGAAGTAAAAATCATGAGAACAGGGCCGTATATACGGTCCTGTTCTTCGTTGTGGGAGGTGATAGATTATCGCAAAAATCAAGGAAAGGCACATAGTAAGGGAGAAATTAAAAGAAAAAGTCAGGGCCGCGCCGAAAGAGCTTGTTCGCCGTGGTCTGGATGACGGCTCGGAGCGTCTGCGGGGTCAGCTTCGGGAGGCTGCCCAGCGGGGGCAGGCCAGCGACTACGGCGGCGACCGGATCGAGGACGCCGCTGCCGATGGAGTACGGCGGACCATGCACGGCATGGAAACCCTTCTGAAAGGGAGGGCGGCGCCAACGCTGGGCCGGCTGATAGCGGCAGGGCTGGGCTATCCCCTGGGGAGCGGATGAAGCAGAGGCGGATCAAAACAAGAAAGTCCGCTTTGCATGATGATTCCCACCCGGATACGCCGCCCGCGCCACAGGCCGGATCGGGGCCGCCCCAGGTCAGGATTCGGGAGACTGTTGTCCAGGATATTCCCTCGGATGCGGGATCGGCCCCACGGGTGAAGTCAGAGCCGCCGAAGATCAAGACAAGAGATACCGTCTCTGACATTTCCTCTAATCCTGGGACGGCAGACCCCCTCGGCCACAGACGGAAACCACCTGATGGGTCATCCATCAAGATAAAGGACGCCTGCATTCAAAGTCAGCCTGCGCCGGAGCAGCCGCCCCAAACGCTCGTGCAGGGCAGGCAGGAGTTTATGCGGGAGCGCGGCCGTGCCGCAGCCATGAAGCGGGCGGAGGCCCAGCGGGTGGTGAATGGTGGAGAACCTGCATCCCCTCCCGCTCCGGCCCGGCGTGGATACACTGGCGGACAGGGCAAGTACGCATCAGCCCAGGCTGTGCATAGGCCGGTAAATCCGGGAGAACCGGACACCCGGCCTGCGCAGGATGGCGGGCGGACGATCATTAAAACGGCCCGCTCCGGGCGAAAGACAGCCGAACGCACCGCCCGCCAGACCATTAAGACGGCGGAGCATTCCTCCAGAAAGGCCGTCAAGACCGCCCAGCGGACGGCGAAAACTGCCCAGCAGACGGTCAAGACCGCCCAGAGGTCTGCCCAGGCCACCGTAAAAGCCACCCAGCGGGCTGTACAGACCGCACGTGCCACGGCAAAAGCGGCGGCGGCCACCGCCAAGGCCACGGCGAAAGCCACCGTGACGGCGATAAAAGCGGCCATTGCGGCCATGCAGGAGTTGATCGCCGCCATCGCCGCCGGGGGGGTGGGTAGTGATCGTTGTGGTGCTGGTGATCTGCATGATCGGCCTGCTCATCGCCTCGCCCTTTGGCATCTTCTTCTCGGACGGCGGCGGCTCCCCGGACGCGGCATCCCCCACTGCGGTGATCGCCCAGATCAACAGCGAGTACGCAGACAGGCTGTCCGCCCTCCAGACCGGGGGACTTATGACCGGGTGGAGATCCAGGGCGGCCCGCCTTCCTGGGCGGATGTGTTTGCGGTGTTTGCCGCCAAGACTGCCGGAGGGGCGGACGGAGCGCAGGTGTCTGTCCTGGATGCGGACACGGCGGAGAAGCTTCGGGTGGTGTTCTGGGATATGACCAAAATCACCACGGCGGAGTCGGAGGTAGAGCATCCCGCCGAGGGCGATACCGCCGCCTGGACGGAGAAGGTGCTGACTGTCACGGTCACGCCCAGGACCCCAGATGATATGCGGGTATTTTATGCGTTCACGGACCGGCAGAACGCCGCCCTGGACGAGCTGCTGACAGCGGCCACCCGTGATATGTGGAACAACCTCCTCTACGGCTCCAGCGGCGAGATCGTGGCCGTGGCGCTGTCCCAGGTTGGAAACGTGGGCGGCCAGCCCTACTGGAGCTGGTACGGCTTCAACAGCCGGGTGGAGTGGTGCGCCTGCTTCGTGAGCTGGTGCGCCAATGAGTGCGGCTACATTGACGCCGGGGTGATCCCCAAATTCGCCGGCTGCACCAGCGGCTCCAATTGGGTCAAGGATCGGGGTCAATGGCAGGACGGCGGCTATGAGCCGCGCCCTGGAGACCTGATATTTTTTGACTGGAACGAAAAAGGCAGCTCCGGGCCGCAGGACGATGTTCCCGATCATGTGGGCATCGTGGAACGGGTGGAGAATGGAGTGGTCTACACCGTGGAGGGCAACTCCAGCGATAGCTGCCGCCAGCGCAGCTACAATGTAGGCCATTACGAGATCTGGGGTTATGGCTGCCCCATTTATAACTAATTTTCAAGAGTCCGGGGAACAGGAACGTCCTGTTTCCCGGCTCTAATTTTTATGAATTTGGAGTGAAATGTTATGGCAGTTTTTCGTGTGGAACGCTCCCAGAATTACACCGTCATGAGCAACTATAGTGATAGTACTTGAAAAAGCACAAAGCGAAGTAGTATAATGAAGATATGAGTTATCCAATAAAATACAGAGAACGAACAATAGAATATCGCGAGGAAGGGCATACGTTGGAAGAAACAAAAGCAACTTTTAAAGTATCAATCTCAACGATTCGGAAATGGAAAGGCAATTAAAAGAAAAGGGGGACTTAAGGCCCAAAACACTCACGCGGAAACCCAAGAAGATAGAACCAGAGAAATTAAG
>NZ_QWEK01000087.1 GCF_009935845.1 Pseudoflavonifractor sp. 524-17 | reverse complement strand
CCGTAAGCCGTCAAGACCGTAGACAACACGCGACTCAAGTCAAATCGCGCTACACTCTGCCTGGCGTTTGCGGCCAACATATCCCGCAATGCCGGCGAGTTCATAAGACAACGTATCTTCCCAGCGCAGGCCTTCCCGTCACTGTAGTCATACAGCAGGCCGGTGGTTCCGTCCTCAATGAGATCTGTATGCCCTTTGACCCTGCTGGCCACCACCGGCAGGCCGCAGTACATGGCCTCCATCACGTTGAACGGCAGGCCCTCGCTCCTGCTGGCCGTCACCGCCGCGTCCGCCAGGGCGTACCACGCCGCCATATTCTGAACCCTCCCCGGAAACAGCACCCGCCTATCCACCCCGCATCCCTTTGCCAGCGCCCTGCACCGCTCCAGCTCCGCACCGTCACCGCACAGGATAAGCACCGTCTCCTCCGGAAGATACGTCATCGCCCGCAGCAGCACGTCCTGGCTCTTCCGCCTGGAAAACTCCGCGGCATAGATCAGCACAAACGCCTTTGGGGAAATGCCGAGGTCCTGCCGTGAAATGGCTGCCTCCCTGTTTCTATCCCCGTCCAGCCGCCCAAAGTCCACGCCGATACCGGGGATATTGTCAACCTGCTTCCCCAGCCTGTACTTCTTTGCTGCCCCATAATCATATTGGTTCATAGTGAGCACCAGGTCGGTCTCCGGCGCCGTAAACCGCTCCGCGTTCAGCAGAAGCTGGCGCTTGAGCAGCGGCGTGTCATCGTCAAACAGATACCCATGCACCATGTTAATCAGCCTCGGACGGGGCCTCATCCCCTTCACCGCCAGCCGCGTGAAGAACGACGCCAGCGACGTGTGCGTCACGATAAGCTCATACCCCCCGGCGCGGATGATCCCCCGCAGCATCCGCGCCGCCCTGAAGTTGTCCGGCGCGCCCATCTGCTTTTTGAACGGGAGAGCAATACTTTTATCCGTATCGGGCGCCGCCTCCGGCGCGCCGGCGCAGGCGATATGTACCTCCCAGCCGGCCCTTTGGAACTCCCGCAGGTACGGCAAGTGGAAATGCGCTATGTGGGAGTATGTAGAGGCTGTATACAGTACTTTGCGGCTCAATCGCTCACTTCCTGCGTACTTTTTTGATTTGTTGGGCTTTGCCCTGGACCCACCGCCCTTTGGAAAAGTGCAGCCCTAAATTCTGCTTCTGTTTAGTTCAGCGTTTCGTCGTTTACAAACTTCCCGCGGAACACGGTCGCCAGCAGAATCTTGATATCAAGCCAAACACTCCAATTCTCAATATAATAGATATCGTGCTCTACCCGCGCTTTAATCGGCGTGTCGCCGCGGAAGCCGTTGATCTGCGCCCAGCCGGTGATGCCTGGCCGCACCTGGTGGCGCACCATGTACAGCGGTATCTCCTCTTTAAACTGGTCCACAAACTTCGGCAGCTCCGGCCGGGGGCCCACAAGGCTCATATCTCCCCTGAGCACATTCAGCGCCTGGGGCAGCTCGTCTATGGACAGCTTGCGGAGTATGGAGCCGAAGTGCGTCCTCCGGCTGTCCTCTTTCCTGCTCCACGCGGAGTCCTCCTGGGGGTTCATCTCCATTGTCCGCAGCTTCAGAAGGGCAAACCGCCTCCGGTTCCTGCCTACCCTGACCTGCCGGAACAAAACCGGCCCTGGGGAAGAGAGCTTGACCCCAATGGCCGACACCAGCAGCAGCGGGGAACCCAAAATGAGCATCAGCAGCGCGCCTGCGATATCCATTGCCCGTTTGACAAACGCGTTGGCAAAGTTGTCCAAGGGTATCCGCCGTATGTTCATCAGCGGTATGCCGTTTAGGTCGTCAAACTGTGGGTGTGCCGGCATATAGTCCGCGTAAAACGGGATAATGGACAGCTTTACCCCCGCGCCCTCACAGCACGCAATCATACGCGGCGTCAGCCCGTAGTCCGACATCTCGATGGCGGAAATGACCTCGTCCGGCTGCGTGCGCTCCAAAACCTTCTCCAGCGCCTCATATCCGCCCAGATAGGGGGCAGCAAAGCCGGAGGCGGCCTTTTTTGCGATATAGCCCACCGCCTGGTACCCCAGCTCCCTGTCCGCCTGGATTGCCGCAAGATAGTTCCCCGCGGCCTGTCCGCTGCCTATCACCAGCACCCGCTTCTGGTTCCTGCCGCTTCTGCGGATTGCCCACAGCATCCTGCGCACCGCGACGCGCTTGAGGGAGAGCGTGCCGAAGCTCAGAAAGAAGAACAGCGCCAGCGTCCAGCGGGAATAATGGGTCCGGTGGCCCACAAACAGCCAGCCCAGCAGAAGCAGCATGTCCAGCAGATCGGCCTTGAGCAGCTTTGACACCTCATCGCGTATCCGCGTCTTCCTGGACGACTGGTATAATCCAAAGGCGGCATAGGTAAACAGCTGCACCAGGGCAATGGCGATTCCGATGCGCAAATAGCCCGACAGCGGGACACCGGCAATGCCGTCCGGCATTACATAGAAGCGGAGCCAGTATGCCAGCGGCAGCATCAGGTAGATCAACGCCCCGTCGCTCAGGACATTCAGCCGGTTGAGCAGCCTCTGGTTTTCCCTTATCATAAGGCCACCCCGGCGGGCTTTGATGGGGCCGGCCTCTTGCCCCGCCTTACCCTGGGCCGGTATCCTTCTGGGTCAAACCCTATCTGCCGGAGCTTTTCCAAATGCGCCCCGCTCTGCTTCCCCGCGTCATAGCTGCGCTTTTGCCGGTCCAGCCAGGCCTCCAGCGCCCGGTACGCCCCGGTATTGTGGGGCAGCCTTAAATCGCCGTGGGCGTCGTAATACGCCTTTGCCGCCTGGTACCGCTTATTCCAGTCCCGCTCCGCCTTGCCCTCCCAGTCCATGCCGAGGCGGTCCAGCGCCTGTATCTGCCCCCCGGTTAATTGTCCGTCCCTGTATTTCTTCCGCTGCTCGGAAATCCACCTGTCCATCCACACGCCGTCCATGACATATCCGCCGGGAATCTTCAGATCCCCGTGCTCCCTGTAGTACCGCTCCGCAAGGCGGTACCGCACGGCCCAGGATCCCTCTTTCTCCCACACCATACCGAGCTTGTCCAGCCGCGAAATCCGGCCGCTGTCATACTTTGGGAACGCTTTGCGCTGTCTGGCAATCCAGCGTCCCAGCGCGTATCCGTCTTCACAGCAGAATGCCCCGGGGACATCCAGATTGCCCGTCTCGCGGAAATATTCCTCCGCGTGGCGGTAGCCCTCCTCCCACAGCCGGTCATACTTGCCGTCCCAGAGCATCCCAAGCCCATCCAGCGCCTGGCGCTGGATGCCTGTAAGGGACTCCCGTTTCTTCCGGATGGCTGAAATCCATTCGCCCAGCCGGACCCCCTCCGGGGAGAGATAGGAGGCCGGCACGTCTAAATCCCCATGGGCCTGGCGGTAATCCCGCGCCGCTGCGTAGTATTTCCTCCACAGCTCGTCCCCAACGTCCCAGATCATACCCAGCCCGTCAAGCTGGCTTATCTGCTCCTCCGTGAGACTACAGCCGTTTTTCCGGGCCTGCCTCTGCCGGGCTATCCAAGCCCCCAGGGCAACCCCCTTTTCCGAGACATAGGTGCGCGGGACAAGCAGGTCCCCCTGTTCTTCCCTGTATCTCTTTGCCTCGGACAAGTTCCTCTCCCAGGACAGGTCTGAAACCCGTCCCCATACCATTCCGATGGCGTCCAGCTTCCGGATCCGCCCCTCATCCAGCCGCCCCGGGGCGCTTCCCCCGCGCACACGGCGCTGGGTAAGGATCCACATGCCCAAGGAACCGCCCTCCGGGGTCTTGTAGTGCTTTGGCACCTCTAAATTCCCGTACTGCTCATAATACCGCTTCGCGCACCGGTACATCCCGTCCCAGGAGGCGGAGAGCGTCTCCTCCAGCTGGTCGAACAGCCGCCGGCAGTCACGCACCTGGTCAATCAGGCGGAAATGCCCCGCCGTAATCCTGTCCCCCGCTCCGGAGCCCTGGAAACAGGCTGCCGCATCCTTCATCTCCTGCTCTATGGCCCCGATGCTGTAGAGGTTCTCGAAATTGTTGACGATGTCGAAAATGACAGGGCTCTTATTCTTCCTGGCGCTCAGCGCCCTGCCTATCTGCTGCTTAAAGATGGTGGGGGATACCGTCGGGCGGAACAGGATGACCCCGTCCACATCCTCCACATGGACGCCCTCGTTGAGCATGTCAATGCAGAACAACAGCTTCAGGTGTGCGCTGTTGTCCCGCTTAAACCCTTGAAACGCCGCTTCCGTCTTTGGGTCGTCGGCGTAGGCTTCATAGATGTGGGGGGCGGCGTCCACCCCGGAGAACCATTCGGGGGCCTTCCCAACCATTTCATCCATGTGTTTTTTGCTTGCGCAGAACACCAGATATTTCCCGTCGCGGGCCGGCATATGCTTCCTGAAAATCTCGTCCAGCCCGTCCGCCTCCGCCAGCGCCCGGCGCAGCGCCTCAAGGTATTTTTCCGCGCTGTCCCGGGCCGCGCTGGCTTTCACACGCTGGGCCCTCTGCTCCAGCCGTCTCAAAGCCCCCTCATACGCGTAAAGGCAGGTTACATAGACCGGAGGGTTCAGGATGCCCCGCACGATGGCCTCCCCCAGCGTCATCTCCGATGCCACGCAGTTGTCGTATAACTCCTCCGCCATATCCCGCCGGCCGTCCAGATACCGCACGTTGGTCGCAGAGAGGCCGATTCGCTTCGCCCCCGGATACAGCTTCAGCAGGCGCCCCAGGCTCAGCTGCCATGTGGGCGCCCCGCCCCGGTGGAACTCGTCCTGCACGATGACATCGGGCCGCAGGCACGCCAGTTCCTCCTCCGGCATGATATTGAGCTTTGCGTAGGTCAGAAATGTGATGTTCCCCGGAACCGCGGCCCCTGCCGCTATAAGATTTTCACATTGCGTCTTGAAAATGTATTCGGACGGGGACAGCCAGCAGACGCGCTCGCTGGGATGCTCCTGGCAGTATTTGAAGCCGATAAAGGATTTCCCTGTCCCCGTCGGGTGGATGACGCAGGCTTTCCCTGTCTCCCCCAGCATCCGCAGCACACTGTCGTAAGCCGCCTCATTGTGCGCATACAAGCTCAGCCCCATCGTCACACCTCCCTCCAAGACACGCGTTATCACAAAATATGCAATCCGACCCAAAAGCGGCCTGAATCCGCGCCGTAAAGCAACAAAAAAGCCCGCGTCAATGACGCGGACGAAAAAATGGTATACAATATAGGCCGGACACAAAAAGCAACGTGCCCGGCATAATTTGTTACGCAAAAAAGAGTTGCTTTTCCCCGATTCCTGTGCTAATATGTGACTTGATAACCGATGCAGTTACTGTGGAGGCTTTTGCCTAAGCGGTTTTGGGGACAAATTGCATATTTTGTGATAAATCGCGCTAAAAAATTAAGTTCAGCCGTTCCAGCTGCCGTGTATGCTCCTCCCCGGTGGAGATAAGGTAAATCCGGGTTGTCTCGATGCTGGAGTGCCCCAGGACATCCGCCAGCTTGGCCACATCCTTATATATTTTATAAAAGGTCCGCGCGAACAGGTGGCGCAGGTTGTGGGGAAATACCTTGGACGGCGCTATGCCGGTTTTCCGGCAGAGCGCTTTCATCTCGGCCCAGATCTGCCGGCGCGACAATCCATTCCCGTTTCTGGTGATAAATATCTCACCGGAGACGATTTTTTGCTTTCTGGCGTACTTTTGCAGCTTCCGGCACAGCTTCCCCGGCAGCAGGATGGTGCGGATTTTCCCCTTTAACGCAACCTCCGCCCGCCCCGTCTGGACGGCTTCCACCGTGATGTGCTTCACCTCGCTGACCCTTATCCCTGTGGCGCAGATGGTCTCCATCAGCAGGGCCAGCCGCGTTTTCCCCAGTGTATGCGCACCTGCTAAAAGCCGCATATATTCTTCCTTCTTCAGTTCTTTTTCCGCGCCGCGGAACAGCCGCCTCTGGATTTTCAGGTACTTCACCCTGCATTCCGGCCACTGCGCAAAGCCGAAGAACCGGTTCAGCGCGGAGAGCATGGAGTTGATGGTGTCCGGCTTGTATTCGGACACCATCAGGGATTCCTTCCACCCCGCTGCCGCCTCCTTTGTCACCGCACGCTTTCCCAGCCAGGTATGAAAGGCCCGTATATCCCGCAGGTACTTTCCTATCGTGCTCTCCTCCCGCTCCTTCTCCCGAAGATACCCCCCAAACGCGGTAATTTGGGCTGTTGTCAGGTGGTGTCCCTTCATATTACGTAAGCCTCCAAACACTTAAGGTCCTATCTATTTTATCTGCTTGGAGGTCTATTGTAAAATAATAAGTGACTTTTACGGATAAGGTAGAATAAGTTTCGCAAAAAGAAAAAGAGGCATGATTTGCAGGCCTCTGGTAGAATGGAGTTGGGACACACCAT
>NZ_QWEK01000086.1 GCF_009935845.1 Pseudoflavonifractor sp. 524-17 | reverse complement strand
TGCTGCTTCAAAACAGGCGTGGCCTCTTTTGACAAGGAGCCAACCTTCAAGAGCAATCTGTTGGTCTATGAGGGCCGCTACTATCTGATCGGTGAGGAACATAAGGAGTTTACCGCCGATAAGATGGCGGACAGTGACTACTACCTTCTAACTCTTACTGCTATTGGGAGGGAATTGAACATCCGCAAGCAGACCTCAGCCCGCGTCCATTTAGCGGTGGGCCTGCCGCTTACCAGGGTCAGCGAACAAAAGGATGATTTCAAGAAGTATCTGCTGCAAAAGGATAGCGTAGACTTTACATTCCGGGGCGTGGATTATCATGTTGATTTTGTCGGTGCGGACATTTTCCCCCAGGGCTTTGCCGCCGTTGCGAACCAGCTCCGGGACTTCCGTGGAGTAAATATGCTGGCCGACATCGGCAATGGCACGATGAACGTCATGTATATCAATGACCGCCGCCCCCAGGAGAAAAAGTGCTTCACCGAGAAATACGGGACCCACCAATGTATGCTGGCGGTTCGCGAGAATCTACTGAAACTCTATGGCTCCACTGCTGACGAGGCGATCATCGACCAGGTACTCCGGCACGGAACTGCGAGTATCAGTGAACGCTACCTTTCCGCGATCCAGTCAACCGCCAGGGATTATGTAGGCGGTATCTTCCGCCGCCTGCGGGAACATGAGTATGACCCGGAACTGATGAAGTTGTATGTGGTTGGCGGCGGTGGCTGTCTGATTAAAAATTTCAGAGAGTTTGACGCTGGCCAGGTTGTCATCAACGAGGACATCTGCGCCACCGCCAAGGGGTATGAATATCTGGCCTATCTCCGCGCCAGGAAGGGTGGCATGGTATGAGCAGGCGGATTGTCAGCACCAATATTCGCTTCAACCTGGAGAAAGAGGCGGATCGGACAGCCTGGGAATATCTTCAGCATAGGGATAAGAAGCAGTACCGCTCTTACAGCAGGGCAGTGATTACCGCCGTCAACGACTACTTTGAGCGCCGGGGGCGGTTAGCCTCTGACCCGTATCTGGAAACCCGTGAGAAGGAGGACGCTTTCCTCCTGCGGGTGCTGGAAACTATCCGGGCCGGGTTCGATCATGCCGCTCCTGTCGGCCCAGCAAACACTCTGCTCAACCTGTTGCAGAATATCTCGCCGCAACCGGCTTCCGCTGAGAACGTGGTCCAGGAGGATCAGCAGGAATCGGACGATGCGGCACTGGATTTTGTGGACATTTTTTGATACTACAGTAAGCCATTTTGATACCACAATGAGGTGAATTAGCACCAAAACCATAAGCACCAGATACTAAATTTCTTGTATTTGCGCAGGGAATTTGTATCTGGTGCTATTTTTACTCTTTTATGATACCAACTTACAGAATCTTGGTAGCATAATCAGGTGTTTTCAGTGCTAACAGGCCAATTAAGTCTAGAAAGGAACTACTATGACGGATAATGAAAAGAAACTGATCCAGGCCCGACACCGTTTGGAAGAAGTTCAAGCCCGTGACCGGGTGAAGCAGCGCAAAGCCCGAACAAGGCGGCTAATCCAGGAGGGGGCTGTTTTGGAGAAGACTCTGCCGCAGACGGTAAGCATGAGTTTGAACGAGTTGGAAACATATCTTTACGAACTTACAAACTGAGTACGAAAAGCAGGAGCGTCCCGGTTCGCCGGGGCGCTCCGTTTTTCCCGGCCCGAAGGGGCGCACTTACTCACCACCCACTGCGTGGGCGGTGGTATGGCCTTCGGCCACCGTGCGCTCTGCGAGGCGGATGCGGCCCCTGCGGGGGCCTGCCGGGAATGACTGCGGTCATTCCCGGTGCGTATGAAACAGATCGGTACGCGGCCCTGTTCCATACGCCAGCGAAAACTTGCCACTGGCAGCTTTTCGCTGTTTACGGGGGACGAAGGACGGGAGACGAAAGACGGAGGTAATAGCAACTGGCAATTTATTATTTGGAGGCAAAAGTTATCAGTCGGGGAACAGGCCGTTCCGCCGTCGCGGCAGCAGCCTATATGAGCTGCTCCCGGATTTACAATGATTATGACGGAGTACAGCATGACTATACTCGGAAGCAGGGGCTTGTCTGGCAGCAGGTTTTTCTACCGGATACGGCACACCAGCAGAGTGGGTAGAGCATGAAGTCCTTTGGAACGCCGTAGAGGACGCAGAGAAAACAAAGGACAGCCGTCTCGCTCGTGAGTTTGTAGTGGCGTTACCGGTTGAACTGAGCAAGGACGAGTGGATCGCGCTGCTGACCGATTTTATCCAGACTACCTTTGTGGCAGATGGAATGTGTGCTGATGTGTGCATCCATGACACAGATGGTCATAATCCCCACGCACATATCATGCTGACTGTGCGACCTCTGGCCAAAGATGGCAGATGGCAAAGTAAGACCGAAAAAGAATATCTGTGTGTCCGAGATGGTGAGGAACGAGGGTTTACTGCTGCTGAATTCAAGGCGGCTCAGGCGGAAGGGTGGGAAAAGCAGTATAAGGTTGGCAAGAAAAAGGTCTATATGGCACCCTCAGCGGCTGAGACGCAAGGGTTAGAGCGGATATCCAAGTATCCAAAAAGCACCAAGTACGGACGACAGAATCCCATTACTGCGCGTTGGAACAGCGAAGATCAGCTTATCTTTTGGAGGGCAACATGGGCGGACATAACCAATCAGTTTCTGGAACGCACTGGAAGTCAGGAACGTGTCGATCACCGTAGTCATGCCGAGCGCGGCCTGGATGAACAGCCCGCCATCCATGAGGGGGTAGCCGCCCGCGCGATGGAAAAGAAGGGTATCGTTTCTGAGCGTTGCGAACTGAATCGGCAAATTAAGGCGGATAATGCTCTGCTTAGAGAATTGAAATCGTTGGTCAAGAAATTGATGGACGCAGCAAAGAACACCATCCCGGCCATTGCAGATGCAATGGAAGCTGTATGTCAGAAAATGATTATCTTCCGGTATCAGCTTTTACATATTAGAGCCGGAAAAAAGCATTTTACTGATTCACTCCAAGTCATCCAGCCAGACATTAAACGGTATGAGGATATTGTTGGACAGCTTAAGGCCAAGATTCAGGAACGCCATACATTGTTGAAGGCAAAGAAGGCCATTCCGGCAATTCAGGTATTCCGGCATCGGGAATTGGCACGGAAAATTGCCAGTTTGAAAGAAGATATTGCGGAATTGAAAAGCGAGAAGGCTCTACTGCTCAATCAGTTTAACTGTGCAGACGATCGCGGCATGCTCGAAGTTAAACAACATATTGCTTCTATGGAATCTTCTCTGGAAAAGCTGAGTCAGCAGGAGGGCAAATATACCGCTGAACTTGACGCAGCGCTGAAGCAGTACACTGAGTTACAGCAGCAGGCGGCAGCTATGGATGCCAGAGAACTTGATGCGGCTCGTCGGGCTCTGCGAATAGATAAGGATCGCCAGACGGTTCAACAACTCCAGACTGTCTATAGGAACAAATTTGACTCTAGCCTGTTGGCACAAAGCCGGAAGGATACCGCAGAAGAATTAGAAGAAGCATGGGGGAAAGAGTCTATTTTTCAGCAAATATTTGAGACAAAAGGGCAAAGTGAACACCAAAAAAGTTCTCACAAAGAGATAGACAGATGATCTGTTTTGAAAGTTCAGATTAACGGCGAGATCCACTTCCCAAGCACATCTGGTCAATTTCAGCCTGAACCGCTGCCATTTGCGCTCTAATATCTTCCTGCGCTTCTTTGTTGTGATGCTGCATCGCCAGCAACAGACGCATATTGAGGGAGTACAGTTCATCTTTTAGGGTATTCAGTGTAACGCCCCGGCTGACAGCCGTGTTTTTGGAACGATAGTCGCTCATAGATATTCCCTCCTATAAGGTCAGCGCAATCTGTTGGCAGTCGCATCTATAAATCAGAGCTGGTATAATGTTTTGGGTGTGATTAGTCGGCGATTGCAAAAAGGGCTGCTGTGCATATAGAAACAAAAAGTGTTCCAACAACTCCAAAAGCGCATAATACCAACAATGAAATCCAAACTTCTGGAGGCATTTTCTTTCTGTTTTTTACAACAGCAACCGCAATAATTGCAAGAACTAATGCTCCCAAAACCAGCAGTATCAGTTTTGGCATTACATCATTCGGTATGAAGGACAGCAATTTCACCACTTTCCATCGTTTCTATTCAAATGTGGCGCACCCAGTACGCCGGCAATCTTCGCAGCTGGAGTATATTCCCTTTGGGGGCAGCGCAGCAGTTCTCGCCGCGCTGCCCCCGTTCTGACTGTCTCAGTCCAGCACAATGGCATGGGCCGCTTCGATCAGGTCAACCACAGCGGTGCGATCCACCAGGGACACGCTCTCGCCGTCCACCACAGCGAGGCAGCGGCTCCCATCATAGCGGTACAATTTGATTTCAACCTGGGGAAAGCTCTCATTATCCAAGTGAACGGTCAGACTGACTTCTTCCCTTTCAGTGGGCCGCTCATCGGTAAACTCGTCTGCGGTCAAGGCTTCCAGTGCCGATTGAAGATCGGCAATTTCCAGTTCCTCCTCCTGATAGGCCCAGATGTGATCCTCTCCATCCTTTTCAGAGGTGAGAGTGTAATTGTTCCCTTCCAGAGAAATGTCGATCTGCTGCACATCGGAGAAATCCGCCCATATCACTTCAGGATGCCGGAGGTCATTGTAAGACATTGCCGCCAGCGTTTTGTAGCTGCTGGAGGAAATCTTGTAGACAATTTGCGATTCCCCGACCCGGACATATGCCGAGATTTCGGCTTCCTGGTCCTCGTCCCCCGCTTCTTCGGCGGCTTTGACATCCTCCGGGTCCGGACTGACATAGAGGACAAAGGTATCCGCAATTTCTTCGCCATCTTCCCCTTCCGTGGTGTAATCCACGGTGATGGTCAATTCGGGGGCGTCCAGGCCATACGCCTGCAACTCCTCATCCGTTACGTTATATGACACATAGTTGACCGGATTCAGATTGGTGATGCTCCGCAGATAGCTGTCTACCTTGGACGTATCAAACGGCAGATTTTTGCCGCTCCGCTGGGTGAAGTAAACATCAGCGGCGCTGTAACTATCTACACTGTTTTCTTGATAGGCAATGCTGTATGCTTCCGTACCTGCGAATTGAATTTGGCTCACATGGTCAAAGGACGGTATCTCATCGTGGTCGATCATGTCGCTGAGAACCGCGTCGTATTCGTCCAGGGGGTCGTGCTTGACCAGATACACGTTTCCGTCCCCGATGGAGACATACCGCTGGGAATCCATCTTGCTGTAATCGCCCAGTTTGACCTCGTAGCTCTGCTCCCCGGTGGACAGATTGATAGTGCAGATGGGATCGTCCAACCCATACTGTCCAAAGTCCTCCACGTCCTCAATGATAAAGGCAGCGCCGAAGGACTGGAACTGCTCCAGCAGCTCATTGATTTTTTCCGCGCTCACAGGAAAGTTTTCATCCTCGTCATAGAGCCAGGTTTCATCCTTGTGGAATGCCAGCGTTTCCTCGTTGTACTCCCAGGAGAGGGATTGCACCGATTCGCTGGGCAGTTCCAGGATGCTCTCTCCGGTTTCTTTGATTTGCTCCTTCCGTTCCTCCATCTGCATCACCGCAAAGGTGGCGATGCAGGCCACAGCTAAAATCCCCAGAAGGATATAGAGCTTTTTAGACCGGTTCATTTTGCAGCCTCCTTCTTCTCAATACCACCCAAATGCCGATGCCCAGATACAGCAGCGGGAACACGCCGATCATGGCCACCTTCAGCAGAGAGGCGGCAGATTCGCTGATGGTCAGGTAGTTGTAGTTCAAAGACTTGCTGCGAATGGCCATCGCCTCCGTTTCACCAATCAGCGAGGACAGTGCGTTCATCCCCAGGTTGGCGTTGGCCCCGGAGGAGGTGGCGTTATACATATCCTCCAGAAAATAGGACGAGGTAAACCAAACAATTTTACCTTCCCCGGCGGTGTCAATGGAGACAGCCAGGGCGAAGGGGCCGTCAATATCGCCGTCCTCCTTTTCGTAATCCGTCATGCTGTACCCGGCCAGCTTACTGTAAGAGGTATAGGAGGTGGTCAAAAGCTCCGTCACTGTCCCGCCGCCGGTATTTTCGGTCACAGTCAGGCCCAGAGAGATGGGCATGATGGGATAATAATTTTCCTCAATTAAAGAATCGGTAATGGTGTCGCTGCTCATATCCGGCAGCAGAACCGCAGGTCCCTGGAAGGAGTAGTGCTCCCGGTCCCCTTCCACGACAATGCCCTCATTGGCCTCCACACCGTAGTCTGCCAGCAGATCATAGAGGTTTTCCAGGATACCGTCCTGCGCCGGCCCGGCCACCACAAACAGCTTGCCGCCGCCTGCCGCATAGCCCGCCAGCAGGTCCTTTTCCTCCTGGGAGATGTCGCTCTCCGGTGCGTAAATCATCACACAGTCCGCGTCCTCCGGGATGGCGTCCACCGTCAGAAGGGAAAGGGTATTGGTTTCTATGTTTTCCTTTTCGATCTGCTCCTGGAAGGAGGCCGGAAGGTCAGCCTCCCCGTGACCCTCCAGGATGTAGACCTGGGGCAGCTCCTCGCTGACCACGTAGTCGATGGCGGATGTGATTGCCCCCTCGCCGTCAAAGGATGTGTTGTAGGAGTAGGAGTAAATATCCGCTTCCTGCACATAGATGTCATCATATCCGATAAAGCGGCTGCGGTCCCCGCACTCCACGATCAGGCTGTTGTTCCGTACTGTTTCGTCCGTGTACTGCTCCGCAAAGGTGGGGTAAACATCCGGGTTCTTTTTTACCACCTGGATATGGTCGGAGAGACTGTCGTATTTCCCCAGCAGATTAGCAATCACCTCGTCCTCCTGGCCGGACTGCACCACCCAATAGATGGTCACATCCTGTTCCAGAGCGTTGACCACCACCTTGGTGTTGCTGGTGATGGAGTAGAGCTTGGATGCGCTGATGTCATACTTGGTCATTGTGGTGGGCAGGGCGGAGGCGAAGATGTTAACAACAATCAGAATTGCCAATACCACTACGGAGATGGTCAGGGAGTAGGAGCCTCCGCGAAAGGCGTTCCGGTTCAATCCACTGCTGGATGTTTGGAAGTTCAGCTTTTTCATCAGTTGTACCTCCGTTT
>NZ_QWEK01000085.1 GCF_009935845.1 Pseudoflavonifractor sp. 524-17 | reverse complement strand
TAGGAGCTCTGCCCCATGACAGGCTCAATCAGAATAATCTTTCGGCCCAGCTTTCTGGCATAATTGACCGTCGCCTGGGTTCCGCCCCGCCGTTCTCCGTTGTAGACGGCCAGCAGCAGGCCGGCGGCCTCCACCAGACGGTGGTTCCGGTCGAGCATACAGCCGTCATAATAATTACGGCTCACATAGGCCACCGAATCGGCCTGTCCCAAAATAGAATGATACCGCGCCTGCGCCGCCAAGCTCCACTTGATTTCCTGACCCTCACAGGGCAGGAAGCAGTGGAGCTTTACTGCCGGATTTTTGGCGCGAAGCTCCAAAACCATTTGAGACAGCCAGCAGTCGGAGCCGTCGGCCATACCGCTGAAAAAGTCCGTCACACCCATATTCACCAGTTTGGCAACCTGTTCCGTCAGAACCGCTTTCAGCGCAATACACCGTGGATCTGCCTCGTCGTACTTCCAGGGGAACTTGTGTGGCCGGTGCCCCGTAAAGGCGCATGTGGTTTCCCTCATATCGCTTCTCCCATCCTTATAAATAGAGCCGTATCCTGCTTATCACGCCGTCATGGTTCCTGTGGAAACGCATAAAAATCAAACCCGGCCCCCGGCGACATGATAAGTTCCATGTCCGGAGGGATGCAGGGCGTATCCTCCGCATAATCCGGATGGAATTTCAGAATTGCGTTTTTCAACGCGCCCACATTGATCTTTGATTCCCAGGTCTCATCCGCGTATTGCAGCAGCTCAAAGACCGGCAGGCAGCTGCTCCGGTACGTGTAGAAGCGGAACCCATAGGTGTTGTCAATTCCGTGCTCCAGGTCATAGTCCGTCTGCTGTCCAAGTCTTTTCGTCTTATATGTGAGGTCTTCACAAAGAGGGTACGCGATTGCCAGCACCCATCCGGCCTGTTTGGTTTCCAGCCAATAAAGCCCATTCCAGAGATAGCTGTGCCGGAGCGGAGGCCCCCACGGCGTTTCCGTTGGAATTGGAAACTCACCAAAGTATTCTGGGCAGACCTCCATCCCCCAGAGCTTTGTCTCCTCCAGCGTGGTATACGCCGGAATTGGAAGACCATGTGCCGTAAGATACTGGTAGATTTCGTACATCGCCACGAACTTGCCTTGATTGAAATAATCGTCGCAGTCATAAATCAGAAACCTGGGATTACCCAGCAGCGGCAGCCCGTAAGCCCGCGCCCTGGGAGAGAGCGCGGGACAGTCCTTTGCCGCCACAAGGTATTCCGTGCCACGAAACAGCTCAATATGTGAAAACTGTGTAAAAATGTAATACGCGCCTGGGCAGTACAGCTCCGCAGACCGAATGGAGCCGTAAGTGTGCTTTACCTTATCAAAATTGAAGGGAAGCTCTGAAATCGGAATTTGTTTTTGCTCCATCTCTTTCTCCTTTTGGTACTTTGTTCTCTTAATCTAAGCAGCTCGATAAGATACTATATTATCTATATTTATTATATTTAAGATAATATATATGTAACCATGTGTAAAAAATAATGCTATCATCTCTATAATAGCAGGTGATATCATGGATTTTGACATTAGTATGAGAATAAAAGAGCTACGACTTGCAAAAGGGTTATCTACAAACAAACTCTCCAATTTAGCCGGTTTATCGCAGAGTTATGTACGCAAATTGGAAAAAGGTGAGTGTAAGCCAACAGTTGAATCACTAGAGCTTTTATGTCACGCTTTGGGTATCACATTTAGGGATTTTGTTAATTATAAGGAAGCATCCTTGCTTCAACTCCAGGCAATTAGTTTAATTGGAAAATTGAGCAATGAGCAGCTTGAAGGATTATGTAAACTGTTGGAATCCAAAAAGGAAGAGTAAAGAGTTCGTACAGTTGTTGTGCGGACTCTTTCCTTGTTATGGAAAGCCCGTTGATACAATCTATGCTGACTTGACTCTGACATTATATCACAAGGTTCGGTGTATTACTATATACAAAATTATATACTTGTAGATATTTTGGTTTTAGATGTCAGGGGTTACACTACCTTTAAAGGTGGTGTATTACCATGCCCAGACAGTTAAAGGCCGTCAACACAGAAATTGGAGCCAGGATTAAGGCAGAGCGCACGAGACAGAGACTGACTCGTGAAGACTTAGCAAAACTGTCTGGTTACAGTGCTAATTTTATTCAGGAGGTAGAGCGTGGCCGCTCTGGACTATCTTCGGAATCTATCCGTGCATTTTCTCTGGCGCTCAAACTCTCCGCAGATACGTTGCTGTTTGGGGCACCGCCGACCGGGTTTGAGTATTTGATTCAGCGGTTGAAAACAGTTCCACCTGAAAAGATGACTCATATCATTAAAATTATAGATGAAGCTGTTGAGTGTACCCACTAGAGTGTTGAGCAACTTGTCAGAATGGCAATACTGTATCACACATCTTTAGATTATATGAGCAGAGTATCAGTAATTGGGAAAATGACAATATCATGCCATCCGTAGATATGCTGGTAAGAATTGCAGATTTCTTTCATGTTAGCACCGATTATCTGCTGGGGCGTGATGTGCAGGAACCGAATGCTCTACAGATGCTCGATATCACTGGCCTAACTCCGCGTCAGATAGAACATATTCAATTTATTGTGGACGATCTACGACAAAATGAGCATTAAAAACCTCCCATGCCAGATGGCATGGGAGGTTTTTGCAGTCACCGCTCTGGCTTCGCTTCTCGCTGCTGCTCTGGCTCCCTTGGCTCCAAGCCCAGGATTCTATCCACATTCTGCTTTGCGGTCTGGTACTCAACCATCTTCCGCCGCAGAGCCCGGTACTCGTCGTACTGCGCCTGTTTCTCCGCCAGGAGGGCGGCGTACTGTTTGGAGAGCTGGGCCGCTTTGGGGATGGGCTGGCCGTTCAGGGCGTCAAAGGCTTTCTTCGCCGCCTCGTGCTTGGCGATCTCATCCCTATGCTCCGCGAAAAATTCCTTCTTGTGCCGGGATTTTTTGTAGGCGGCGTAGACCGCCCGGGTTTTGGAGTAGTTGATAATGTGGGTTTTGAGCTGGGCAATTTCGGTCATCCGCGCCTCCAGCTGCTTGATGCGGCGGGACACCTCGTCAAACCGGCTCCCGGCCTGCTCTGCCCGCGCCGCCAGTTCGTCATAATCCGTCAGGCCATTCTCGGTCAGGAAATTGAGGGTTTTCGCCGCTTCCTTCAAATTAAAAACCTTGGCCCACCGCTCGTAGCCCGCACCCTTGCCGGCGGCCATTTTTGCCTGGATGTCGATCAGCAGATTGACTTTCCGGCCGCTGTGGAAAACCGGCGGTTTTGTCCTGGCAGAGCGCCCGCCCCGATTGGTGCAGCGAGCCCGCAGGGCGTCCCTGGTATACGCGTCCCCCAGGCGGCTGGAACGGGTGAACCGCTCCTGACCGGGGGCGCGGAAGGACAGCAATTTCCCCTCTTTGATCTCATATCCTTCGCCCCGCATCCGCGCCAGAAACTCCGCATAACTCCGGCAGCCAGGGAGCACCCGGTCAATGGTCTGCCGCAGGCGCTCCTTGAAACTGGAGCCATACCGGGCCGCCGCCGTCTCCTTCTGGGTTTTCGCCCTGGGCTTCGGGTTCTCAATCACGGAGAGCCCGTGGGCCCTGCACAGCTCGTCGTTGAGCTTACGCAACAGAAAGGCGGAATTTTTGACGTTCTGAAACTTGCCGTCACAGTTGAGATTGGTGCTGTTAAACTCGATGTGGGTATGGATGTGAGCCTTGTCCACATGGGTGGACACCACAAACTGGTGCTGGCCCTTGGTAAACTTCATAGCCAGCTCGTAGCCGATCCGGTTTGCCTCCTCCGGGCTGATCTCCCCCGGCTTAAAGGATTGGATCATGCGGTACATAATAATATCGTGCTGTTTGGACTGACTGCGCCCGGTAATCCGGGCGTAGATTTTTTTGCTGATCTCGAACTCCTCCGCAGCGGTTTCCGGCGAACACATGAAAGAGGACACCAATTCGCCGCCGCTCGTTTTCTCCGGCTTCTGGTCGTAGCCGTGCCGCGCCGCCATGGACTGCTGACGGGTCCGGTTTCGCATGGTCTTCCGGGGGAGGATACTGGAGATTGCCACATGATTCTCCTTTCACATTGATAAACTATAAAGTCATAGTTTATCAAGACTATATCAGTATACTATATTAAAATTGATTTTGTCAAGCTAAACTATAACTATAAGTGAGGCGATAGCATGGCAGAAAAGATAACAATTAAAAGGAAGTCCGAGCGCAGAGGGGACGATGGACACAAAATCGTATCCGTCCGAATGCGGGATGAGTTAATTGCGCGGCTGGACACTCTGGCAGAAACCGCAAACCGCTCCCGCAACGAAATCATTAACCTGCTGTTGGAATCGGCTGTTGACATTGTAGAGATTGAGGGCGAGGAATAACCGCACTGAACCGGCAGTTATCTCGCCCCTTCTCTTTGCCGCTCCCGTCCCCGCGCCGCCTTGACATAGGCGCAGAGAAATTCGTTATAATCCTTCCCATGCACCGCTGGAGGCGGGTTGCGGTGGATCAGCTTCACCCGCCGGGACAACTCCATATCCTCTCGAACCACCTGTTCCAACCGCTCCATGCCCTCCAGACCCGCCCTGTCGCTGTCCAGACACAGGCTGACCTGGGTCACATAAGGATGGTCGCGGAGAAATTGAAGCAGGGCGCGGGGCCCGGTCCCGCCGAGGGATAGATAGTGGCTGCCCTGCCAATCACCCCCGGCCAGCTTGACCAGCGTGGCCACGGAGAGGGCGTCAATGGGGCTCTCCGCCACTGCCAGCTGGGGGCAGTCCGGAGCGTAGGCCGGCAGGGCGAAGTTATACCGCTTGTCGCTGCCCTCCACGTCCAGCCGGAAGCCGTCTCGCGTCCCCCGGAGGCAGGCAAACCGGGCGCGGCCAGTTGGATCCCTGCCCACAAAGACGCAGTTCTGATGCTTCCGGCTCTCGTAGAGCGTACCGGCCTGGAGGCACGCGCCGATCAGCTCCGGGTGGATGCCCCGGTCCTGCAAATAGGCCACCACGGCGGCGGGAAACCGTCTGGCCTCCGGGAGCGCAAAGGGTTTTCGCGGCTGCGGCGGATGCCGTTCCTGGGGCGGCGGGGCACGGCATCCGCACAGGGTTTCCACCGCGTCTACGAAGTCCATTCCCCGGACTTTGAGCAGGTAATCCAGCGCCGTCCGGCCCCCGATGCCCCGGCTGTTCCAGCACCACTTTCCGTTGGAAATCTTCAGGCTGTCGTGGGTCCGGGTGCAGTACTCCCGGGGGCCGCAGCGCTTCAGCTCCTGGGGCTCGTAGGTTTGAAGGTAGGAGAGGAGGTCCCACTCCTTCGCCTTTGCAATCTGCGCTTTGGTCACGCCTGAAACAACCATCACCCCCATATCAAAAGGGCGGCGGGATATCGTTGGGAGATATCCCGCCGCCCCACGCTGTCATAACGCCTCCCATTTTTTCAGCAGGGCATGAATACCCTGCCAGACTTCGGTATAGCCCCGCCGCAGGTCCTCTACGTCCTGGGCGTAGAGGTTCCGGGTTTCATTGCAGCGGCGGGCGATCTGGTTTACATTGCTGGAGATGGAGCGCAGCAGCTTCACCAGCTCCGCCACACTGCCCATGTCCAGCTGTACGATGTAGCCATCCACCGCCATTTTTCTCAGATAGGCCCGTAGGTTCGTGGTCCCCAAAAGAGCCATTTTTTCATCAATGACCGCTTTTTCCTCCGGGGAGACCTTGGTGTAAAGCCCCACTGTCCGGCCCTCGTTCTTCCTCACAGCGCCGCCTCCCTCCGCTGGTTCCTGTCCGGGTCCGGAGCCGCCGGGGCGGGCGGGGTGTAGTCCCGCAGCGCCTGCCGGATGGACGGCTTGCCGCCCTGGCGCTCAGGCGCGCCGGACGACTTTTGCTCTGGTTCCTCATCCTCCCTCCCGGGCGCTCCGTCCCGACCGCCGCTGTCCAGTTCAATGTTCAGCTGGGACAGCCGGGCGGACTTCGCTTCCAGCTCTGCCTCCTGGGGGAAGGGACGGCCGGTTTCCGCCTTTGCCGCCTCCAAATCCCGCCGGAGGGTCTCCAGTTTCTGCTTCTGCCCCTCCAGGTTTTTTGGTATTTTCTCCAGCGCGTTGTGGATACGGACGATGTTGCCCACAACATCGTCCGAAAGCTCCGCCGCGTAGGTCAAATTCTGTTTCAGCGTCACCTTAAATTTGGAGCCGTTAAAATGGAGCTGCATGGGAAAGCCCCGGTACTGGCCCAGGTCCAGCGGTTTTTGGGGATCGGTTATGGTTTTGCAGGCGGCCACCAGCGCCAGACCGGCGGCCTTGCGCTCCGTGTAGAGCTGGCCCAGGATTTTGATGGAAAAATCCTCCTCCCCGGTGGGGTGCATATCCCGAATATTCAAGTCCTCCGTCAAGGCCCGGATGAACAGTTCAGCCTCCGCTATCTTCTGGGGATAGTGCTTGACGGCCATATCCTCCAGCTCATACTGCTGAGCCATGTGGCTGGATTTCAGCAGCTTCAGCTTGGCCACCTGAATATCCAGATCCATCTTCTCCTTGATTCTCGGGTCGCCGGTGGCGATCATCTTGACCTCGGCGTAGGAGAGGGCGGCGGCGTCCACGTCCTCAATGGACCGGGCGGGGCTCTTTGAGGTCATCACCTGACCGATAAACTTCTGCTTGCTCTCCACCAGCCCCCAGTTGTAGGCGTCAAAGGTTCCCTTAGTGACGTAGCGGAAGATTTTGACCTGTTGATTCTCGTTGCCCCGCCGGACAATCCGCCCCGCCCGCTGCTCCAAATCGGACGGACAGACTTTGCGGACGATCCATCTGCTATGCCGCTTTTCGGGCGGCGGCACGTCTGCGCCGTGTGCTTTCGGTGCTTTGTTGGGTGTGTATCTTCTTGGCACAGGGCTTACAATACTTTGCCGCCGCTGAACCGGGGGTAAACTCTGCCCCGCAGCATTGGCACCGTCTGGGAGAGAGGGGGGACGCATGGCGTTTTGTGACTTTGATATGTAACTCGTTGGAGAGAACTCCAACGAATTTGTAGTAGATTTTGATGGTCTGCTCCACCGTGCCGTCCTCTTTCTGAACACGGTAGAGTAGGGAAGTGCCGCCTTGCCGCATTTCGGCGGTAGGTCTGCACCACCCTCTCCGGGAACCGTACGTACCC
>NZ_QWEK01000084.1 GCF_009935845.1 Pseudoflavonifractor sp. 524-17 | reverse complement strand
TCCGGCTCAATCCGGTGATGATCGTCAGGGCACTTCTGATAGCCGTAAATCGCCCAGGTTCCGATAAATTCGCCGTTAGGCTTTTTGTCAAGAGGAACTTTTCAAGGGATGGGAAAAATCTGGCGTGAAAAGCCCCGTGGACGGTTAGATGCCGTTTTCGGGGGCGGGTAGTATAAAACCCTTACCCCACCCCGCACCGGGGCTTGGAGCGCCCCAGGAAGCCCGTATTCATGCGGGTTTGGGGGCTGTGCCGCAAGTCTAAATGTCCACGCCCGCCGGGGACGCATTTGCCCTTATCCTGTTCTTTGGAAGAGGCCGGGGGCGCGGGGGCAGAGCCACCGCAAAACCTACCGTCAGCCGCCGCACCAGTGCAGACGGTTTTGCCGTTAAAATGAAGCGGACGAAAGCGGGGGCAGGGTTGTCAAATCCTGTTCCCCGTTTTCGGCGGCGAAATGGCAACGGCAAAAATCCAGACAGTCAAGGGGCAGAGTGGAGATTTTTTGCGGAGCAAAAAATACTACTCGTCCCTTGACGGTCTGGATAGTCGAAACGGCGTGGAACGGGGATTGTTTTCAGTGGGGAGATGTGCTATACTTGAACCGATAAATCAACCGACAAATCCGGCTTTATTTGAGGTGCGATATGAATATAGAAATATCAAAGGAATACAAAGCATCTTTAGTTCCGTTTTCAAAGGAAATATTAGAACCTCTTAATCTTCCGACAGAATAGCTGGACGAGCATACAAGGCGGGGAGCAGTTGGCAGAGCTTTCTTCCTATTACGGAGGAATGACCCCGCCAGATAAGCCGCACATCTACAAACTTTATGTATATGCGCTGGATAAGCTACTGAACTTGGAACGAGGATTTTTGCTGAATGAACTCTATCGGGAAATGGACGGTCACATTTTAGCAGAATATACGCTCAAAGGCATCTATGAAAATTAGCCCCCTGAAGGCGGGAGCCTGGACATCGCAAATCATCGCTACAGTTTTCCTATGTTTCATGGTCAATACGGCCAGACACTCTAAATTGATTTCTTCTGAAATAGAATATTTTAATTTTTAAGACCAAAGTAGTATTGACAACTTGTTAAAACTGTGGTAGTATATGCAAGTGTCCACTACTCCAGTCTTAAAAAGGAGGTGTTATTGAATGGACATAAAACTGTTCGATTCAGAATTGAAAGTAATGGCTGTCCTTTGGCGCGATGGTGATGTTCCGGCTAAGTATATTGCCAAGCTGCTGGCCGAGGAATTGGGTTGGAACGTAAATACAACTTATACCCTGATTAAACGCTGTATCAAAAAGGGCGCGATTGAACGCTCCGAACCGAACTTCATGTGCCATGCGCTTATCCCAAAAGAAGAGGTGCAGGAAGCGGAAACGAATGAGTTGATCGACAAAGTGTATGACGGCTGCGCCGACAAACTGTTTGCAGCTTTGCTGGGACGCAAAAAATTGAGCGCCGAGCAAATTGAAAAGCTCAAGCAAATTGTTGGGGAGTTGGAGTGAGGTGGCGCAAGTGAGCCTGCTGCAAATGAGCTTTGCCGGGGCTATGATAATTTTGGCAATTACCATTATTCGTATCTTGGCAATCAACCTATTACCCAAAAAGACTTTTTTGGTGCTTTGGGAGATAGCGGTTGCGCGGCTGTTGTTTCCATTTTCTCTTCCATCCACATTTAGCGTATACTCGTTATTGGCACAATGTATGCATGCTGCAAATACGGAAAAAGTCTCACAGGAAGTTAAGATGCTGCCGATAGAAATAGCAAAGCAAATAACCACGATACCCGCTGATAGCTCAACCACTGCAAGTGCTATTTCTATGTGGACACTTATTTGGGCTGCTGGTGTGATGCTCTGTGCTGCGGTTTACTTTGTGGCCTATTGGAAATACTGTCAAGAGTTTCAAACGTCCCTGCCGGTAGACAACGGATTTGTAAGGCATTGGATAAGTACCCACCAGCTAAAACGGTCAATATCCATTCGTCAATCCAGCCGCTTTTCTACCCCGCTCACCTACGGGGTGTTCCAGCCTGTGATACTGATGCCAACATCTACCAAGTGGGAAGATTCTAAATTGTTACAGTACATTTTAGCCCATGAGTATGTACATATCCGGCGTTTTGACAGCATTACAAAATTTGTGTTATTACAAGAAAATATCTATTACGGCACTTGCGCTTACGTTCGCATTGGTTGTCAGTGTAACAACCGCCTTTGCTACGGCTGCTGATGGTATGAGTAGTGAGATTCGTGTTCAAGATAAAAGCGGAACTACAATTCCTGAGCAGTACGCAGATATTGATGGTTCGCTTAGTTATAGCATCGGGAAAGAAGCTGATACGAATGCCCCTGTTACCATAGGGAATACCACATTGATTTCTGTCAGTCCTGATGATGAGCGTAAACATACCCCGGAAGAATGGCAGCAAATTCTCAAAATGATCGAAGAAGGCAAAGTGTTTTGGTCAGATCAGCCCACTGAATATAACACCGCGGCCCCAGTGCAATCAGGCGATATTCACGGCTCGCCCGTGGACAAAACCGCATCAGCAGATAATGCTTTGCTTGAGAACAACGTAATCTACTTTGACACAGAGGCCGAGCGTGACGAACACTTTCGCGCTTTGGCAAATGAGAAAAAAGGGTTAAACCGCTACGCTGGTTTTGAAACCATGTATGCAGGCATAGATACCTCTGCACCCATAACGTATATTGTTAAGTAAGTTCTAACGTTTCCGGAATAGAAACGGGCATAGCCAACCGCAGCTATGCCCGTTTATTATATCCTTGCACTACAACACGGCGGCTGAATGTCCAGACCGTCCATGTAGTTTGTTCCCCATTGACACATGGCGTCCAAAACAGGGATAATGCTGTCTCCAAGCGCTGTCAGAGAGTACACGGTTTTGGGCGGCTTCTCCGGGATCACCTCTCTATGTATCATGCCGCAGTCCTCCAAGTCGTGGAGCTGTTGGGAAAGCATTTTGGGGGTTGCGTTAATTCTCCGCTGCAACTCCATATAGCGCAGAGGGCAATCTACCAGATGCCAGAGGATCAGCGGCTTATATTTCCCGCCAATCAGTGACAAAGTTACCTCAACAGGACAGTTGAATTGCGTTTGCTTCATGGAATCACCTCATGGAAAAGTATATCATAGCGCGGCGGTCTGGAAAAGGACTCACTTTTTGGGAAGTACCTACCGAAAAAGTGCAGTCTTGTGAAGCGTTCAGAATGTTGTTAGAATTTTGCCAGATGGTCGCCCTGACCGGCCGGCCATTAAATCAATTTAGAAAGGACAACATATCATGGATTTTATGACGATTGCAAAGAAACGCTGCTCCCTCCGCAACTACACCGATCAGAAGGTGGAGCCGGAAAAGCTGGAGAAAATTCTGGAGGCTGCTCATGTGGCCCCTACCGCCGCCAACCTCCAGCCGGTTCACCTGATCGCCGTCCAGAGCGCCGAGGGCCTTGCGAAAATTGGAAAAGCCGCCAACATCTACGGTGCGCCCCTGGCCATTATCGTCTGTGCTGACCACAACAAAGCATGGGTACGGCCCTTTGACCAAAAGCAGACCGGGGACATCGATACCTCCATTCTGACCGACCACATGATGCTCCAGGCCACGGAACTGGGCCTGGGCAGCGTATGGGTGTGCTACTTCAAACCAGACGTTCTCTGCCGGGAGTTCGCTCTCCCTGCCAATTTGGAGCCGGTCAACATCCTGGTGGTCGGCTATGCTGGGGAAAACTTTGCCGACCCGGAGCGGCACAGCCAAACACGAATCCCGATAAGTGAACTGGTTTCCTACGAGAGCCTGTAAACCGTCTGACTGCACCAGGGGGGTATCCTCCTGGTGCGGCCTTTATGAAGAGACAAACTGAAATGGTTACATTTTATATCGTTTGTCATGGGCAGACATTGTTAAATCAGCTTGACCGGGCGCAAGGATGGTCTGATTCTCCCTTGACTGCATTAGGTGAACAGGCGGCTCCCGGAAGTGGCTGCAGTTATCCAACCGCATAACGGTCAGGTATTTAAGATAGGGTAAATCAACTCACCTTTGCTCTGGCAAATTGTGATCGCCCCAGGTTTTCATGTAATCAATCACATCAATAAAACTCTTACCTAAATCGGATAAAGTGTATTCCACTCGCGGCGGAATCTCTTTAAAATCATGCCGGATTAAAAATCCATCGGCTTCTAATTCCCGAAGCTGTTTTGTCAGGGACGATTCTGTTATTTCACCAAGCCGGCGGCGCAGTTCTCCAAATCTATGGATGTCATGAAAGGCGATATAGTAGAGAATTTCAAGTTTCCACTTGCCGCCCAAGATTTTTTGGAGCGTTGACATCGTTTTACACCGCTGGATTGCCGTCTCTGTTTTCCGCATTTTTCATAACCTCCTGATGATATTATATCGTCTTTACAGTTAAAAGGCAAGGTACTACAAAAAAGTACCGTACTTTTATTTTCTCTGCGCCATGTTATAATGGCAAAAAAACAAGGAGGTTCTACTATGCACTACACTGGAACGATATGGAGGCCACCGTATGAGGCTTCCTCGCTGTTGCTTGAAGTGACGGCAGGCTGTACCCATCACAACTGCAAATTCTGCACGCTCTATCATGATTTGCCGTTCAAGTTCAGAATGTCATCCCTTGAAGATGTGGAGAGTGACTTGCAGGAGGTGCAGCTTTGGAGTACAGACCCGATTGCGATGCTGACCGCCCGACTGCAAGGGCAGCCCAGGCCGGAGCGCACCCAGAGGGCCTTTTTGCTCGGGGCAAATCCTTTTATATTGAAGTATGAGCGGCTCATGGCAATCGCTGACTTGATTCGGCAATATGTTCCGTCAGTCAAAACGATTGGATGCTTTGCAAGAATTACAGATGTTACGCTGAAATCGGACGAGGAATTAGTATCCCTCCATCGGGCCGGATATGACGGACTGACAATCGGAATTGAAACCGGCGATGATAAAGCCCTGCAATTTATGAATAAGGGTTATACCGCTGCTGATATTGTGAAACAATGCCAGCGGTTAGACCGGGCCGGTATTCATTACAGTTTCTTCTATTTGGTAAGTATCTCCGGCGCTGGACGTGGTGAGATCGGAGCAAAGGCCACCGCAGACGTTTGCAATCAGCTTCATCCCACGCTCATTGGCGTCAATATGCTGACAATTTACCCGGAATCGGAGCTTTACCAGGAAATTCAGCGCGGCAACTGGAAAGAAGAAAGTGAGATTGAAAAATACAAGGAAATTCGCACTTTACTTGAAAACCTAAAAATACCCACCCAATTTGCCGCTTTAGGCGCATCAAACGCATTTCAGTTCCAAGGAGCCTTGCCAGAGGACAAGGAAGCTCTTGCCACAGCGCTTAACAGGATTATTGAAACCGTAAAAGAAGATGATTTGCGGGAGTATCGCGTCAATCTGCGCCATCTGTAAAATACTCACCCTCATCACTGGCTGATGGCACAGCTGAATGATTTTTTGATCTTCCAGTTCCCGGATTTGCTGCGTCAGAGTTTTCGTTGTGATTTTCCGGAAACGCCTCTGTAATTCGTTGAAGCGTACGGCCCCTTTGGAAATTTGCCACAGGATTTTCAATTTCCACTTGCCGCCCAAAATATTCAGTCCGATCTCCACAGGGCATTGGTCGGTAATTGCAGCTGCTTTTGCCATCGTATTTCCTCCACGGCAGTATCGAAAAAGAAACTACATACCCCAAATGTGTGTTCTTGCTCATCCTTTTTGTCCGTGGTATCCTTGGTGGTGCCACATCCAGGCAAGGAAAGGAATGATCTCAATGATTGTAGACAGCCATCAACACGTTATGCTCCCACTACCATGCAGATTCAGAAAATGGATGATGCTGGAGTGAACAAAGCGATTCTATTGACAACGACCCCTTATGTGGAGCGGGCCGAAACTGCAACCTTAGAGGCGATCGGCGCAGAGATGCAGGTGTTGTACCAACTTCTGGCGGGCAGCTATTCTCCCGAAGTCAGGATAGCCAAAATGAAGGACCCCATTCTGGAGTTAAATCAGGCCATCCAGGATGCGCCAGATCGCTTCTTCGGCTTTGGCCCTGTTCCGTTGGGGCTTACGGACGGCGACACCGCAAAATGGGTAAAGGACTATATCGCCGGAAATTCATTCAAGGGGGTTGGCGAGTTTACCCCCGGTTCAGAAACGCAAATCACACAGCTTGAATCTGTGCCGGAAATATCCTGCTGTGCCGGTTATCTTTGGACACATGGGCGGCTCAAACTGGATGGATGTGATCGCATTTGCAAAGGAACAGGAAAACGTCTGCCTTGATTTGTCTGCGGCATTTACACCCCTTTCAGTTAAAACAGCTTTGACCGAAGTGCCGGAAAAATGTTTGTTCGGTTCAGATGCTCCATTCGGTGAGCCAAAGCTGTGCAGGCAGTTAATTGAATTTGCCAGTCCGTCCAGCTCCATCACAGAAATGGCGCTGGGCGGCAATATCGAAAGACTGCTGCAAATTTAAGGCGCGTCCGAACAGCGGCGTTCCATCTCCTGCTGGTAAAAAGCAATCTTTTCGTCCAGCTTTGCCTCATGCTCCTGCAGCTGCCTGATCTGGTCTTTCAGCGATTGGCGGTGCTGGATCAGCATTTCCATCCGTTCCGTGAGGGTAGTATCCCATTTGGCTCGGAGTACCGCATATCTCTTGATTTCCTCAATCGGCATCCCGGTTGCTTTCAGTCTTTTGATAACGGCAATCCAGATAATATCGTTGTCAGAATAACGGCGGCGGTTACTGGAATTTCGCATAGGAGTTATCAAACTCTCATGCTCATAGTAGCGCATCGTAAACTGTACCCCAAGTCAAGGACAATCAGTTGGGTGTCAATCAGGATTTTGGAGCGATTTCGCAAAGGGATCTGCAGGCGCAGATTTCTTTAGTTGTAATAGTCTACCCAATCGCCTATCAGGGCAAGGAGGTCGTTGCAATCGCTGCAGGCGACCAAATCCAACTCGTCCTTCATATGCCCGAAGAAGCTCTCTTGGGGCGCATTGTCCCAGCAGTTGGCTTTCCTGGACATGGACTGGCGCAGATGATTATCCCGGATGATTTGAATGAATTTCAAACTTGTATAGTGGGACCCCTGATCGCTGTTGATCAGGGGTTCTGCCTGTAGAGAAACACCATGGATTTTGATCAACTGATTCACTGCGTTGAGCATCCGGCGATAAGGATTTGCTTTTCGGATGGGGCACTTCAAACCATATTTATTCATAATTCTTCGGATTTTCTTGAGATTCATGCACACAGGAGTTTCCAAATGCAGGAGACGCATGTAGATACTGCGCGCTCCTTTTGCGTATCCGCGATGATTATACGCCTGCAAAATCAGTGCGAAATCATTTTGATCCTGGGCTTCACGTCTCGCGCGGGATTCAGCGGCAACGGCCCAGCGATAATATCCAGAGCGGGAAACATTGGCCTGGGCTGGCGCAGAGGTGAACCGGGATGACGCTTTGGGCTGTTCGGCTTTCCATTTCAGAATATGGGAACGGATGCTGCGGA
>NZ_QWEK01000083.1 GCF_009935845.1 Pseudoflavonifractor sp. 524-17 | reverse complement strand
TAGGAGCTCTGCCCCATGACAGGCTCAATCAGAATAATCTTTCGGCCCAGCTTTCTGGCATAATTGACCGTCGCCTGAGTTCCGCCCCGCCGTTCTCCGTTGTAGACGGCCAGCAGCAGGCCAGCGGCCTCCACCAGCCGGCGGTTCCGGTCGAGCATACAGCCGTCATAATAATTACGGCTCACATAGGCCACGGAATCGGCCTGTCCCAAAATAGAATGATACCGCGCCTGCGCCGCCAAAGCTCCATTTGCCAGCCTGCTCCTCGCAGGGCAGGAGGGCAATGGAGTTTTAACGCTGGATTTTCTGTGCGCAGCTCCAGGACCATCTGTGACAGCCAGACATCGGAGCCGTCTGCCATGCCGCTGAAAAAATCTGTCACACCGGCCGCCGCTAGTCTGCCAACCTGTTGCACCAAAACCCTTTTTAGCGCAATACACTGCGGGTCTGCTTCATCGTACTTCCAGGGAAACTTATGCGGCCGGTGCCCCGTAAAGGCGCATGTGGTTTCCCTCATATCACTTCTCCCATCCTTATAAATAGAGCCGTATCCTGCTTATCACGCCGTCATGGTTCCTGTGGAAACGTATAAAAATCAAATCCAGCCCCCGGCGACATGATAAGTTCCATGTCCGGAGGGATGCAGGGCGTATCCTCCGCATAATCCGGATGGAATTTCAGAATTGCGTTTTTCAATGCGCCCACATTGATCTTAGATTCCCAGGTCTCATCCGCGTATTGCAGCAGCTCAAAAACCGGCAGGCAGCTGCTCCGGTATGTGTAGAAGCGGAACCCATAGGTGTTGTCAATTCCGTGCTCCAGGTCATAGTCCGTCTGCTGTCCAAGTCTTTTCGTCTTATATGTGAGGTCTTCACAAAGAGGGTACGCGATTGCCAGCGCCCATCCGGCCTGTTTGGTTTCCAGCCAGTAGAGCCCATTCCAGAGATAGCTGTGTCGGAGCGGAGGCCCCCACGGCGTTTCCGTTGGAATTGGAAACTCACCAAAGTATTCTGGGCAGACCTCCATCCCCCAGAGCTTTGTCTCCTCCAGCGTGGTATACGCCGGAATTGGAAGACCATGCGCTGAGAGGTATTGGTAGACCTCGTACAGCGCCACACTCTTGCCTTTATTGAAATAGTCGTCGCAATCATAGATCAGAAATCCGGGATTGCCCAGCAGCGGCAGCCCGTAAACCCGCGCCCTAGGCGAGAGCGCGGGGCAATCCTTTGCCGCCACAAGGTATTCCGTGCCGCGAAACAGCTCAATATGTGAAAACTGTGTAAAAATGTAATACGCGCCTGGGCAGTACAGCTCCGCAGACCGAATGGAGCCGTAAATGTGCTCTACCTTATCAAAATTGAAGGGAAGCTCTGAAATCGGAATTTGTTTTTGCTCCATCTCTTTCTCCTTCCATTATACTTACCTCATATGGCGTACAAACAGTTTCGAAGCGTCCAGGTACAGGGACTAATTGACGCGCTGATTCGCTATAATTACCGTTGAGGTGGGGGGCGGTGTAGCTTAATCAAGCCATTAGCAAGCGGGTTGCCCAGTTGCTGGAAGAGCGTGGCATGACGCAGTATGAGTTATTTATGAAAAGCGGCGTTCCCAGGTCAACCATTGGGAATGTGATAAACTGTGCATATGAATCGGTCAAACTGCGTGTTATCCATGAGATGTGCCAGGGATTCGGAATAGAGTTGGGGACATTTTTTGATTCACCGCTTTTTGATGAAAGCAATTTAGAACCATAGTTCCCTCGGCGCATTAGGTGGGTGTCCGTAAAACAGTAATCAAAAATGAATGGCAACTGCCAGTCAGGATTGGTTACAAAATACAAGGTTTTACGGAGGTTCCACTATGAATAAGCTGTTATCGTGCGAGTTTAACATCGACACCGGCAATGTCGAGCTGCGTTATGCGGACGGGAGTATGATTTCCATTGACTGCATCGAGGTCGAAAAGGAAGTTGCTATGAGCATCAACGCCCGTTCTGAATTGGACTGGCTCGTCTATAATGCCCCCTTGGACTATGCGGAGTTAGTTCTTTGCGGTGACTTGGAGGGCTACCTCAAGCAAGTGTCTAGCCCGCATAGTGGAATTGGCTGGGAGTCATGAACTAATGACAAGACACCACATCCGAGATTATGGTCGGATGTGGTGTCTTTTTGGAGACCTTCAATGCCCAAATTCAATCAGCTTTCACCAGTTTCACACCAGCAATCCCAACCATACACGAAAATATGCTCCCTTTTTCATTCCCATTGTAATCTAACCGTTTAGCGCTTGCTGAAACATACACTTGCTTTTTCGCACGAGTTACCCCAACATAAAAGACTGATAACTCATCTAAAATTTTGTCAACAAATGATGTTGGCAACGGATTCGGTAAAGTGCAGCAGCAATTTGCTCCATTAGCAAATTTATTCATACAATTATTGCAAGTATAATAACCTGGAAATAGCCAACGTTCAATATCTCCGAGAATTACATAGTCCCATTCAAGGCCTTTCGCTCCATGTACGGTTGATAAAATAACTTGTGACTCCACATATTCCATTGCTTGTTTTAACTGCCGGTTTTCAAAAATGTCCAAGAGAAGGGTATATTTATCTTCTGGCAAGAGATCAGCATAATCAATAGAAACTTTCTCTACAAGAGCATCAAGTAATCGAAACAAAGAGTCAATCATTTTCCCGTTTGCGGTTTCATAAGCTTTCTTTACGCTATCTGAAAAAGAAATAAGTGCTTTTTTATTTATCGTTTTCTGTTTACCAAACCGCTTAATGAACATATCTTGACATTTATTGTGGAATTCAACATAATCCGCATCTTCATCGGTAAACATCCCATAAAAATATGGAATTTGTTTACGAGAAAGCTCCGTCTCTACAACTTCCACATTCTTTCCGCGCCCTCGAAAAAGGATTGATATCTTCGAGGTTCCATTGCCCATTAAAGTTTGAACTTTTGTAACGATTTGCTCAGCCTCATCCTGCTGTGTTCTTCCCCAAAACGCAGGTAACCTTGCCGCATCTTCCTCAGAAATAGCTGGAGAAAAACGGGAACTGGCATTTATACGGATATTATTGTCTAACTTTAGCATTTCTGGATTATTGCAAAATCGATAATTCTTAGAAAGTGCTATTTTATCCATTCCATATTCATTAGCGGCACTGGACATGATATTGGGCAATGCACCAATGAAACCATATATTCGTTGTAGCGGATCACCAAGAAAAAGCAATTGCGTCTGATCTGAGATAATCGATTTGAGTAATGCCCACGCTATACAGTTTGTGTCTTGAAATTCATCCACAACAATAAGTGGATAGTAGTTCTTATAGAATTTTTTGACTTCTGCATAATGTGCAAATATCTCTAACACAAACAAAATAACAGCATTATGGGTAATAAACCCTAACGGAAGCAACTTCTTAATAACAATGTCATATAATATCTACAGGTATAGATGGGTTATGAACCTGTTCCAAAACGGATGCTTGATATACATCTTCAATAGAATGACCGTCTATTGATATAAAAAATTTGGAATCCCCCCTAATTCCTTGTACGAGAGGGTACAAATTGGGGGACTTATACTGAACTTCAAAACGTATTACATTACGAGACGATTCCCTGAACAAGAAATTTGGATGAGCTTCATTCTCTTGCTGAGGATACTTCCAGTAATAATTTATATTCACAGATTTGCTTTCGAGATAAAAGCTGTTTTTATCCGAGATTTTCCTACCCAGTTTGTAATCATAGCTGCTTCGTTCCTTATAACGCTTAGGAGTATTACTCCGTTTAATAAGCGTTATCATTTGCTCAGGGGAACACGGGATACCCAACTCCTTGAGAGCAATATTTAAGCAAAAGTCGGCACGGCTCAAAGAGTTTGAACCGAATTTTAATAGAATGGAGGATATTTTTCTTGCTTCCTCATTAAATACCCTTTCTACCACCTCTAAATCGTTGGCCTGTGCAGCAGCAATATAGTTTTTTTCAATGAGTACCCTGGGGTTAATTATCACGGCAATACCCTGTCAGGAAAAACCATTGGGAGCTGTTGAAGATATCAGTTTCCAGCAGATTCCTTTTTTCTCTTATAGGCATACGCCCAACCAATGATTTTCCCCTTTTTATTTTTGATAGGGTAATCATATATGTCTTTATTCTTGTTTTTGTATACTCTGAAGTCACTGGTCAGCATAGAAAAATCATCTGAACTTATCTTTTGATAAAAAGCAAAGGTATGATAACCTGCGGATGTATTTTTCATTTATTTTTATTTTATAAGTGCAAAAGATCATCTCCCCTCCCTGTTGAACACGTTCCAGAATACATATCTTCATATACCAAAAGTGCTTGTCGATAAAAAGAATAACAGTTAAAGAGAACCACCTGATCTACTTGAGTAGGTGGATGAACTGTGATTTCAATGATACGGTAGCCATCCTGAACCCGAACAGCTACCGTACCTCGACACCACGATCTCAGTGCCACACATCATTCTCCTGTACCATGTTCGAGTAGGTTCCGGTACAAGGTGGACTTCTTAACCCCTGTCAGTTCCTCAATCTCCTTGATGGAATATTGCTGAGTACGATATAATTTGATGGCCTTCCTGACAGCATCAGGGTTCATCTTGGGCCTGCCTCCCGTTCTCCCTCTGGCTTTGGCTGACTTCAAGCCTTCTCTGGTACGGTCAGCAATCACATCCCGTTCAAACTGAGCGATGGCCGACATGAGGGGAACAACAGCTTGCCTGTGCTGGTACTAGTGTCGATGGATTCTTTCAGGCTGACCAGATGAACGCCCTTGGACTGAAACAACTCTGTCAGCTTGATCAAGTCCTTTGTACTGCTCCCCAGCCTCGACAGGGATTCGATCACCACGGTATCACCCTCGGTCATCTGGTCGAGCATCTTAGCCAGCTCAGGACGATCACGTTTGATCCCGGTCATCTTTTCATTGTAGATCATATCACAGCCGTACTTCCTGAGAGCATCTAACTGGCGGTCAAGATTCTGCTGCTCAGTGCTGACACGGGCGTATCCAAAGATGTAGTTCTTCATCAGACACATCCTTCCCAATAACGTATAAGAATAGGGATATAGATATTGGAACGAGTTTTGAGACGAAATACCCCTCAAAACCACCTGATTTTAAGGGGTACTCCAGTCCTATTAAACCTGTCCTATTAACAAACGTATTTGGGACACCTACATGAAATCTGATACACTCATTCCAGGTACATCCCATGGATTAATAGGGCTGTGATCGCCGCCTGTGCTGGACGGAGCCGGGTTATCGTTATCGTCACCTGTAGCATCTCTGTACCACTCCATATCCAGCCCAAAGTATTCAGCTTCGGTGTCCGACAATTCAGCAGCATCAGCCATGTAGCGGTAGGATTCTGCCTCACCATCTTCAATCAGCCCATTTTTCAGAACCGTGGCGATCTCGCTCATTCTGTCCCAAGAGATATGTTTTTCGTTTGTCCGCATCAGGTAGTAGTCCAACGCCCTGAAAAGAACCTCAGCTTTCGTCAGGCCAGAGAACTTGCCGAAATCATAGTAGCAGCAGGTCCAGTCCCAGCTTCCAGCTTTCTTGTCCAGGCCGCTTACAACAGCATACTGGGTCATGCTCTCCCCTCGCAGGATAAGCGCATACTGCCCGTTTTCATCAATAAGAGTGTGCTTCATTTAGGATTCCTCCCCGTCATCGGCTAACTCGTCCACCGCAGAGGATGGATGCTGCCAGTCGCAGCAGCAAAACAGGCGCTCGGCTTTCTCTGTATCACCTTGGCACTCGTCGATGAAGTCCTGGCCTGTGTAGCACTGGCTCAAAACTTCGTCCAGTTCTTCCGGGTCTGTAGCCTGGCGTTCAAGGGGAATATGGTTCAAGGCTACATCAGGAACATAGATAACCACATCCAAATGGTGGAATTTGTAAGCCTTAAATATCTCGCAGTTCTGGCCGGGGCCGAATGCCAAAAGGTCATTGAGGGTATGTCCTCGTTGGAGCTGTGACCGCAGCATAGCCTTTGTCAGTGCGCTGTTCTTCTTATCCTGTTCCAATTCAAGAACATCATAGTCAACAGCAACGGAATCCTCAACGCAGCATCCATCAGGAAGCGGGGTATCCGGCCCCAGCGCAATTTCAATCGCATCTTTCAGTGAATTTGTGTCAACGCAACAGTGACCATACATCTGCCAAACAAGCGGTATTCTGTAGGTGTCCATGTTTATCCCCCCTATTCAGCTCCAAGGTTCTTCTCTGGTAAGCAGCGCTGCACCTGGAAAGCTGCTCTGTGGATCGTCTGTCCACCGTTCCTCTGGCTTGAGCCACATATAACGGCATCCGAGGATATGCACCATCCTTACCTGATCATAGAGGCGGCAGAAGTGACGATCCTCTACGATTTGCGCATCGAACCACTCGTTGAGTTCCGCAGCCGTAGCAAAGGTGCGGAGAACCGATGTCCCCGCACCTACCATGTACCGCTGTGTGAAATCCAATAGATGCTCCCGGACAAGTTCGTAGTCCGCAGCCTGTTTCTCGCTCAGAGGATGTTCGTATTCAATGCAGCCCCAGCAGTCACGGCCAGCCTCTTTACAATACTGCCGCTCATTAAAGTTGACGATTTCGATAACCTTGTTGCCATCCGGTTTTGGGAACGTACCTGGCGCAACGGGACGCTTTGTACTGTAGTATTTCATTTCTCCAAATTCACCTCTTTTTCCAATCTTTTTCAACCGTACCATCCGGGAAATAGGTATTTCTGCGGACTTCTCCTGTCCTCAATTGTGTTTTGCAACTTCCATCGGTGTGCCGTCTTTTCTTGCTTTCGCTTTGGCAACGTCCACCGCCTGGGAACAAAGCGAAGTGGTTGTCCAGCAGCGGCCATCCGGAAAGTTGATTTCATAGAGAATATCCATGCTCATATCAGCAGCCCTCCGTCCGCTCCAATCAGACAGTTTATGCGGGGATCATCGAAAGAAACTCTTCCTCGGTCAGAACGGGGATACCCAGCTCACGGGCCTTGGTGAGCTTGCTACTGGGCTTCTCCCCGAAGGGTTCTCCACAGTTCAAGATTCTCTGGCACCTGGAACCAATCGTGAATGTTTCCGCTCAGAGTTGCGCCGAAGTCTGGCAACGCAGTAAAGTCAAAGCCACTCGTGGCCGCTTTCTCGAAATCATCCAAACTACTGTCAAAGTAGTTGTCCAATTCGGAATCAGGCTGGGGGCATAATGGCCACGCTCAAGATTATCCTCGATATGGGGAATTATCATATTGCGCTTGGAAACCAGGATGCGGCACTCCGGATGCAGTTCTAAATTCTTGATAAAGGACAGGTTATGCAGGCTGGCCCTCGACACAATACAGCCGTCGATCTCCACAGGATCAAACAGGGCTACAGGTGCGATTTCCCCGGAACGGCCAGGTGTCCACTCGATGGAGCGGAAGACTGTTTCCAGCATATCGTCCTCAAACTTGAACGCAATGCCGTCCTTGTAGTGATGCCCCGTCCTCCCCAGCGTCTTGGAGTAGGAAATGCTGTCATAGCACAGCACAATCCCATCAATGGGCAGCTTTTCGATATTTGCAATGGTTTTCAGATGTTGGATTTTGCTCTCCATCTCTACCGGAGATACGTTCTTCTCCAGCCGTATGAACGGACAGGTTTCAAAACCAAGTGTGTCCAAATCTTCCAGCAGCCACCCTCAGCTGTCTGTATTGCCGCCAAGAGTATCCATGCCCTCAATCACATTGAAAGCATAGAAATAGATACTGCGGTCTTTACAAATGGCGGGGTCAAGCAGCCGAATAGAGCCAGCGGCCAGATTCCGGGCATTCTTGATGTCCTTGTCCTCAGAACCCTTCATCTGCTCAAAATCGTCAGTGTGGATCAGGCCCTCTCCCGTGACAGTAAGCTTTCCTTTGTGGGGGATCTTCAATGGAACATTGCAGAACACCGGGACGTTGTGGGTCACATCCTCGCCAGTTTCACCATCCCCACGAGTGGATGCCTCGACCAGCCTGCCGTTTTCATAGCAGAGTTTGACGGTCAAGCCGTCCAGCTTCAGCATGAGCAGAGCCGGAGCTACGGCAAGCATGGAAACAAGATGGGAATTGCTGAGAACGATCCCTGTTTTCTGCTCCATCACTGCCAGCTCGTCAAAGAGCCTGTTGTACACCGCATCGGACACACTGGGCTTTAAAATGTACCCCTACAGTGTGCAAAGCTGATATTTTTTGCTGGATCTACTGGGGAGCGGCTTTGTGCAAAATGTCCCTTGCATTTCAAAAAAGGATCCGCTATAATAAAAATAAAACTTAATAGAGCAATCAACGACACATGCGGCGCTTTGCGCGTAAGACTGATTATGGTACGGATGCGGCGATGTGTCAATGGCGATTTGATTACGGCATATGCGTCTGCATATGCCGTTTTTTGCGAGGCCTCCGAAAATATTGTGTAAAAGAGAAAAAAGACATCCTTTCAGTCAAGAATCGGAGCAGGCATCGAACTTGATTGAAAGGATGAATTTTTAATGGAAAAGA
>NZ_QWEK01000082.1 GCF_009935845.1 Pseudoflavonifractor sp. 524-17 | reverse complement strand
TTGTCCACTCCTTATTCTCTTGATTATATACCCAATCCTTGAGAATGGGGTGTCAACTTTTTTTATACCACATCACTCATAAGGTCGGTACGCATAAAGGACAAGACGAAAATCAACACATAACAAGGCAGTTACCAAAAAAGCAAATCTTTGTGACAAAATGGAGCTGTTGACAAAGTGCTCCCATATGGATACAAGTTTGACTGGATCATCACTTAAGGACACAGCCATCGTGCAAAGATGGCCGTGTCCTTTTTGCTGCCCTTTTCAATTTATAACACTCTTAACAATAGCGCCATTTAATATACAATTAAGGGCAAAACAGGGTGCCTGCTATTGGCTGGAGGTATCATCAAGCAACAAAAGTCCCCTCCACTATTCGAAACGTAGTGGAACTCCAGTACTCAACTTACAACGCCTTGGCCGTTGCAGTAAAACTCAACATAGGCCAGTTTATTGGAAAAGACTGCTCCAGCAATGGTGAGTTTACCCGAAACAGTAATACCATACGTTCTGGCCGCATCCATACTCTGCGACTCATATCCTGTCAGTGTCCAGGTTCCAGTAGAGCCTGTTAACTTGGAAGTGATGGAATTGATGCCACTGAATCGCTGCTGGCCAAAAGAGGTGTTCAAATCGGTTTTGAAACTGCCAGTGATTGACAAGGTATAGCTTCGGCTATCAGCTGTAACCGTAGTGCTTTTAGTGGCGGAAGCTGTGGATCGGGTTAGAGTATCATCGCCACTGTCTGTACAAGTTAGATGCCAGTATGCCACCTCTGTGATAAAATCACGAAATTCCTGTGGGGCCCGCCAATCTTCTTCCTGGAATTCATCTATGGGGAGAACAGAAATATCCAGCTCGGCTTCCTTAGAAACCTCCTTGGCAATCTCAATGTACTCCAAATAGTATTCTTCTTTGGTTTCTTCATCCAGCGCCAGTGTTGCCGCTGATGCCGATGCAGACATACCGATGACCATAACGCATACCAGAACCATTCCAATAATTTGCTTCTTCATGTTTGATCATCTCCTTCGTTTAATATGCAATTCCCATCTGACAGGCATTTTTTCCTATACATCACCGCCTCTATGTGACGGATACCTTGCGCTTACTCCAACACCGCGCCAGTCTCGTCCTCATACTCCTGGCGCGTGATCTCGCCCTTGTAGTACATCTGCTTCAGCTCGGTATCTGTGTACTCAGACAGATCCTCCGCCTCATACTGCTCCACCTCTGCCGCCGCAGTTTCGGGTTGCTGTTCCTGGAGCTTGGCGCTGGCCGCCCGGCCTTCCTCGCTGATCTCCACGGTGTCCATGCGGGGAGCGGCGGGCTGCTTCTGCGTGGCGGACTGCTCCACTCCCTGCTGGCGGCTGACCTCGGTGATGGCAACCCCGTCCTGGCCCATGTTCGCCTGATCCAAGCTGGCGGACACAGAGCTTTGCTGGGTTTTGCCAACGTCAGCCGTAGCCCCCTTTTGTTCCTGTTTCTCCTCATCGGTGGTGCGTGCGTTTTGATGGATGTTGCTGAAATAGTTTGCCGCGCTGATTGTCATGCTCATAGCAGTTCCTTCCTTTCTGAAAATGACCTGTTTGATATGCCGGATCTCCGGCTGGGACTATATGATAAACGCAGGAGCATTAGCTCATCTGCGGGATGACTGCGGTAAAGGTGATGACTCCATCCGCATAATGGTTGGAAATGCGGCCCTTATGCCGGGTGACAATCGCCTTGGCGGTGGACAGGCCGATTCCATAGCCCCCGGTGGAGCGGGCGCGGGAGGAATCTGCCCGGTAAAAACGGTCAAAGTAACGGGAGAGCTGGGCGGTGTCCACCCCCGCGCATGGGTTTGATACGGAAATATAGATATTCCGCCCCCTTACAGATACAGACAGATAAATATTCCCCGCTGGATCACAGTATTTGACCGCATTGTCCAGCAGAATTGAAAACAGACGAAAGAAATTGTCTTGGACACCTTTTAAGCTGATCTCATCAGGAATTTCCGATGTCAAGGTTTTTCCGTCCGCCTCAGCCAGCGGCTGAAACGTGTCTGCGCTGGCTTGGGCAATCTCGCTGATTGAAAACAGTTCTACCGTGTCCTCTTTAATTGTCTCCTCTGTGCGGGCCAGCTCCACCAGATTTTTGATGAGCCTGTCTAAACGTGTGATTTGAGATTTTGCGCTCTCCAGCCACTTGTCCTCTCCATAGGTATCTTCCAGCAGTCCTATGTCCGCCGACAGAATCGCCAGCGGCGTTTTCAGTTCGTGGGAAGCATCTGTAACAAACTGCCGCTGCCGCTCCAGATTATCTACAAAAGGACGGATTGCCCGTTTGGACAGAACCATCAGCAGAGCAAAAACAGTCAGAACACAGGCCAGGAATATAATAACCGTAATGCGCAGCGTATTATTGGCTGCCTGGAGCTGGAGAAAACAGTCCAGCACAATGACTGTGCTTCCTCCCACTTCATCCGGGAATACGCCGAAACGGTAATGGTCTACATACCCCCTCTTCGCTCCGGTATTGACGATCTGGCTGATGGTGTCCACCACAGTCTGACGATCCAGTGCGGCAATATGGTCCAACACAACGGACCGGATTTCCTTTTGGGCGGTGAGCTCTACAATAAAATACCGCGTTTCAAAGGGCGTCTCCGGGGTAATCTGGAAGTTAAAGTTCGAGGGGTCAAAATGGGTGCCTGGAGGAAGAAAGGTTCCTCCGTTTTGATAAAGAATAGAAATAGCCTTGTCCACACGATTAGCGGTAATAAAGTGGTTGCTAATACCGATTGCCGTACAGAGAACGGCCATGGTTCCAATCAGGGAGGCCATTGCGATGAGAATGAATTTCCGGCGTAAGGAAGGAATCATGTTGTTTCCTCCAGCAGATACCCCTGACCCCGGCGGGCGGCAATGCAGACATTGGCCCCTACCGCCTCCAGCTTCCGCCGCAGATAGGAGATATAGGCCCAGACCACGTTGATCTCCGCCTCGCTGTCGTAGCCCCAGATATGCTCCATAAACTGTTCTGTGGAGATCAGCCGCCCCTCCTGCCGCATAAGCAACTCCAGCATTTGAAACTCCCGATTGCCCAGCCGGATACAAGAGGAACCGCATTTCAGTTCAAAAGTGGAGCAGTCCAGTGTGACATTTCCGGCAGAGAGGACCTTGGGTGTGTACTCCCCGCCCCTGCGTGTCAAGGCCCGGACCCTGGCGATAAATTCCCGGTTGTCGAAGGGTTTGGGCAGGTAGTCATCTGCGCCGCTGTCCAGTCCGGCCACCCGGTCCTCCACCTGGCTTTTTGCCGTCAGGAGCAACACCGGCGTGGCGACATTTTTGCCCCGAAGCGCCTGCAAAGCCTGGATGCCGTCCAGACGGGGCATCATAATGTCCAGAATGATGCAGTCATAGTTTTCCGCAAGCGCATAATCCAGTGCGTCCTGTCCGTTATAGACCACATCCACAGAGTAATGTTCCCGTTTCAGCAGGGCCTCCAGCACCATAGTCATCTCCGGCTCATCATCGGAAACTAAAATCCGCACAATGTACCCTCCTTTCCCGGTCCCCCTATTAAATCCCGAATGGTTTGCAGAGACAAGTCCGTAGAGGCAATTTCATCCGCACACCGTTTCAGCTCCTGGACGATCAGCGCCTGATTTGCAATATCCTGTTTATATTTCAACTGATGCTCAATGCTGGCCCAGCAATCCATGGCAATGGTGCGAAGCTGAACTTCCAGCCAGACCGGATGCTCCGGCGCTTTCTCCAAAAAGCGCAAAGGCAGGGAGAGGATCATGTGATAGCTGCGGTATCCGCTGGGTTTCGGGTTGCGGATATAATCCTTTTCCCGCAAAATCTGAACACCCGGAATCTGGCGAATGAGGCTGACCGTCTGGTCAATATTCTGGACAAAGGGGCAGACTAAGCGTACCCCTGCGGCATCCCACACATCCTGAAGGGCGCTGTGCGCTGTGATGGGGAGATTTTGCCGCTCCAGCTTTGCCCTCATGCTTTCCGCACTCTTAATCCTGGCCTGGAACGAAGCAATCGGGTCACGCTGTCCCCGGCTGACCTGATAGCGGCGAATCATCTGGAGACAGGAGAGAAATTCCTCAATCGCGCCTTCCAAAAGAATCAGGTAGTCTCCATAAAAAAACCGTTCTGCACTGGTGATCTCAAGAGGTAAATTTTCCAAATCAAGCTCCCTTCTGTGGGTGATCCATGTTGGGTGGGACTGTCCTTTCCAGCCAAAGCGTACATTGCAGCGTCCTGTCCTCCGTCAGAATAAAAATCAACGCCACTTCGCTGGTGTCATTCCTGACAGTGATATGCCCCACACCGTCCTGGCCGGTGGTCGCGTCAATCACGGCCCCTTGGTCAAAGAAAAGCGTCATAGCGCCCTGTACCTCCTGTTGCGGGTCAAACAATGTCAACAGCAGTTCGCCGCTCCTCGGCAGGCCGGAGACGCTGGCCACTCCTTCGCTGTCCACTTGACAATGGTCGCTGTTGGCCTCCGTGGTGAAACAGGCCGCGCTTCCGTTGAGGGTGTCCCCATTTTCAGTTTGGAACAGAGCCGCAATGGAAAGCTCATCCTCCTCTGTTTTTTCAGGAGGCGCTGCGCTCATGCTGGCACAGCCGGACAGAAGCAACAGCAGCAGCGCGATTCCTACTTTTTGTACACGCATCACAGGCACCTCCTTTTGGCGGGCTTCTATGAATGAAGCCTTGCTATCAGTATAGATGCCATACTCAAAAATAACTTAAAAGAAACACGGCGGTGTCAAAATTTTTACTCTTGAGGAGCTGCCATCATCTTTCGAGAAGTCCACAGGTACAGCAACGCGACCAGCGCCGTGGAAAGCAAATCCGCTACGGGCTGCGCCCAGGCCAGGCCGTTGGCCTGTAACATGGCTTGGAGAAGGAACAACGCCGGGATGTAGATGATCCCCTGACGGCTGAGGTTGATAATAAGAGCCTGTACCGCCGCGCCCATGGCCTGCAAAGCGTTCGTCAGCACATAGAACACACCGAACAGAAAGCTGGTAGTCAGCAGAATGTTGGTGAAGGTGAGCGCATAGTCAAAGGAGGCCGGTTCCGTCAGAAACACACGGATGATGGAGCTGCGGAGCAGATAGCACAGCCCCGTCATGACCGCGCTGAGAGCCAGAGAAAAGAAGATGGAAAAGCGCATGATTTTTTTGAACCGCTCCCACAGCTTTGCGCCAACACAGTACCCCAGCAGGGGCTGAACCCCTTGACCGAAGCCGATGCAGACCATGCCGGTTATCATAGTCACCTTCATGGCCACGCCCATTCCCGCCACAGCCATATCCCCATAGCCCGCCATTCTTGCGTTGACAATGATCTGTGATACGCTCATCAGCAGAGAACCCAACGAGGCCGGGATGCCAATAGCCAAAACGCCGGTAAAAATCTGGTCTTTGACGGAGAAATCCCTGATATGGATACTAAGTGTTGATTTTCCTTGCAGGAAATAGAGAATATAATACCCAGCGCCCGCCACGTTGCCGATGACCGTGGCAATGGCAGCTCCAGCAATCCCCCAGTTGAACGCCAGGATCATAATAGGATCCAGGATCACATTGAGCAAATTTCCCAAAACCTGACCTGCCATCGCCTTATTGGGCTGGCCTTCTGCCCGGAGTATATTGGAGTAGCAGTTGGAAAGCAGGACAAAGGGCCCACCTAAGGCTACGATGGTCAGGTAGGTTTTCGCCGGTTCCCAGGTGTCCGCGCTGGCCCCGATCAGGGCTAGAATCTGTTCCATAAAGATCAGGAAAGCAGCGGACATGGCGATTCCCACCGCCACGCATCCCCACATACAGAAGGAACACACCTTCTTTGCATGTTCAGCCCGTCCTTGCCCAAAGGCGCGGGAAATGACCGAGGTTCCTCCAATGCCGAAAATGGTTCCGACTGCCATGAAGATGAGGAACACCGGTGTTGCCAGGGACACCGCCGCCACCAGAATATCGCTGTGGGTCTGGGAAATAAAAAAGGTGTCCGCCAGATTGTAAATCAGGACCATCAGCATAGCCGCCATAGCGGGGAGCGCGTTTTTCAGTACCGCCTGGGGTACAGGTGCTTTCTCAAAAAGGTTCATGGTATCGCTCATAATCGTTCCTCCTGAATTTGAAATGATACGTTTGATAGTCTGCTTTTGATTGTCGTAAGGGATTGCCGCCGAAAAATTACGGCGGCAATGTTACAGGGAGTTCCGCACCTTTTGCAGAAGCATATAGAAGATGTTCCGTTCGGCTTCTGTCAAACCTGAGAGAAGCCGCTCCTCCGCCTCGGCCCGATGATGCAGGGCTGTGCGAACGCACTCAACGCCTGCCGGTGTGATCCGTACCAGCTTGATCCGCCGGTCCCCGGCATCACCGAACCCTTCCACATAGCCCTTTTGCTCCAGCCTGGACATAATCCCCGCCGCCGTAGATTGCGCCACATGGAGAATTTGCTCCAGCTCCTTCAACGAATGCTGTCCTTCTGGGGCCTGCTCCAGCTGTATCAGCGCCTCCAGCTGTGTCAGCGTCAAGTCCTTGGCCCGTAGGGCATTGTTGGCATTTTTCCGCATCTCATCGTTGATCTGTTTAAGAAGCGGTCCGCATTCCTGCCGTGTTTCCATTGACATCCCTCCTGACAGCCATAAAGATAGCACGCTTTTGAAAATTTGTCAATAGCCAGCGTTCGTTTTTTAAGTAGCTTTTAAGTTCGCCCGTTATAATAGCTCTATCCTAACCAAAAGGAGGGGACACCCTTGATCGAAATTTCCCATCTGACCAAGCGCTACGGTGAGCATTTGGCGGTATCAGACCTGAGTTTTACCGTGGACAGCGGCCAGATATACGGCTTTCTGGGTCCCAACGGCGCGGGAAAGTCCACCACTATGAACATCATGACCGGCTGCCTGTCCGCCACGGAGGGCAGCGTCCGCATCGATGGACACGACATCTTCGAGGAGCCGAATCAGGCCAAAAAGCTCATCGGCTATCTCCCGGAGCAGCCTCCGCTCTACATGAACGAAACGCCGGAGGAATATCTGCGCTTTGTAGGCGAGGCCAAGGGCCTGCGGGGGGGCGAGCTGGAGCGGCAGATAGACGAGGTGATCTCTCAAACGGGGATCAAGGAGGTGGCTCACCGCCGCATCTCTGCGCTGTCCAAGGGTTATAAGCAGCGGGTGGGTATCGCCCAGGCCCTGCTGGGCAATCCCAAGGTCATCATCCTGGACGAGCCTACCGTGGGCCTGGACCCCATTCAGCTCATTGAGATACGGGACCTGATTAAAGAACTGGGGCAGACCCATACTGTGATTTTCAGCTCCCACATTCTTTCCGAAGTGCAGACCATCTGCGACCAGATCATCATGATCGCCAAGGGGAAGCTGGTGGCCTTTGACACCCCGGAGAATCTGGAAAAACACCTGCTCTCCCCCAACGAGGTGGTTTTGACCTCCGATGACAGCGCGGCGGAAATCAGGGTACTGCTGGAGGGTGTTGACCACATCACAGACCTGACACTGGAGGAAACGGGGACCGGCCTTGTGACTGCCCGCATCAAAACGGACCTCAGCAATGTCTACGATCTCTCCCGGACTGTCTTTTTTGCCTTTGCCACAGCCGGCAAAGCTCTGCTGGAGCTGACCGTGAAGAAAGCCAACCTGGAGGACATTTTCCTGGAACTGGCGGAAACGGATGACGGCGCTTCCGAGCCTCCTGCTGTGGAGGCTGAAATTGTGGACAGCGAGGTGGCAGAGGAATGACGGCGGTATTAAAGCATGAGCTGAAAAGCTATTTCCGCTCCATGACCGCGTATGTGTTCGGGGCGGGCCTGCTTCTGGCGGTGGGATTGGGCGCTATGCTCTACAACATCGAGGCAGCGGTAAGCAATTTTGAATTTGCGCTCAGCTATTTCAGCATCATTTTTGCGGTGATCGTCCCCATCCTGACCATGCGGGTCATCGCCGAGGAGCGGAAGCAAAAGACCGACCAACTGCTGTACTCTCTGCCCATTACCACCACCCAGGTGGTTGTGGGTAAGTATCTGGCTCTGCTGGCGGTCTACGTGATCCCGCTGTGCATCGTTGCGGTCTATCCCCTGATTTTCAGCCAGTTCGGGGATGTGTACCTGCTGACCTCCTACGGATCCATGTTGGCCTTCTTCATCATGGGTGCGGCGCTGATTGCCTTGGGAGTGTTTATCTCATCCCTGACCGACAACCAGGGTTTCGCCGCAGGGGTTGGAATCGCGGTGATCCTGCTGAACTATTTCAGCGTCAGCCTGTCGGAGTATGTCTCCACCACCGCCTTTGGCTCCGTAGTTGCCCTCTGCGTCATCATTCTGGCCTTGGGAGCAGTCATTAAGCATCTGACGAAAAATGAGAATCTGGCCTATGGTATCTGCTTTGTTTTGATTGCGGCTATCGCCATTACCTGCTTTATGGACAGCACAAAATTTGAAGGTTTACTGCCCAGCGTCATGACCAGACTATCCCTGTTTGACCGGTTCACCGGCTTTGTCAACGGTGTTTTTGATATGGCCTCTATCGTCTACTATGCCAGCGTGATCGTGTTTTTCCTGTTCCTGTCCATCCAGTCGCTGGAGAAACGGAGGTACAACTGATGAAAAAGCTGAACTTCCAAACATCCAGCAGTGGATTGAACCGGAACGCCTTTCGCGGA
>NZ_QWEK01000081.1 GCF_009935845.1 Pseudoflavonifractor sp. 524-17 | reverse complement strand
CCAATGGAGGACTTCCTCCGATGGTCAAACGACAGCAATACTATAATTCCCTGAAAAAGAAAGAGACTGCCTAGGATACAAAATCCTTGTGGAAAATGTGTCAACTAATATTGACAAAATCAAGACGCCCACAAGACCCGCTTGAATGGGACTTATGGGCGTTCTCTTTTTCCCTTATTTTTTCCCTTTAGTCCTCACACAACACCGCACAGCCTTTCACATGAAAAGCCCGAAAACACTGTGATGCAGGGACTTCACGCACAGGCCAGCACGGGGTCAAACATGGATGGTACAACTTTTTCTTTCGTTCAAAATCCAGACAAGCTGTGATAATATCCAGATCGTCTTGGGTGGATACATGAATTTTATTTTTTGCGGTATTTTTGGATAAATAGAGCGTTTCTCCCATAGCCAGAAACAGTGTCGGCGCATAGGATGCCGCAGATGTTTCAATCCCCCTGGCGTAGGCTTTTCGGTATAATACGTCAAAGGTTTTGAATGGTGCTGTCCATGGAAGATTGAGTGTCCGGTGGGTTTCTTTGGAATGAATATTCTTGGCGCTTATTCCATCGAAAGTTTCTGCGTTATTATAGATGCACTGCATCGCTGCAAAAGCATTCCCGCGCTCGCGGCATACTTTTAGGGAATCCGCAATGATTTCCTCGCTGACAAAAACACTTGTACTCATATTAAATATCAGCATGTCATTGTCTGCACAAATCCCCTCCAGGCCGAAGATGCCGTTGCGTGTAGAGTCTTGGCAGCTGTCTCCGCCCGGAACCACCCATTTTAGCTTGGTTATATGGTACTCGTGTACATACTGCCGGACTTCCTCCATATATTCCGGAATACAGACAACCTCGATGGCGTCAATCAAAGGTGATTTTTCGTATATCTCAAGCGCATATACCATTAAAGGTTTGCCAAAAACCTTTACAAACTGCTTGGGGACAGCAGCGCCAAGTCTTTGCCCAGTTCCTCCGGCCAATAAAGCAACAACGTTCATTTTCTCTCACCTTGCCCCGAACTTTTTTTCTATACGCATTACAATATCCCCTGGCAGCTCCAATCCATCGTTTTCAATTACCATATCCGAAAACTGTGGCTCATCAAAGGGAAGATCCACTCCAACGACATTTTTACCAGAGGTATATAACCCTTTTTGGTTGCGCCGCAACAGCGTTTCCCGCTTGAATTTGATGTAGATTGCGCGATAATTCTCTATGTTTTCACGGCCCCATGTGCGCACAGAGCTATACATGGAGATGCTGCAAATCACCACATCAATTCCTTGCTCCGCAAGCATCCTGCATAGGCGAAAAGCTCGTTGAGCGCCTTTCAGCCGGCTTTCGTCGGTGTATCCGATATCCTCGCAGAAAACGGGACGAATCTGATCACCGTCCAGCAAAACTGCATTCGGCTTTCTTGCCTTGAGCCGCCGGAAAAACATACCGCCAAGGGTGGTCTTGCCTTCCCCGGACAGACCGGTGAAAAAATAGACGGTTCCTTTTTCGCTCATCGGATCCCTCCTCAGCGGTACAGCGGCTGCTCCAGCAGCACGGGGTCAAGTTCCAGCTTACGCATCATGCGCAGAGGCTGGCCGTGTTTGTTGACGAAGCGTAAACCCTTTCGTATCAAAATGTCTGTAACTTCCACTCGGTTATTGTGATAATCTTTCAGTCTGTCATCCAGCATTTTCTTGCGAACCCGCTGTGCCTCCTCCTCCGGGACCGTTTCTCCGTTTATCAATATTTTTGCATCCTCATACATATTTTCCCATGCTTTGCGTACATAGATATCCAGTGTCGTAAAATCATCAATCAACGTACGAATCTGTTCTGAGTTCATTTCTTCGCCGCTATAATAGTGAAAGTTGTACCCATAGTACACATATAAATCCCGCATAAAATATTCAATATACTTCCGCTCGCTGTCGTTGACAAAATCGTCATATGTACGGTATACAGTGGAAGCATCAAAGCCGACCACATTTTCTATACCCAGCACCGCTTGCGTTGGATCCTGTTTTCCGTCCTCTGAACAGTAGGTCATACTCCTCTGAATGAAGTACCGCCCTGCCGGCCTGATCCACATGAATTTCATAAACGATATTGGAGAAGTGGGGCTGGAAAAACAACGCGGGCACAATCCGAGATGCTTTGTCTGTAAATGTTGTTCCGAATTGCTGGTTTAAGAATGCCGCAACGAAATAGTCCTTATCGCTGGGGTTCCGCATACTGTAAAGCTCCGCCACAATATGGGGGTTCCAGCTCGGAAACAGCTTGAGTGCGTCCTGTAAGCCCCCTGCCTTTTTGAAATGTTCCTTTTGCTTTTCAATGGTTTCATATGTATTTGACAGCATGACGGAGGGCAGAGCCACCAGATTGGGGTGAGCGTCGAAAATCTCGTTGAAAAAGTCGCCGCCGTTGTGGCTGGAAAGCTGAGTGTGCCAAATAAGCCGGTTATACTCGCTCAGGGCCACAGGCTGGACAGAGAACTGGCTATAATCTATGCCAAAGCGCTCCTTGAAGTCGATGGGATATTGGCGTTGCTCATCTTCAATCAGGAAAACGACCTTTTCGCGCTCCACCAGCGGCTTCACATTCAGCACCTGCATCCAGGCGCAAAAAATGCTCCAGTCTGTATAAGTCTGTATAATGGAGATAGATAATGGTTCTCGCGGCCCACATCCTCGCTCCGGCGTACATTGTCGTTGAGATATTCCAGCTCATATTGTGAAAAGACATCTCGGGCGAAAATTGGATTGTCCAGGTCTTTAAAAAAGTTGCGGCTTACCACTTGATCCCGAACATTAACGAATTCCCCGAATCGCCTTTCACCCACATAAAATGGAATGTATCCGTTATGGTCATCATAGGGAAAAAACGGATCGGCAGCTTATCAAACGGGGGGAAGTCACGTCGAAATAGATAGGGATATTTCTCCAAGCGTTTACAGTTGCGCTCATAGCGATCTTTCATCAGGCTTACATTTGGCGTATAAAAAAACGCTTCCATCAGGGCCAAAACATCCTCTGTGTGAAATCCATCATGATAAAGCGCCTGAAAGCAGGTGTAAGACACACGATAATCTCCGCCATGCTGGAGATTGTATGCCGCAGCCTCCATCTTTTCCGCAGATCCCAGTTCCGTGTTTATCGCAAGGTTATATGCTTTAACGGCGTCTTCTGTTTGTCCCAAGGCTGCCATGCGGCGCGCAATTTCAATCGCATGCATCGTAAAAAACTGCTTTCCGCAGCATTGGAGAAAGCTTCCGTCTGCCGGAAGATTTCTCCAAGATCCGGTTAAAAAGCAAAGGGGCGGGCCGAAGCCCGCCCCTAGTGTTAGGGCTATACGATTTTACCAAGAATGTCCAGCCACTTACTGCAAGAGCTGGAGTACGCCCTGGGGCACCTGGTTGGCCTGGGCCAGCATAGCCTGGGCAGACTGGATCAGGATGTTGTTCTTGGTGTAGGCCATCATTTCCTCGGCCACGTCCACGTCGCGGATGGTGGACTCGGCGTCCTGGATGTTCTCCGTCATGACGGACAGGTTGTTGATGGTGTGGTCCAGGCGGTTCTGGGTGGCGCCCAGAGTACCGCGGACATCGGACACCATGTTGATGGCGGCCTTGATCTTGTCGGTGGCGGCCTGGGCCAGTTCCTCGGTGTTGATCTTCAGATCCTTGATGCCCAGGGAAGCGGCGTGCATATCCTGCACGGCCACGTTCAGCTGATTGTAGCTGTCGGCGGTGTCGCCGATCTGGAGGGTCAGGCCCTTGCCCAGCACCACGGGAGCCTTGTCTTTGGCCGTGGCAGCGCGGACGGTGACGGTGTTGGTGCCCTCGTCGTACTCGGAACCGCTGATGGCGGCGGCCAGGTTCTTGCCAGCGCCGCCCTTAATGGCCACGTAGGTGATGTCGCCGCCGGTCTGGGCCAGCTTATCCTTGTCATCGGTGAACTCGTACCGCTTGCCGTCGATGGTCAGGGTGTTGCCCTCTACGACCTTGTCGTCGGTGACGGCGATCTTGGTGCCGACGTTCTTGGCGGCAGTGGCGGCGGCCTGACCGGAAATCACAGAGGCCACATCGTCATAAGTCTTGAGGGCCTTGGTGGTATCGGTGGTGCCGGCAGTCTGGTCAATGTGGATGGTATCACCGCCCGCAGAGGAGATCTTCCAGGTACGGCCGTTAGCGGTCCCGTCGGTCTGGCCAGTAATCGCGGTCTGCTTAGACAGGAGGTCGACAGCCATGTGGATGCGTTCCTCATCAGTCTTGCCCTTGCTGACATCAATGATGGTTTCGCCATTGCTGGCAGTCGGCGCAGTGGCTTCGGTCTGGAACATATACGTGGTGCCGTCGATGGTCAGGGTATTGCCCTGCTTCACCAGATCGGCAGTCAGTTTGATGTCCACACCGGCCATGGTACTGGGGCTCTTGGCGATGGCGTACTCCACCTTAGTGGTATCATGGATCACGTCGCCGGTCTGAACCGCGCCGCCAGCGTTGGAAACCTTAACGCCCTGGCCCATGGCGGTATTAATAGCATCAGCCTGTGCCTGGGTGAACCCGTCGGTATCAGCTGCGGCAGCCTTAAAGGTGCCACCGTCAAACCGTCCGGCATAAGTGAACGTAATCTCCGCGTTGTTGCCACCAACGGTAAACACCATGTCCCCGATCTTGAAGCCGTCATTCTTGGTAGTATCAGCACCATTGTGGGTGCCGCCGGCGGTCTGCACAGCGTTGGTATCGCTCTGGAGCGCGGTTTTCAGGGCGGTAGCCAGGTCGGAGGCAGAGTAGTTGCCGGCGCCGTCACCGCCAGTGGCGGTCAGTGCAATATCAAAATCCTTGCCCAGAACGTTGATCTTCGCGGTGCCAGCAGCAGTTGCTTTCAGCGCGAGGCTACCAAGGTCAATGGTGAAACCGGGAGCAGTCTGAGTGGCGACGCCGCTCACCTCGGTGTGCAGGTTAGCGTTGTTCAGAGCCAGATCAGAGCCAGCAATGGCACCTGTGCTGGCCTCCACAGCCGCAGCATCGGAGAAGCTGAAAGCGTCCTTATTCAGGCCCAGGGAGCCGTCCAGCAGGTTGATGCCGTTGAAGTTGGAGGAGTCGGCGATGCGGTTGATCTCGCTGAGCAGCTGGTCGACTTCCTTCTGCATCTGGGCGCGGTCGGTGGTGTTGTCATAAGTGCCGTTGGCGGACTGGGTGGCCAGCTCCACCATACGGTTGAGCATGTCATGGACCTCAGTCAGGGCGCCCTCGGCGGTCTGCACCAAAGAGATGCCGTCCTTGGCGTTCTTCTGGGCGGTCTCCAGGCCGGTGATCTGGGCGCGCATCTTCTCGGAAATGGCCAGGCCGGCGGCGTCATCGCCGGCGCGGTTGATCTTGTAGCCGGAAGACAGCTTCTCCAGGTTCTTCTTCATTGCCGCTACATTGTTGGTGTAGTTGCGGTATGCGGACATCGCCATGATGTTGTGTTGGATCCTCATTTTATAGTCCTCCTATAAATAAAATGATTGCTGAGGTTAATCCGGTGCGCCGGTGCGTCCTTACACCAACGCTGGGCGGAGTACCGTCCGGCAATCCGCTGTGCGCACAGCGTCCGGCCTGACCGGTACGGAACTATCGTTCAACCGGCTCGTCAGCCGGATGAAGCCTGGGTGGCCTGCTTTGCTTCAACGGGAAACATATGGTTCAGCTGCCGCCGCAGGGCTTTCACATCGTCGTCCCTGCCGTCCATCTGACGCAGCAGTGCACGCATGGCAGCAAGGGCCTGCGCCTTGCTCCGATCCCACGGAATCTCCCGCTTGTGATAGCGGGGGGGATCGAACACGCAGTCCGGGCGCTCCGCACCATGCCGTTCCAGGACCGCTCCACGTACAATGGGAATCTCTCGGGGGGCCTTAATCACCAGCTTGCAGCGGTCGCCGGTAATCCGGTCCAGCTGAATTACCACGTCGCTGCCGATGGTCAAATACTCCCCCTGATTCAATCCCAGGCAAAGCATAATCACAGCTCCTTCCTTTTTTCGCGGTTCAAAACTCCGTTCTTCCGCGCATTGAGCGGGTATTTTTTATTCAACCCGTTCAGCCGTTTTTATCCTTCCGGCTTTTCTCTTTTTTTCGGGCGGCATATTGTACAGGCAGGCCGGACGCGCTTTGCCGTTCCGTTCCAGCACCTCGCCCCGCAGGACGGTCATTTCTTTCGGGGCCTGCACCGATAAGCGAATGGTAGAATTGCAGAATACCTGAATGACAAGATCCTCGCCGATGGTCAGGTACTCTCCATCTTTAAACTGCAATGACAGCATGAACGGACTCCTTTCACCGCTAAAAGCCTTGTCTCAGCCTCATCCTTTTGGCTGATTTTCATCATAATTTCATAGTCATAATGTTTTGGACGCTCGTCAGGGCGGAATCCGCTGCACGCCCGTTTACCGCTTGCGCCGGGCTTCGCTTGGGTACCCTGTGAGCTTCAGGCACGATCTCAAAGAAAAGGCGCCCTCTCGTTTCCCACTCAACGGCTTTTGGGAAACGCTGAGTGAAACGGGATTGCACCGCAATTACGCTTCACTCAACGCTCCCAGCCGGAACCATGGGCTTTCACCGGCGCCCCAGCCGGCACATCCTTTTTCTTGAAAGAAAAAGGATGCAAAAAGAACTTTAATTCACGCGCTTTTGCGCGCCGCTTCCTGATTAAAATATTGGTCAAGGCCCATGGCCTTGATGTTCTTTGCGGCGTTGACCTCCCGATCCTGTCTTGCGCCGCACTTGGGGCAGGCCCAAGCCCCCTTTTGATGGGGCCTGTCGTTTCGGACGAACCCGCAGGCCGAACAGGTTCTCGTGGTGAGGGCTGCACGGTCCACCACAATCAGCGTCTTGCCCTGCCGCGCCAGCTTATACCGCAGGCACTCCCGGAACATTCCAAACCCAGAGTCCAACGCATTCCCAGGCAAAATCTTTTTTTGAGAAACATCCCGCATGGAGTCGTCCCTCACGCACACGGCGTCCCAGCCGTTGGCTATCCGGCTGGACTGCTTGTGAATGAAGTCCTTGCGCTGGTTGGCAATGTGCTCATGAAGCGCTCGGTATTTCTGAACCGTATCCAGATAATTTTTTGACCCAGGCTGCATCCGGTTAAGCTGCCGCTGAATTTTAACTATCTTTTCATAGGACTGCCTCAGCCAGTGGGGGGGATCAGCCGTCTCGCCGTTGTCCGCCACATAGAAATGCCCCATGGAGTATTTCAGGCCCAACGTGGTTTCAGGGGCTGGCGCAACTGCCTCTGGGGTTTTCACCTCGTACCCATAGAGAATATAGCAGTAATATTTTCCGCTCTTGGTCTTCTCCACAGTGATACGCTTGAGTTTCCAGCCGTTTCGAGGGCGGCGGGGAAACTTGGCTTTTACAATCCCCGCCTTGGTCATACGGATACCGTCCTTGGTAATATAGATGGTGGGGCCGGACTCAAATTTGTGATTGCAGGCGGTGAAGGAATCCTTATCAGTTTTCTTCTTTTTGAATTTGGGCGGACCAAAGCACTCAGGATTTTTGAAGAACACGCGAAACGCCTGAGAGAGCTTGTTGTGTTCCTGAATCAGCGCCTGATTGTCTACCTCGCGGAGAAAGGGAGCCTCGTTCTTGTATTTGGCGGGAGTAGGGATGAAATGCTTATCTGTTTCAATGTAAAACCGCTGCTGGTCGGCCAGCATCCGGTTCCAGATGTAACGGCAGCAGCCGAAGGTCTTTTCAAACAGCTCCGCCTGGGCCTGTGTGGGACAGAGCCGGGCTTTGATGGTGGTGAACTGGACTGCTTTTCCCGCTGTAAGGCCCCGTGTCTGTCCCCCCGCCATACCGCCCCCTCCTTTTTTGAGACTTTGCAAAATTGTACTTTTACAAACTAAAAATTGCCCCGCAAAAAATTTTCTCAGAACCACTTAATTTCCCGAATAAGGGGCCGATTATATGGGTGTAGGCAAGAGAAGAAGCCGGTTTGTAAAAGTACACCTTTACAAACCGGCTTCTTGTTTTAGTTATCTGGCTTTTTCAAACGGAAGCAGCCAGCATCAACAAGCCAGCGCCAAGTATATGTTTTCCCTGCGATGAGCGCCTATCAATTAGGGTTGAATGTTGTCCCAATGGATGCTATACTTTGCTTACAATAAATAAAGATTTGTGGTTGACAGGGCAAGATACAAGTATAAAAGGGCCAGATTTGCTTTGACTTAAAGGATAAAGCTAATTCCAGAATGTTATAAAACAGTAAACGAAACGCCTGAAACGACACAAGAGAACCTGATACCTATTTATATATTGAGCGCCAATGACTCAATAATGCGGAGGCTTTTATGTCACAGATGACAAAACGGGCGTTGGAGGCATCGCTGAAAAAGCTACTGCTCCAAAAGCCGCTGAATAAGATCACCATCAGCGACATCGCGGAGGACTGCGGGATCAGCCGTATGACCTTCTACTATCACTTTAAGGATATTTACGACCTGGTGGAGTGGGCCTGTGTGGAGGACGCAGCTCAGGCCCTGGCAGGCAAAAAGACCTATGACACCTGGCAGGAGGGCTTCCTAAACATCTTTTACGCGGTGCGAGAAAACAAGCCCTTCATTATGAATGTATACCGCGCCGTAGGACGGGAGCGGGTGGAGCAGTACCTTAACCCGCTGATCCACAGCCTGTTGCTGGGCGTGATCGAGGAAAAATCAGCGGGAATGACGGTAAATGAGGCGGACAAAAATTTCATTGCCTATTTTTACGATTACGCTTTCATCGGCATTGTGCTGGACTGGATCAGCGACAATATGCGGGGCGATCCTGCCGTCATCGTAGAGCATACCAGCAGGCTGATTCATGGAAACGTAGTCCGGGCACTGGATGCCTTCCGCATTGACAAGCCCTTACATTCCGTCCAAAATGATTAAAAACCTATCAAACAGCCAGGCGTGATAAAAGTTTTATCACGCCTGGCTGTTTCAGCTTGTCGAAAAGCGGCCTGCCAGGAAAAAGTTCTGGCAGGCCGCAAAGCATAAAGATACATAAGGGCAGCA
>NZ_QWEK01000080.1 GCF_009935845.1 Pseudoflavonifractor sp. 524-17 | reverse complement strand
TCCGGCTCAATCCGGTGATGATCGTCAGGGCACTTCTGATAGCCGTAAATCGCCCAGGTTCCGATAAATTCGCCGTTCCGCTGTTTTCCCGCAAATACTGGCAGCAGCTTTCTGGAAATGTCCCTGCTGTAAACCTCGTTGATGATATTTTTCAGCGGCACAATGTAGCCGTCCTGGGACCGCCCGGCGGTCAGCGTGTCAAAGTTGTCGTTGACGGCGATAAACCGCACGTCCAGGAGAGGGAAAATCCGCTCCAGATAGTTGCCGGTTTCCCGGTAGTTGCGGCCAAACCGGGATAAATCCTTGACCACAATACAGTCCACTTTCCCGGAGCGCACATCCGCCATCAGCCGTTCAAACTCCGGGCGGTCAAAGTTTGTCCCCGTCCGCCCGTTGTCACAGTAGAGGCCGCAGAACTGCATATCCGGCTGGCTGTCAATGTAGCTCTGAATCAATTCCCGCTGAGCGGTGATCGTGTCCGCTCCGGGCTTTCCGCTGTCCTCTACCGACAGCCGGACATAGCCGCCCGCCCGATACACTCGCCGGGGCTTTTCCGCGGGGGCGGCCGCCGGCAGAACGGGATTGACCTTGCGCTTCGTCCGCGCCATGTCAGACCGCCTCCCTTCCGGGGAGGGCCCCCTGGGCCTGCCGCAGCAGGTCCATCTGCCAGGAAAATTCATCGTGCCAGCGGCAGACAACCTCAACCCTGCGATCACGGAAAATCAGGACACGCTCAATCAGGGAGACCACGATGGTACGGTCCAGAGATTCGATGTTCTGATGCTTGCGAAACTGCCCCATCCAGCCCCGGCCTTCAGAGAGATTGCCCATTTCCCGGCTCATTTCCTCTTGAATGGCTCCGGCCTGTTCCTCCGCCTCGGCCCGGCGGCGGGAATAGGTCTTTCGCAAATCCTGATATTCCTCCTTGTCGATCACACCGTCCTGGAGGCTTTCATAGAGGGACCGCAGAAGGGTCTGCCAGCGGTCAGCCTCCGCCTGTTTCTTCTCCAGGCGGTCCCGGAGCTTCCGCACACCCGCCTGCTGAAGCTGGGCAGTATCCGTCAGCTCCAACAGGTTGGAGAGATCGATCACGTCCTGAATGTGCTTTTTCAAAGCCTCCAGCACAATTTCGTCCAACGCCTCCACCCGCAGGGAATGGGCATAGCAGGTCTTTTCGTTCTTGTGGGCGGCGCAGACGTAATACACATACTTCTTTTTACCGGAGGAAACAGTCTTTCGGATCATGGCCCCGCCGCACTCGCCGCAGAATACCAGCCCGGAAAACAATTCCACCGCCCTGCCGCTGACGCTGGTACGGGTGTCCAGGGCCAGTACCTTCTGTACCGTCTCAAAGTCGTAGCGGTCGATGACGGCCTCATGGCAGTGCTCCACTACCGCCCATTCCGCCCGGGGCTTCACCACCAGCCGCTTCACCCGGTAGCTGGGCGTAGTGACCCGCCCCTGCTCCAAGGTGCCGGTGTACACCGGATTTTTCAGAATCCGCAGCACCATTCCCGCGTCCCAAACGGATTCCTCTTTCAGCCGGAAGGAAGTGGAGTAGCGCAGCCCCTGGGACCGCTTGTAGTCCATGGGCGTGGGGATGCCGGAGGCGGTTAACCGGGCCGCGATGTCCCCGGCGCTGATGCCCTCCAGCTTCCATTTGAACACGTCACGCACCACGCCGGCGGCATATTCATCCACCAGCAGGCGGTGGCGGTTCTCCGGGTCCTTCCGGTAGCCAAACACAGCAAAAGAGCCAATGAAATCTCCGCGCTGGCGTTTGATCTCAAGCTGGCTCCGTGTTTTCACCGAGGTATCCCGGCAATATGCCTCGTTGATGAGGTTTTTGAACGGGATGACCAGCTCGTCAGATTCCACATTGCTGTGCAGACTGTCGTAGTTGTCATTGATTGCGATAAACCGCACACCAAGAAAGGGAAATAGCTGTTCCAGATATTCCCCCACGCCCAGGTGGTCCCTGCCGAAGCGGGACAAATCCTTGACCACGATGCAGTTGATTTTGCCAGCCTTGACCTCCGCCATCATTTCACAAAAGGCCGGACGGTCAAAAGCTGACGTTAGATAACGATACTTTTGAAAACACTGGAAAATCAAGGTTTTTCGAGCGACGGACAAGCAGGGTATTGTACTAAAAACTGAATACGACGCAGAAGCGGCGTTTCTTACTCTCTATACGGGAGAACAGGAACGCCGCTTTTTTCATGCCCTTGTTACGCAGTAGGGGCAGAAAAAGCCTTGCTACAAGCGGTTTTGCGGGCGCGTATCTGGCGCGGAAAGGGATTTATACCTTATCCCCCGAAACCGCGCTTCTACTGCGTAACAAATCCAAAGCAAAGGAGCTATGAACTATGGCAGTTTTCAGAGTGGAACGAAACAAGGGCTATACCGTAATGAGCAACCACCATCTACGCAACAAGGAGCTTTCCTTAAAGGCAAAGGGGCTGTTGTCGCAAATGCTGTCACTTCCCGAAGATTGGGACTACACCTTGAAAGGCTTATCCCTTATCAACCGGGAGAAGATAGACGCTATCCGCGAAGCCATTAAGGAGCTTGAACGCGCCGGGTATATCGTCCGGTCAAGGGAGCGCGACGAGAAAGGACGCTTGCGGGGCGCGGACTATGTGATATTCGAGCAGCCACAGCCGCCTACGCCGGATTTACCTACATTGGAAAATCCAACATTGGATAATCCAACGCAGGAAAAACCAACATTGGAAAAACCTACGTTGGAAAATCCAACGCAATTAAATAAAGATATACAAAGAACTGACTTACCAAAAAAAGAAAAATCAAATACAGATTTATCAAGTACCCATTCCATTCCTATCCTTTCCCCTAACCCCTCTCCTTGCAGAGAAGCGGCTACGCCGCCGGAACGGAAAGGAACGGAAACGACAGCACAGAGCGCAGTTGATATATACCGGGAAATCATCAAGGACAATATCGACTACCACATTCTCAAACAGGACATGAAGTTTGACAGTGACAGGCTTGACGAGATTGTAGACCTCATGCTTGAAACCGTATGCACCGCAAGGAAGCGGGTGCGGATTGCGGGGGATGACTACCCGGCAGAGCTTGTGAAATCTAAGTTTATGAAACTGGACGGCGAGCATATCCGCTTTGTGCTTGACTGTATGCGGGAGAACACAACGAAAATCCGCAACATCAAGCAATATCTGAAAGCAGCCCTTTTCAACGCCCCGTCCACTATCGGCAATTATTACACTTCCCTTGTCGCCCATGACATGGCAAGCGGCGCACTGTCACCGAAAAAGCCGCAGTACGGCGACCCGGACTATTATTCATGCAACGAGGGCGAAAGCCTGTAACCACCCACAACCACAAAAGGAGGATTTTATTATGGCACAGAAAATGACAGGAGCATTGGTATTTGACGAGCGCACCGACCGTTACGACATTCGCTTTGACTTAAACAGCTACTACGGGGGCTTGCATTGCGGCGAGTGCTTTGACGTATTCGTGCGGGGCAAGTGGAAGCCGACCCGGATTGAGTACGGCGACAACTGGTATCTTGTGGGTATCAGAGCCGAGGACTTGAACGGGCTGCGGGTGCGTATCTGACCGCCGCCCCATAAAGAAACGCGAAAGGAGGACGCGAGAAATTGCAGGACGAAGTAAACGAAAAGACCATAGCCCTTTACATCAAGACCGGGAAGCTGACCGCGCAGACGCTCCAAAAGGCAATGAAAGCCATACTGTCAAAGGGCAAAAAGCAGCTTGCAAAACCGCCACAGGGAAAGCAGAGCTTAAAGCAGCTTATGAAACAGAACGCGGGCGTTTCCAACATTGAGATTACCGAGGGCAATATCAAAGCCTTTGAGAGTACGGCGAAAAAGTACGGTATCGACTTTGCGCTGAAAAAGGACGCGACGGAAAGCCCGCCCCGCTATCTGGTTTTCTTCAAGGGGCGGGACGCGGACGTGCTGACCGCCGCCTTTAAGGAATTTTCCGCAAAAAAGCTGACACAGGAGAAAAAGCCCTCAATCCGAAAGCTGCTCTCTACCCTCAAAGAAGCTGCACAGGGCAAGAACGCGGAACGGGCAAAGGTCAAGAACAAGGACAGGGAGGTATCGCTATGAAGCCGGAAATCAAGAAGCTGCTTATCTTAAATCTCCCGTATCTGCTCTTTGTCTGGCTCTTTGATAAAGCGGGCGCGGCTGTCCGGCTCTCCCCCGGCGCGGACGCAAGCGCAAAGCTGCTACATCTTGGGGACGGTTTTACCGCCGCCTTTTCCAGTATCGCGCCGAGCTTCCACCCGGCAGACTTAGCTTTAGGCATTGCGGGGGCGGTCATTGTCCGGCTGATTATCTACACCAAAGGCAAGAACGCGAAGAAATACCGCCGCGGGACAGAATACGGTTCGGCGCGTTGGGGCGGGGCTGACGACATAAAGCCGTACACAGACCCGGTATTTGAGAACAATATCCCCTTAACGCAGACGGAACGGCTCACCATGAACAGCCGCCCGAAGCAGCCGAAATACGCAAGAAACAAAAATATTCTTGTAATCGGCGGTTCCGGCAGCGGCAAGACCCGGTTCTTTGTGAAACCGTCGCTCATGCAATGTACGTCAAAGGATTTTCCAACGTCGTATATCGTCACTGACCCGAAAGGAACACTGATTTTGGAAACCGGGAAAATGTTGCAGCGGTACAAATACCGTATCAAAGTGCTAAATACGATTAACTTCAAAAAATCCATGAAATACAATCCCTTTGCCTATCTGCGGAGCGAAAAGGACATTTTGAAATTAGTCAATACCATTATCGCCAACACCAAAGGCGACGGGGAAAAATCCGGCGAGGATTTCTGGGTGAAAGCGGAAAAGCTCTACTACACCGCACTAATCGGCTATATCTGGTATGAAGCCCCAGAGGACGAGAAGAACTTCACGACGCTGCTTGAAATGATAAATGCGTCGGAAGCCCGCGAGGACGACGAGGATTTCCAGAACCCGGTTGACCTCATGTTTGAACGTCTGGAAGAAAAAGACCCGGAGCATTTTGCAGTCAAGCAGTACAAAAAATACAAACTGGCGGCGGGCAAGACCGCAAAAAGCATACTTATCTCATGCGGCGCGAGGTTAGCCCCATTCGACATTAAGGAGCTGCGGGAGCTTATGGAAACCGACGAAATGGAGCTTGACACCATAGGCGACAGAAAGACCGCCCTTTTCGTGATTATCAGCGACACCGACGACACCTTTAACTTTGTCGTGAGTATTCTCTACACACAGTTATTCAACCTTTTATGCGACAAGGCAGATGATGAATACGGCGGGCGGCTTCCCGTCCATGTAAGGTGCTTACTTGATGAATTTGCGAATATCGGGCAGATACCGAAGTTTGAAAAGCTCATAGCCACCATAAGGAGCCGGGAAATATCCGCGTCAATCATCTTGCAGAGCCAGTCACAGCTAAAAGCCATTTACAAGGACAACGCCGATACCATAGTCGGCAACTGCGACACCACACTTTTCTTGGGCGGCAAGGAGAAAACCACCCTTAAAGAAATATCGGAAATTTTAGGAAAAGAAACGATAGACAGCTTCAACACTTCCGAAACCAGAGGGCGGGAGCTTTCGCATGGGCTGAACTATCAGAAATTGGGAAAGCAGCTTATGACGGAAGATGAAATCGCAGTCATGGACGGAGGGAAATGTATCTTGCAGCTACGCGGGGTGCGCCCGTTCTTTTCGGACAAATTCGACATAACGAAGCACCCGAAATACAAGTACCTGTCCGACGCAGACCCGAAGAACGCCTTTGACATGGAAAAGCACCTTAAACGCCGCCCCGCCATTGTCAAGCCCGACGAGGTTTTTGACTATTACGAGATTGACGCGGCAGACTTACAGGAGGGCGCAGACCATGAGGAAACGTAGCGCAGAGGAAAAACAAAAGCAGCTTGAACGGTTTTTAATGAATGTTGCGGAAGCCGCCGACGCTGCATTATGGGAGTATTGGCGGGAAAAGGAAGCGGAACACCGCCGTTTTGCAACGGAGTATGTCACGCGCCGGGGGCTTATCCCGCAACAGTGACAGCATGGCAGACCGGCGGGGGACAGGGGAAGCTACACTTCCCCTACGCTGCCTTGCGGCAGCTACCCCTTTGTGAACTTGCGGGAAGCGAACACCTTGCTACGCAAGCTATTCACTTCCCGCAAGTCTGAAAAAACGTCCGGCAGCACAGCGGGACACAGAAAGGAGCGATTGAAGCAATCACATCTATCCATACCGGCTACATGATACGCGCCCCCACTTTCCGGCGCAGTACACAGCGGCAGGAGCCGCACCCCTTACAACTGAATACCGCCGCGCCGCAGGACTTACGCAGCGCGGGGACAGCCGCCTTTACCAGAGGGCGGTTTTTTTGTGCGGCGGCATATGCTGACCGCCTTTTGTCCGCTTGCCGGACAGCCGCAGACGCGGCAGAAAGGATATATTTATGGCATTTTTCAATAGCGCAGTAGACGTTTTGCAGACCCTTGTTGTAGCACTTGGAGCCGGGCTTGGTATCTGGGGCGTAATCAATCTGATGGAGGGCTACGGCAACGACAATCCGGGGGCGAAAAGCCAGGGCATGAAGCAGCTTATGGCGGGCGGCGGCGTTGCCCTTATCGGCATGACCCTTGTACCGCTGCTTTCCGGCTTGTTCGGTTAAGAAGCGCGGGTAAAGGCTTATGCAGAGCATACTTGACGCGATTAACGAATGGATAAAGGAAATCCTCATAGGAGCCATAAACGGTAATCTGTCAACTATGTTCGGGGACGTGAACGAGAAAGTCGGCACTATCGCCGCAGAGGTAGGGCAGACCCCGCAAGGGTGGAACGCAAATATATTCTCCATGATACAGACGCTTAGTGAGAATGTAATCGTACCCATTGCGGGGCTTGTCATTACCTACGTCCTATGCTATGAGCTTATCAGCATGGTAACGGAAAAGAACAATATGCACGACGTTGACACTTCCATGTTCTTCAAGTGGGTGTTCAAGGCGTTTGTGGCAGTCTACCTTGTGACGCACACCTTTGACATCACTATGGCGGTGTTCGATATGGCGCAGCACATTGTTTCCGGCGCGGCGGGGGTAATCGGCGGCAGCACGAACATTGATGTTGCCGCCGCCCTTGCTTCCATGCAGGACGGGCTTGACGCTATGGAAATCCCCGAACTGCTCTTACTTGTCATGGAAACAAGCCTTGTGAGCTTGTGCATGAAAATCATGTCCGTACTGATAACCGTTATCCTCTACGGAAGAATGATAGAGATTTACCTTTACTGTTCGGTATCGCCTATCCCGTTTGCAACTATGACGAACCGGGAATGGGGGCAGATAGGAAACAACTACCTAAAATCCCTGTTCGCTATCGGTTTTCAAGGCTTCCTCATTATGATATGCGTCGGCATTTACGCGGTTCTGGTAAACAACATGATAATAGCGGACAATCTGCACAGCGCGATATTCTCCCTTGCAGCCTACACCGTTATCCTCTGTTTCTCCCTGTTCAAATCCGGCGCACTGGCGAAGTCGATTTTTTCCGCGCATTAGCGGCGTGTCAAGGGCAGGGTGGAGATTTTCAGAGCGAAGCGGCGAAAATACGACCCGACCTTGACGCGGATAACCCCCATATAATACGGGCGGGCAAAGGGCATAGATTGACCTTTGCCTTGATTACCCTTATGGAAAATTACAGCAACATCAAACCCAGAGAAAGGAGGTTTTCACTTGGCGTATGTACCCGTACCCAAAGACTTATCCAAAGTCAAGACAAAAGTAGCGTTCAACCTTACCAAACGGCAGATTGTATGTTTTGCGGCGGCTCTCATTATCGGCTTGCCGCTTTTCTTTCTGCTCAAAGACAGCACAGGCACAAGCCTTGCGTCTATGGCTATGATTGCCGTCATGCTGCCCTGTTTCCTCTTTGCCATGTATGAGAAGCATGGACAGCCCCTTGAAGTGGTGGTGAAGAACATCATACGGACGAAATTCATAGCCCCCAAAGAACGACCATACAGGACAGACAACTTTTATTCCGTCTTAGAACGGCAGAGAAAACTTGAAAAGGAGGTATCAGCGATTGCAAAAGGAAACACGAAGAAACAGCGCGGCGGGAAGCGCAAAGCCTAACCCGCCCCGCAAGCTCACCCGCGCCGAGAAAAAGCAGATTGCGGAAATCATCAGACAGGCAAAGGGCGACGGGAAAGCGCATACCGCGCAGCAGACAATCCCCTATATCCAGATGTACCCGGACGGTATCTGCAAGGTTACGGGACGGAAATACTCAAAGACCGTCGCCTTTGAAGATATTAACTATCAGCTTGCACAGGCAGACGACAAGACCGCCATTTTTGAAAACTGGTGCGACTTCCTAAACTACTTTGACGCTTCCGTTTCGGTGCAGCTCTCTTTCATCAATCAGGGGACGCAGCGGGGCGAAGCGGAAAAGGCGGTCAATATCCCGGCACAGGAGGACGCTTTCAATTCTATCCGCACAGAATACCGGGATATGCTGAAAAACCAGCTTGCAAAGGGAAACAACGGGCTTGTCAAAGCAAAATATATCACCTTTGCCATTGAAGCCGACAGTCTGAGCGCGGCGAAATCCCGCCTTGCCCGTATCGAAACGGACGTGCTGAACAACTTTAAGCTCTTGGGCGTGTCTGCCCGCCCCATGACAGGCTATGAACGCCTTAAAATGCTGCATGGCATTTTCCACCCGGAGGGCGGGCAGTTTTCCTTTGATTTTTCATGGCTTGCCCCGTCCGGGCTTTCCACAAAGGACTTTATCGCCCCGTCCTCTTTCCGTTTTGGCGAGGGGCGGTATTTCCGCATGGGGCGCAAAATCGGCGCGGTTTCATTCCTTGAAATCCTTGCGCCGGAATTAAACGACCGTATCTTATCCGACATTCTGGACTTGGAAACGGGCGTTATCGTCAATCTGCATATCCACAGTATCGACCAGACCGAAGCCATAAAGACAATCAAGCGGAAAATCACCGACCTTGACAAAATGAAAATCGAGGAAGTGCGCCCAGATAGGGCATTGTGTGAAGTAGCGTAAGGTACTACCCCGTAAGATAACACGGGAAACAATCT
>NZ_QWEK01000079.1 GCF_009935845.1 Pseudoflavonifractor sp. 524-17 | reverse complement strand
TGCCTGTACTTTGTATTCATGGTCGTATTGTCTGTTTTCTGCCATTTTTGTCCACTCCTTATTCTCTTGATTATATATCCAATCCTTGAGAATGGGGTGTCAACTTTTTTTATACCACATCACCAATGTCAAGGACAAAATGAAATACAGATAAAACAGTCAAGCAAAGTCAAATAGGGTCAAACTTTGCATCGAATGATGATTTGCCCAGCAAAGGATAAACGCCAGAAACAAGGTAGCGGTAAAACTCGTTTGGCGAGAGTTTTGCCAGCTGCCACTGATAACGGTCGTTATTGTAATAGTCAATCCAATCATCAATGATCGTTTTGACCTGGTCGAAGGTCTCGCAGCCAGACAGATCGATCTCATCCTTCATATGTCCAAAGAAGCTCTCTTGCGGAGCATTATCCCAGCAGTTGCCCCTGCGGGACATGGATTGCCGCAGACTGCTGTCTTTGAGGACCTGGATGAAACGTATACTGGTATAGTGGCAGCCCTGGTCACTGTGAACCAGTGTTTGCGCATCCAGGGAAACGCCGTGTTTTTGTATCAAGCTGTGGACCGTCTCCAGAACGAAATCCAATTCAAGGGATGGGCTGAGGACATAGGCCAGGACTTGCTTCGTATAGGCATCCAGGATGGTGGACAGGTAGCAGAACACGCCGTGATAAGGGATGTAAGTAATGTCTGTCAGGAGGACTTTGCGTGGTCCATGCTGTTCAAATTCCCGATTAAGCAGATTGTCCGCCGCCGTGTTGGTGCGGATCGCCTTTGCCATCCTGCGGTAGGGATTTGCTTGCCGGATGGGACAATGCAGGCCGTACTTACGCATGAGCCGCTGGATTTTCTTTACATTCATCACAATCGGCTCCGGCAGATGCAGCAGCCTCATATGGATACTGCAAATGCCCTTGGCGTAGCCTCGGAATTGATACGCCTGTAAAATCAGTGAAAAATCCTCTTGGTCCTGTCTCTCCCGCGTCTGCCGTATATCCTCTGCATTTACCCAGCGGTAATACCCGGAACGGGACACACCAGCAATTCGGCACAACTCCGTAATACTCAGCACATTATCCTCTTTGCTGACGATCTCATGGATCAACTCGAACTTCTTGTCTGGCTTGTCCATCATCAGCGCCTCTGCCTTGTCCCTCTGTCCAACTCGGTAATTTTTTTAGAAATTCTACCTGCTGGCGAAGATACGTCAGTTCATGCTGCATGGCACTGGTGTCGGGTGCAGCTTTCTTCTCTGCTCTCCCGTGGTCTTTGGCGCGATTCGTATAGCCGCTTGTAAATCCGCGTCCCTCTGCCACACATTTCCTCAAGTTTGACGCAAGACTGTACATACGCGCAATCCCCAGGATTTCCGGATCATAGCCCAAGCTCTCAAAGATAGCTGGTATGTACTCTCCAGCTTGGTACCGTGCCCAAAAGATTCGCTTAAATTCCGCCGTAAATGAAATCTGCCGTGCTCTCACCTCGTGTGTATATAGATTTTCCTTCAGCAGCGCTATCTCATATAATCCAAAGCTGCTGCGCTTGTGTTTCGGTTCCATCTATGTCCCTCCCTCTTTTTCCAGTGTACCATAGCTGTCCATTTCTTGGGATTGCTATCTGTATCTCTGTCCACTTTGAGGGGACGTGCCCGCCTTTTTCGTGTCCACTTTCCTAATCTTCCTTTTCGTCTTGTGTCCACTTTATGGGGTACATTTTAGAAAATCCTATGTAGGTAAATCCGACACAATAAGATAAAGATATAAGTAAATAAAGAAAAATCAATTAAAGATTTATCAATTACCCATTCCTTTCCTATCCTTTCCCCTACCCCTTCCCTCGGGGATGGGCGGCAAAGCCGCCGGAAGGGAATGGAATGGAAGCGGAAGCAGAGAGGCCAAATAGCAGCAGGGGTTATCTTCGATGTTATCTGACCCGCAGAAACCGTACAGACGCGAAGCGGGTGTACGGTTTCTGCGGGTGCCACAAGAGGGCCGCAGGGCCTCTTGTGTGACAGCACAGCTTATAGTCCAGCAGAAGCCAGGGCAGGAGTGCCGGAGTGTCGGCCTCCTGCCCTGGTTTTTTTGCGTCCATCTGTACGCCGTTAGAGTCCCGTTTTGGCAGGCGCAGGTCAAATTGTACTGCCCCCCTATCGACCGTAGCCGGAAAGCCTTGAAATAGCGGGGCTGTTTTGCCTCTAAAGCATTACATATCAGCTCTATCCTGGCGGCAGGGGGTCACTGTCCATTTCTACGCAGTTAGAAGTCCATTTTTGAGGGTACAGGTCAAATCGTATTACCCCCTATGCGACCGCCGCTTGGAAGCCTTGGCAACAGGGCGCTGAATAGACCCTAAATGCGTAGGCTGATGGGCTAATTTAGGGCTGTCAGCCAAAGTGTCGGATAGATTGGTTATGTAGAAAGAGTTATCCCCATTTTCGGGAGAACAGATATAAACACCTTGCCGCTCTCCGACACTCACGAAAAAACTGTGTTTTCAATACCTCTGGGAGCTGCTTTTTCTACGCCTGACCCATAAATTTTCTGTCCCGCTGTTTCGGCGTCTTGGTACAGACTTTTCGGATAGCCTGATAAAAATACATCGCTACATCTGCTATGCCTCTGTGAGTGCTGCTTCCGTTCTGCATGAGGGTTTGGGACTATCCCAACAAGCAAAAACGAACACGGCCCGGCAGGAGCCGGATTTGGCCGTTTTTCGGGAGTGTGGCCACACTCCCTATGCTTGCTACGGTTATGTTTCCTCACTGTTTTCATTTTAGAATTGATTTATGTGTGCTAATTCCCTAAAATTAGATTAACTTTTGCGGGATAAAATATCTGTGATATTTCTGTGACATTTTCATGTTACCCTAATATGGGAAAGGAAGTGAAGCCATGAGGCTTTTAGTCGTTGAGGATGACCGCCTTTTGAACAATACCCTTTGCTACAATCTTTCGGCGGCGGGCTACACAGTAGATGCTGCTATGTCAAAATCAGCGGCGGTTAATTTCTGTGAAGCGCAGGACTATGATCTGATTGTGCTGGATGTCAATTTGCCTGATGGAAACGGGTTTGACTTCTGTATAGGAATCAAAGAGCGCCGTCCAGATACTGCTGTGATTTTCCTGACAGCAAACGATATGGAAAGCGATATGCTGAAAGGCTTTGAGCTGGGAGCGGACGATTATGTGACAAAGCCGTTTCCGATTAGCGTATTCCAAAAAAAGGTTTCGGCCCTGCTGGGCCGCATCGAGAAGCAGACAGGCGGCGATTGCTACACAGACGGTACACTATCCGTCAATTTCTCGGAATTGACTGCCACCCTCGCAGGGGAGCCGGTTATCTTTACGCCGTTGGAATACCGTTTACTAAAGGTGCTGGTAAGAAATCCGAAAATCGTTCTAACCCGGCAGGCACTTCTTGAAAAGCTGTGGGACGCAGACGAAAACTTTGTAGATGAACACGCCCTAACTGTTGCAATCAGCCGCATCCGGGGGAAAATTGAAATAGACGGTCTGCAATATATCAAGACCGTCTATGGCATGGGCTATATGTGGATTGGGGGGATAAGGAAGTGAATGACAGCAAACTTTCCATCAACCGCGCCTGTGCGGTAGGGGCAGCCTTTTTAGCTTTGCTCTCCATTATGACCATTACAGCGGCTTTTCTCTTTACCAGAAATCCGGCAATCGTGTGGCTGAGCCTGCTGTTTATCCTGCTGGTGTTCATCTGTGTAGTCCTTTTCGTGGCCTTTCTGCGCCGGAAGCTGGTGTTATTTTCGGACAGGCTGTGCGAAACAATGGACAATATGCTGGACGGGGCATCGGCCCCGCCGCAGGTCTGTGAGGAAGAAAACCTGTTTTATAAAATCAATCACCGGCTTATCCGCCTATATGAAGTTATGCGGGAGAACCGGGAGAGTGTAGCAAAAGAGCGGGCCGACTTGCAGGAATTGATCTCCGACATTTCCCATCAGGTAAAAACGCCCATTGCAAATCTCCAGATGGTAAACGCCACTTTGCTGGAACAGCCTGTGGCAGAAGAAAAGCGTCAGGAATTTTTGCGGGCATCCAGCGGCCAGCTTGAAAAACTGGACTTTCTTATGCAGGCCATGATAAAGACCTCCCGCCTGGAAACCGGCGTGATCTCGCTGGACAGAAAGGTGCAGCCGATTTACGATACCTTGGCGGCGGCGCTGGGCGGTATTCTGCTGAACGCTGAAAAGAAAAACATTCATGTCAGCGTAGATTGTCCATCCGATATACTGCTGGCCCATGATAGGAAATGGACAAGTGAAGCCCTGTTTAATATTTTGGATAATGCTGTGAAGTACACGCCAGCGGACGGCGCTATCCGGGTGTCCGTTCAAAGCTGGGAGCTGTATGTGAAAATTGACATTACTGACAGCGGCAAGGGCATAGCGGAGAGCAGACAGGGGATGATCTTCAAACGCTTCTATCGTGAGGAAGAAGTACACGATGTTGAGGGCATCGGTATAGGATTGTTCCTTGCCCGCGAAATCATCACCATGCAGGGCGGCTACATCAAGGTAACTTCGGAAATAGGCAGCGGCTCTACCTTTTCTGTTTTCCTGCCACGAAAACTTTGAAATGTCACGAAATTGTGATATTTCAAAGGCCCAAAATAAGTGGCCCGTGACATTTCTGTGAGAATTGGCTGTTATGATAGCGGCATCACAGAAAGGATGGTGCAACCCATGAGCATTTTGCAAACAACTGACCTCAAAAAATACTACGGCACAGAGCCGAACATCACAAAGGCGCTGGACGGCGTGACCCTCTCCATTGAACAGGGGGAATTTGTCGCCATTGTTGGAACTTCCGGCAGCGGCAAGTCCACTCTGCTGAACATGATGGGCGGTCTGGACGTGCCCACCTCCGGCAGCGTTCAGATCAAGGGCAAGGAGCTGGCCGAGCTGAACGATGAGCAGCTTACCATCTTCCGTAGGCGTAACATCGGCTTTATCTTCCAGAACTACAACCTTGTCCCTGTCCTGAATGTCTATGAAAACATTGTCCTGCCCGTGGAGTTGGACGGCGATACGGTGGACAAAAAATTCATGGATGAGGTGGTGCGCCTGCTGGCCCTGGGGGACAAGCTGAACAATATGCCCAACAACCTGTCCGGCGGACAGCAGCAGCGTGTCGCTATTGCCCGCGCCCTCGTTTCCAAGCCCGCCATCGTCCTGGCTGACGAACCGACCGGCAACCTGGACAGCCGGACAAGCAGCGATGTGCTGGGACTTTTGAAAGCGACCAGCAACAAATTCCATCAAACGCTGGTGATGATTACCCACAACAACGAGATCGCCCAGCTTGCCGACCGCATTATCCGCATTGAGGATGGCAGGATTTTTGAGTAAGGAGGTGCTGATGATGAATGACATTTTATTCGGTAACAACAACGGCGCAGTGATTAAAAAGCTGTCAGGCCGCTATTTCAAAGCGAGCAAGAGCAGAAATATCATTGCAATCATCGCAGTCATTCTGACTACGATACTTTTCACCACGATCTTCACCCTGGGGTCTGGCCTGATGGACACCGTTCATGACCAGAATATCCGTAAAGCGGGCGGTGATGGGCAGGCGGTCTTAAACTATATCAGCGATGAAGTTTATGGCGATATGGTGGGAAATCCCTTGATTGACCGCATCGCCTATACAAAGGCGGTTTCCTACCGGCTGAAAAATCCGGGCTTGGAGCGTTGGCGGTCTGACCTGTGGTATATGGATGATACCGCTCTGGAATTTGCCCGCTACACACCCACAACAGGCCATCGGCCCGAAGCGGAAAATGAGATCATCGCGGACACAAAGACATTGGACGCCCTGGGTGTACCGGCGCAGATCGGGGAAACCGTTTCTCTGACCTATGAAGTAAAGGGAAAGTTATATACCACCGATTTTACCCTCTGCGGCTTTTGGGAAACAGACAGCTTGAGCAACATCGGGAGGCTGGTCGTGTCGAAAGCCTTTGTGGACGCCCATTCGGACATTTTGACCTATACCTATCCCGTGGACAATGATTATTCCGGCGTTGTCTCCGCCTATGTGATGTTCAAAGGGAACGGCGATATAGAAGTCCAGCTCCATCAGCTTCTTTCCGAAACCGGCTATACCTGCGACACAATGGGCGGCAGCAAGCAGGACGGCAATTATGTGATCGCCCGTGTCAGTCCGGCCTATCAGAATGGTGCATTAACGGACAATCCTGCTATGTTAATTTCTGGCCTTGTTGGTGTCGCGTTGATTGTCGTAACAGGGTATTTAATTATCTACAACATTTTCCAGATTTCTGTTATTCAGGATATTCAGTCCTATGGACAGCTGAAAACGCTGGGGACAACAAAGCGGCAGATCAAGCGGTTGATTAACCGGCAGGCGATCCGGCTGTCCCTGGTTGGTATTCCCATCGGCCTGCTGGTAGGCTTCTTCATTGGTCGGGCCTTGGTGCCCTTCCTGATGAACGGAACGAGTTATACCGCAGATGCCGGTATTAAAGTAACGGTAAATCCTCTTATTTTCATCGGTTCCGCCGCTTTCGCACTTTTCACTGTCTTTGTCAGCGTCCGCAAGCCCGCGAAGATTGCCGGTACGGTTTCGGCAATCGAAGCCATCCGCTATATGGAGAAAGATACAGCGGCGTTTGGAACGCGCAGGAACAAAGACAAAAAATCGACCCACGGCGCAAAGCTCCACATGATGGCTCTGGCGAATCTGGGCCGTAACCGCAAACGGACGGTGTTGGTCATCGTGTCCATGACGTTGAGCCTGGTGCTGTTCAACACGGTATTCACACTGTCCGGCGGTTTTGATATTGATAAGTATATTGCAAAATTTATGGATACAGACTTTGTGATTTCCACCGCAGATTATTTCCAATTCCGCTTTGAAACCAGCGGGAGTGAGTTGTCGGAACACTTTGTGGATGCCGTCCGGCAGAATGAACATTTTGCGGATGGCGGCAGGCTCTATTCCTCCTGGATGCTGGAAGAACCGTTTTCAACGGAACACAATGCTTTTTTCAGCTATAACAAAGATCGGAATGGAAATCCTTTTGTAAGACTGTATGGCGCGGACGATTTTCTGTTGAATGGCATGGAAGTCATAGAGGGAACCATCGACCTGGAAAAGCTGAAAACGGGAGAGTATATTCTTCTGAGCGTGGATTGTAACGATGATGGAACGGTCATAGAGAACCCCAATATCAGCGTGGGGGATACAGTACGGCTCAACCATCTGAAAGCGGAGGAACTTTCCACCACCATTACTGACAGCTATGATTTTATCATCATGGCAAAAGTCCGGGCCAATGAGAACACGGCCACTACCCGCAACACAGGCGAGTCTCGGTTCTATCTCCCGACAGAAATCTTTCTGCCGCTGTGTGATAACCCCCATCTGGTTAATTTCCCCTTTGATGTGAAAGAGGGAACGGAAGCAGAAATGGCAGAGTTTTTGAACAGCTATATCGACAGTGTGGAGCCAAGTATGGACTTTGAATCCAAGGCGACCTATACCAGTTCCTTTGACGACCTCACTTCCCTTATCATCACTATCGGCGGGGCATTGAGTATCATCATCGGAATTATCGGCATCGCAAACTTTGTCAACTCTGTTCTGACAAGCGTTATCACTCGCAAAAAGGAGTTTGCCATGCTGCAAAGTATTGGCATGACAGGAAAACAGTTAAAGCGTATGCTTTCTTTTGAGGGGCTGTATTACGCCGTGGGAACAATCCTCACATCAGCTGTTCTTGGCGTTCTGTTTTCTGTAATAGTCGTGCGGGGGATTTCCAGTGGGATTTGGTTCTTCACCTATCGGTTTGTTATGTGGCCCATGCTGGTGATCTACCCGTTCCTTATTCTCCTGACCGTGGCAATACCGGCGCTGCTGTACCGCCAAATCGCCAAGGCCAGCATCATCGAACGGCTGCGGCAATGAGAAAGAAAAGCTGGGGCCTTTCAAAAATGAACCAATTTACAAACAAGGAGCGAATGTAAGATGAAGAAGATATTAGAGTGGGTGGCGTTATTGGCTGTGTTTCTGGCACTTGCAGGCTGCGCTGGGAAGGAAGCGGCGGAACCCAAGTGGGAGGACCCCCTTTACCGCACGGTGGTCTATAACAGCGGAGAAGATGAAAGCGATGCAAAATATTTGGAAATTGCACAGCGCAGCCAAAAACTGCTGGCTCGGCTGGAGGAAAAAGCAGGGGCGTTTGTCATGGACGCATACAATTATCAGGCTATGGATGATGAGGGTACTCCCCTATATGCCATGAACAGTCCGGAAGTTCCAATCGAGATTGCTCCTGCCGGGATGTCGATACAGGTGAGCCGGGAATATTTCAAATGGAATCCCATTGAAACAGCGGATGGTTCGGAGCTGGAAAAACAGATCGTGCTGGATGATTTGACGCTGAATCTGTTAGTACCAGACCAGTACCGCGATATGGAACAGGAAATATTAGCCGCATGGAGGGAATACTTCTATTTTGAAAAGGTGGAGGCCGAGAACGATTACAATGAAATGGCCGGAAGGACAGAACGCTCGGACATCGCAGAAGATCAATTGGCAGTGAACATCATTTATGTGAAGGACGGACAGCGGTATTTTACCTATCGGAGTGATTGTGCATCTGCTGACGGAAGTTGGATCACTGATCCTCTGGTACAGATTTATACTGGGAATATTCATTGCAACTATGCTCACAGCATTCTGACACAGTGGACATATATCCCCTCAGAAGCAGATTCTCCTGAAAAGGCTTACCAAGAGATTGTTCCTTATATTTTAGAGTGCGGCGCTCAGGAGAGTTTGAAAGAATTGCGCCCTTTGCGGAATCAGTAAGATGAATTAGAACGGTGACATTTCTGTGAAATTGTGGTTTAGCATAGCAATTAGCAAAAAGAAATCTGCCCAGCGGCAGAAAAGAAAAAACCGCTGCTGGGCAGACCCTTTTCTATGCACAAAATTATTTCCTGCGGTGGTTTTAAGAAATTAAAGCCGCCGTTCTTTTATCCTCAAAAGTAGCGACGCGGTAATACTGACAGATACGGCGGCTGACAGGAGGCAGCCGCTATGAAATGCACCGTCATTCGACACAATCTGACAGCCCTTGATTTATCAAAAAAAGCCCGTCCCCCACCTGGGGGAACTGCGGCTATGAAGTTATACTATACGATGCAGTGCAAACCGTCCGGTGGGTCTATGACCTGCCGGGCGGTTTTTGTCGTTTCCTGCGGCCCGGAAAATTTTCTTCACTTTTTTCTCTGCGGAAAGCGGTTTTGCGCGCAAAACCTGTGCCGCTGAACGCTCTGTTAGCGGAAAGGGAGAGTACCACCACCATCCCCCAGCGAAAGGGGGTGAGAAGATGGAAACCAACCCCCGCGGCTATGGCGAACAGTGCAGGTTTGACGCCTTTTTCAAGACCGTGTTGAAGCATGAGGCAATCGACTATATCCGGGAAATGAAACGGCGGGCCAGCCGGGAAACGTCCTTGGAACGTCTGCCGCAAGCGGCGATGGACAAGCTGTGTTCGGCTGACGACTACCCCAGCGACAGCTATGTGTTCTCTTGCTGTGGCTACGACCTGCCGATCAGCAGCCAGCAAGTGGCCGACGCCTTTGCCGGTCTGCCAGAGCAGGAGCAAAGCATTTT
>NZ_QWEK01000013.1 GCF_009935845.1 Pseudoflavonifractor sp. 524-17 | reverse complement strand
TTTATCGCCGTCAATGATGGAGTGGACAGCGAGGAGCAACTGGGAAATGACTTTACCCCTTTCCGAAATATCATAAATGAGTGGTACGCCAAAGACACCTCGAAGAAGATACGGGCGTTTTTTCGCAACAAAGGGATGTCAGGCCAACGGCTGGCATCAAACGCCCCCTACGGCTACATAAAGGGCGAGGACGGACACCTTTTAGTGGACGAGGAAACCGCCCCTGTGGTGGAGTTGATTTTTCAGTTGTGTTTGGAGGGCAACGGCCCCGGCAAAATTGCCCGGATGCTGAAAGAGCGGGAAATTCCCACACCGGGGACGATTGAGTTTCGGCGCACAGGCCGGACAAGCCGTTACTATCCGGATGATCCCTGCCGCTGGAATCCCGCAACTGTTCTGAGCATTTTGGAGCAGGATACTTATTTAGGCCGTACAACGAATTTCAAGACCACCAAACTCTCCTATAAGAGCAAGAAAGCAATCATCAATCCCCCCGACAAACGGGCGGTGTTTGAGGGCACCCACAAAGCGATTATTGATAGGGAGACATGGGAAATCGTACAGAAGAGTCGGGAGCAGCGCCGCCGCCCTACGAAGCTGGGCGAAATGGGATTGTTCTCCGGGCTGGCCTACTGCGCCGACTGCGGAGCAAAGCTGTACCACCACCGCACCGTTACGTTTACAAAAGAACAGGAGAGTTACACTTGTGCGAATTACCGCTCCAGAAAACAATGCACCGCCCATTATATCAGGGCCGTGGTGCTGGAACAGCTTGTACTTCAAAATTTGCAGCGTGTTGTAGCCTACGCCCAAGATGACGAGGACGAGTTTGTGCGGCGCGTCATGGAGAATAAGACGGCGGCACAGCGTACCGAGCAGGAGCGAGCTAAGCGCAAGCTGGAGAAGCAGGAGCGGCGCATCAGCGAGCTTGACCGCATTATTCAACAGCTTTATGAGGATCGTGTGGCGGGGGCGTTGAGTGTAGAGCGGTTTACCCGGTTGTCCGAGGGCTATGAAAAGGAACAGTTGGATCTGAAACAGTCCGCAGAGGAATTGCAAGGCGTTGTAGCCGAGACGGAAGCCCAGGCTGTCAATGTCCGGAATTTTCTGAAGATTGTAAAGAAGTACACCGAACCCACCGAGTTGACCCCGGCCCTTTTGCGTGAGTTTGTGGAAAAGGTAGTTGTCCACGCCCCCGATAAATCCAGCGGCCATCGCACCCAGCGCATTGACGTACACTATAACTTTATCGGGGAGGTTGATTTTTCCCCGGAATTTAGCGGGTACAGCAAAACGACAACCGCATGACGCCACAACATCATGCGGTTGTCCAGCAAATTTCCGAAAACTTCTTTATGCGTATTGCCCATATATGAAGGAACCAGTTTTTCCCTGTAACCGATAATTTTCTTCTGTGCTTTCACATCAAATTGGCTGATTTCTTGGTTCGGATTATTCACCGCCATAAAGCATTTCTTGTGGAGTGAGACCAGATTGTTGACACGATTCACCTTGTCCAGAGGGAGGTAGGGGTTAATTCGGTGCGCCCATGGCGTGCTGGAAATGAGCCAGCCGCCGCAGACCCGGCACTTGAGCTTGTCACGATTCAGGGCATAGGCCCGATTCATGATGAACTCAAAGTTGTTGGGCTTTCCCCATTTTCCATAGCTGATGGCCCTTGCCGATTTCTCCGAGTACAGTTCATCGAAGCGCGCGTTGATACGCTTCTTTTTCGTGCGCTCGAAGTTGATTTGCCTTCCGGTTTCGGTGTAGGGAGTTTCTGCTTGGTTTTTTGTAAGACTTTTTCCCACTTGCAAAAGGTGATTGCGCCAATCATCTGTTCCCGGCTGTAGTTTAGGGGAATCTTTTTGATGTCATGGGTAATTTTGTCAACTTTCTGCTTTAATTGGTCTCTGTCTGGAATTGTCCTTGAGATATAGCCCCGGCGAGATTTCCCCGGCACCATTTTGAACTCGCAGCCTATAAATTTGATGTGTTTCTTTCGGATGTCTGTTATCAGCGTTTTCTCCTGGGATAATGTCAGCTTCATCTTGCTTTGTAGAAAGGCTTGCAACCGGGCTTTCCAACCTTCGGCATAGGCGCGAGTATCTGTAATAATTACAAAATCATCCGCGTAACGGACGAGATATCCTGGTATCAGATTGCTCCTTTTGCGCAAGGCATGAAGCTTGGTTTCTGGTCTGGAATACGCTGTACGGGTTTTCTTGCGCTCCTATTGACTGGAAATCCATTCATCCATGATATCCAGGTACACATTTGCCAACAATGGACTGATTAGCCCTCCCTGCGGCGTTCCTTCCTCGTTCACCTCGCACTCGCCCATAACCCCGGCTTTCAGCATGGCCTTGATAATTTGCAGCACCCGCCTGTCTTTTACGCCCATATGGTATAGGCGCTTTAGCAGAATGGCGTGGTCAATGCGGTCAAAGCATTTGCTGATGTCGCCCTCGACGATCCAGTAGTAGCCCGTGTGATGGACAAGCAGTTTTGCTCGTTCCAATGCCATAGGCGCATCCCGCATAGGGCGAAAACCGTAGGAATGGGCAAAGAACTGCGCTTCAAATATTGGCTCCAGCACAATCCTCATACACTCTTGTACGATTCTGTCCCGTATCGTAGGAATCCCCAGCAGACGTTTTTCAGCTTTGCCTGGTTTGTCGATATACACCCGGCGTATCTTCTGTGGTTCAAAGTGCTTAAATGCGTTTTGAATATCCTTTATCACCCAGGAATGTGAGCATTGCAGATAGTCTTTACGCATGGTCTTAGAATCCACGCCGGGGGTCTCACTTCCACGGTTGCTTTTGATGTTGTGAATTGCTGTGATAATGGTTGCTTCTGCTGACATGATTTCCAGCAGGCCCTTGAACGCCGGCCTTCCGCCTGCGTCATAGACCTCCTTGCTGTGCTGATACAGCTTATTCTGGACTTCGCGTAGTTGGGTTTCGGTTTTTGGGCAGTCGAATTGTCGTGCCATAACGCACCGCCTCCCTTCGGAATTGGTGTTTCTGGTTTTAGTCAGGTATGCCCTACGGCTTCCTCGACTTTCTGTTCACATACGAATCTGCACTGACTATGCCCCTTCGCTCCGTCCGCCTTATTATTGCGGACATCATCAGATATGAAGTGTTCAACACTGACCGATACTCAGGACCACATAACCGAAATTGCAATGAAGAATGCCTCGATGACGCTATATCCGAAGAATAGCATTGCTATTGTCACACGTTCTGGCATACTGAAACATACATTTCCTGTGGCCTATGTACCTTTTTCCACTACTGTCAATCAGGACATAAAGGCACTTGAAGTCAATGAAACTGCTATTCCCAGATACGCATTTCATCTGCTACAAGGAAAAGGTCAAGATATTCTGGCGAGGACAAAAAACAGGGTGGCACAGTAGACTCTTTGGATTTTCAGAAACTGTTGACTTACAGAGTTCCCGTTCCTCCCCTCTCTGTCCAACGGCGCATTGTCAACGTCCTCGATAACTTTGATGCTGTCTGCACCGATTTGAAAATCGGCCTGCCTGCTGAGATCGAGGCGCGGCAAAAGCAGTACGAGTATTACCGGGACCTTCTTCTCTCCTTCGATGATTGTTCACAGCTTGTTCATGTAGAGAGAGCCGGAGCGCCGAGACGTAATTAAGTTGTTGCAATATGTGTTTGGGTATGTGATGCTACCCCTGAGTATGATTGCGACTGATATGTACCGAGGGGCGGGAATTACCCGCAATCAAGTGACCGATAAGGGTATACCTTGTGTTCGGTATGGTGAAATTTATACAACCTACAATATCCACTTCGATACCTGCGTATCCCACACTGATGAAAACAAAATTCAAAATAAAAAGTATTTTGAGTATGGGGACATCCTTTTTACAATAACAGGTGAAAGCATTGAGAAAATTGCTAAATCCTGCGTGTACCTGGGGCATGATCGTTGTTTGGCTGGCGGTGACATTGTTGTGATGAAACATGGGGAAAATCCCAAATATCTCAGCTATGCACTTTCTACAACAGCTGCACAAAAGCAAAAGAGCAAAGGGAAGGCAAAGAGCAAGGTTGTTCATTCAAGTGTGCCTGCCATATCACAAATTGTTATTCCACTCCCTCCGCTGGAAGATCAGGAACGCATAGTCGCCATACTCGACCGTTTTGATACCCTCCGCAGCGACTTGACCTCCGGACTGTCCGCCGAGATCGAGGCACGGCAATGGCAGTATGAACACTACCGGGACAAACTCTTGACGTTTAAGGAGCTGAACCCATGAGCTATTTCAACGTTGTGGCCCAGACAAACGAAAACACAGTGGTAACAGAATATGAACCAGTCAAGACCCGTTCCGACAGTTACCAGAGCGAGGCCGCGCTGGAAAAAGAATTTATCCATCTTCTTTGCGAACAGGGCTATGAATATCTCCCTATCCATTCCGAGGCGGAGCTGATCGCCAACCTGCGCAGAAAGCTGGAGGAGCTGAACCACTGCACCTTTACTGACAGCGAGTGGGAGCGGTTTTTCACTTCCTGTATTGCTGTCGCCAACGATAAGATTGATGACAAAAGCCGCCGCATTCAGGAAGATCATATCCAGGTCCTCCGGCGAGAGCAAGAATATTACCCTCATTGATAAAAAGAACATCCACAACAACCGCCTCCAGGTCATTAACCAATATGTTGTTGGGAAAGAGGACGGGGCCAGATACGATAACCGCTATGATGTGACGATTTTGGTAAATGGCCTTCCCATGGTCCATGTGGAGCTGAAAAAGCGGGGTGTTGCGCTGAAAGAGGCGTTCCATCAGATAGACCGCTACCAGCGGGACAGCTTTTGGGCTGGCTGCGGACTGTATGAGTATGTGCAGATTTTTGTTATCTCCAACGGCACGAACACCAAGTATTACTCCAATACGACCCGCTACAGTGCCATAAAAGAGGCGGAAACAGCCTCCACTGCAAAGAAGAAAACGACCAGCAACAGCTTTGAATTTACTTCCTTCTGGGCCGATGGGAAGAACTATATCATACCAGACCTGATTGACTTTACCAGGACGTTTTTCGCCAAGCATACCATCCTGAATATTCTGACAAGATACTGCGTTTTCACAGCGGAAAAAATGCTGATGGTAATGCGTCCCTATCAGATCACCGCCACCGAACGGATTTTGAACCGTATCGAAATTGCGAACAACTACAAGAAGTACGGCTCCATTGCGGGCGGCGGTTACATCTGGCATACCACCGGCTCCGGTAAGACCCTCACCAGCTTTAAGACGGCCCGTCTCGCGTCAAAGCTGCCCTATATTGATAAGGTCCTGTTTGTTGTAGATCGCAAAGACCTGGACTACCAGACCATGTTGGTATGACCGCTTTGAAAAGGGTGCGGCCAACAGCAACCGTTCAACTGCTATTCTCCAACGGCAGCTGGAAGATAAAGACGCAAGCGGCAATTTCCACGAGTACCGCATCATTGTCACGACCATTCAGAAACTTTCTGCTTTCGTGGCAAGAAATAAAAATCATCCCATCTACGACAAGCGTGTTGTCATCATCTTTGACGACTGCCACCGCAGTCAGTTTGGAGATATGCACGAGGCCATCGTAAAGAACTTCAAGAAGTATCATCTCTTTGGATTTACCGGTACGCCGATTTTTGGAGATAACGCCACCAAAAACGGAAATCTCCGATTTTGTACCACCGATCAGACCTTTGGGGACCGGCCCCATACCTACACCATCGTGGATGCCATCAATGATAAGAACGTCCTTCCTTTCCGTGTGGACTACATCAGGACAATGGGTATGGATGAAGAAATGATTGACGAACAGGTATGGGATATTAACCGGGAAAAGGCATATATGGCCCCGGAGCGCATTGAGCTTGTCACTCGGTACATCCTGGAGCATTTCGATCAGGAAACGTACCGTGGGAATAAGACGCATATCTTCAATGCGCTGACGCATATCTCTGAAGTTGCATCCGCCGGAAGGTCGAAGGTTGATGAGAGCAAAAAAAGCAGCGCCTGAGCGGTTTCAACTCCATTTTTTCTGTGGCGTCTGTCCCTATGGTAAAACTCTACTATGCGGAGTTCAAACAGCAGATGAAGGAGGACCCCAGACAGCAGCTAAAAGTAGCGATTATTTTCAGCTATGGGGCAAACGAGGCAGAGACAGGCGGTATCCTGGATGAGGAAAACCCGGAGGACACTTCCGCTCTGGATCAGAACTCCCGCGATTTCCTGGAGCAGGCCATTCAGGACTATAACGAGACGTTCCACACCAATTACGATACATCCAGCGACAAATTCCAGAACTATTATAAGGACGTTTCTCTGCGGATGAAAAACAGAGAGATCGACTTGCTGATTGTTGTCAATATGTTCCTGACCGGCTTTGACGCTACGACCCTGAACACGCTGTGGGTAGACAAAAACCTCAAAATGCACGGCCTTATCCAGGCGTTTTCCCGCACGAATCGTATCCTGAACTCCGTCAAGTCATTCGGCAATATTGTCTGTTTCCGCAATCTGCAAAAGCGGGTAGACCGTGCGATTGCCCGTTTTGGCGATGAAAGTTCCGGCGGTGTTATTTTACTGCGCAGTTTCAAAGACTATTTTAGCGGGTATGTCGATGACGATCATAAGCAGCACCCCAGATATGAGGACCTGATTGAGAGACTGACAAATGACTTCCCTCTGTCCGAACCAAAGATTGTCGGCGAACAGGCAGAGAAAGATTTTATCTCCCTTTTTGGGGCAATCCTGCGCATGAGAAATATCCTATCCTCCTTTGATGAATTTCAGAACCAGGATATGCTCTCTGAGCGAGATTTGCAGGACTACCTGGGGCGGTATCAGGATCTGCGGGATGAATGGAATGAACGGAGGAAGAGGGGAGAAAGCTCTGACATTGAAGATGATATTGTCTTTGAGGTATAGCTGATACGTCAGGTTGAGATCAACATTGATTATATTCTGTTGCTGGTGAAAAAATATCACGACTCGCATAATGAGGACAAGGAAGTCCTGGTAACAATCCGCAAAACAGTAGATGCCAGTCCAGAATTACGCAGTAAAAAGCTCTGATTGAGGACTTCATTGCCGGTATCAATGAGGTAGATGACGTATTCCAGGAATGGCGGGATTTCGTAATTCAGCAACGTGAGCAAGAGCTGACGGCCATGATTGCTGAAGAAAAACTCAAGCCGGAGGAAACACGGCAGTTTATCGGAAACGCTCTACAGGCCGGGGAACTCAAGACCAACGGAACGGATATTGACAGGCTCATGCCGCCGGTTTCACGTTTTGGCGGAGGCAATTGTACCGCAAAATAGCAAGGCGTAATTGACCGGCTAAAGGCGTTTTACGAAAAATTTTTTGGGATTGTCTAAAAACAATTTCAGGAGGATGCTAAATGAAGTTTACAGAAAGTACATTGAAACGCTATGCCGCTCCGCCTAGCGATACCGAAAATCAACAATGTCTCAATGCTATCAAAATGATACGGGATGCCTTAAAGGGTCTTGGCTTTTCTGATGAAAATCGAGAGATTGTACCATTGTATAGCGATACGTATGCGTATTCATTAGAAATGCGGAGAACCAAAGATTGGCGAAAAATCAAGATGTTCATTCAAGGTTCATATGCAAGCAATACAAATATACGGACCCAAAGTGATGTGGATATTGCTGTCATACAAGAGGAAACATTTCAACCCGAGTATCGAATTGGATAATCTGGGTTAGATTACGGTTTTTCTTCCTCCGCAGTAGCATCAAAGAGTTTTAAGGACGAAGTTCAGGAATGTTTGACAATCAAATTTGGGCGTGATGTAAAAAGAGGGGATAAGTCCATCAAGGTACATGGTAATACATATCGGAAAGATGCCGATACTGTTCCCTGCATGAGATATAGAGATTACAGAGGCGACAACCGAAAAGACGAGTCGAATTATGTTGGAGGCGTTGTGATATTTCCGGACAGTGGTGGAAGGATTATTAACTATCCAGAGCAACATATCGCAAATGGCAGGCAGAAAAACGTTGCAGCAAATCACTATTATAAGAAAATAGTTCGCATAATAAAAAATATGAAGTTGCTGATGAGTAATTATGGATTTCCTTATGCAAATGACGTTTCCTCTTTTGGGTTGGAGTCCCTCCTTTGGAATATTCCAGATGAAATTTTTAAGAAGTGGGGGCTATATGGTTTTGCTTTTGAAGAAGTGCTGAACTATCTTCAGGCACATAAAGCGGATTTCTTGACGTACAAAGAGGCTAATGGTATTAAATCCCTCTGTCCGACTCAGGCATCTGCAAAAACCTATGAAAACTTCATCGATATTCTTGTTGAGTTTTTCGAATACGACATAAATGGGACTTAAATAATATGAGCGAGCAATTTAGGCGTTTTTCCCAAATAACAGTATGGGTTACTTTGATTTTCTTTGTTATAAGGTGCTTCCTGTCATGGCAGGAAATAATTGTAGAAATATCTTTATACGATTTATATGGGTATGCGGGTGAAGCTATAGCTCTTTCTGCTGTTGTAATGGCCATATATGAAAAGTGGCGAGAGTAGGAGCGTCAGTTTCCGCTTCCTTATGTGCTGGAGGAGCTTACGCAGTCGCTGGAGCAGCGTGGCTTTCGCGTGGAATACGCCCAGGAGCGCACCGGCTTTGCCCCATACGGTAACGATGATCCGCCTGTGATACGCATTGCAGCGGTCAAGCCGGAGGAGGCGGTATGACGGCAGTTCTTGCGGACTTGCATACCCACACCACCGCCTCAGATGGGCAATACACTCCCGCGCAGGTGATTGACCTGCCTAAAGCCGCCGGCATCCAGATAGTTGCAATTACCGGCCACGACACCATTGGCAGTATAACCGGGGCTATGGAGGCAGGAAGCGACGCGGGGATTCGGGTTATTCGCGGGGTGGAGCTGAGTGCGAAGGAACACCGTAATTTTTATCTTTTAGGCTACGGCTTCCAAGCGGGGGGCACTCTGTCCCACCTGTGCAGACAGCTGAAGGTGGGACGGGACGAGCGGAAATACAAATGACCGATATCTGGATACACCGGAGTTCCGTGAGAAGGTGACTCGATTCAAGCCGGATATCCGGCTTGCAAAATATGAATTGAATCTGGATTGGCTGTTATGCTAAAATATCCACAAAATCTGAAAGCGAGCTTTGCGTCTCAAAATCGAAATGTGCCCTGTCCATTGGAATCAAGCTCTGATATGGTCCTTTGTCTTGAGAAAAAGACAAAGGACCATATTTTTTGGGATTCCCCCCTGACAAAAGGCATCTGAATACTCCGTTCGGGAGGACATTGTGATGGCGATGGAGGAATTGGACCTGCCTGCGGAGCAGGCGGTCCTGGTGGACAAGACCCTGGAAACCAAAGAGGACACGGAACTAAATACACAACTCAAGGTTCTGATGGACGAAAAGCAGGAAATTCTTACTCAAATCGCAATCAGCAGGACGAGGAACAGCAGGCTGTCCAAGCCTCCAGGCGGCAGGAGATGGGGCTTGGCTGGATGAGCAGTCCATGTGCTTCATGGAGTACGATGACACTCTCACCCGCAGGTTTGTGGAGCGAATCACCGTGGTGGATACCGAGACTATTCAGGTCAAAATCAGGGATACGGACGGATTTCAAGGAAAAAACGCGCCGCTCAGGCGGAAAAAGGCCCGCACTTTGGGCGTGTTGACGGGTTTCAAACAGGCTCTAGCCAGACTCTGCCGCGTCAACGCACTGGGATATGTTGAAGACTTTTTAGCTTAAACTTTTCTACCAGGCCCTTCATAAGCTGCGACTGATTGGACAGCTCTTTGCTTGCCGCCGCGCTTTCTTCCGCAGTTGCCGAGTTTGTCTGTACAACACTGGAAATCTGGTCAATTCCCATAATAACCTGAGAGATAGAATCCGCCTGATCGCTGCTGGCCTCCGAAATCTGTCCGATAATGTCAGTCACTTCGTTTACGCCATTGACCGCCTGAATCAAAGACTGCGCCGTATCGCCCACGATGCGTGTTCCATTTTCCACTGCCTTTAAGGAATTTTCGATCAAAGCAGAGATATTTTCGGATGCCTCTTTGCTTTTGTTTGCCAAATTGCGGACTTCACCGGCTACTACGGCAAATCCTTTTCCGGCAGTACCTGCGCGTGCGGCTTCTACAGCGGCGTTCAGCGCGAGGATGTTGGTCTGGAACGCAATGTCTTCAATGATTTTCATGATTTTGCCGATCTCGTTGGAGCAGCTGCTGATATCCTCCATTGCCTGTGTCATCTGCTGCATTTTTTCTTTGCTCACATTCATTTTTATACTGACACAGCCTGCCGCTTTACTGGCCTGCCGCGCATTGTCCGCGTTCTGATTCACCTTGTTAGAGATTTCATTGATGGTGGCGGCAAGCTCCTGCACGGAACTGGCCTGCTCGGTTGCTCCCTGAGCAAGCGCCTGGGCGCCATTTGATACCTGATTCGCTCCGCTTGCGACCTGAGAGGAGCTTTGACTAATCTGCAGCATTGTGTCGTTCAGCTTTTCCGCAATGCCCTGAAAAGAGACAAGCAGGGGGGAAAAGCCGCCGGTATATTCTTCCTCGCAGGCCGAATTCACCGTAAAATCTCCCTCCGCCATTTTAGCAAGGAATTTATTCTCATCATCAATAATAACTTGAAGTTTATGGATCAATTTGCCTACCTGAGCGGCGAGAACACCCAGTTCATCCTTAGAGGTATAGGAAATCTCTACATCCAAATCTCCCTCTGCCATTTTTATGGCAGCCTTCTCCATTTCGGAAATAGGGGTCTTGATCAGACGTATGATCACAAACGAGAAAAACACCCCCACAAGGATGATGGCAATGACAACCGCTATCATGGTCAGGGTGGCCGTTCTGTAAAGGGATGCGCTTTCTGCCGCCGCATCATCACTGCCTTTTGTATTGTAGGTGATAATCTCTTCAAAGGCGCTGTTCAAAGACTGGAAAAGCGCCTCACAGTCTCCATTCTGGATGGCGCGGGCAGCCTCCATGTGGCCCTGCGCGGCCAAAGCCATCATTTTTTCCTCTGCTTCTTTGTACTGTATCCAGAGATTTTTCGCCTTGCCATAGAACTCTCCCTCTTCTTTGTCAATCAATTTCCCATATGTATCTAAGAGGGCATCCATACTGCCTATCCCAGTATTGAGGCGCTGAAGGCTGGTCTCTTTTTCGTCGTCAGAGCTTGCGGTAAGGTATCCCAGCTCATTCAGCCGGATATTAGAAATGGTGGCGCTCAATTCCCTTGCCACATCGATGCTGGGAAGCCAGCTTGTTGCAATGTCGCTTGTCATTTCGTTCATCTGGCCCATGAGGAAAAATGACATTCCGCTGATAATAAGCATTCCCAGCAGCGCAACCCCTATGAGGATATGGAGCTTTCGTCTGATTTTCAAATTTTTTATGTAGTGAATCATAGTTCCAATCTCCTTTTATATTTTATTGTCCGCAGCTGCCAGCCGCAACATATATATCGGAAAATTTCTCTGTTTGATAAGTAAATTGACGGGAATATATTATGGATCTATTTTTCCTATGTCTGCAAACCTGCATCCTTTTTGTTCACCCAGGGCATACCGCCGGAGCAAGGGTTTGCTTTGCCCCGGTGCTTTTTCAAAAATGCCGCCGTTTAAAAAGCTGTTTGGCGCCCCAAGCCGTGCTGGCTGGGGCGCCAAACAGGTTTTCTCTTAGAAACCGCACCATTTGCGCCGCTTCTTATCCATTCTTGACCTGAAATACCTGAAAGCGGGTGTCCCCCGCCATGAATGCCGCCCCGTCCGGCAGGGGATAATCCTGCTCCGGCTCCAGCCGGGTCTTGCCCTTGTTCTGGAACAGCCAGGTACCGTTGGTGGAGCCCACGTCCCGCAGGATAACGCTGCCCTCGCCCCCGTCCCGAAGGAGAAAGTGGTGGGTGGAGATGGCGTCGTCCTCCGGGAGCGACAGAGTGTTGTCCTTCCCCCGGCCCACCCGGATATCCCCCATCAGGGCCAGCTTGTACTCCGCGTGGGTCTCCTCCCGATCTACCATCACCTGGAGCAGCGTCAGCGCTTTCTGGGGGCCGCCCAGCACCCGGGTGCCGTTTTCGCCCTGGGGCGCCCAGGCGCTCTCAGGGGGGACGTACTGCTCAGGCGGCGCATACTGGCTGGGAGGCGGTGTATACTGACCAGGCGGCGTATACTGGGGCGGCGGTGTGTACTGACCCGCGGGCGTGTACTGGGGAGGCGGCGCATATTGGCCGCCGGGAGGCGCATACTGGGCCCCCTGGCCGTACTGGGCCTGCTCCTCCGCCTGCCGGGCCTTGCGGCGCTTCCCCCGCCGGCTCGCCAGCAGGATGATCAGAAGGAGCGCCGCCACAATACCGCCGCCTATTCCTGCCAGCACAGGCGCCGGCAGGGCGGTCAGCCGGTTCAGGATGGCCTTTACCCCTGTGGCCTCTTCTTCCGTCTCCTCTGGTCTTCCTTTCGCAGGCTCCTCCGGCTCCAATCTGCCGCTCTTTGACGCGGCGCCCAGCGGCGTCAGCTCCGACTGGGCGGAGAGGACAGACAGGCTTGCAGGCAGCGCCGCCCCTGCCTGTACGGCAAAGCACGCCAGCAGCGCCAGCAGGACAACCGCCCTTATCATTCCGTTCCTCAATCTCACTTTTTACTCCCCCACTGATGCCGGTCCGCCAGGCGGGCAATTACAGAAAGGATTTCCTGCCTGGTAATATTGCTCTTAGGATTGAAATTCTTCTTGCTGTCCCCCATCATGATCTTGTTCTCGTACACATAGAACACTGCGGAGGCCGCCCAGTCGGGAATATCCACCGCGTCGGCAAAAAAGGCCAGACTGCCGGGCTTATCAGAGATTTTCTCATTATTCAGCCGGGTCAGGAAGCTGCACAGCATTTTGGCCGCCTCCTGCCGGGTGATGGGCCAGTCCGGGGAGATGGTGGTGGCTGAGGTGCCGTTGAGGATGCCCAGCTGATAGGCCTTGCGGATGTCCCGCTCCAAGGGGTGGCCCTCCAGGTCCTCAAAGCTCTCCTTCTTGTTGGTGCCCACGTTGCTGCCCCTGATGTCCTCATAGATGCTCACCAGAATATGGGCCAGCTCCCCCCGGGTCAGGTTGGACTTATAGTTGTCCCACAGCATAGGCGGCACCAGCTCCAGGGCATAGAGGCCGGCAATGTCCTCATAGGCCCACTGGTCCAGGCCGTCCAGCACCCCCACCTCATAGGTCACCTGCTCCGCGATGGAACCCATTACCCGGGTAGGCTGGCTGACGTTGGTATTCTTTTTGTTGCCCACCTGGTAGTCCCGGTTGCGGCCCCAAACAAACAGATAGTTATTGCTGTTGAGCATCAGATTGTGGCTGACGCCGGAGGCCAGATAGCTCCCCTTCTCCTGGAGGGCGCTCACCTTGGTGGGATTGGGCTGGGAGATCAGCGGGTCCCGCTGGCCCAGCTGGCCGTACTCCCCATAGCCCCAGGTGTACAGCTCGCCGCTCTCCGTCAGCGCTGCGGAGGAGCTGTTGCCGGCGGACACCCGGGCCGCCTTGTTCAGCCCCTTCACCTCCACCGGTACGGCGCTGTCGTCGGTCTTGCCGGTGCCCAGCTGGCCGTTGCCGTTGGCGCCCCAGGCATACACACGGCCGTCGAAGCTCACCGCCAGAGAGTGGGAGTAGCCCGCCGCGATGTCCACGATGTCGATGAGATTACTCACCCGAACCGGCGTGGTCCGGGCGTCTTTGTCCCCGGTGCCCAGCTGGCCGTAGTCATTGGCGCCCCAGGCCCACACCTCGCCGGAGCAGGTCAGGGCCAAAAAGTGGCTCCCTCCGGCGGCGATGGCCCCGATGCGCCGCAGGCCGCTGACCTGTTTGGGCGTCCCGCCGTAGGTCCATTGCCACACCGTGCCGTCGGTCTTCAGGGCCAGCAGGTCGGTCTGTCCCGCGGCGATGTCCGCCACATTGGTCAGCCCCGGCACCTGCCTGGGCGTCTTGTCCATTCCGCCGCCCCACTGATATACCGTACCGTCAAACCGCAGGGCGGCGGAAAAGTTGTACCCTGCCGCCACCGCCAGCACCGACGACAAACCCTCTACCTCCGTGGGCGCCTGGGCCTGATCGAGCCCGTCCAGACCCAGCTGGTAGTCCTGGTTAGACCCCCAGGCCCAGACGGTCCCGTCCTTCTTCACCACCAGCGTGTGGGACAGACCGCCGGAGGCCACATGGGCCGTGTTGTCCATCCCCGAGGCCGCAGCCGCAGGAAGGGCGCCCCCTGCCATTGCAGCGGCCAGCAGCAGGGCCATTACCTGTCTCTTTCTCATACTCCAATCACACTCTCCTTCTTCTATTGTCCCGCCAATTCTGTCAGTTCACAGAGATGGCGCAGGTTCCGCTGTGACCGCCGCAGCTGGCGGTGATAATGGCCGTCCCCGGCCCCTTGGCGGTGACATAGCCGCCGCTCACCGAGGCTACCGCCGGGTTGGAAGAGCTCCAGCTCACCGACTGGCTGGCGGCGTTGCTGGGGCTCACCGTGGCGGACAGCTGCACCCCCTGCCCCACCTCCAGCATCCGGGAAGAGGGGGACACCGACACCCCAGTCACCGCCACAGCGGCCGGTTTCGGCGTGGGCTTAGGCGTGGCTGCCGGCGTCTGAGTAGATTTCGGCGTGGGCTTGGGCGTAGCCGCCGGCGTCTGGGTGGGTTTCGGCGTGGGTTTGGGCGTAGCCGCCGGCGTTTGGGTGGGTTTTGGTGTGGGCTTAGGTGTAGCCGCCGGCGTCTGAGTAGATTTTGGCGTGGGGGCCGGTGTAGTTTCAGGCTTTGGGGTGGGTGTGGCAACCGCCTCCGGCGTGGGTTCCGGCGTGGAGGCGGGCTCCAAAGTTGGCTCTGCCGTCGGAGTTGGTGCCGGTGCAGCCGCCGGCACCGCGCTGGCCGCCGCCGAGGGGGTGGGAACCGGCGTGGGGGATGCGGGAATTTCTGCCTTCGCCAAAGTGGACACAGCCGGCGGGGCCGCCTGGCCCGGCCCCGGCTGGCCCGCCAGCAGTCCAATTCCCAGCGCTGCCGCCGCCAGCACACACACACCGCATCCGGCGATCAGCAGGCCTTTTTTCCCCTTCTTCTCTGCGGGAGGCTGGGGCAGGGGGACCGTCTCCGGCTCCCGCACCGCCGGATCTTCCCTGGACGGCTCGGGCGGCGGAGGAGGTGGCGGCGGGCTCTCCCTGTTTGCCTCCGCTCCGGCGGGCGTCAGCCCGTTTCCGCCGGCAGCGGGGACGATGATCCGGGTTCCGCCCCCCATTTCCGGGGCTGGGACTGGCGCAGGCGTCACAGCCCGCCCTCTCGTCCCCTTCCGCATGGGCGTGAGCAGCACCGTCTCCCGCTCCTCCTGGGTCAGCGCATCCCCATAGCTTCTCAGGGCCCCCCGCATGGCCGCAGCGTTGCTCCACCGGTCCTCCGGCCGGTAGGCGCAGGCCATAAGCACAATCTCCCGCAGGGCCTCGCCGCCGTAGCAGGGGGGCGGAAGGGGCGCTCCCCCAAAGCGCTTCTGATAGGCCGCCTCGATCTCATGGTTGGCCGGCACGGCCGGGGGGAGGGGCAGGAAGGGGCTGCGGTTCTGGTTGAGCAGCCGGTACATCATAATGCCCAAAGAGTAGATGTCCACCTGGCAGCCTCCCACGCCGCCCATGCGCAGCTCGGGGGCCATGTAGTCGTCGGTTCCCTTCTGGGACAGGCTCCCCCGGGTCATCTTCAGGGTACGGGCCACGCCGAAATCCCCCAGCTTGAAGTGCCCCGCCTGGTTGACAAAGACGTTGTCCGGTTTTACGTCCCGGTGGACCATATCGCTGTGCTGAAGCAGATCCAGCGCGGAGCAGATATCCACCCCCAGCGCCACCAGCTCTCCCAGCCGCAGCCCCTCCCGCTGGATCTTTTTGGCCAGGCTGGTCAGGCACTCCATCTTGATGAAGATGTCGTAGCCCGGCCCGTCCTCCAGGGGAATAATGCGGTGGTCCTCATAGGAGACAATATTGGTGTTCCCCTTGAGCTGGTAGCAGGTATCGATCTCCTGGCTGATCTCGCGCACCTTTTCGTCAAAATAGGCCTGCTCCGTATCTGGACCGGTAATATAGCCGTTGGCGTAGAGTTGGTTGAGCTCGTCCTCTCCGGCGGGGAGGCGGATGTGCTTCAGCGCCGCTTCGTAGGTACGGCCCAGGGTATGCATCTCAATCCGGTAGACCGTCCCAAAGGACCCCTGTCCCAGACGCTCCTTCACCACCCACTCCGGACCAAACGGGCTGAATTGAGGCAACTCACCCATAGCGGTCCCACCTCCTGTCAAATCAAATCCCTTGTGTTTTGCGTCTAGTATATCACTGTTCTCCGCCGATTTCTACTCTCACATACAAAAAAGGATCCTGTCCGGCGGAATTCCCATGCCTTTCCTTCGCACAGGATCGGCAGGGCCGGCCTGTCCCTTACCGGTGATATCTGGCCATCCGCCCATTTTCGTGATTGACATTCCCGCCCGCCCTTGTTACCCTGAATAGAGGAGAAGGGGGAGTGGGATTTGTATCAGTTTGACTGTGGGGTCTGCTCCGACGTAGGCGTCCTTCGGGGGCGCAATGAGGACAATTTTTATCTCAACGGCGTATGGAACCGGGACCTTGCCCAGCTGCGTACCCTCGCGGCGGAGCAGTGCCAGGAGGCGCTTTTGTGCGCGGTGTGCGACGGCATGGGCGGCGGTCAGTACGGCGCCCATGCCGCCCTGGCCGCAGTGGAGTCCCTGGCCGCTTTCACCCCCCAGCACTTTCCCGATCAGATTGACGGCTGCGTCCGCCGCGCCGGTCAGGCGGTGTGCCGGATGCAGGCGCAGATGGACGCCCAGGATATGGGTACGACCCTGGCCTGTCTGGCGGTCTCCGGCGGGCAGGCCACCGCCTTCAATCTGGGGGACAGCCGGATCTACCGCCTGCGCGGGGGACAGCTCACCCAGCTTTCCCAGGACCATACCAACGCCCAGCGGCTGCTGGCCGCCGGCCTCCCCTGCCAGCCCAGGGATTTCCACATTCTCACTCAGTTTTTGGGCATCCCCCTGGAAGAGATGCGGCTGGAGCCCTTTGTGTCCGGTGAAATTCCACTCCAGGACCGGGACCGCTTTCTTTTGTGCAGCGACGGCCTGTCCGGCGTCCTCACCCACGGGGAGATCGCCGCGGTGCTGGGCGCCCGGCGGGGGGCAGCGGAGACCGCCCGCCTGTGCGTCCAGACCGCCCTGGCCCAAGGGAGCTCGGACAACGTCACCGCGGCGGTGATCATTGCCTCCCGCTGGTCCCGGCCGGGCTTTCTGCGCCGCCTGCTTCCTGGCCGCTGACCAGGCCGCGCAAAAAAGCAGAGCGCCCGGTTTTGGGCGCTCCGCTTCGGCTTGCCTTCGTTATGAAAAGGACCCCTGCATCTTCTCCCGCCATTCAAAGCGGGGGCGGGGGGTTAGGTATTCAGATACTGCTTTACCAGCTCCTGCAGCAGCTCATCCCGGTCCAGACGGCGGATCAGGGCGCGGGCGTTATTGTAGTTGGTGATATAAGTCGGATCCTCTGAGAGAATATAGCCCACGATCTGATTAATGGGGTTATAACCCTTTTCTTGCAGCGAGTTGTAAACAGAGGTCAGAATGTCCTTAATCTCCTGATCCTTCTCATAATTGAGGCTGAATCTGCGTGTATAATCGTTCTGCATGACAGCCAAACCTCCTTCGCTTCCTTACGCCCTATTTTACCTGAAAAGTTTCGGAGTGTAAAGAGGCAGATTTAAAATTCACGAAACATTAAGAACTTGCTGCGTCCAGTACTCTGCCAGGTTCAGAATAAATTGTGTTGCGAGGAATCGGCATGAAAGAATTTATTGTCCAGAAAAATGACGCCGGCCAGCGGCTGGACCGCTGGCTTGCCAAGAATCTCCCGCTGCTCCCTGCCCCCCTGGCTCAGAAGTATATCCGCCTCAAGCGGGTCAAGGTCAACGGAAAGGGCTCTAAGCGGGATGTGCGCCTCCAAGTGGGCGATGTGCTTCAGCTGTACATCAACGACGAGTTTTTTGACACTCCCACCCCGGAAAACGCCTTTTTGTCCATCTTCCAGCCCAAGCTGGATCTGGTTTATGAGGACGAAAACCTCCTGCTGGTGAACAAGCGGCCGGGGCTGGTGGTCCACCCGGACGAAAATGAGCGGGTCAACACGCTTATCACCCACATTCAGGCTTACCTCTACCAGAAGAAGGAGTGGAGCCCCTATCAGGAGGGCTCCTTTGCCCCCGCCCTGTGCAACCGCATCGATCGGAACACCGGCGGCATTGTCATCGCCGCCAAAAACGCCCCCGCCCTGCGGGTGCTCAACCAGAAGATCAAGGATCGGGAGGTGGCCAAATACTATCTGGCCGCCATCCACGGCAAAATGGAGCCCCCCGCCGGGCAGCTGGAGGGGTTTCTTCTCAAAAACGAGGGAAAAAAGCAGGTTACGGTCTACCGCCGCCCCATCCCCGGGGGCAAGCGCGCACTCACCCGCTACCGCACCCTGGCGGTAAAGGACCGCCTGTCTTTGGTGGAGTGTGAGCTGCTCACCGGACGCACCCACCAGATCAGGGCCCAGTTCGCCGCCGCCGGCCACCCCCTGCTGGGGGACGGAAAGTACGGCCGGGAGCGGGATAACCAGTGCTATGGCCGCAGCTTTCAAGCTCTGTATTCCTACCGGCTGGCCTTCCGCTTCACAACTGACGCCGGCCCTCTGGCCTATTTGGACGGAAAATCCTTTTCCGTCTCGGACGTGGACTTTGTTCCCCAATATTTTGGCATATCTGTCAGCGGTGCGGAGCATAGCGGCGAAAAATTTTTATAAAATTCTGGCTTTCATTTTTTAACTTTCGGCCGATATAATAAGACGCAGGCTGTCCGCCCGCGGTTATGCCGCAATAAGAAACCTACATAAAGGAGAGAGAATTTACTATGAAACAGCACCGCCGTATTCCCGCGCTTCTTCTGGTCCTTTCCCTGATGTGCACACTGCTGCTCAGCGGCTGTCAGGGCGCCGGGGAAAAGCCCGCCCAGCCCGACGCTGTGGCACAGGTTTTCTACGATCTGATTATCCGCCAGGACGCCTCCAGCGCCAAGGAGCTCTTTGGTTACACCTCTGAGGAGGAGGCGATGGCCGATCTCATCGGCGATGCCGGCGATTTTGAGAAAGAGATGGTCTCCGAGCTGTCCGCTCAGTTCGAGGACATGGGCCTGGAACTCACAGACGAGGAGATCACCAATCTCTACAACGCCATTATCTCCATGCTGGACCGCCTCAGCTTCTCCGCCGAGATCAAGGAGATCAGTGAGAAGGACAAGACCGCCGTGGTCATCGCCCACATCGGTTACTATGACTCCGCCACCATGACCACCGCCATGGAGAATGCCCTGAACAGCGTCATGCCGGAGGATCCCAGCTCCATCACCACGGAGGCGCAGCTCAACGAGATCCTCCACAACTACCTGGCAGAGATGTGCAATGTGCTGGCCACCCTCCAGCCCGCCAGCGGCACCAAGGATTTCGAGGTGGACTTCGAGCTGACCAAGATGGAGATCAACGGCAAAGAGAAGGCCGTCTGGATGCCCTCCGATCCGGAGCAGTTCGGCATGGATCTGAGCACCAACGCCATGAGCATGTAATGTAAGAACCTGTATCTACAAACGGGAGCGGATTTCTCATCCGCTCCCGTTTTCTGTGGTCAAGGGTCAAGTTTTGCCCAAATCCCGGTTTTTCCGCCAGGCGGCCTCCACCGCGCTGATCACCGCCGCCCGCAGGCCGCCCCGCTCCAAGGCGGCGACTCCCTGAATGGTGGAACCTCCAGGGGAGCACACCGCGTCCTTTAACGCGCCGGGGTGCGTTCCGCGCTCCAGCACCATGGCCGCGGCCCCGGCTGCGGTCTGGGCCGCGTAGGCCAGGGCCTGATCCCGGGGCAGGCCCGCCAGTACGCCTCCATCCGCCAGCGCCTCTACAAAGAGGTACACAAAGGCGGGGCCGCACCCGGCCACGGCGGAGAAGGCATCCATCTGCCCCTCCTCCAGCCGGCGCACCAGGCCGGTTTCTCTCAAAATCTCCTCTACCGCCGCCCAGTGGGCCTCCGCCGTGCCGGGGGCGGCGCACAGAGCCGTGGTCCCCTTCCCGATGGCGCAGGGGGTGTTGGGCATGATGCGCAGGATAGGGACGCCCTTCGGGGCCCACCCGGCCAAAGTGTCCACCGTCAGCCCCGCCGCCATGGATACCAGCACCTGTCCCTGCGTCAGCTCCGGCGCGATCTCTCGGATCACCCCCTCCATCTTGTGGGGCTTCACCCCCAAGAAGAGATACTGCGCCCCCCGGGCCGCCGCCTGGTTGGAGGATACCGCGGTACACCCCGTCTCCGCCGCCAGCTGCTCCGCTTTCTCCGGCGTGTGGTTGGCCGCCAGCACCTGATCCGCCCCAATGGCCTGGCAGGCCGCCCGGAGCAGAGCGCCGCCCATATTTCCCGTCCCGATAAACGCCGCTTTTTTCATTACGCACCTGGCTCCTTTCAAAAAACAGCCCGCCCCCCAGACCTGAACGGTGTCTGGGGGGCGGATCCTTTTTATTTCTGCCCCTCTTCGCCCATAAGCAGGTACATGACCGCCTTCTGTGCGTGGAGGCGGTTCTCCGCCTCGTCAAAGATCTCCTGGGCATGGGCCTCAAAGACCTCCGCGGTGATCTCCTCCCCCCGGTGGGCAGGCAGGCAGTGCTGCACCATACAGCCCGGGTTGGTCACTTTCATCAGCTCAGCATTGACCTGATAGCCGGTGAACGCGGCCCGGCGTTTGGCGGCCTCGTCCTCCTGTCCCATAGAGGCCCACACGTCGGTGAACACCACGTCGGCCCCCTTGGCGGCCTCCATGGGGTCCCGGACGATGGTCAGCCTGGCGTCGGCGACGGTGTTGGCGAAGGCCAGCACGTCGGGGTGGGGGTCATAGCCCTCGGGGCAGGCCACGGACACGTCCATGCCCACCTTCAGACCGCCCACAATGAGGGAGTTGACCATATTGTTGCCGTCGCCGATGAAGCACATCTTCAGGCCCTCCAGCTTGCTCTGGTGCTCCCGGACAGTCATCAGGTCGGCCAGCACCTGGCAGGGGTGGGCAAAGTCGGTCAGGCCGTTGATCACCGGAATACTGGCGTACTCCGCCAGCTTCTCCACCTCCGCCTGGGAATAGGTGCGGATCATAATGCCGTCGCAGTACCGGGAGAGCACCCGGGCGGTATCCTCCACCGGCTCCCCCCGGCCGATCTGGCTCTCCTTGCCGGACAGGAAGAGGGCGTGGCCCCCCAGCTGGTACATGCCGGTCTCAAAGGACACCCGGGTCCGGGTGGAGTTCTTTTCAAAAATCATGGCCAGGCTCTTGCCCTGGAGATAGTTGTGGGTCAGGCCGTGCTTCTGGTTGTACTTCATCTGGTCGCCCACGTTCAGAATATGGATGATCTCCTCTTTGGAGAGATCCAGCAGCTTGAGCAGATCTTTCATCTCGTTCACCTCATCAATAATATCGTTATTCCAACGTTTTGTCCATAATCGCCAGGCCCTTGTCCATCTCTTTTTTTGTAATGGTCAGCGGGGGGAGCAGGCGCAGGGCCGGTCCGGCAGTCAGCGCCAGCAGCCCTCCGTCTATCAGCTGCGCCGCCAGCGCTTTATTGGTATAGCCCGCCTTGACTTCTATACCGATCATCAGACCCAGGCCCCGGGTGGCGCCGATGCTCTTCTTGTTCAGCGCCTCAATTCCCCGGCGGAGGTAGTTTCCCTTCCCCGCCACCTCCGCCAGCGCCGTTTCGTCTAAAATGTCCAGCACAGCCTGGGCGGCGGCGGCACACACCGGGTTGCCCCCAAAGGTGCTGGCGTGGGTGCCGGGTCCCAGGACGGACCGGCAGCGCGCATGGACCAAAAATCCCCCCATGGGCAGCCCGCCGGCGATGCCCTTGGCAAAGGACACCCCGTCTGGCTCAATTCCGTACTGCTGGAAGGCGAAGAGCGTACCGGTGCGGCCGACGCCGGTCTGAACCTCGTCCACCAGCAGCAGCCAGTCCCGCTGGGCGCACAGCTCCGCCAGGCCGCGGACAAATTCTTTTTCCAGCGGGAGCACGCCTCCCTCTCCCTGAACCAGCTCCACCAGCACCGCGCAGGTGTCCTTCCCTCCCTGGGCCTTTACGCTGTCCAGGTCGTTGGCGTCCGCGTAGCGGAAGCCCTCCATAAAGGGGAAGAAGTACTGGTGGAACACGTCCTGTCCGGTGGCGGTCAGGGTGGTCAGGGTGCGGCCGTGGAAGGAATTGTTCAGCGTGATAATATTGCTGCGCCCCGCCCCGTATTTGTCAAAGCTGTATTTTCTGGCCAGCTTGATAATGCCCTCGTTGGCCTCCGCGCCGGAGTTGCCAAAGAAGGCCGCCGCCATGCCAGTCCGCCTGCACAGGGTCTCCGCCAGCCGGGCGTAGGGCTGGGAGTAGAACAGGTTGGAAATATGCCCCAGCTTCAGGGCTTGATCATAAATCGCCTTGGCCCAGGTCTCGTTGCCGTATCCCACGGAGCATACCCCAATGCCCGAGGTAAAGTCGACATACTCCCGGCCCGCCAGGCTCCACAAAGTCGCCCCCTTGCCGTGGTCGATATCCACGTCGAACCGGCCGTAGGTCTGGAGGGTATGGGCGTGATCCAGTGCTTTCAGCTCGTCAAAGTTCATGGTACTCCCCCCGCTTACAGAATCATGGTGCCGATGCCCTCGTCGGAGAGCATCTCAATGAGGATGGAGTGGGGAATGCGGCCGTCCAGAATGTGGGTGCGGGCCACCCCGGAGCGCACCGCCTCCACACAGCACTCCACCTTGGGGATCATGCCCCCCTTGATGACCCCCTCCTTCACCAGCAGGGGCACGTCGGACAGGCCCACGGCGTGGATCAGCGTCCCGTCGTCCTTGGGGTTCCGGAGCAGGCCGCGGACATCAGTGAGAAGAATCAGCTTTTCCGCCCCCAGGGCGATGGCCAGCTTGGCCGCGGCGGTGTCGGCGTTGATGTTGTAGGCGTTCTCCCCGTCCAGTCCCTGGGCAACGGTGGATACCACGGGAATATAGCCGTCCTTCAGGCCGTCCTGTACCGGCTTGGGGTTAACCTTCACAATCTCCCCCACCAGGCCGTATTTCTCGTCCAGCTTCCTGGCCTGGAACAGCCCGGCGTCCATGCCGCACAGACCGATGGCCTGCCCCCCCCGGCGGTTGAGAGTGGCCACCAGATTCTTGTTCACCTTGCCGCACAGCACCTGCTGCACAATATCCATGGTCTCCTCATCGGTGTAGCGCAGGCCGTCCACAAATTTGGACTCTTTCCCGATTTTACCCAGCATTTCGGTAATCTCCGGCCCGCCGCCGTGGACCACCACCACATGGATGCCCACCAGGTTGAGCAGAATAATATCGCTGATGACGGCCCGGCGCAGCTCGTCCGAGATCATGGCGTTGCCGCCGTACTTGACCACAATGGTCTTGCCGTAAAATTTCTGAATATAGGGCAGTGCCTCCGCCAGTACCGTGGCCCGGGTCACAACAGGATCGGACATGGGTAAAACCTCCAATTATCAACTGCAATTCGTTTATTTTCGGCTGTTTAATACAGTTTGGAACCGCTGACAAAGACATATTTTGAAAAGCGGCTTTATCAACAGGCCCACTTCGTACAAAAGGTGCGAAGCATATGAAAGTTCTTTTGGTTCTTTTCTTTCAAGAAAAGAACCTAGGTACGGTAGTCTCCGTTGATTTTCACGTATTCGTAGGTCAGGTCGCAGCCCCAGCAGCTGGCCTCGTGGCCTCCCTCATTGAGACAGATGTCGATGACCACCTCGTCCTGGGACAGAATGCTCTTGGCGGCCTCCTCATCGAAGTCCACCCCCATGCCCTGGCGGCAGACCAGAATCTCTCCCACGTCGGAGGAGAAGCGCACATCCACATACTCCGGCCGGAAGGGCGCCTTGGAGTATCCCATGGCGCACAGCACCCGGCCCCAGTTGGCGTCGGCGCCGAACATGGCGGCCTTCACCAGCGGGGAGCCCACCACCGCCTTGGCCAGGCGCTCGGCGCTCTCCTCGCTCCGGGCCTTCCACACCCGGCAGGTCACCAGCCGGGACGCGCCCTCCCCGTCCCCGGCGATGGCCCGGGCCAGATGGGTACACACCTGGAGCAAGGCCTTCTGAAAGACGGTATAACTGTCGTCCTTCCACTCAATCAGGTCGTTTTCCGCCATGCCGTTGGCCAGCACCACGCACATGTCGTTGGTAGAGGTATCCCCGTCCACAGTCACCCGGTTGAAGGTCTTGGGCACGGTCTCGTGGAGGGCCTCCGCCAGCATCTCCTGGGTGATGGCGCAGTCCGTGGTAATAAAGCACAGCATGGTGCCCATATTGGGGTGGATCATACCGGAGCCCTTGGCGATTGCGCCGATGGAGACGCTCTTTCCCCCTACGGTGAAGGAGTAAGCGATCTCCTTTTTCTCCGTATCCGTGGTCATGATGGCGTGAGCCGCGCCGTCAGAGCCCTCTTCGCTCAGCGCGGCGGCGGCAGCGGGCGTGCCCTTCTCAATGGCGGCGATGTTGATGGTCTGGCCGATGACGCCGGTGGAGGCCACCACAAAGTCCTCCGCCTTGCGGCCGGTGGCGGCGGCGGCGTACTGGCACATCAGCTCCGCGTTCTCGTGGCTCATGGGGCAGCAGGCGTTGGCGTTGCCGCTGTTGGCGATAACTCCCCAGGCGGTGCCGTCCTCCAGATGGTCCATGGTCACATAGACCGGCGCCGCCTTCACCCGGTTCATGGTGTAGACAGCTGCGGCGGCGCACTCCCGCTCGGATACAATCAGCGCCAGATCCTTTTTGTCGCTCTTGTGATGCTTTACGCCGCAGTGGACCCCCGCGGCCCGGAATCCCTTGGCGGCGGTGACGCCGCCGGAAATCTGTTTCATGGCAGACAGCTCCTTTTTCATCTTCTGGGCGCTTATAGATTCAGGCCGGCGGTCTCCCCGAAGCCCAGCATCAAATTCATGTTCTGCACCGCCGCGCCGCTGGCCCCCTTGCCCAGGTTGTCAAAGAGGGCGGTGACGGTGAACTGCTGGTCGTTCCCGGCCACGATGAGGGAAAGGGTATCCTTGCCCCGCAGCATGTTGGCGTAGATCTTGAAGCCGGAGTCCATGCCGCTGTCCGGATCGGTGGGGTCGCCCTCCACCTGGACCACCCCTTCCCCGCCGTAATAGCCGGACAGGGCCTGCCACACCTCATGGAGGGTGGACACCCCCCGCAGCTGGCTCATGCGCAGGGGAACTGTGGCGGCCATCCCCTTGTAGTAGTCGTCCACAATGGGGGTAAACACCGGCGGGTACGCCAGGGCGCACACCTTCTGCATCTCCGGCAGGTGCTTGTGGTTTTGCAGCACCCCATACAGCGCGGGGCTGGACAGGGCGCAGGGGCGGTCTTCTCCCTCATACTGGGCAATCATCTTCTTCCCGCCGCCGGAATAGCCGGTGAGGGAGAAGCAGGTCAACAGCCCGTCCGCCGGCAGCAGGCCCAGTTCCACCAGCGGGGCGGCAATGCTGATAAAGCCTGTGGCGTGACAGCCGGGATTGGCCACCCGCCGGGCAGACTTAATCTGTTCCCGCCGGCCATGGAGCTCCGGGAAGCCGTACACCCAGTCCGGGCTGGTCCGGTGGGCGGTGGAGGCGTCAATCACCCGGGTATGCTGGTTTTCAATGAGGGCCGCCGCCTCTTTGGCCGCGGCGTCCGGCAGGCAGAGGAAGACCAGGTCGGCGGCGTTGAGCAGTTTTTTCCGCTCCAACCTATCCTTGCGCTTGTCCTCGTCAATGAGCAGTAAATCAATGTCTTCCCGCTCCGCCAGACGGTCGTAGATCTGCAGGCCGGTAGTTCCCTCTTTGCCGTCAATATAGATCTTTGGTTTTCCCATCTCTTGTCACCTCGTCCAGCCGGTCTCTACAAATCCCTGGTCTCCGGCCGCGTTATATAGTCCATAACAGAGCAGTTTGTCCGTCCCCTCTCTGGACAGCTCGTCCTCCGTGTCCCAGGGGTCAAAGGCCCGGGTCCAGTTGACAAAGCCCTCCGGCAGATCCTGCCGCTGGGCTCCGGGCAGGTAAATGAAAATCTTGTCCGCATCATCCAGGCCGTAGGGGTAGGAGACAATCCAGTGCGTACCGTCCTCATCGAGGGTCTCGTCCCCCTCCGCGCCCTCCTGCTGGATGGTCTCCAGGCGCATGGAGTAGGTGTAGTCGTTCACCTTCACCGGCTGGCTGAAAGTCCCGTGGAAGTTGCAGTAGTACACACTCTGGGTCCCCATGTCCGAGTCGTGGTACTGGCCGGTGAAGGACCCGTCCGCCGCCACGTCCAGCTCGGTGGACCAGCCCCCCGCGCCGCTGGCAAAGCTGAAGTTCCGGGGGAAGAGATCCGCCTCCGGTTCCGCGGAGAGGGTTGGTTCCGGGGTAGGCGCGGGCGCAGGCGCAGGTTCCGCCGCTGTGGGGGAAGGCGTTGGGGCGCTGGTCCCGTCAGGGACTGCTCCCGTTTTGGTACAGCCCGTCAGAGCCAGCGCCAGCGCCGCCCCAAGGATGGCAATCGCCCTGTCTGTGTGTTTCATGGGTGCTCCTTTCTCTGTCACTCTGTCTCCCGCTGGGCCAGGAACTGTTTGATGTTGTCAATCTGCCGCAGGACGCTCTCACAGCCGGGGCCGCCATAGACCTGCCGGCCGTTGACGCAGGTGTTCAGCTCCAACGCCTGGTACACATCCTCGTCAAAGACGGGGGAGACCGCCTTAAAGTCCTTCAGGGGCAGCGTGTCCAGGGTTTCGCCGGTCTTGATGCAGAAGTTGACCAGCTTGCCCACGATCATGTACGCCTCCCGGAAGGGCATTCCCTTCTTCACCAGATAGTCTGCGCAGTCGGTGGCGTTGATGAAGCCGCCGGAGGCCGCCGCGCGCATATTCTTGCTCTTCACCGTAAGGGTGTCCAGCATGGCGGTAAAGACGGGGATGCACAGCTCCACCGTATCAATGGCGTCAAAGACCGGCTCCTTGTCCTCCTGCATATCCTTATTATAAGCCAGGGGCAGGCCCTTCATCACCGTCAGCAGCGTAATCAAAGAGCCGTACACCCGGCCGGTCTTGCCCCGGACCAGCTCGGCCACGTCGGGGTTTTTCTTCTGGGGCATGATGGAGGAGCCGGTGGAATAGGCGTCGTCCAGCTCCACATACTTGAACTCCCAGGAGCACCACAGGATGATCTCCTCGGAAAACCGGGACAGGTGCATCATCAAAATAGAGCAGGCGCACAAAAACTCAATAGCAAAATCCCGGTCGGACACCGAGTCCATGGAGTTGTCGGTGGGCTTTTGGAAGCCCAGGGCGGCGGCGGTCTGGAACCGGTCCACCGGATAGGTGGACGTGGCCAGGGCCCCCGCCCCCAGGGGGCACTCGTCCATGCGCTCCAGACAGTCCTCCAGCCGGGTGATATCCCGCTTGAGCATGTTGGCGTAGGCCATCATATAGTGGGCAAAGGTGGTGGGCTGGGCCCGCTGAAGGTGGGTATAGCCGGGCATCACTGTGTCCAGATTAGCCTCTGCCTTGCGCACCAGCACCCGCTCCAGGTCCTTCACCATGCCGGTGATGACAGGGATCTCCTTCTTCACAAAGAGGCGGAAGTCCACCGCCACCTGGTCGTTCCGGCTGCGGCCGGTGTGCAGGCGCTTGCCGGTCTGGCCGATGCGCTGGGTGAGCATGGTCTCAATGTTCATATGGATGTCCTCGTTTTCCATGGAGAACTCCACATTGCCTGCCTCGATATCCGCCAGAATGGCCTTTAAACCGCCAATGATCTTCTCCGCCTCGTGGGCCTCGATAATCCCGGTCTTTCCCAGCATGGCCGCGTGGGCCATGGAGCCTGTGATATCCTCCCGATAGAGCCGGGCGTCAAACGAGATGGAGGAGTTGAAATCGTTGACCAGTGTGTCGGTCTCCTTCTGGAACCGGCCTGCCCATAGTTTCATAGCAAAAGCACCTCGCTGTATTGATGTGAAAAATGGAAAAATGACAGGGGCAGCGGGGGACGCGGAACCGCCCCGCCGGGCCCGTCCTCCGCTGCACTGTCAGATAATACCGGTTATTTCAGCTTTCCCTGCTCCCTCAGAGCCTGAACCGTGTCAGGCAGGCCCCACAGGTTGATGAAGCCGGTGGCGTCGTCCTGGTTATAGTCGCTCTCCTCAAAGGTGACCAGCTGCTCGGAGTACAGGCTGTCCGGAGAGGTGACGCTGGCGGTAATGATGTTGCCCTTGTACAGCTTGAGCTTCACCGTTCCGGTGACATGCGCTTGGGTCTGCACCGCGAAGGCCTGGAGGGCCTCCCGCAGGGGGGTGAACCACTTGCCGTTGTACACCAGGTCGGCGAAGTCCACCGCCAGCTTGCTCTTCATGTGCATGGTGTCCTTGTCCACGGTGAGCATCTCCAGCACCTCGTGGGCCCGGTAGAGGATGGTGCCGCCGGGGGTCTCATACACGCCCCGGTCCTTCATGCCCACCAGCCGGTTTTCCACAATGTCCAGCAGGCCGATGCCGTTGTCCCCGCCCAGCTTATTCAGCTTGCGGATGATATCAGAGCCCTTCATTTTCTCCCCGTCCAAGGCCACAGGCACGCCCTTTACAAAGTCGATGGTCACATAGGCGGGGGCGTCCGGAGCCTGGAAGGGGGAGACGCCCATCTCCAGAAAGCCGGGCTTGTCGTACTGGGGCTCGTTGGCCGGATCCTCCAGGTCCAGGCCCTCGTGGCTCAGATGCCACAGGTTCTTATCCTTGGAGTAGTTGGTCTCCCGGGAGATTTTCAGGGGGACGTTGTGGGCCTCGGCATAGTCGATCTCCTCGTCCCGGCCCTTGATGTCCCACTCCCGCCAGGGGGCGATAATGGTCATCTCGGGGGCAAAGCGCTTGATGGCCAGCTCGAAGCGGACCTGGTCGTTTCCCTTGCCGGTGCAGCCGTGGCAGATGGCGTCCGCCTCCTCCTTCTTGGCGATCTCCACCAGCCGCTTGGCGATGATGGGCCGGGCGAAGGCGGTGCCCAGCAGGTAGCCCTCGTACTTGGCCCCCATCATCATGGAGGGGATAATCACGTCGTCCACCATCTCGTCGGTCAGATCCTCAATATACAGCTTGGAGGCCCCGGTCTTGATGGCCTTTTCCTCCAGGCCGTCCAGCTCGTCCCCCTGGCCCACGTCGGCGGAAACCGCGATGATCTCCGGGTTGTTGTAGTTCTCCTTCAGCCAGGGGATGATGATGGATGTATCCAGCCCGCCGGAATAGGCGAGCACTACCTTTTTAATCTCTTTCTTGCCAGCCATATGGAAAACCTCCGTCTGTTTCAATGTTGCTGCTAGTGTATCACGCTCCTGTAAAAAATGCAAGGGCTATATTCGCATAAATATGCGTTTTTCTTCTTTTCAATCTTGTCTATTTTCACACCTTTATGAATAATATTCATTTTTTAGTGAATATTATTCGACTTGTATTCATTGCGCCGGCCCTCCCGCTCTCACGCTCGCCCGCCCCGCCCTGCCGGCGGCAATCTTTTCTCGGGTTTGCTCGTTTCACCCTTGCATTTTCGGTTTTGATATGCTATAAATAGGCTTACACGCGAGGAAGGGGAAAATAGCGGCCCCGGTTCCTACAGAGAGCGTCCGCCGCCGGCTGAAAGCGGACGCGGAAGACCCGCCGCTTAGTTCGCCCTGGAGCTGCCCTGGAGACAGGGACGGAGTCACGCCCCGTTACCGGCGTTAAGAGTGCCCGCGCCCCGGCGTGGGAATGCGGGTGGTACCGCGGAAGGGCAAGCCTTTCGTCCCAGTCTGTTGTTCGGATGGGACGGGGGCTTTTTTGCTGTTAAAACAGGTCCGTATTCCATTCAGAGCTTGTATTTCTTTTAACTGACAATAAGGAGACGCACAGACATGAAGCAGTTGTTGGAGCACATTCGTACCGACGCCCTGGCCGCCTTTTCCGCCGCCGGGGACGCCCAGGCGCTGGACGCCCTTCGGGTGAAGTATCTGGGCAAGAAGGGGGAGCTCACCGCCCTGCTCAAGCAGATGGGCAGGCTCTCTCCCGAGGAGCGGCCTGTCATGGGCCAGCTGGCCAATCAGGTGCGGGAGGCCCTGGCCTCCGCCCTGGAGCGGCGGCAGCGGGACCTGGAGGCCCAGGCCCTGACCGCCCGCCTCACCAGCGAGGCGGTGGACGTGACCATCCCCGGCCGACCGGCGGTGCTGGGCCACCGCCACCCCATGTATATCGCCCTGGACGAGATCAAGGACATCTTTGTCAGCATGGGTTTTCAGGTGGTGGACGGCCCCGAGGTGGAGCTGGCCGAGTACAACTTTGACAAGCTCAACGCGGAGGAGGGGCACCCCTCCCGGGACTGGTCGGACACCTTCTATTTTGACACGGACAGCCGGGTGATGCTCCGCTCCCAGACCAGCCCCATGCAGGTGCGCTCCATGGAGGTCATGCCCCTGCCCATCCGCATCATCGCCCCCGGCCGGGTGTACCGCAAGGACGAGGTGGACGCCACCCACTCCCCCATGTTCCACCAGGTGGAGGGCATGGTTATTGACAAAAACGTCACTATGGCTGATCTGAAGGGCACCTTAAATCTGCTGGCGGAGCAGCTGTTCGGCAAGGGCACTGTCACCCGCTTCCGCCCCCACCACTTCCCCTTTACCGAGCCCTCCTGCGAGATGGACGTGCAGTGCCACAAGTGCGGCGGCGCCGGCTGCCCCACCTGCAAGGGGGAGGGCTGGATCGAGCTGCTGGGCGCGGGGATGATCCACCCCAACGTGCTGCGCATGGCGGGCATCGACCCGGAGATCTGGTCCGGCTGGGCCTTCGGCATGGGCCTGGAGCGCACCGCCATGCGCCGGTTCAAAATCGCCGACCTGCGGCTGATTTTCGAGAACGATATGCGCTTTTTGGAGCAGTTCTGATTAAACATCACAGTTCAGAGGAGTTTTCAATATGAATCTATCCAGAAAATGGCTCAGCGAATTTGTTGAGATTGACGCCGGCGACAGAGACTTCGCCGAGGCCATGACCCTGTCCGGCTCCAAGGTGGAGCTGACCCACGACATGGGGGAGGAGATCAACAACGTGGTGGTAGGCCGCATCCTGTCCATGGGGCGCCACCCAGACTCGGACCATATGTGGGTGTGCCAGGTGGATGTAGGCAAGGAGGAGCCCGTCCAGATCGTCACCGGGGCGTGGAACATCCACGTAGGCGACCTGGTCCCTGTGGCCCTGCACAAATCCACCCTCCCCGGGGGCAAGAGGATTGAGAAGGGCAAGCTGCGGGGGGTGCTGTCCAACGGGATGCTGTGTTCCCTGAAAGAGCTGGGCCTGGACGAGCGGGACTTCCCCTACGGAGTGATTACCGCCGCCGCCCTTTTGAATGACTACCACCCCCAGACACCTGGCACCACTCCCGACGGCGACAGCGGTCCCATTCAGGTTTTGAGCGTCCAAGCCGTGGAAAACGCGGGGGGCAGCTTGTGGAGCTGTGTGCTCAGCGACGGAAAAGGCGGCAGCGAGACTGTGGTCACGCCTTGTCAGAACATCCACGCCGGCGATCTCGTCGCCGTCCATGCTCAAACCCGCGCTATCTGCACCCTGGCCGGCCTCCACGCCGAGCAGCGGGAGTTCCCCCACTGCATTCCCGACGGCATCTTCGTCCTTCAGGAGGACTGCAAGCCCGGGGACGACATCAAAACCGTCACCGGCCAGGACGACCATGTGGTGGAGTTTGAGATCACCCCCAACCGGCCCGACTGCCTCAGCGTGATCGGTCTGGCCCGGGAGGTGTCCGCCACCTTTGACAGGCCCCTGCGCCTGCACACCCCCGCGGTCAAGGGGGGCGGGCCCGGCGTACTGCCGGAGCTGCTGGACGTGGAGACCCCCGCCGCCGATCTGGTGCCCCGGTACACCGCCCGGATGGTGCGCAACGTGAAGATCGCCCCCTCCCCCAAGTGGATGCGGGAGCGGCTGCGGGCCATGGGAGTACGCCCCATTAACAACATTGTGGACATCACCAACTACGTGATGCTGGAGTACGGCCAGCCCATGCACGCCTTTGACTACCGCTATGTAAAGGGCGGCAAAATCATCGTCCGCCGGGCGGAGGAGGGAGAAAGGCTCACCACCCTGGACGGCAAGGCGCACACCCTCACCGCCAGCCACCTGGTCATCGCCGACGAAACCCGGGCGGTGGGCCTGGCCGGCATTATGGGCGGCGAGAACAGCGAGATTGTGGCGGACACCGCCGACGTGGTCTTTGAGTCCGCCTGCTTTGACGGCACCTGCATCCGCAAGGGCGCCCTGGCCCTGGGGATGCGCACCGAGGCGTCGGCCAAGTTTGAAAAGGGCCTGGATCCCATGAACACCCTCCCCGCCGTGGAGCGGGCCTGCGAGCTGGTGGAGCTGCTGGGCGCCGGCCAGGTGGTGGACGGCGTCATCGACATTCTCAACCACGTCCCCCAGCCCACCGCCCTCAAGCTGGAGCCGGAGAAGATCAACGCCCTGCTGGGCACCGATGTCTCGGAAAACGAGATGTGGACCATCCTGCAAAAGCTGGGCTTCCAGATCCACCGGGACCGCACCGTCACCGTCCCCTCCTGGCGGGGCGACGTGAAGGAGATGGCCGATCTGGCGGAGGAGGTAGCCCGGTTCTACGGCTACAACAACATTCCCACCACCCTGATGCGGGGCGAGACCACCCTGGGCGGGTACTCGGAGCAGGAAAAGCTGGAGCAGAAGCTGGGCGCCCTCTGCCGCGCCTGCGGCTGCAGCGAGATCATCACCTACTCCTTTCTCTCCCCCTCCGCCTATGACAAGATCGCCATGCCGGCGCAGGACCGTCGGCGCAATTCCCTCCAGATTCTCAACCCCTTGGGGGAGGACACCTCCATCATGCGCACCACCACCCTGCCCTCCATGCTGGAAATCCTCACCCGCAATTACAACTACCGCAACAAGACCGCCATGCTCTATGAGATTGGCCGAATCTACTTCCCCGGCGGCAGGGACGGCCTTGCCAACGAGGCCAAGGTGCTCTCGCTGGGCGCCTACGGCCCGGACATGGATTTCTATGCCCTCAAGGGGACGGTGGAGGCCCTTCTCACCGGCCTGCGCGCCCCCGCACTGTCCTTCCGCACCTGCTCTGACAACCCCTCCTACCATCCCGGCCGCTGCGCCGCCGTGTGGAGCGGGGCCCGCTGCCTGGGCGTCATGGGCCAGATCCACCCCCTGGTGGCCCAAAACTACGGCGTGGACGGGGAGCTGTACTGCGCCGAGCTGGACTTTGACGCCCTCCTCGCCGCCAAGGGGCCCGACCCGGTGTACGCCCCCCTGCCCCGGTTCCCCAGCGTCCAGCGGGACATTGCCGTGGTATGCGGCGAGGCTGTCCAGGTGGGCCAGCTGGAGGAGTGCATCCGCCGGGGGGCCAAGGGCCTGCTGAAAGAGGTGGCCCTCTTCGACATCTACCGGGGCCAGGGGATCGGCGCGGGGAAGAAGTCGGTGGCCTTCAACCTCACCCTCCGGGCCGATGACCGCAGCCTCACCGCCGCGGAGGCCGACGACGATGTAAACAGCATCCTCGCCCTGCTGGAGCGGGAGCTGGGCGCCGTCCTGCGCTGATTGCTTAGGCTGTCGAAAATACTTTTTTGACAGCCTGAGGCGGACCGTGTTTACGGTCCGCCTCTTTTTTTCATCTATTCCTCCGCCAGGCAGGGGCCGCAGGTCCGCTCAATCTCCCCCATGACCATGTCCAGGCAGATGGAGAAATAGGCGTCCAGGTCCACCCCGTCCCCGTTCAGGTACTGCATGGACGCCCCCATCATCAAGGAGACCAGCAGAAAGGAGAGTTCCTTGGCGTACTCCGGGTCCATCTGGGGATAAAATTCCGTCATACTCTGGATCAGATGGTCCCGCCAGTGGTCAAAGGAGCGGCCGAAGGACTCCTTTACCGTCTCGTCCGACTGCCCCAGCACCCAGAAGTCAAACTGGATTTTGTCGTACCGGGGCTGCTCCAGAATAAAGGTCTTCTTCTGCTCGAAAAAGACCTGGAGCCGCTCCCGCAGGGTGCGGCTGCTGCGCATCATCACGTCGCTGCGCTCCCCGTCAAACCGATCCTGCATCTCGGCCAGCAGCGCCAGGAGCAGGTCGTGCTTGGTTTTGAAGTGATAATGCAGGTTGGAGGAGGCCATGCCTGCCTCCTCAGCAATCAGGTGCATTCTTGTTCCGCTGATAGAATATCTGGCCATTACATTGAGCGCCGCGTCTAAAATGCGCTGCTCCTGCGGTGTGTACGGCAAACGCGTCCCCTCCGTTTCTATGGTTCCGGGCCGCCCTGGGCGGCAGCGCCTGGAATTCCGGCTGTCTTCCAATCAAATTATAAGAAAAAACGGGCCCATTTGCAAGCGGCTTTTCCCGGCGCGGCGCAGGCATAAAAGCGGCCCGCCGTGGCGCATCACGGCGGGCCGCTGTATGTTCTGTTTCTGATCAGGAAATATTCCCGTTCTTGTCGCAGGTGATGGAGCCGCTGAGGGTCTTGGATCCGCTGGGCCCCGAGAAGGTGGCCGTCCCCCGCACCGTACTGCCGGAGCAGGTTTCACGGTTGCTGGTCAGGCTCCAGCCGGGCTGGTAAATGTCAATCGACGCATCTGTGTCAACCGCTTTGCTGGTAGAAGAGTCGTACTCAAACCATCCTTGCAGCGTATAAGAGATGGCAACCTTTCCACCAACCTTATAATCAAAGATTTTCTTTGCGGATTTGGCGGAAGCGCGGGCCTGTGTGTCAACGATTGTTGTGATCTCAAGACAACTGCCATCCTCATACCAGATGACCTCAGTGGACTGTACAGAGGGATTTTCCTGCGCGGAAACAGTGCAGACACAAAGCGAAAGAACCAGAAACGCTGTAACAAAGGCACGAATTCGTTTCATCTTTCTTTAATCCTCCAAATAGTGATAAGTTACTCTTGTTGTTGCTTCGGGCGGGGGTGGTGTCGGAATGGTATCTGTTTCATAAATGATCGTTGTCACTTCCACATACCCCTCGTGCGCCCAATAATAGTAAAGCAAACCTCCAAAGGCGAACACCAATACCACAAGACTGAACACCGCAACTTTCAGAGAAAGCAGCTTGTTCTGCCTTATTCTCTTGATTTCCCCCGTGTCATAGCTTGTAAGCAGCTCTCCCGCCATGTCTTCCGGCGCGCCCAGGGCGGCGTACCAGTCGTCTTGGCCGGCTTCGGGGTTTTCCTCCAGGAAGGCGTCCACCGCCTGTTCCGCCCGCCGGAGCAGGCGGCGCCGCTCCCGCCAGGGGCAGGCCAGCTCTTTTTTGACTTCACGGAGGTACTCAGCTCTCTGCGCAATCATTGCTCCCATCTTTTTCCTCCTCTTTCTCATTGTCGCTGCCATTAATGATCTGGTATACACCCCCCATAAAGCGATCCAGAACTGCCAAAAGCTCCTCCAGATAGGCGCACCCCGCTTCGGTAACGCGGTAGTACTGGCGGCGGCGGCCGTCCGGGGCGGCGGTCTTTGCCCCCAGTTCAATATAGTGCGCGTCCAGCAGACGGTAAATGATGGCGTAGGGAAAGCTGATATTCAGCCGCCCGCCGCTGCGCTGGGACAGCCGCTCCGCCATCTCGTTGATATACATCTCCTGCTCCCGCAGCAGAAAAAGGATCAGTAGCTCAGAGCTGCCCTTCTTCAAATTTTCTTCCAGTCCCTCGGGAGAGGTGCTGGTTTTCTTTTTTCCTCTGGTTTTTGGTTCTTCTGTCGACATGAACTCTCCTGCTTCCTATTTTTGAAATACGTATTCCATTCCTTCTGGATCATTTTTATTATAGCAGATAGATTTCCTCTTTGCAAGATGTTGCTCGAATAATATTATCGAATTTTTATTTATTTTTATGTTGACAAATAATTTTAATGTACTATAATATAGACTGTACATCACAGCAGAGCACTCCCCGGTGAATCGCAGCGCTACGATGTGCAAATCACAATCTGAAAGGAGGAAACCATGTATTTCAGCAGAAGCGGAATGACCGCAGGGCTCCTGACGCTGGGGGTATTGGCCTGTCTTGGCGGCGGCACGCTGGCATCTGAGGGTACAGCGGCTCCGGCAGCGCACCCGTCTCCTGCACCTGCGGAATTCACAGGCGTAACGCCCAGCACACAGGTAACGCTGGCAGGCGGAAACCAGAAGCTGATAGAGTTCCCCATTGGCGATACCTATAACTACTGGAAGGTAGCCATTGCCAATGACGGGGAAGAGGATCTCTATTTCATCATCGCCACCCGCGAGAAAGAGGCCTACTGCTCCCAGAAGGTCCCGGCCCATACCGCCCAGTCCTTCTACGCAGAGGTCCCTTTGGAGAGCGGGGACTACCTTCTCACTGTCCATTCCGCTGACGGCAGTGTGGAGTTGAACGGCTATCTGTACTACAAGCTGGGCACCAGCTTTGAAAAGATCAACAATTAAGCAGCACCTCCTAGAAATATGTTCTAATCCATCCCTCATCCCTGCTAGGCTCCATTCTCGGGAGAGAATGGAGCCTAGTCAACCATAGGATAAACCTATAAAATTATTCACATAAAATAGAGGTCTAATTCCAGATACAAATGTCGTATGCTAATAACTGTAACTGCACGAAATTAAAAAAGAAAGGTGATTCAGATGAAAGTCTATCGAAAAGCCGCCGGCGTCCTGTGCGCTGCCGGCCTGCTCTGTTCCATGGCAATCCCCGCCTCCGCCGACAGCGCCAGGGTCTACAAGGACTACAGCCTTCACCCCGGCTCCATAATCGAGGACCATGAGGTGGGAACCTATCCCTTCCATATGCGGGACGGCTACGCCTTCTTCCGTGTGGCCCTGCACAACACCGGCGACCAGGAGATCACCATGTCCCTCTACGAGGTGAAGGACGGGATGGAGATCCTGTACAACGACTACAAAATCCCCGCTGGAAAGTGGGGCGGCACCGGTGTGGAGGAAAACGCCGCCGGAAAAAGCTTCGTAATCCGCTTTTCCTGCGATGATGAAACCTATGAGCCGGAGGGTTTTTTAAATGTCCGTATAGCCGACATAGACTTCCTGTAAAGGGAGCGGTTGGCCATCTCGAAAGGAGTATTGTTATGAACAGGTACAAAAAGGTTCTGGGCGGCGTCCTCTGTGCCGCCTGCGTCCTCTCCGCCGCAGCCGTTCCCTCCTTCGCGTCCTCCGCGCCCGCCCAGCCTGCCGCCCTCATGGTAAACATCCCCGCAATCGGGGAGCATATCTATAATAACGAGTCCATTGTTCGGGGCGAACGCTATGAATTTTCCATAGGTAATTCTCCTTTTTTCCAGGTCACAGTGAACAACACCGGAAAGTATGACATCCAGTTAACTATCTATGAAGAATTGGAAACCGGGGAATCTAAACTGTGGTATTCCACAACAGTAGACGCCGGTAAATCCGGCGGCACCGGAATCAAGGCCGGCGCCGCCAACAAGCGCTTTCACGTTTCCATGAACTGTATCTGGGGGAACGACCCCATAGGCACCATCAGCATCCAGACCTTCCCCACGGCGGACGCAGAAGCCAGCAAGTATATCTACTACAACCGCGATGTGCCTGCTGACTTCGAGCTTCCGCTTTTCACCGGCAGCCGTTCCTTCTACCGCGCCGCCCTGCACAATACGGGAAAATACGATATCCGCTTGCGGATCTACGAAGTCGTGAACGGCGAGAAGGTCCTCCGCAGCACCAACACCATCAAATCCGGCCAGTGGGGCGCGACCCCGGTGGCGGAGAACGCAGACAACAAGGATTTCATCATCTGCATGGACTGCCCCTATGGGACTATCCCCACCGGCACTCTGAGCCTCCGCGCTTCTGAACACAAATTCAATTAGGGCAAAAGGGTGGGCCGCACACCGGCGCTTACCCTTTTGGCATCTTGCTTTTTGCCTCTTTCGGGGATATAATGGGGGGAAAATCCCTGGAAACGAGGAATTGCCTATGAAATTTCGTTTGGACAGCCACTCCCACACCGTCGCCAGCGGCCACGCCTACTCCACGGTGCTGGAGATGGCCAAAGCCGCCGCGGACCGCGGGCTGGAGCTGCTGTGCGTCACCGACCACGCCCCCGGCATGGCCCACACCACCTGCCGGGACTATTTTATGAACCTGCGGGTTATCGACCGCACCCTCTTCGGCATTGACGTCATGCTGGGGGCGGAGCTCAACCTGATGGACACCGGCGGCGCCCTGGACCTGGACGGGCCCGCCCTCAAGGAGCTGGACCTGGCCATTGCCAGCCTCCATCCCAAGTGCATCCCCCCCAATGGGGACGCGGACGGGTATACCAACGCCGTCCTTAGGGCCATGGAAAACCCCTATGTGGCTATTATTGGCCACCCGGACGACGGCCGCTATCCCCTGGACTATCCCGCCGTGGTCCGGGCCGCCGGGGAGCATGGGGTCCTGCTGGAGGTCAACAACAGCTCTCTGGCTCCCCGCAGCTTCCGGCTGGACGCCCACGTCCACTGCGCCGAAATGCTCCGCCTGTGCAGGCGGGAGGGGGTATGCGTCACCGTGGGCAGCGACGCCCACTTCACCTCCGCCGTAGGCGGCCACGCCTACGCCCACGCCCTGCTGCGCGAGCTGGGCTTCCCCCCGGAGCTGGTGATCAACCGCGACCCTGGCGCTTTCCGGGCCATGATCGCCCGCCGCCGGGAGCGCATACCGCACTAAAGCGCAAAAAATCCCCCGCCGCAGCGTTCAGACGAAGCCGTGGCGGGGGATTTTCTGTTGTTACGGCAGGGTGTCGCTGTCTACCAGGATATTGTCGGTGCCGTGCTGGTCAAACTCCGCAATATAGGCGTCAATCCGGCGGTTGAGCTCCTCATAGTTGCTCTCGTCGATGGGCACGTCGTCCATATCCCGGCGGGCCAGATCCTCGGCCAGGATGTCGAAGAAAATGCTGTTTTCATATTCGATGATGGCCTCATGGATGCCGCCCTCCACAAACGCCCGGGAGGGGACCACCTCGTCCTTCCAATCCTCCGCCAGCACGCCCATGCCCTCTTCCCGGGCTTGGCGGAACAGCAGGCTTTCTACCTCATCATAGTCCTGAAACCGGTCCTCCCCCCGGGTGGAGTTCAGAACCCAGTTTCCGATATAGGCCATGTCCAGCAGACGGCGGAATTGCTTGTTCGTCAGTTCCAGCTTCATATCAGTAACCTCCTCGCTGTCGTGACGGTAGCGGCGGGGAAACGATGCCGCTGTCTTATTCTATATTATAGTGCTTTTGTGGTGGTTGTCAAACACTCCGGCCCGTCCCTTTTCTGTTAACAGCTTAAATTTCGCTTACAATTTCTCCCCACCGGTTGACGGTCGTCTTATTTTTAGGTAGAATAAAGCTAAACTTTGTCTTATCGGAGGGATTTTTATGGCTCGGACGCCCACCGGCTCCAGGAACAAAACCATACACTGCGACATCTGCGGCGAGGATTACGCCGCTACCTATAAACGCTGCCCCTTCTGCAACGGCCGTCCTCCGGAGCAGCCGTCCGCCCGGGGCAGCCGTCCGCCCCGGCGCAATACCCGGGGCGGCGGTTACTCCACCCCCTCTCCCGTCCGGATCATCAGCACGGTGATCTCTCTGGCCCTGATTGTGGCGGCGGTGTGCATCGTCATCTCCATTATCAAGCCTATGGTGGACAAGGGCAAGCCCATCACGCCGCCCTCCGCCACCCCCGCGCCCACCCCCACGGCTCAGCCCACGCCCTCTGTGGCTCCCAGCGCCCAGCCCTCCCCCGGGGTTCCCGCCGACCAGACCGCCGCCAGCTTCTCCCTGGATAAATCAGACTTCACCGTCTCCAATTATCAGGAGTCCCACTCCATCAATGCAACCTTCTCCCCCGCGGGGAGCGTAGGCTATCTGGAGTGGACCAGCAGCAACCCCGAAGTTGTCAGCGTGGATGACAACGGACGGATCACCGCCTTGGGCCGCTCCAACGGCGTCAGCCGGGCCACCATCACCGCCACCCTGAAGGGAACCAATATTACCCAAACCTGTATCGTCCGATGCAACTTTGACGCCCCTGCCGGGGCCACGGTCACTCCCACCGCGCCCTCTACCGCCGCCCCCAGCGGCAGCCTCTCCCTGAACAAGACTGACTTCACCATGGAGAAGCAGGGCCAGACCGTAACGATGCGGGTAAACGGCACCTCCTCCACTCCCACCTGGAGCATTGACGACACCTCTATCGCTACGGTGAGCAGCGACGGCGTGGTCACTGCCGTGGCCAACAGCAACGGCAAAGCCGTTACCCTCACCTGCACGGTGGACGGCCAGACCCTCACCTGTCTCGTCCGCTGCAAGTTCTAATTTATCCGTTTTCCATAAAAACACCGGCGTCCCGTTCAACGGGACGCCGGTGTTTTGCGCTGTGGAACGCGAGGTTGATTTGACAAAATCCGCCTTGCCCTGTTCTGACCTTTTTTGTGGCCGGACTGGCTTATAATAGCCTTACCCTCACGGGGACGCAGGCAGGCCAGGAGGCCCTTGCGGATAGGGTGAAAGGAGGGAACGCCGTGACCGTCGTCTATCTGGATGCCCTGTTTCTGCTCAATCTGGCGGTCAACTATCTGCTGCTGCTGGCGGCGGGCAAGCTGGCGGGGGAGCCGCTGCGCCGGGGGTGGCTGGGTCTGGGGGCGGCGCTGGGCGCCCTCTACGCCGCCGCCGTCTTCCTCCCGGGCATGGAGTTTCTCCTCCACCCCCTGTGCAAGCTGGGGGCCGGGGTGCTGATGCTGCTGTGCGCCTACCACCGCAGCTCCCACCTTCTCCGGGTTACTCTGGTTTTTTTGGGCGTATCGGCGGCCTTCGGCGGCGGAATTTTCGCCATTACCCTCCTGGGCGGGCGGGGACTGGCGCTGAAAAACGGCATCTTCTACTCGGCAATGGACCTGCGGCTCATCCTTCTGTCCGCGGCCGGGTGCTACGCCCTGCTTACGCTGGTCTTCCGCCGCTCCGCCCGGCACGGCTTTCGGGAGCTGCGCACCGCCGCCGTCTCCTTTCAGGGGCGCACCGTACGGCTCACCGCCCTGGTGGACACGGGAAACACTCTGGCCGACCCGGTGACCGGCCGGCCGGTGCTGGTGGCGGAGGGGGAGAAGCTGCGCGCCCTTCTGCCCGCCGCCCGGGTGGACCTGAGAGACCCGGTGGCCGCGCTGGAGGCGCTCAGCCCCCTGTCCACCCGCTTCCGGCTGCTCCCCTACCGGGCGGTAGGGGTAGACTGCGGCTTCCTCCTGGCCATGCACAGCGACGGCGTCCAGGTCGGACAGGAGTCCTACGGGGACATTCTGGTGGCCCTCTCCCCCACGCCAGTCTCTGACGGCGGGGGATACAGCGCGCTCATCGGCGCGTAATCGTCCATGCGCTCAAAAATCGGTAAAATCCGGCGGTTAACCGGAGGAAGGAGCTTTTTCATGCACGTATCCCGCCTGCGGCTCTACGCCGCCCTTCAGCGCCTGATGGCCCGGCTGGGCCTGTGCCTGCCAGGCAAGATTATGTACATCGGCGGCAGCGACACCCTCCCCGCCCCCCTCTCCCGGGAGGAGGAGGGGCGGCTCATCCAGCTGCTCAACCAGGGGGACGAGGACGCCAAGGGGCATCTTATTGAGCACAACCTCCGTCTGGTGGTCTACATCGCCCGCCGCTTCGAGAACACCGGCGTGGGGCTGGAGGATCTCATCTCCATCGGCACCATCGGCCTGATCAAAGCGGTGTCCACCTACAAGCCCGCCAAGAACATCAAGCTGGCCACCTACGCCTCCCGGTGTATTGAGAATGAGATTTTAATGCACCTGCGCAAAATCGCCAACCAGAAGGGCGAGGTCTCCTTTGACGAACCCCTCAACACCGACTGGGACGGCAACGAGCTCCTTCTGTCCGACATCCTGGGCACCGACACCGATCTGGTAATGAAGCCCATCGAGGACGACGTGGATCGCCAGCTGCTCTTTCAGGCCATCCAGAAGCTGGAGCCCCGGGAGCAGGAGATTATTACCCTGCGCTTCGGCCTCAACGGCCGGCGGGAGCAGACCCAAAAGGAGGTGGCCGACCGGCTCGGCATCTCCCAGTCCTACATCTCCCGCCTGGAAAAGCGTATTATCTCCCGGCTCAAGCGGGAAATCCTGCGTCTTCTCTAGCGTCTGTCTGAACCTATCCAAAAACCCAGGCAAAATGGCTGCTGGCCGCTTTGCCTGGGTTTTATTTGAAAATGCTCCTGGCGCCGCTTTTTATTCCATTACCATGGTATACTCCTCGTCTTCGTCTTCCTCACACAGTTCAGCGTAAAACCGCTTTCCAATCAGGGTTCTCAGCCGTTGGATATCGGACAGATGAGAGGAGCCGAATTCCTGGTAGCAAATCACCTCGCTGGCCTCGTTCAAAGCGTCGTAAAAGTCGGTGACGTAGACGGAAAACTCGTCCAAAATGCCCTCAATGGGGATCTGGGTCAGATTTCTGGGGGAGGCGTCCTCTTCCCCAAAGCACTCCGGCTCCATCTCAAAAGAGAGAGAGGTGACGTAAATTTCCTTGTCATCATAAGGCGACTTGGTCTTATAAACGCCCGCTTCGATCGCTTGAAAACCGGCGCTCTTATACTTTTCCGGCGTATAATTCCTGAAGTTCTTCACATAAATCCCCCCAGCGCTCTTTTTTATCCCTGTTTCGCCTGTCTCAGCTGCTCTATCCCCGCCTGAATCCGGCGCAGGGCCTCCTCCTTGCCCAAAATGTGGCACAGCTCCACCGCGCCGCCGGGGGTCACCGCCTTGCCGGACAGAGCGGTACGCACCGGCCAGAGGATGCGGCCGTTTTTCAGCCCGTGCTTGGCGGCCAGATCCAGCAGGCCGTCGTGGAGGGCGCCGTACTCCCAGCGGTCCATGCCCTCCAGCACAGGCAGAACCAGCTCCAGGGCCTCCAGCGAGTTGCCCTCGTTGGTCTTCATCTTCTTATGGCAGTAAAGCTCGTTGCCGTAGGAGGGCAGGGCGTCCAGGAAGTCCACCTGGGGGGCGATGTCCAGCCAGGTCTCGCACCGGGGCTGAACCAGAGGCGCCACCAGGGACAGATCAATCTCCGGATTCTTCACCGCCTCTTTCAGATAGGGCAGGGCCCCCTGATAGAACTCCTCCGCCGGCAGGGCGCGGAGATAGCTGGCGTTAAAGTACTTCAGCTTCTCCAGGTCGAAGATGGCGGGGGATTTGGAGATACCGCCAGTCTCGAAGATCTCCGCCAGATCCGGCAGGGTGAAGAACTCCCGCTCGCTGTACGCCCCCCGGGGGGACCAGCCCAGCAGGGTGACATAGTTCACCACCGCCTCAGACAAAAAGCCCATGGCCAGAAGATCCTCGTAAGAGGGGTCCCCTTTCCGCTTGGACATCTTGTTATGGGCGTCCCGCATGACGGGAGAGCAGTGGAGATAGGCCGGCAGCTCCCAGCCGAAGGCCTGGTAGAGCAGGTTGTACTTGGGGGTGGAGGACAGGTACTCGCTGCCGCGCACCACATGGGTGATGCCCATCAGATGGTCGTCGATGACGTTGGCAAAGTTATAGGTGGGCAGCCCGTCGGATTTGATCAGCACCTGGTCATCCAGGGTGCTGTTCTCCACGGTGATCTCCCCAAATACCCCGTCCACAAAGGTAGTGCTCCCCTCCGCCGGGATCTTTTGGCGGATCACGCAGGGCACGCCCTGGGCCAGCTTTTCATCGATCTCCGCCTGGGAGAGATTGCGGCAGCGGCCGTCGTAGCCGCCCAGCCCATCCGCCCCGTGGAGGGACTCCAACCGCTCTTTATCGCAGAAGCAGCGGTAGGCGTAGCCTTTTTCTATCAGCAGCTGGGCATATTTTCCATAAAAATCCCGGCGCTCAGTCTGGATATAGGGCCCCACCGGTCCGCCCACGTCGGGACCCTCGTCCCAGTCCAGGCCGCACCTGCGCAGGGTCTTGTAGATGACATCCACCGCGTCCTCCACCAGACGGCCCTGGTCCGTGTCCTCAATGCGCAGCAAAAACTTTCCCCCGCTGTGCCGGGCGATGAGCCAGGTATACAGCGCCGTGCGCAGGTTGCCCACGTGCATATACCCTGTGGGCGAAGGGGCGAACCGGGTGCGCACCTCCCCCTTTGGGATGCGGGCCTCCATCTCGTCAAACCATTTCATGTCCAATGTTCTCTAACCTCCACATGTCCCGAATTGCATTTATTATAAAAGGTTTGTCCCGGCTTGGCAAGGGGATCGCCGGTTTTCCCTGCGCGTCCTCCCCTTTGCGGATTTGGCAAAACTTTTCCCCCGCCCCAGGTGAATTTTGTCTTATCCCGCCCTGTTCAACCTGGGGAAATCAGAGTATAATAGGAAAACATACACGTCATCTGCTTTCGCATGGAAATGAGGTTTTTGATATGGCGGAAGAAACACGTACCATCGCTTATTTCTGCCCCCACTGCCGCCAGAGTGTGATTTTGGAGCGCACCGTCTTTCAACTCGCTGCCGCTTCCAATGAGCTGCCCTGTCCCTGCGGGCACTCCGCCCTGCGCATTGCGCTCACCGGCGGACAGGTGCGGCTGGAGGTGCCCTGCGTCTTCTGCGGCAGGGCGCACACCGCCGCCTGTCCCAGTCAGGACTTTCTCCACCGGCGGGCCCTGGCCTTTTCCTGCGGCGCGTCCGGCCTGGACTGCTGCTATGTGGGAGAGGCAGACGCGGTTTACGCCGCCGTCCGCCGGCTGGAGGAGGCGGTGGACAAGCTGGACGCCCAAGCCGCGCAGGCGGGGACCTTTCTGGACGAGCTGGTGATGCACGAGGTTTTGTCTGAGCTGCGGGACATCGCCCAGCGGGGCGGCGTCTCCTGCGCCTGCGGCTGCAAGGAGTGGAAGCTCAGCGTCAATTACAGCTCCGTGGATCTGATCTGCCCCCAGTGCGGCAGCGCCCTGCGCATTCCCGCCGCCACCCAGAGCGATTTGGCAGATCTCTGCTGCAAACAGTCCCTGCAAATTCGGGGCAAACCCCTGTGATCGGGAGGTCAGAGCGTTCATGTTCTTTGAATACCAATACACCGTAAACTCCCGGGATACGGACCCTTTTAATCAGTGCCGTCCCTCCGCCATGCTGGGCCTGCTTCAGGAGGCCGCCACCGAGGCGGCGGTGGCCCTGCATGTCTCCCGGGAGGAAATGCTGGCGCGGCATAACGCTTTCTGGATGCTGGCGCGGATCTGGTACCGTCTGGACCGGCCTCTTTTCTGGGACAATACGGTGGCCATCCGCACCTGGCACCGGGGCGGAAAGGGGGCGTCCATGTACCGTGACTTTGACCTCTTTGTGGACGGCGCCCCCGTGGGGGAGGCCATCTCTACCTGGGTGCTGGCCGGCCAAGACACCCACAAGCTGCTCAATCTCTCCAGGCTGCCGGAATTTCAGGCCACCGGCGGCGGAGCCCTGTGCAAGGACAAAACCCTCACCCGGGTCCGCCTCCCGGCGGATCTGTCCCTGGCGGAGGAGCGGCTGCTCCACTACAGCGACGCTGATGTAAACCGCCATGTAAACAACAGCAAATACGCCGATTTCGCCTGCGACGCCCTCCATCTGGAGGCCTTGGGGCAGGGGAAGTTCGTCTCCTCTCTCCAGGTGGGCTTTCTGGCCGAGTGCCGCCCGGGGGAGATGCTTCAGGTCTATACCGGAGAAGCCGGGGGCGTCTGGTACGCCCACGGTACCGGACACGACGGAAAAAGCCGGTTTGACGCCGCCCTTACTCTGTCAGAGCTGCCGGAATACTAAAAACTATGGGGCATCGGGATGAACAAGAACAGGAAGCGTGACTTTCCTCTGGCCCTCTGGCTGCTTTTTGAGACCGCCGCCGTCATTTTGTGGCTGGCGCTGGACAACCTGTTTTACCTGCTCAACTTCTCCTATATCGGCGCCTGCCTCTCTTTTGGCCTTCTGTTTTACCAGAAGAACATATCCTGCGCCCGCAATCTGGTGCAGTTTGCTGCCGGCCTGTACATGCTGGTCTATCTCGGCGTACTGTGCCGGGAAAATATGCAGATAGAGGGATTTTGGTACTACCTGTTTTTGGGCGTGTTTGAGGCGGCTGTCATCCACTATCTGGCGGCGAAAATCCTCGGCCCCTTTTTCTTCGGACGGGGATGGTGCGGCTACGCCTGCTGGACCGCCATGGTTTTGGACCTGCTCCCCTACAAGACCCCCCAGCGCCCCCGCAGGAAGTTCCAGTGGATCCGCTATCTGGTCTTTCTCACCTCCCTGCTCTTTGTAGGCGCCCTCTTTGTCCTGGGCGTCCCCAACCTGGAGGACGTGCTGTTTTGCAGCTTTCTCGCCGGCAACCTGCTGTACTACGCCGTGGGGATTGCGCTGGCCTTTGCCCTGAAGGACAACCGGGCCTTCTGTAAATATATCTGCCCCGTTACGGTATTTTTAAAGCCGGCCAGCTATTTCTCCCTGCTGCGGATCAAAAACGATCCCCAGCGCTGCCGCTCCTGCGGCAAGTGCAGGCAGGTGTGCCCCATGGATGTGGACGTGCCTGACAACCGCCGCAGCCGCCGCAACGGCACCGAGTGCATTCTGTGCCTGCGTTGTGTGGAGGAATGTCCCGGGAAATCCTTGCACCTGTGAGCACACCCCATTTGATTATAAAATCTGTGGAGAAGATAAGAACATGGCACAGTCTCTGTATCAGTTCAGCGCTGAGATCCACGCCGCCGGGCAAAAAGGCGGCGCCTATGTGGAATTCCCCTATGACATCCGAAAGGAATTTGGAACGGGCAGGGTCAAAGTTCACGTGACCTTTGACGGGATCCCGTATGATGGAAGCATTGTAAATATGGGCGTAAAAAATCCCGACGGCAGTATCTGCTATATCATCGGAATGCTGAAGGCCATTCGGGAACAGCTGAACAAGTCCCAGGGAGACCAGGTAGAGGTGACGGTCCGCCCGCGGTAAATCCGCCCTTGACAAGCGCATGCTAAGAGAGTAGAATAGGAAAAATTTTAGAGTAATAAAGGAGATGCATTTATGGTCAACACGGACGCCAGAGAGAAGTTTACCAAGCAGGGACTCACTTTTGACGACGTACTCCTCGTCCCGGCGGAGAGCGACATTCTCCCCGCGGACATCGACCTGTCCACCCAGCTTACCAGAAAAATCAAGCTGAACATCCCCTTGATGAGCGCCGCCATGGACACCGTCACCGAGTACCGTATGGCCATTGCCATCGCCCGGGAGGGCGGCATCGGCATCATCCACAAAAATATGTCCATCGGCGCCCAGGCCGAGCAGGTGGACATGGTGAAGCGCTCGGAAAACGGCGTCATCACCAACCCCTTCTGGCTGGCCCCCGGCCACACTTTGGCCGAGGCGGACGAGCTCATGGCCAAGTACCGCATCTCCGGCGTGCCTATCTGCGACAATGGAAAGCTCATCGGCATCATCACCAACCGGGACATGAAGTTCGAAACTGACATGAATCAGCTTATCGACAACGTGATGACCAAGGAAAACCTGGTCACTGCCCGGGAGGGCATCACCTTGGAGGAGGCCAAGGAGATCCTCCGCCGCCACAAGATTGAAAAGCTCCCCCTGGTGGACGATAAGGACAATCTCAAGGGCCTGATCACCATCAAGGACATCGAAAAGGCCGAGGTCTACCCCCACTCCGCCCGGGACGAGAAGGGCCGTCTGCTGGTGGGCGCCGCCATCGGCGTTACCAGCGACGTGCTGGACCGGGTGGCCGCCCTGGTGGAGGCCGGCGCCGACGTGCTGGCTTTGGATTCCGCCCATGGGCACAGCCATAATATCATCGAGTGCGTCAAGCGGATCAAGGCCCTTTATCCTGATGTGCAGCTCATCGCCGGCAACGTGGCCACTGCGGAGGGCACCCGCGCCCTCATCGAGGCGGGGGCGGACTGCGTGAAAATCGGCATCGGCCCCGGCTCTATCTGCACCACCCGGGTGGTGGCCGGTATTGGCGTGCCCCAGATCACCGCCGTCTATGACGCCGCCTGCGTGGCCGCCCAGTACGGTGTGCCCGTCATCGCCGACGGCGGCGTGAAGTATTCCGGCGACATCGCCAAGGCCATTGCCGCCGGCGCCAACGTAGTTATGCTGGGTTCTCTGCTGGCCGGCTGTGAGGAGTCCCCAGGGGATACCGAGGTCTATCAGGGCCGCCAGTTCAAGGTCTACCGGGGCATGGGTTCCCTCGGCGCCATGGCCAAGGGCTCTAAGGACCGGTATTTCCAGGAAAACAACAAAAAGCTAGTCCCCGAAGGCGTAGAGGGCCGGGTCCCTTACAAGGGACTGACCAGCGAGACCATCTATCAGCTTATGGGCGGCCTGCGGGCCGGTATGGGCTACTGCGGCTGTCCCACCGTGGCCGATCTCCAGAGCAAGGCGCAGTTTATGCAGATCACCGCCGCCGGCCTGCGGGAGTCCCATCCCCACGATATCTATATCACCAAAGAGGCCCCCAACTACACCCTTAATCCCCAATAATCGCTTCTCAGGCCGTTTGGGCAGGCTGCGCCTGTTCAAACGGCCCTTTTTCTTCTCGTTACATAAGGAGGAATGGCCATGCTGACACTGCTGCTTGGCCGGTCCGGAACCGGCAAGTCTACCCATCTGCTCCGCCGCATCAGAGACAGCGGGGACCGGCGGCCCCAGGTACTCATTGTACCGGAGCAGCACTCCCATGACAGCGAGCGGCGTCTGTGCGCCCTGGCCGGCAACCAGGCTGCCCGGTATGGGGAAGTCCTCTCTTTCACCCGGCTGGCCGGGCGGGTCTTCTCCGTCCACGGCGGGCTGGCCGCCCCCACGCTGGACGCCGGCGGCCGGCTGCTGTTGATGTACACCGCCCTGAAAAACGTATCTGATCAGCTCACTTTATACCGGCGTCCCTCCCGCAAACCGGCGTTTCTCTCCGGCCTGCTGTCCACGGTGGACGAGCTGAAGACCTGCTGCGTCTCGGCACGGCAGCTCTGGATTGCCGGGGAGGACGCCCCCGGCGGCGAGGGGGACAAGCTGCGGGACATCTCTCTGATCTACGGCGCCTATGAGGCGCTCACCGCCCAGCAGGGAGCCGATCCCCGGGACCGGATCACCCGGCTGGCTCAGGCCCTGCTGGACAGCCGCTGGGGAGCGGGGATGGACTTCTATCTGGACGGCTTTACCGACTTCACGCCCCAGGAGCGGGAGGTAATCGACGCTCTGCTCTGCCAGGCCGCCTCTGTCACTGTGGCGCTCACCTGCGACCATCTGGAAGAGACCGACGGGGGCTGCGGCATTTTCTCCCCTGCCCGGCGCACCGCCCGGCAGCTGATCCGTTTGGCCCAGAACCGCCGCATCCCCGTCCAGGAAGAGGTCCTCTCCCAGCCCAGCCGGGACAAGGCTCCCTCCCTGGCCGCGGTGGAGGCGCAGCTCTTCTCCCCCTGCCCTGTCCCCCACTCCGCCGGCTGGGAGGGATTATCCCTCTATGAGGCCGCCGCCCCCTACTCTGAGGTTGAGTATGCCGCGGCAGAAATCCTCCGCCTGGTCCGGGAGGAGGGCCTGCGCTTCCGGGACATTGCCGTCACCGCCCGGTCTATGGAGACCTACGGCCCCCTCATTGAGACTGTCTTTTCCCGGTACGGCGTCCCCGTCTTTCTGGGACAGATGAGCGATATTTTACAAAAACCTGTCCTGGCCCTCATCACCGCCGCCCTGGATACGGTAGCCGGCGGGTACCGGTATGAGGATCTGTTCCGCTGTCTCAAAACCGGACTTACCAGCCTCACCGATGAGGAGCGGGATCTTTTGGAAAACTACGTCTTAAAGTGGGACATCCGGGGCAGCAAATGGACCCAGACCGGGGACTGGACCATGCACCCAGAGGGCTACGGCCTGCCCTGGGAGGAGCGCCACACCGCCCTGCTGGCACAAATCAACGCCCTGCGGCGGAAGGTTGTCACCCCGCTGGAACGGCTGCGCACCGGGGTGGAGCCCACCGGACGGGGACGAAGCATCGCCCTGTATCTGTTCATGGAGGACATCGGCCTGCCCCAGCGCCTGGCGGAGCGGGAGGAGGCCCTGCGCCGGCGGGGTGCGCCCGCCTTAGCCGACGAATACCGCCAGCTGTGGGACATCCTCTGCGGCGCTTTGGAGCAGTGCGCCCGCATTCTGGACGGCCTGCCCATGGAGCAGGAGGAGTTCGCCCGGCTGTTTTCTCTGGTGCTCTCCCAATACAGCGTGGGCGCCATTCCCGTCTCTCTGGACCGGGTCAACGCCGGCGAGATGCCCCGGCTGGCCCATAAATCCTGCCGCGCCCTCTTCCTGCTGGGGTGCGACGACGCCAGTATTCCCCAGGCCGCCCCCTCCCCCGGCCTGCTCAACGACGACGACCGGAGCCTGCTCGCCTCCTACGGGCTGGAGCTGGCCCCCGCCCTGTCAGGCAAGCTCTACCGGGAGATGACCATTATTTACGAAACCTTGGCGCTGCCGGACCGGCATCTGTCCATCAGCTGGCCCGCCGCCGGCACGCAGGGGGAGGAACGCCGGCCCGCCTTTCTGGTTGGCCGGCTGTGCGGCCTGTTCCCCGGCCTGCGCCCTGTGCGTGAGGCGCAGCTGATGGGCGCGTTTCGCCTGGCCGCCCCACATCCCGCGCTGGAACAGGTCGGACGGTTTCCCGCTGTGCGCGCCGTTCTCCTCCAGTTCCCCCAATACGCCCCCCTGGTCGCCCGGATGGAGCGGGCCGCCGCCCTGGAGCGGGGGCATCTCTCCCCCCGGGCCGTTCAGGCTCTGTATGGTCATCTGGTCCCCATGTCCGCCTCCCGGATGGACAAGTATAAGTCCTGCCACTTCTCCTACTTCATGCAGTACGGCCTGAAAGCCAAAGCCCGTCAGGCCGCCGGCTTTCGCGCCCCGGAATACGGCACCTTTGTCCACTATGTGCTGGAGCATGTGCTGAAAACGCTCACCCAGGACGGGACTGTCCCCATTCCCAAGCCGGTGGACCCAGACGCGCTTCACGCCCTGGTACGGGAGACGGTGGACCGTTACACCACCCAGGAGCTGGGCGGACTGGAACAGGAGACCCCCCGCTTCCGCTATCTCTTCCGGCGGCTACTCAAGTCAATTTACGCGGTAGTGGACAATGTGGTGGACGAGCTGTCCGCCTCTGACTTCCAGCCCATCGCCTTCGAGCTGGGCTTTGGCCGGGACAAAGATCTGCCTCCCATCCAGCTCACCGCCGGCGGAGTGACCGTCAGTGTCTCCGGCTTTGTGGACCGGGTAGACGGCTGGATCAAGGACGGCAAGCTCTATCTGCGGGTAGTAGACTACAAGACCGGACGGAAATCCTTTGATCTCACAGACATCTGGAACGGCCTGGGTCTTCAGATGCTGCTTTACCTCTTTACCCTCAAGGAAGAGGGCCGGATGTATTTTCAGCGGGAGATTGCCCCTGCCGGCGTGGTCTATCTCCCCGCTCGGGACGCAGTAATCAAGGGCAGCCGCTCTATGACCCAGGCGCAGCGGCGGCAGGCGGTGGACGCGGAGCTCAAGCGGCGGGGCCTGATTCTGGATGACCCGGAGGTTCTGTCCGCCATGGAACATCCGGGGCCGGAGGGCATCCGTTTTCTCCCGGTGCGGGTATCCTCCAAGACCGGGGCCATCTCCGGCGACGCGCTGGTCTCCGCCGCGCGTTTGGGCCGGCTGGAGCGGCACATCAACACTACCCTGCACGCCATTGCGCAGGAACTGGCCGCCGGCAATATCGCCGCCGATCCCTTCTGGCGGGGTCCGGAGCACAATGCCTGCCAGTGGTGCGACTACGCCGCCGCCTGCCACTTCGAGGAGGGGCGCGGCGGGGACCGCATCCGCTATCTTCCCTCCGTCAAGAATCAGGCGTTCTGGCGCAGCTTAGAGCAGCAGCCCCCGCAAGAACCCTCCGATGGCGGGAATCCGTAGGGCATAACCGCCGGGTATGCCACAGCACCTCTTGAGCTTCCCTGCAAAAAGGCCCTCCAGCCGCGGCTGGAGGGCCTTTTTTATTTCCCGCTTAGCTCCCCATCCAGGGACAGGGCGGCAGTTTGGATGACTTTTACCGCTTGCTCTACGCCAATACGGGTGTTGACGCACAGATCATAGTTGGACATATCTCCCCACTTTTTCCCGGCAAAGTGGCTGTAATAGGAGGCCCGGTACCGGTCCTGGCGGTTGATATGGTTCTCCATGTGGACCGCCTCTACCTGATAAGTCTCCCTCACCCGGCGGACCCGCTCCGCCATGGGGGCGGAGACAAATACCCGCAGACAGCTGGGAAATTCGTCCAGTACATAGTCGGAGCACCGGCCCACAATCACACAGGGACCCTGCATCGCCGCCTCCTTGATGATCCTGGACTGGGCGATAAACACCTGATCCGGCAGGGGCATGGTCTGGGTCATGCTGTACAGGTCAAAGATAAAGCTGCCGGTAGGCTTGCTCTCCATCTGACGGATATACTGCTCCGTCAGGCCGGTCTCCTTGGACACCTTCTGGATGATCTCCTTGTCATAAAAGGGAATGTTCAGTACCTCAGAGAGTCTCTGGGCCACAAGCCGGCCGCCGGATCCATACTGACGGCTGATGGAAATCACAACATGTTTCATAAGGCTACCTCCCCACATATTCCATCTGGCGGGTTACTTTATTATAGCATGTTTCCGTCAATTTGTCTATATTTTTCGCAATAGAAACCTCTGTTTTGTGCAGTCAGTCAGAGGAGTCACACCTCAATCCCGGCATTCTGGGCAAAGAACCACAGCACCCGGCGGACCACCGGCCGGCCGGTGATCTCCTCCAGCGCCCGGCCGTAGGCCATGAGCTGGGGGCGGTACTCCGCCGCCCGGGCGGCAAGATTCTCTCTGCGCACCTGGTCGGTTTTGAAGTCCACCACGGTAATCCCCTCCAGCGTCTCAAAAAAGCAGTCGATGACCCCCTGAAGCAAGACCTGTTCCCCCGCGCCCGCCCCCGGAAAGTAGTCCGCCGCCGGGGTCAACAGGGAGAATTTGAACTCCCGCCGCAGGGTGGGGGATTGGCGTACCTCCCGCCCCAGAGGGGAGGCGAAAAAGGCGGCAATCCGCTTCACATCCACCGCCTTCCCCTGCTCCGGGGTCAGAAAAGCGCTGCGCACCAGGCGCTCCACCTCCCGGCTCACCTGGGCGGCGGAGCCCGTCTGCTGAAAGTCGATAAACTGCATGGCCAGGTGGAGGGCGGTGCCCTTCTGGGCGGGAGTGAGGCCGAATTCCTCCTCCGCGAACCGGGGACGGCGCAGGGTTGGACGGGTCTCCTGTGGAACTGCACCGGCCGCAGCCGGATAGGTGTCCTCCGCCACCTCGTCATCCAGATTTCTCCCCTTGAGCTGGGTTGCTGTCAGCTTGGAGGGCAGCTCTACATCGCCGCTGTGGGGGTAAGTCCAGGACAGCCGGGCTGCCAGCTCCGGGCCGGCGGGGGACTCCTCCTCTCCCGGCTCCTCCACCCGCCGTTCCAACGGTGGCCGGGACAGGGCGGCGCCCTTCACCCAGCGGATATCCCAGGGCGGGCCGAACTGGGCCCCAACGTGGGGCAGTGCCTCCGCCCCAGCAGCAGTGAATAAGGGATGTGCCTCCGGCCGGGCCAGGACGGCCAGCAGCACCCACTGTCCCACCGTCTGGCACCCCGCCAGGGCCTGGGGCTCCACGGGACAGCCCGCGTCCGAGACCAGCTTTGCGACGTCCCTTCCCCCGCCGGTGAGGGCTACGGATAGGATCAGCTTCTCCTTTGCCCGGGTCACCGCCACGTAGAGCAGCCGCAGCTCCTCCGCCATCATCTCGTACTCCACCTGCCGGGCCACCGCCTGCCGGGCCAACGTGGGGTACTCCACCATTCGCTCCGTGTCCAGCCGCTTGGGTCCCACCCCCAGCTTGGGATGGAACAGAATGGGCCGCATGGTGTCCTCCCGGTTGAGCCGGCGGGACAGCCCGCACAACAGCACCACCGGGAACTCCAGCCCCTTGGAGCGGTGGATGGTCAGAATGCGCACGCCCTCCCCGCCGGAACCGGTGCTGGGCGGGGCAATCCGCTTCCCCTGTTCCCGCAGGCGGGTCAGGTAAGACAAAAATCCAAACAGCCCCCGGTGCCCTGCTCCCTCAAACTTCCGGGCCAGCTCGGACAGGAGCAGCAGGTTGGCCTGGCGGGTTTCTCCGTCCGCCATGGCGCCAAAAATCCCCATCAGGCTGGTGCGGTCGTACAGGTGCCAGATCAGCTGGTAGCAGCTCCGGTCCACGGTACCGAAGCGCAGCTCCTCCAGCTCGGCCAGGAAGGCGGCGCTGTCCCCGTCCCCCGCCGCCGCCCCGGCGGCAAGGGCGTCGTAAAAATCTCCCTCGGGACAGCCCGCCCGGAGCAGGGACAGGGCGTCGGCGCTGAAGCCGTATACCGGTGAGCGCAGCACGGAGATCAGAGGTACATCCTGCCGGGGGTTGTCGATAATCTGCAGCAGGGACAGCGCCACCTGCACTTCTGTGGCGTCAAAGAAATCCCCGCTGCCCTCCGCCTCCCAGGGGATGCCCCGCTCCCCTAGGGCCCGGGCATAGTGGTGAAGCACGCCCCCTGGGGAGCGCATCAAAATTACAATATCCCCGCTGCGCACCGGCCGCAGCCCTCCCGCCCCATCGGAGACGGGGAAGCCCTCGTCCAAAAGCTGCCGGATCCGCCTGGCGGCGGACCGGGCTTCCTGGAGGTCCTTGGACACTTTGGCGGCCTGCTCCTCCGGCTGAGCCTCCCCCTCGTCCCCGCCCTCCGACAGGTCCAGGGCGTCCAGCTCCACGGCGCATGCCTCCCGCCAAGGCAGCGTACCGCCGGTGTAGAGCGCCTCCTCCGCCCGGTAGTCCATCTCCCCCAGCTCCTCGCTCATCAAATTGCGGAAGAGGAAATTGGCGCCCTCCAAAATCTGCTCCTGAGAGCGGAAGTTTTTGGAGAGGATCATCCGCCGCGCCTCTCCCTCTCCCGCCTCTGCCGCCGGACGAAAGCGGCGGTATTTCTCCAAAAAAATCGTGGGGTCCGCCAGGCGGAACCGGTAGATAGACTGCTTCACATCCCCCACCAGGAAGAGATTGCGCCCCCTCTGGGACAGGGCGGAAAAGATGGCGTTCTGCACCTCGTTGGTGTCCTGGTACTCGTCCACCATGATCTCGTCAAAGCGGACAGACAGCTGCTCCGCAAGGGGGGTGGGGCCCTCCCCGTCCGCCAGCAGGGCCACCGCCATATGCTCCAGGTCGGAGAAGTCCAGCACGCCCCGGCGCTGCTTTTCCGCCTGGTAGGCAGCCTCAAAGTCCGTCACCAGGGCAAACAGCCCCCGCACCGCCGGGCGCACCGCCGCCAGATCCTCCAGAAGGGCCTGGCTTGGGTCGGCAAAGCCCTCCGCCAGCTTTTCCATCCGCTTTTTGCACCGGGCCCGCAGTTCTTTTATCTGCAAAAATTCCGGCAGATCCGCCGGCGCGCTTTTTCGCCCCGGGGTGGGAAACGGGATGGGAAGCGCGGCTCGGGTCTGGTCCCAGCCCTGCTTTGTCCCCGCCAGGAGGGCCTGCAGGCCCGCTATGGTGGCGCAGAGACTGGGGGCGTAGTTGCGCTCAACCGCCTCATCGCAGGCGCACAGGTCCAGCGCCCGGGTCATCTGCCCCAGCCAGTAGCCCGCCTGCCGGGCGGCGTCCTCCAGCAGCAGACGGCCCCACGCCGTCTCCCCCGCCTCGGAGATGCCCTCCAGGGCGAAAGCGGCCTCCTGCCGGGCCAGCCACCGCTCCGGACGTGGGTGGCTCTGCACTTTGTTTCGGATATGCAGCACAATTTGGGCCAGACGGCTGTCGTCCCGCCCGGCAGACATGGTGTCCACCAGCTGCGTAAAGTCATCACCCGGGGCAATCGTCTCATAGCGCTTTTCCAGCACATCGGTGAGCACCTCCCCCATGATGAGGACGGCCTCGCTCTCGTCCAGCAGACGAAAATCCGGATTTATGTCCAGCAGGTGGCCCTGCTCCCGGAGCAGCTGGGCGCAGAAGGCATGGATAGTGGATATCTGCGCCTTGTAGACCAGGGTGGACTGCCGCCGCAGGTGGCCGTCCTCCGGCCGGCCCGCCAGGCGCTGGCCGATCTCCTCCACAATCCGGGCCCGCAGCTCCGCCGCCGCCGCATTGGTATAGGTAATAATGAGAAACTGGTCCACATCCAGCCCCTCCCGCTCCACCCGGTCCAGCAGGCGCTCTACCAGCACCCGGGTCTTGCCGGAGCCGGCCGCCGCCGATACCAGCAGCGTTCCCCCGCGGTTCTCCACTACAGCCCGCTGCTCCTCTGTCAGCCGCACCCCCATATGCGCTCCCCTCTCTTCTGTATGTGTATGAAACAGGGGCGGGAACGCCCCGCCCCTTGGCTTCAAGCCTGCCGTTACAGAATCTGTTTGATCCGCTCCACGGCCTCCCGGGTGGCCCCAGTCTCGCCAAAGCCGGTGAGGCGGATGTACCCCTCCCCGCTGGGGCCGAAGCCCGCGCCGGGGGTAGTGACCACGTTGGCCTGGGTGAGCAGCCGGTCAAAGAACTCCCAGGAGCCCATACCATCCGGGGTGCGGGCCCACACATAGGGGGAATCCACCCCCCCGGACACAGTAAGGCCGGCGGCAGCCAGGCCGTCCCGGATAATTTTTGCGTTGTTTTGGTAGCAGGCAATCATCTCCCGCACCTGGGTCTGCCCTTCCGGGGTGTATACCGCCTCTGCACCCCGCTGAACTATATAGGGCACGCCGTTGAACTTGGTACACTGGCGGCGGTTCCACATGGCGTTCAGGCTGGCGCCTCCCCGCTCCAGGGCCTTGGGCACCACCGTATAAGCGCAGCGGGTGCCGGTGAACCCGGCAGTCTTGGAGAAGGAGCGAAACTCAATGGCGCAGGTCTCCGCCCCAGGGATCTCAAAGATGGAGTGGGGCACGCCGGGCCGGGTGATGAACGCCTCATAGGCCGAGTCGAACAGGATCACCGCCCCGGTCCGGTTGGCGTAATCCACCCAGGGCTTGAGCTGATCCCGGGTGGCCGCGCCGCCGGTGGGGTTGTTGGGGAAGCAGAGGTAGATCATGTCCACCGGCTCCTGGGGCAGCTCCGGCAGAAAGCCGTTTTCCGCCGTACAGGGCATGTAGACCAGATTGGTCCATTTGCCCGCCTCCTCATCGAAGTCCCCCGCCCGGCCGGACATGGCGTTGGTGTCCACGTACACCGGGTAGACCGGATCGCACACCGCCACCTTGTTGTCCGGGCCGAAGAGATCCACGATGTTGCCGCAGTCGCTCTTGGCCCCATCGGAGACAAAAATCTCCTCCGGCTGGATATTCACCCCTCTGGCCTGGTAGTCCTTCTCCGCGATGGCATTGCGCACAAACGCATACCCCTGCTCCGGCCCGTAGCCGTGGAAGCGTCCCGCGTCCGCCATGTCGTCCACCGCGGCGTGCATGGCGGCGGTCACCGCCGGCGGCAGGGGGCGGGTCACGTCGCCGATGCCCAGCCGGATGAGTTTCCGCTCTGGGTTGGCCTCGCTGTACGCCGCCACCCGCCGGGCAATTTCAGAAAACAGATAGCTCCCAGGCAGCTTTAAAAAGTTTTCATTGATCTGAACCATTGTCATACTCTCCTTCGTATACGGTCACAGCCGGACCGGTCATATAAATTTCCTTATCTTTCGGCCAGAAAATCCTGAGATCGCCGCCGGGGAGACTGACCACCGCCTCCCGCCGGGCCCGCCCGGCGGACACCGCCGCGGCCAGCGCAGCGCACGCCCCGGTGCCGCAGGCCAAAGTCTCCCCGCTTCCCCGCTCCCACACCCGCACACGCAGGTGGTTGGGGGAGGCTACTTCCACAAACTCTGCGTTTGTCCGGTTGGGAAAGGCGGGGTGGCGCTCAAACTGAGGCCCCAGGGTTTTTAGCGCCATACGCTCAATCCCGTCCCAAAAGACCACCGCGTGGGGGTTGCCCACGGACACCGGCGTCACCCGATAAGCGGCCTCCCCCACCTCCAGAATCTGCTCCGGCGCCACCGCCGGCTCTCCCATATCCACGGTGGCTGCGGCGACCTGTCCGCCCTCCGTCTGGAGCCACAGCCGCCTTATTCCGGCCAAGGTCTCCACTGTCAGCTCCCGCTTGGGCACCAATCCCTTGTCGTACACAAATTTCCCCACGCAGCGGATGCCGTTGCCGCACATCTCCCCCTCGGATCCGTCGGCGTTGAACATGCGCATTTTCACATCTGCCTGAGAAGAGGGGCAAATACAGATTAAGCCGTCCGCCCCCACGCCAAAGCCCCGGCGGGACATCCGCACCGCCAGCTCCGGCAGATTTTTGGGGGTCTCCTTTGTGCAGTCCAGGTAGACATAGTCGTTGCCCAGACCCTGCATTTTCGTGAACTTCACAAGCGTCCCTCCTTTGAGGAACCGCTGCTTCCGCTCCATCCGCCTGTACAGAATCGGTTCAGCGGTTCCTTAAAAGAGGGCAATCCCCGCCGCCCGCTCCAAGAGGTCCCGGGCGGTCTGAGCCAGACGGAGCCCCTGGTCCATGCTTCGCTTTTGCAGCGCCCGGTGGGCGGTTTCTTCATCCATCCCATATCGCTCCATCAGCCACTCCTTGGCCCGGCGGATAAGCTCCGCCTCCGCCGCCGGGCGGCGGAGCTGGTTTCCCCAGCGCACGGCCTCCCCCACGCCGTCCAGCACGTCTGACCGGCGCAGGGGGGTGGACCGCTTGAACAGGCCCGGGCTGTCCCGGCACAGCACCAGAAGATGCTCCGGCGCCAGCAGCAGCATCCCCGGGCCGTCCCGCAGGTCAAAAAACAGCTCCTCCGCCGTGCCGTCCGGGAACTTATACCCGCACACCACCGCCGCCACCCGCTGCCGGGCCAGCAGCAGCCGGGCCTCGGCGGCGGTGGCGCAGCACAGGACCTGCCGCCCCCCGGCGCTTTCTACCAGCCGTTTGATCTTCTGGGCCGTCCGCTCCTGCTCAAATACCGCCGCCACCCGCTCCAAGGGGTCCGCCTCCTTTTCAGAACACGGAATTTACCAGTCCGCCAGGGCCTCGTAGGCGTCCACCTCTCCCAGCTCCATCCGCTGCCGGGCGTGGGTTCCGGAAAAGTCCAGCGTACCGGTGAGCACCTTTCCCAAATCCCGGGAGGGAATGATATTGTGGATCTCCAGGTCTGGGTACTGGTCCGGATTCACGTAGCGCTCCCCGGACAGATGCACCGCTACAATGGTATTGCAGCTCTCCCGCTCCGCCAAGGGCCGAACCGGCACATTGTCCCCCACGCCGGGAATCCCGCCGTCCCAGTAAAACCCCTTCCCCACCCGGCTGAGGGGGAAGATCATGGGAAGGGCCGCGGAAGCCAGCAAAATCTCCGCCACGCGCTCCTCGCTCTCCCCCCACAGGGGGAAGTACTGGGGTTTCAGATCGGGAATCTTACAGCAGGCGGCGTAGCTGTGGACGGCAGAACGGGCGATCTTCTCCCCGTCCAGGGCGCTGTCCACAATCTCTCTCAGGCCGCCCTGAGAGAAGGCCCCCGCCGCCAGGGCGCTCCGGGCAAAGGGGATCAGCGCCCCGCCCCCCCGGAACAGGGCCCGCCACGCCCCGGACAGTGTCAGCGCCGCCGGCGGCACGGACAGCTCCGCCAGCTTCGGTCCCATCTCCCGCAGCATGGCGGGGATCTCCTTGGGGCAGATGCCCCCTTGGCAGCGCCCCATCAGGTCCGCCAGCTCCTCCAGCCGCTCCATCTGGGGGCTGTTGCCCCGCAGTACGCGGGTGGGGGTGAGCTCAGTCCACACCTGGACCGCCCGCTCCAGGTCCCCCTGGACGAAAAGGGCCGCGTTCAGCGCCCCTACTGACGTGCCGGATACCGCAGTCACCTGCTCCTCCAGCCCAAGCTGCCGCAGGGCTTTCCACACGCCGATCTGATAAGCGCCCTTTCCCCCGCCGCCGGCGAATACCAGACCAATCCGCTTTCCCTCCCCCAAACTGCACCTCCCGCTTTCCATCCTATCTCCTCAGAAATTATATAAGAGGAAAAAAGTGCTGTCAAGCCGGGGCGGGCGTAAGGACAAACTGGTGGAATACGCACTGGATGACGGTAAAGCCGTCCTGGCTGATTTCCCCCCGGAGGAGGGCATGGGTGTCCCCGTGGAACCAGAGCTGTACCTCCGTCCCGGCGCCTGGGGCGGCGTCCGGGTCACGGATGACGGTGTGGAGAACGGTGAGCCCCTCCTGGGTGGACTCCAAGGTACACTGGGCCAGAAATCCCTCCCGGGCAGCGGTGAACAGGGCGGGGACGGCGTCCATGGGGCTGAGTCCCTCGGGATTGAGCGGGCCGGTCTCCACCCGCACCCCGTCGTACTCCAGGGCGGTCTCCCCCGTCTGAAGGCGGGCGGTGACGCCGGCGACCTCCTCCGGCGCGGTGATGGTAAGGGTACTCACCCCCTCTCTGGCCCAATCCACGTCCAAGGCGTACTGATACACTCTCTGGCCGTAGTCGGCGATAATCTCCGCCTGGGCGGCGCAGCGGTCCGCGGCCAGGTACTCGGCCCGGATCCCCAAAGCCAGTTCCTCCGCCTGTCCTCCTCCACTGCCCCCGCCGCAGGCGGAGAGCAGCAGGCACAGGGTTATCATCGGTACATACATCCAACGATGGCGCACGGCAGTTCCTCCTTGTCAACCGCTGGTATTCCCGACTGCGCATTAAAAACAGGGCTGGCCGGCCCCCTCGCACTCCCGCAGCACCTGGGGCAGCCGGGCGATCAGGTCGGAGGGGGTCATGCCGTACTCCCCAATCGCCTGGGCGCACAGGTCGCCGGCCCGGCCGTGGATCCACACCGACAGGGGGACGGCCTCCCGGGGGGGGAACCCCTGGCCCAACAGGGCCAGCAGAACGCCGCCCAGCACGTCGCCGCTGCCCCCTTTGGCCATGCCTGGGTTGCCGGTGGTGTTGACAAATGCGGAAGCGTCGGGAAAAGCGGTGATGGTGCGGTGGCCCTTGAGAACCAGACAGCAGCCGTGGGCCTGGGCAAAGGCCCGGGCGGCGGCCAGCCGGTCCCCGGTGCTGAGATCCCCGCCCACCCGGGCAAATTCCCCATCGTGGGGGGTGAGCACGGTGAGCCGGTCCTGGCGGGCGTCCAGCACATCTATATGCCCCTCAAGGGCATTTATGCCGTCAGCGTCCAAAATGACCGGCATGGGCAAGCCGGCCAGCAGCTGGCGGACCAGCTGGGCACTGTCCGGATCCCGGCTCAGGCCGGGGCCAATCAGACAGGCGCCGCAGCGCTCTGCCAACGCCAGGACAGGCGCCTGTGCCGCCAGGGCCAGGGCTCCTGTCCGGCCGGCTGGAAGGGGGTGGGGCATGGCCTCGTCCAGCTTGACCGCCGCTGCCGGCCATACCGGCTCCGGCACGCCCACCGTCACCAGACCCGCCCCCGCGCGGACCGCCGCCCGGGCGGCCAGCACCGGCGCGCCGGAGTACCCCACGCAGCCCCCCAGCACAAACACCCGGCCAAAATCCCCCTTGTGGGCGGCCCGATCCCGCCGGGGCAGGGAGACGTCGGCGGCACTCACCGAGGACAGCTTGCTGTCCGCCCACAGGAGGAGATCCAGGGGGATGCCGATGTCCGCCACAGTGAGCGCCCCGGAGCGCAGCCCCCCCTCCCCCAGGAAGAGCCCCGCCTTGGGCAGGGAGAAGGTGACGGTGGCGTCGGCCCGGACGCTGTCCCCCAGAATGCGGCCGGTGTCCGCCTCCACGCCGCTGGGGATGTCGGCGGAGACCACCGGCACGTCGCAGGTGTTCATCATCTGGACTGCCAAACGGGCGTCCTCCCGCAGCGGACTGTTCAGCCCAATGCCGAACAGGGCGTCAATCATCACATCCGCATCCAGGCACCACTGGGCGAAGCCGGGGCGGTCGGGGGCAAAATCCTCCAACGTCCCCCCCAGCTCGTTGAGCCGGCGCTCCATCTCCCGGCAGTCGGGGGTCATTTTTTCCCGGCGCCCCACCAGAATAGCCCGGATCTCCCACCCTGCCTCCAGCAGCAGGCGGGCTGCCGCCACTCCGTCTCCCCCATTGTTGCCGGGGCCGCAGAAGCACACCGCCCGCCTGGGCCGGCCTCCATGTCCTCCCCCGCGCTCCGCCAGGGCAATGGCCGCCTTGGCCACCGCGCCAGCCGCCCGCTCCATCAGAACGGCGGAGGGAATGCCCCGTTCGCGGATTGCCGCCCGGTCCATCTCCTGCATCTGCTCCGCCGACGCAATCTTCATAATGGATTCCTCCCCTTTTTCATCATTATCATCCAGCTGCACAGTCAGGTTATTTTATATCATTATAGCCGCAGGGCTGTGAGAAAGAAAGTCTAATTTATCCGTTTAACATTGAGTATTGGAAATGCTTATGTTATAATCGGGAATGTATGCATAGACTCAAAGCAGCCGGCGCTGGGGCCTCCGCCCTCCGCCTGAAGTTCGTTTGAACACCTGGAAAACACCCATGGGGCGGATCTTTTCCCCATACTGCGTCAAAAAATCTGGAACGATACAACGTATTTCTGCGGTTTTTTGCCTTGTCTGGCGAAAAAATCTCTCGCCGCCGGGCATTGCGCCAGTTATCAAGCAGGGCCTATGAAGCATTGGTCCAATTATAAATAGACATGAGGTGTGTTATGGACATATTAGTATTGGCGGGAGGTCTGAGCACGGAGCGCAATGTCTCCTTCTCCTCCGGCGTGATGATCAGCCAAGCCCTGGCCCGGAAGGGACATCGGGTGGCGCTGGTGGACCTCTTCCTGGGGCTGGAGGACTATCCGCACCCCCTGGCGGACCTCTTCCGCCTGCCGCCGCCCCTGCCTGACAAGAACATCAAGGAGGAGGTCCCCGACCTGGAGGCTGTCCGGGCCGCCCGGGGGGACAAGAGCGAGAGCCTCTTTGGTCAGGGAGTGCTGGCCGCCTGCCAGATGGCGGACATTGTCTTCAACGCCCTCCACGGGGACTGCGGGGAGGACGGCCGCATTCAAGCCGCTTTCGACATGATGGGCATCCCCTACACCGGGTCGGGCTATCTGGGCAGCGCCATTGCTATGGATAAGAACTATACCAAGAGCCTGGCTGCGGCGGAGGGGATTCTGACCCCCCAGTGGCGGACGGTCTCCCTCACGGACGGGGAGATCGCCCAGGCGGAGTCCTATGAGGAGCTGCCCTGCGTGGTCAAGATCCCCAACGGCGGGTCGTCGGTAGGGGTTTACATCTGCAAAACCCGGGAGGAGCTGTCCGCCGCCCTGCGGGAGAGCCGGAAGTATGCCGCCCGGGTGCTGGTGGAGCAGTACATCCAAGGCCGGGACTTCTTCTGCGGCGTGCTGGAGGGGGAGAGCCTGCCCTCCATTGAGGTTATCCCCAAGAGCGGGTTTTACGACTACCGCAACAAATACCAGGCCGGCGCCGCCCTGGAGGTCTGCCCCGCCCAGGTGGACGGGGAGGCGGAGGCCAAAATTCGCTCCGCCGCCCGGCGGATGCACCAGGTGCTGGGACTGACCGCTTACTCCCGCAGCGACTTTGTGCTGGACAGCGAAAACCGGCCTTGGTTTTTGGAGATCAATACCCTGCCGGGGATGACCGCCCTGAGCTTGGTGCCCCAGGAGGCCGCCGCCATAGGCATAGATTACGACACCCTGTGCCAGAAAATCGTAGACGCCTCCATCAAGGCCCGCCGGGAGAAGCGGTAGACCCCCTATGAAGCCGGAGATAAGAACAGCTGGATGATATCGAAGCGATTTGCCGCTTAAACCGCCAGGAGATGGGGTATGACTATCTGGCGGAGGAGGCAGCCGGGCTGTCGCCCGGCAACGAGGACTGTCCAGCCGCCGGCAATTTCATTGCCTTACGGATGGGGCGTACCCCCTGCGGGTACAACGCCGCCAGCGGCCGCTTGCGCCCCGAAAAACCGTGCCGGCCCTTGTCAGCCGATGGTATGGCAGTGAAACGCAGCAGATCAATTTCAGAAAGCCGCTGAAGACAAAATAAAGGGGACGCAGCCGTCCCGTGGAGGAGATTTGATGGAAGCCATCACCGTACGAGAGATCATGGAGGTTGTAGGAGGCGCGATGCTGGGAGATTTCTCCGATCTGGATCGGGAGATCACCCGGGTAGAGACCGACAGCCGGACCATCCACGCCGGCTCCCTGTTCATCCCCCTGTCCGGCGAGCGCTTTGACGGACACGCCTATATCAATTCCGCCCTGGAGGGCGGGGCCGCCGGCTGTTTCACCCAGCGGGAGCGGGAGAACTATCAGCCGGGAAAGTTCTACATCAAGGTAGCCAGCACCTCCCGGGCCCTGCGGGACCTGGCCAAGCACTATAAGAAAAAGTTTGATATCCCCATTGTGGCCCTCACCGGCTCCGTGGGCAAAACCACTACAAAGGACATGGTGGCGGCGGTGCTGGGGGAGAAGTTCCGCGTCCTCAAGACGGAGGGCAACCTGAACAACGATATCGGCGTGCCCATGACGCTGCTGCGCCTGAACCGGGAGCACGAGATCGCCGTGCTGGAGCTGGGGATGAACCACGCCGGGGAGATTGACTATCTGTCCGATCTGGTGGAGCCGGACGTGGCCCTCATTACCAACGTGGGGGACTCCCACATCGAGTTTTTCGGCACCCGGGAGAAAATTCTGGAGGCCAAGCGGGAGATCTTCAACCACGCCAAGCCGGACTGCTTTGTGGTGCTCAACGGGGACGACCCTCTGCTGCGCACCCTGGCGGGCCAGCTTCCGGGGGAGACCGTCTGGTGCGGCTCCGGCGAGGGGCTGGACTACCAGGCCAGCAAGATTGCCAGCAACGGCAGCAGCCACATGCTCTGCCAGGTGAAGACCCCCCGCATGACCTGCCAGGTGGAAATCCCCGCCTTGGGAGAGCACATGATCTACCCCACGCTGATGGCCATGGCGGTGGGCGAGCACTTCGGCCTTTCCCAGCGGGAGATTGTGGAGGGGGTGCTCCACTTCGCCCCCACAAAAATGCGCATGAACATCCTCCAGCGGGCCGACGGCATTACCATTCTCAACGACACCTACAACGCCAATCCCCAGTCCATGCGGGCGGCGGTGGAGGTGCTGTCCAGCAGCAAATCCGCTTTTAAGGTGGCGGTGCTGGGGGATATGTTTGAGCTGGGCTCTCTGGCCCCCGCCCTCCACGCCGGCGTGGGGGAGTACCTGGGCAAGGCCGGCATCCACTGCCTGGTGGCGGTGGGTGCCCTGGCAAAGCATATCTACGACGCGGCCAAGGTAAGCACCGTGGAGCAGGTCTATTACTGTCCCAGCAAGGAAGCCGCCCACAAGATTCTGGACGAGGTCGTCCGGCCGGACACCACCATTTTGGTCAAAGCCTCCCGGGGGATGGCCTTTGAGGACCTGGTGGAGTATTTGAAGACAATTACCAACGAAACGTAGGCGGTAAGGGACCAAAAGGCTGCGGACCGGTGCCAGGTCCGCGGCCTTTTGTCAAAGCGCCGGAAGAAAATAAAGTTTAGGAGCTGCGGATCCCATCAGCGGCTCCTGAAAGACAGTTACAATTTAAAGAGGACCATTATGATTGACATTGCTGTATCCAACCTGGTAAAGGAGTTTGAGGTTGGAAAGAAAATATTGGATGGGCTCACCTTCCAGATTGACCAAGGGGAACGGGTGGGCCTGCTGGGGAAAAACGGCGCGGGAAAGACCACCCTGCTGAAAATTCTCACCGGTGAGCTGGACGCCGACGAGGGAGATGTCGTCATCGCTCCCGGAAAGGGCATGGGCCTGATCTCCCAGATCCCGGTCTATCCCCCGGAATACACCGTAGAGGACGTGCTGGGCACCGCGTTTGATCGCCTGCGCCGTATGGAGGCGGAGATGGCCCAGCTGGCCGGACAGATGGAGGCGGATCCGGACCCGGAGCTGCTCAGACGGTACGATCGGCTGGCCGCCGCGTTTGAGGCAGAGGGGGGCTACGACACCGACACGGAACGCGGCAAGGTGTGCAACGGCCTGCTCATCTCCCCAGAAATGCGCCGGCAGCTCTTCTCCTCCCTGTCCGGCGGAGAGAAAACCCGGGTCAACCTGGGGCGGCTGATTTTGGAAAAAACCGACATCCTCCTGCTGGACGAGCCCACCAACCACCTGGACCTGCGGGCCACCGAGTGGCTGGAGGAATATCTGGACCGGTACAAGGGCACCGTCCTGGCCATCTCTCATGACCGCTGGTTTTTGGACCGGGTGGTGAAGCGGGTCATTGAGATCCAGGAGGGAAAGGCGGAATTCTACAGCGGCAACTACAGCTTCTACGCCGAGGAGAAGGAGCGCCGCTATGAGGAGAAGTTAAAGCAGTACGAGAAGGAGCAGGCCAAGATCGAGCAGCTTCAGACCGCGGCGGACAAGCTCCACCTGTGGGCTTTCATGGGCAACGACAAGCTGCACAAGCGGGCTTTCTCCATGGAAAAGCGGATTGAACGCCTGCGCAAGACGGACAAGCCCAAAAAGGACCGCCGGCTGGAGGTCCGCTTCGGTGAGCGGGACTTTCAGGGGGACGAGGTACTGCTGGTCAAGGACCTGGAGATGGGCTTTGACGGGCGCACCCTCTTCCAGGGGGTAAACCTTCTGGTGGAGGGCGGGGAACGCATCGCCCTGCTGGGGGACAACGGCGCCGGCAAGTCCACCTTCCTCAAGCTGATTTTGGATGAGCTGCTCCCCGACGGGGGCAAAATCCGCTTCGGCCCCACAGTGAAGATCGGTTACCTCCCCCAGATTATCCACTTTGACCACCCGGAGCGCAATCTGGTGGACACCATGCTGTACGCCCAGAACTGCACCACCCAGGCCGCGCGGGACCGGCTGGCCGCCTTCAATTTCCGGGGGGAGGACGTGTTCAAGCCGGTATCCGCCCTCTCCGGCGGGGAGCAGAGCCGCCTGCGGCTGTGTATGCTGATGGATGAGAAGATCAACCTGCTTATTCTGGACGAGCCCACCAACCACCTGGATATCGCCTCCCGGGAGTGGATTGAGGAGGCGGTCACCGACTACGAGGGGACGCTGCTCTTTGTCTCCCACGACCGGTACTTCATCAACCAGTTCGCCACCCGGGTGTGGATGGTGGAGCATCAGTCCATCACCGATTTCCGGGGCACCTTTGAGGAATTCCGCGCCGCCCAGGAGCGGAAAAAGCAGCAGGAGCAGGCGGCAAAGGCTGTTATCTCCAAGGGAGAGAGCCCCAAGGCGGAAAAGCCCCGCCGCACCGGCGGCACCAAGATGCTGGAAAAGCAGGTCAACGCCGCCGAGCGGGAGGTGGCCCGGGCAGAGGCGCGGCTCAAGGCCCTGGAGGGGGAGCTGGAGGAGGCCGCTACCGACTATGTCCGCCTCCAGGCGCTGTGCGTCCAAAAGGAGGCTTTGGAGGCGGAGCTCACCGGCCTCTATGAGACCTGGGAGGCCCTCTCCGCCGCGCTGGAGGAGGCACAATGAGAAAAAAATACGCCCCGTTTCTCCCGGCGGCAGCTATGTTGGTACTGGCGGCGCTGGTGTATTGCCTCGCCTCCGGGGCGTTCAAGTTCCTCGCCCTGCCGCTGGGGTGCCTGGCGGTGCTGGCCGGGCTGTGGGGGGCCTCCTGCCGGTGCCAGGCCCGGGGGAAACGGGCCCTGCGGATCTTCACCGCCGGTCTGGCCGCGGCGGGAGCGGTATGCTTTGGTATTCTTGAGGGCGTGGTGATCGCCGGGGACCGGACGGAGATCCACGGGGAGCCCCAGATTATGATTATCCTAGGGGCCCAGGTGAAGCCCTGGGGCCCGTCCGTGCTGCTGCGGGACCGGCTGGACACCGCTCTTGACTATTTGGAGGACCATCCAGACATAATCATTGTGGTCTCCGGGGGAAAGGGCGCAGACGAGCATATATCCGAGGCCCAGTGCATGTATGACTACCTCACCGCACACGGGGCGGACCCCGCCCAGGTGCTCATGGAGGACCGCTCCCGGAATACTTGGCAGAATCTGCGCTATACCTTTGCGCTGCTGGAAGAAGAGGGACTGGAACCGTCCATGGGGCAGGTGCTGGTGGTATCCAACGGCTTCCACCTGGCCCGGGTGCGCATGCTCTTCGGCCGGGTGTGGGGCGGAACCTATTCCCTGTCTACTCTGGCGGCCCCCAGCACCGATCTGCCGGCCCGGGTGAACAGCTATCTGCGGGAGGCGCCAGCCCTGCTGAAATCCTGGCTGCTGGACCGCTGACTGACAGAATTCAGAATAAGAAATGAGGAGACGCCATGCGGGATAAATTAGAGGCGCTGGACCTGCGCTATCAGGTGCTGGAGGCCCAGCTCAACGCCCCGGAGACCTATCAGGATCCGGCGCTGGTGGCCAAGCTGAACCGGGAACAGCGGGAGCTGGAGGCGGTGGTGTCCGCCTACCGGCGGCAAAACCAGCGCCGGCTGGACCTGCTGGACGCCGAGGCCCTGATGGGCGACCCGGAGATGGCCGAAATGGCCAAGGAGGAGTTCGCCCAAGCCAAGCAGGACATTGCGGCTTTGGAGCAGGAGCTGAAAATTCTGCTGCTGCCCAAAGACCCCAACGACGGAAAAAACGTGATTATGGAGATCCGGGCCGGGGTGGGCGGCGAGGAGGCCGCCCTCTTCGCCCACTCCCTCCACCGGATGTACTCCATGTACGCCGAGGCCCGGGGGTGGAAGGTGGAGCTGGCCAACGTGAACGAGACTGAGCTGGGGGGCATCAAGGAGCTGTCCATGGTCATTGAGGGGGAGGGGGCCTACTCCCGCCTGAAGTTTGAAAGCGGCGTCCACCGGGTGCAGCGGGTGCCGGAGACCGAGAGCGGCGGACGCATCCACACCTCCACCGCCACGGTGGCGGTGCTGCCGGAGATGGAGGAGGTGGACGTGCAGATTAACCCCGCCGACGTGGAGATGCAGGTCTTCCGCTCCTCCGGCGCGGGAGGGCAGCACGTGAATAAGACCTCCTCCGCCGTGCGCCTCATCCACAAGCCTACCGGCACGGTGGTGGAGTGCCAGCAGGAGCGCAGCCAGTTCCAGAACCGGGACAAGGCTATGCGCATTCTGGCCTCCATGCTCTATGAGGCGGAACAGGAGCGGGTGAGCAGCGAATTTACCGCTGAGCGCCGCAGCCAGGTGGGATCGGGAATGCGCAATGAGCGCATTCGCACCTATAATTTCCCCCAGGGCCGGGTGACAGATCACCGGATCGGCCTCACCCTGTACAAGATTGACGGGGTGATGGACGGGGATCTGGACGAAATCATCGACGGCCTGGCCGCCGCCGACCAGGCGGAGCGCCTCAAGGCGGGGGAAGAAAATTAGGAAAGAGGAGCGTCTGTATGGAGCTGAACATCCATTTTACCGCCCTGCCGGCGGGCATGAGTTTCGATCAGATGAAAGCAGAGCTGGCCCAGGTGCTGGAGGAGGACGGCTGGCTCACCGGCTCCGGCCTGGGGGCCGGGGGCGGCTTTGTGGAGGTGGAGCTGGAGGACGAGCGGGCCAATCCCAAGTACGGCATTCTGGCGGTGCGCAGCTTCCTCCAGGAGCGGGGCTTTCCCAAAGACACGGCCATTGAGCTGGCAGGGGTATCCGCCCCCCTGTACGGCTGACGGTGGAAGCTGTGAAGACACGACAGCTTACCCCGGAGGACGTCCCCGCCGCCGCCGCCGTGCTGCGCTCCGGGGGGCTGCTGGGTATCCCCACAGAGACGGTGTACGGCCTGGGGGCCAACGGCCTGGACCCGGCGGCGGTGGCCGCCATCTTCCGTGCCAAGGGCCGCCCCCAGGATAATCCCCTCATCCTCCACATCCCCTGCGCGGACTGGCTGGAGCAGTACTGCGTCCAGGTGCCGCCCAGCGCCTACGCTCTGGCGGAGCGGTTCTGGCCTGGGCCGCTGACTATGGTGCTCCGCCGCAGGGCGATTGTGCCTGACGCCGTCACGGCGGGACTGGACACTGTGGGGATGCGCTGCCCCGCCCATCCTGTGTGCCGGGCCATCCTGTCCGCCGCCGGGGTGCCGGCGGCGGCGCCGTCGGGCAATACCTCCGGCCGGCCCAGCCCCACCACTGCCGCCCATATGCTGGAGGACATGGAGGGAAAGATCGACGCCATTGTGGACGGTGGTCCCTGCCAGGTGGGGGTGGAGTCCACCATTGTGGACCTCACCGCCGCCCCCCCCCGGCTGCTCCGCCCCGGCGGGGTCACTTTGGAGCAGCTTCAACAGGTCTTGGGTCCTGTAGCAGTAGACCCGGCGGTCCTGCGCCTGATGAGGGCGGGGGAGCAGCCCAAAGCCCCCGGCATGAAGTACCGGCATTACGCCCCCAAGGCGCCAGTGACTGTCGTAAGGGGAGAGCCAGGGCGGAGCGCCGCCTATATCGCCGCCCATCTGACGGCGGACAGCGGCGTAATCTGCTTTGACGAGTACCGGGATCGCTTTCCCGGCTGCAACGTGGAGGCCATCGGCCCGGCGGGGGAGGCTGCGGAGCACGCCCGGCGGGTCTTCGACGCCCTGCGCGCCTTTGACCGCACCCCGGTGACCCGGATCTGGGCCCAGTGCCCCCCGGTGGAGGGGATCGGTCTGGCGGTGTCCAACCGGCTGAACAAGGCGGCGGGGTTCCACATTGTAGACGCTGACCTGGAGGAATGACAGACCGTGAAAAAGATCGGCATCACCGGCCCCACCGGGGCAGGAAAGACCACCGCCCTCCAGGCGCTGGCGGGCCACAATGTCTGCCTGCTGGACGGGGACCAGGTCTACCATGCGCTGCTGGCGGAGGACAGGCGTCTGCAAAGAGCCCTCACCGATCAGTTTGGCAGGGAAATTTTGGACAAAACGGGCGGAATTGACCGGAAAAAGCTAGGATTACAGGTCTTCGGCCGCCCGGCCGCCCTGGCGGAGCTGAATCAAATCACCCACCGCTTTATCCTGGCGGAGCTGGAGCGCCGGTGTGCCCTGGCGGAGGCGGAGGGCCGGATCGCGGCGGTGATTGACGCCGCCGCCCTCTTTGAAAGCGGCGTCGGGGAGCAGTGCGCCGCCGTGGTGGGAGTGCTGGCCCCAGAGGACCTGCGCATCCGGCGGATCATGGCCCGGGAGGGCATTTCGGAGGACTACGCCCGCCGCCGGGCGGCGGCCCAGCCCCCCGCGGCCTTCTATCAGGCCCAGTGCAGCCACATTTTAGAAAATACACGGGAAGACACCCCGGAAACCTTCCGGGCCCGGGCGGCGGCGCTGTTCCGCCAACTGCTGGAGGGATAGCAATCCGGCAAATCTCTCTGGAAATCGCCGGAAAATTGTGTTAGGATAGTGGAACCAGATCGGCCTGTTTGGGGAACCAGGCAGGCACTCTGCACATAAAGGAGGATATTCCCATGGAAGAGAAAAAGAAAACCGTGGGCGAGCTGCGCCGGGAGGCGCTGTGCTACGCCCCCAAGCACGGATACGACCGTCTGGACGCTAAGGAAGAGGGCGCCATGCAGGCCTACTGTGAGGACTACAAGCACTTCCTGGACGCAGGCAAGACGGAGCGGGAGTGCGTGGACGAGGCCATCCGCCTGGCGGAGTCCCGTGGCTTTAAGCCCTTTGTCCGGGGCATGGAGCTCAAGCCCGGGGATAAGATCTACCGCTCCAACCGGGGCAAGGCCCTCACTTTGGCCGTGGTGGGCCGCAGGCCCCTGAGCGAAGGGGTGAACATCGGCGCCGCCCATATCGACTCCCCCCGCCTGGACCTGAAGCCCAACCCGCTCTATGAAGAGGATGGCATGGCCTATCTGAAGACCCATTACTACGGCGGCATCCGCAAGTACCAGTGGGTGACCATTCCCCTGGAACTCCACGGCGTGGTGGCCCTGAAGGACGGCTCCGTGCGCCGGCTGGCCATTGGCGCCAACCCCGGAGACCCGGTCTTTACCGTAAACGATCTGCTCCCCCACCTGGGGGCTGAGCAGTCCAAAAAGCCCCTGGGCGAGGCGGTCCCCGCGGAGAAGCTGAACATCCTGGTGGGGGGCCGGCCCTTCCCCGACGACGAGGGGGACAACCGGATCAAGCTTGCCGTGCTGGACCTGCTCAACCAGAAATACGGCATTGTAGAGGAGGACTTCATCTCCGCCGAGCTGGAGGCCGTCCCCGCGTTCCAGGCCAGCGACGTGGGCCTGGACCGCTCCTTCGTGGGCGCCTACGGCCACGACGACCGGGTGTGCGCCTACGCGGAGCTGGCCGCCATTCTGGAGCTCTCTGCGCCGGAGCGCACCGCCGTATGTATTCTGGCAGACAAAGAGGAGATTGGCTCCGAGGGTGTCAGCGGAATGCAGTCCGCCGCCTTTGATACCTTTATGTCCGACCTGTGCGACACCCAAAAAGTGCCCTTGAAGGCGTGCTATGAGAAATCCTTCTGCCTCTCCGCCGACGTGACCGCCGCCTACGACCCCAATTACGCCGACGTGTACGAAAAGCGCAACAGCGCCATGGTCAACTTCGGCATCGGCCTGGCCAAGTACACCGGCGCCCGGGGCAAGTCCGGCTCCTCCGACGCCTCCGCCGAGGTGGTGGCCTACGTCCGCAAAGTGCTGGACGGGACCGGCGTCATCTGGCAGATGGCCGAGCTGGGCCGGGTGGACGCCGGCGGCGGCGGCACCGTGGCCTGCTATATGGCCAACCGGGACATCGACACCATTGACGCGGGCGTCCCCGTGCTTTCCATGCACGCCCCCTTTGAGACGGTGGCCAAGCTGGACTGCTATATGACCTATCGGGCCATGAGAGCCATTTATGAGGCAGAGGCAGAGTAAGAACAGGACGCCGTAAAATAAACATCCCCGGGCCCGATTGACTGGGCCCGGGGATGTTTCAGGCTGTCGAAAAAGTGTTTTCGGCAACAAGACGCGCCCATGCAGCGGCATGGGCGCGTTTTGAGTGACTGTGATAATGAATTATTACACAGCGCGGGTGACCTTACCCGAACGGAGGCATCTGGTGCACACATAGACGTGCTTGGGCGTACCATTGACAACCGCCTTAACGCGCTTGACGTTGGGCTTCCAGGGCCGGTTGGAGCGGCGGTGAGAGTGGGAGACCTGGATGCCGAACACAACGCCCTTGTCGCAGAATTCACATTTGGCCATTCGCTTGAACCTCCTCGCTTGTTAATATCACGCTCATTAAAAGCATCGAATGATATGATAGCAGAAAATAGGGGAAATTGCAAGAGGAAAATTCTCAATTACGCGCTTCGTGGGTGTAATCCAAAATACGGATGCCGTCTCCCAGGTCCTTGGCGATCAGATCCCGCATTTTTTTGGCGAAGGGGCAGGGGTAGCCGATGGGCGTGCCCTTCTGGATACAGCTGGCAAAGGCGATGGTATCCGCCCCCCGCTTGACCAGCGCACGCGCCCGGAGTATGGACTTTTTCGCGGGACACCCGCCGCAGTTGATAAAGCCGATGATTTCAATCTCCTCATCGATCCCCGCGAAGGCGCCGGTCTTTTCCCGTATGGCCTTGAAATCGGTGGTGCCGGGGCAGTAATCCTCTGTTTGAAGGCATCGAATGATACCGACTTTCATAAACGCATCCTCCACGTACAGTGTATACAGCGATTATACTCCACCCGGGCAGCGGACGCAAGATGGAATCAAACGGGAATTTCCACTTGCCAAGGAGGGAAACCTGTGTTAGAATAGGGCCGTTCGTAAGTTGAGGGCAAGGGCGTTCTCACTCCCGGGGGAGTGGAGCGCCCTTTTTTGATTGGACGGCGATATGCCGCGGAGAGAAAGGGGAAACAGCGCCATGGCCTTTACCAAGGAAGACATTATCCGTATTGTGAAAGAGCAGGACGTAAAATTTATCCGGATGCAGTTTGCCGATATTTTCGGCCAGCTGAAAAACGTGGCCCTCACCGCCTCCCAGGCAGAGAAGGCGGTAAATAACCAGATCATGTTCGACGGGTCCTCTGTGGAGGGCTTTGTGCGGATCGACGAGTCGGATCAGTGCCTCTATCCGGACCTGAATACCTTCATCACCTTCCCCTGGCGGGCCCAGTTCGGCAAGACGGTGCGGCTGATCTGCGATGTGTACAACACCGACGGCACCCCCTTTATGGGTGATCCCCGCAACGTGCTCAAGCGGATGATGGAGAAAATGCGCTCCATGGGATATGACACCTTCAACGTGGGCCCGGAGTGCGAGTTCTTTCTTTTCAAAACCGACGAGCAGGGCAATCCCACCACCGAGACCAACGACGAGGCCAGCTATTTTGACCTGGGCCCCCTGGACCACGGGGAGATCACCCGGCGGGAGATCTGCCTGAATCTGGAGGAGATGGGCTTTGAGATCGAGGCCAGCCACCATGAGAACGCCGCCGGCCAGCATGAGATCGACTTTAAATACGCCGACGCTCTCACCGCCGCCGACAACATTATGACCTTCAAGCTGGCGGTGAAGCTGCTGGCCCAGAAAAACGGGCTCCACGCCACTTTCATGCCGAAGCCTATCTATGGGGTGTGCGGCTCGGGAATGCACACCAATATGTCCCTCTTCCGCAAGGGGGAGAATGTGTTCTACGATCCCAACGACCGCCGGGGCCTGTCCAAAGAGGCCTACAGCTTTATCGCCGGCATCCTGGCCCATGTAAAGGGTATTTCGGCCATTGCTAACCCTCTGGTCAACTCCTATAAGCGCCTGGTGCCGGGATATGAGGCCCCCTGCTATCTGGCCTGGTCCGCCAGCAACCGCTCCGCCCTTATCCGTATCCCCGCCGCCCGGGGCCAGTCCACCCGGGTGGAGCTGCGCTCCCCTGACCCGTCCTGCAACCCCTACTTGACCTTTGCCGTCTGCCTGGCGGCGGGCCTGGACGGCATTGAGCGGGGCCTCACCCCCCCGGAGGAGATTACGGAAAATATCTTCGCCATGGACGAGGCCGCCCGCACCGCCCACGGCATCGAAAACCTGCCGGACTCCCTGTCCAGCGCCATCAAAGAGCTGGAAAAGGACACCCTGCTTATGGACGCCCTAGGAGACCACGTGGCCAGCAACTATATCCAGGGCAAGCGCCGGGAGTGGTACGAGTACAAAACCCGGGTCAGCTCCTGGGAGCGGGAGAAGTATATCACCAACTATTAACAGGCTGGTTTTAAGGAAAGCGGGCGGTGTCATAGAGACACCGCCCGCTTTCCGCGCTGTACAAAATCAGGCTTTACTTTTCTCTTCTTTTGCACTATACTATAAAGTGTGTTTTTATCGAAACTCCGGTGAGCATCTTTGTTAGATAAGGAGACGAGTTTCGTGAATACCAGTCATCTACAGCAGGATTTGCGGCGCTACTGCCAGCTGGCTCTGGAGGCTGGCATGACAGACGCCAAAGTCATCCCCGCCTCTCTCATCCGGCTGGACCCCCGGGTGCGGCTGAAATGCCGGTACCCCCGCTGCGGCTACTATGGCAGCAACGGCAACTGTCCCCCCTACGCCACCCCCCTGTCTGAAATGCAGGCGTGTATTGACCGCTATGAATTCGGCGTGCTCTTCATGAAGCGTTTTCCCTCTGACTCCCTTTTGGGCGCCAGGCACGCCGACTATGGTCATGCCGCCGGCGGGGATGTCCAGCGGGAGATGTACCGCGTGGCCGGCCGTTTAGAGCGAGCCGCGTTCCGGGACGGCCACGTTCTGGCCATGGCATTCGCCAATGGGCCGTGCAAAAAGGTATTCTGTCCCAACGCAGAGTGCTCCGCCATTCAACCCGGCGGCCAGTGCCGCTTTCCCCTGAAAAGCCGCAGCTCTATGGAGGGATGCGGCATTCACGTCTTCGCCCTGGCCCGCAGCGTGGGGTGGGAGATCACTCCCGCAGGCCATACCTCCACTCCGGAGGAGGTCCCTGAGCTGACGAATGTAGGCCTGGTCCTGGTGGAGTAATCCAAGCAGCTTTCTCTGGAGTCGGTTTGAAAACCGCCCCTGGCATATGACACAGCTTACTTTTAGAACGGAGGCACTGCCATGCAGCACGACCAGCAGATCCCGAAACTTCCCCCCTCCCCCCCGGACGCCCACTGTAAGGCATCCGGCAGTCCCAGTGTGGATACCAGTCATCTCAACGTCCGGCGGCTGCGGCGGCTGAAGGGGATGACGCTGCGGCAGCTCGCCAGCCAGTCCGGCCTGTCTCTGTCCTATCTCAGCAACTACGAAAACGGAAAGGTCAATATCACCATCAGCTCTCTGAAAAAAATCGCGGAGGCCATCGGCGCTCCTGTGGCCGACCTGCTCACTGACAGTCTGGAGCACGATGTGACCATTGTCTCCAAGGAGGACCGGTACTCCCGGGTGCTCTATGAGTGCGCCGCCGGCGCCGCCATACAGGAATATCTTATGTACAGCAACCGCGCCGCCATGCATGTCTCTATTACTCACCTGCCCCCCCACTCTGACTCCGGCGCGCCCTCCTCCCACTACGGCGAAGAGTTTATTCTCACCTTGAAAGGGGTTGTTACGGTCATCCTAGACGATTACTCTTACCAGCTCCCAGAGGGGAGCATGATCTACTACCGCTCTACCTTCTTCCACAAGGTGGCCAACGAGCAGGACACTGAGGCCTCCTTTTTCCAGGTAAACACACCGCCCACATATTAAGTAAAGTTGTTCTTATATAGTGAACAGCACATAACACGGTTTTACACCGGTTATGTGCTGTTTTTTCTGCCTATCTTCTCTATTTTTTCTATATATCATAACTTTATTTATAATATACCATAATTTGTCTCTCATTTTTCTCAAAAAAGTCTACATGCTCTCTTACTCAAGTTCTATTGACAGAGAACAAAATTTATATTATACTGCAATATATCTCACCGGAGTGTTCTCATTTAAGAACACACTCAGAAACTGTACCAAACGCCGCAACACAAATTTTTGCGGCCACAACTGCCTTTGGCCGCCGGCAATTTTATCTTGCAAATCCATCATGTCCTGGCGATTGGTACTGCTTTTCACTCTTTCCCCGCGCTGGAACACCTCAGCTGCTAACATGAGATGTCATCAGATAGAATGGAGGAATCAAGTATGGGAAAAGCTGAAACATGGAAGACCAAGATTCTGACCAAATCCCAGTTGGAGCAGGTCTGCGACACCAAAATGGCCCTGGCCGCCGTGGAGGACGCCCTGCGCTTCATCGGCACCGGGGAGCTGTTTCAAAACACCTGCGACGTGCTCCATCCCTCTGAGGGGAACTACTGCTTTCTGCTGCCCCACCCGGCCTACATCCGGCCATGGAACGTGGTGGGCGACAAGTGGCTGGGCTGCTGCGAGGGCAACCTGTCCAAGGGACTGCCCTACACCGTGGGAGTCACCACCATCAACGACGCCGAGACCATGATGCCCATCGCCTTTATGGACGGCACCTATCTCACCGGAATGCGCACCGCCGCCATGGCCGCCATCGGCACAAAATACCTGGCCCGCCGCGATTCCCAGGCCTTGGCCATCGTGGGCTGCGGCGTCCAGGGCCGGACCCATCTGTCCGCCATGTGCGAGCTGAACGTCTTTCCCCTGAAGCGGGTCCAGATTTTTGACCTCAATCCCGACGCTATGACCGCTCTCCAGGCGTACGGCCAGGAGAAGTACGGCATTGAGGTGGTCCCATGCGGGAGCATCACCCAGGCAGTCACGGGGGCGGACATCATCTGTATGCTCACCACCTGCCGGGAACCCCTGATTACCCTGGATCAGATCGCTCCCGGCGCCCACCTGTGCCCTACCTGCCTGTGGGATATCGACATTCCCAATATTCTCCGCGGAGTGGACAAGTGGGTGCTGGGCAACGAGGAGGCCGACTGCTACAACTTTGTCAACAGCTTCCAGCAGCAGTACGGTCTGGGTATGGACCAGGTCTATACCAACCTCAGCGAAATCGTCTGCGGCCGGAAAGCAGGCCGGGAATCCCCCTTGGAACGCACGGTCATGACCCACCTGGGCATGGGGGCCAACGACGTGGCCATCTCCTACCAGGCCTACCGCAGGGCAGTGGAGCTGGGGATTGGCACTGACGTATGTATCTTCGCCTGACAAACCGGATGCTGAGAAAGGAGGGACACAATTTTGTACAGTAAGACGGGAATCCCCCTTTTTGAGGAGATGACCTGGAAGGATGTTGACGACTGCCTGAAAAAAACCGATGTCTGCATCGTCCCCGTGGGCGCCATTGAGCAGCATGGCTTCCACCTTCCCCTGGGAACGGACACCTTTATCGCCCAGGAAATGGCCTGCCGGGCCTGCGCGGAGCTGGCCCGCCGGGGGTGCTGCGCGGTGGTTGGCCCTACAGTGCCCTATGGCGTACACCCCGAGGCTACGCACTACCCCGGGAGCTTACAGCTCAAGCCTATGACGCTGGTGCTGCTGCTCAAGGAGATCTGCGCCGCCCTTCAGCAGATGGGCTTCCGGCACATCGCCCTGCTGATGGGCCACGACGGAAACATTCCCGCCATGCAGGTGGCTTTGCAGGAATTACAGATTGAGCGGGACCTGGATGTGATGTGCGTCAACTGGCTGCTGCCCCACCAGGGAGATCAGCGGCGTATTCTCCCCCTGGACTTCGCCGACGGACACGGCGGTGCGCGGGAAACCTCCCGCGCCCTGGCCGCCTTCCCGGATCTGGTTCACCTGGATCGGGCGGTATCCTACATTCCCACCTTCCCCCCTAAGCCGGTGCCCTGCTCGTCGGAGCCCCTGCTGGGCGGCGCGGTCTACCGGCCCATTCAGGCGCTTTCCATGGACTACTGGCCGGACCGGCACCCCGGCCAGGACGGCGACCCCAGCTTCGCCACCTCTCAGGCGGGCGATGCCCTCTATGACGCTCTGGCCGTCTGGCTGGCGGATCTGCTTATTCAAGAGTACAACCTGGCCCCGAAAGAGGAGGAGATAAATCATGGCCCTTGACGCCTCTGATATCCGCATTCTGATTATCAACGGCAGCCCCCGCGCCAACAGCAATACCGCCCCCTTTGTCCAGCGGGCGGCAGAGGGAGTGCGCGCCCTGGGGGGCGAGGCGGTGGTCTACAACATCGCGGGAAAGCGCTATGAGCACTGCCGGGAGAGCTGCAAGGCCTACCACACCAAAACCGGCAACTGCGTCATCGACGACGACCTCCACGACCTGGCCAACCAGTGGATCCGCTCGGACGGCATTATCTATGCCGTGCCTCTGTTCCACATGGGAATGCCCAGCGCCATGAACGCCATTATCACCCGGCTGGGGGCCATCATTTTCAGCCAAACCAATGGCAAGGTACCCCGGCTGCTCAAGGTAGGCGGCGCGATTGTCCAAGGCAACACCCATTACGGCGGACAGGAGGTGGTGATGGAGTACCTCAATTCCCACCTGCTTCTGATGAACTGCGTCCCCGTCACCTCGGACATGCCAGAGGCCTATATCGGCACTGGCGCTCAGGTCGCCAACGACGGCGCCATTCACCGGGAGGAGGAAGTTCTGGAGAACGCCTATATGTTGGGTGTTCGAGTAACCGAACTGGCCAAGATCATCCGCTGCGGCACCCTTGCTCTAGGGGATCAGCTGCCGCCGGAATACAGCTACGACCGGCAGCGCACCTTCTCTCCCCCCGCAGGCGCCCGACCCGCGACCTAGTCCTCCACCAAGCTGGAAGCTTGGTAGAGTCCAGGTTCCTTTCCATCTGCCAGATGAACAAAGGAGGATGTTTCTGATGAAAAAAGTGTTATCTCTTGTTCTGGCGGCCGCGCTGTCTCTGGCACTGCTGGCCGGATGCGGACAACCCCAGGCCGCCCCCGGTCAGAGCGGCGCTCCCGCCCCCTCCTCCGCCCCGCCGGACAGCGGACCCAATCGCCTGAAAGTGGTTCTTGTCGTAGCAGATACCATCGACAGCATCTGGAACCGGGCCATGACCCTCTCTCTCCAGCGCCTGAAGGACGCCGGGGAACCCTTTGAGTTCACCTATATTGAGAACACCACCACTGACTCAGCGGAGTCCGTGCTGCGCACCTGCGCCGACTCCGGATATGACATCATCATCGCCCACGCCGGCGTCTGCCGGGACGCAGTACCCAAGATCAAGGACGAGTACCCTAACATCATTTTCCTGGGAGGCGGCAATGGCTGGGAGACCCCGGAGCCCAATATCGGCGCCTATGACCAGGCGCTCCATGAGGGCTGTTATGTCCAAGGGGTCATCGCGGGCCTTATCACAAAGACCAATGTAGTGGGCTTTGTTGGCGGCATGCCCACCTCTAATGTCACCAGCGAACTCAACGCGTTCCAGCGGGGGGTGGAGTCCGTCAACCCAGACTGTAAGGTAGTGGTCTCCTATATCGAGTCCTGGTATGACCCGGTCAAGGCGAAGGAGTGCACCAACTCCCAGATCTCCATGGGGGCGGATGTGGTCTTCGGCGAACGGGACGGCGTCATCCAGGCCTGTCAGGAGGCAGGGATCTACGCTATGGCGGAGAAGCTGGACCAGAGCGAGATCGCCCCAGATACTGTCATCGCCCAGTCCATCATCCGCTGGGACAACACGATGAAGGAGGTATTCAACCTGGTCAGTCAGGGCAAATTCGAGTGCCGCTACTATACCTCTTACGAGGGTTCCCTGGCCAGCGGCACCTGTGAAGTGATGATTAACGAAGATGTGGTGCCTGCCGACATTGTCGCCAAGGCCAGAGAGGTGGAGGGGCAGATCATCTCCGGCGCCATCTCTGTTCCCTTTGAACCCTAGAGAAACATTTCCTGAATCCTGCAGTCATCGGAGAGGGCATTGAAACATGCCCTCTCCCCAGCAAATGAGGTGATCTGTATGGCAAACCGCACCGCCGCTCCCCCTCTTCTGCGTCTGGAGGCAGTTACCAAGCGCTTCGGCCCCCTGACTGCCAACGACCATATCTCCCTGGACATTCACCAGGGAGAGGTACACGTCCTCTTCGGCGAGAACGGCGCCGGAAAGAGCACCCTCGCCAACCTGATCTACGGCTGTCTCCAGCCCACCTCCGGCGCCATCTACCTCAACGGCCAGCCCGCCCGCTTCCGCTCTCCCCGGGACGCGGCGGCACACAGCATCGGCATGGTTCACCAACACTTCATGCTGGTGCCCACCCTGTCCGGCATCAAAAACCTCCTCCTCGGTCTGGACTATGGCAGGGGACCTCTTCTGGATCTCCGCCAGGCCTGGGAGCGGGCCCAGACTCTGTGCGAGCAGTACCATGTGGACATTGATTTAAACAAGGAGATCTGGAAGCTGTCGGTGGGGGAGCAGCAGTGGGTGGAGATTCTAAAAGCCCTTTTTCTGGACAGTAAAATTCTCATTCTGGACGAGCCCACTGCGGTGCTCACCATGCAGCAGGCAGAACTTCTGATGGAGCGCATTTTGGATATGAAGCGCGCCGGAATCACCGTGATCATGGTCTCCCACAAGCTGAAGGAGATTGACCGGGCGGCGGATCGGATCTCTGTGCTCCGGCGGGGGAAGCTGATTGGTACTGTCTATGCCAGAGAGACCTCCCACGAGCAGCTGGTGGAGATGATGCTCGGCTCCAACCACCAGCTGGGGGTTGAGAACCCCCCAAAAACGCCGGGCAAGCCGGTACTGGAGCTGGACCGGGTCTCCGCCTGCAACAGTGAGCGCCTCCAGACCCTGACCGACGTCACCTTCCAGGTCCGCGGCGGCGAAATTTTTGGCATCGCCGGCGTCTCCGGCAACGGACAGACCGATCTCTATGAGGCGGTTACCGCCCTGCGGCCTCTCGCCGCCGGACAGATTAAAATTCACGGACAGCCCATTTCAGAGACAATCCACTACCGGGACTGGAGCGCCCTGAAGGTGGCGGAAATCCCAGAGGACCGCATTCAAAACGGCAGTATCGGTTCCATGACGCTGGAGGAAAATCTCATCTTCGGACGCCATTGGGACAAGCGTTTCCGCCGTTGGGGGATACTGAACCGGAGGGCCGCCGCGCCTTTGGCCGCCCGGCAGCTGGAGGACTATGACGTGCGCCCGGCGGAGCTGGGCTGCCGGGCCCAGGCCCTCAGCGGCGGGAACCTGCAAAAGCTGCTCCTCTCCCGGGAGTTATCCGGCCAGCCCCGGCTCATCGTGGCGGCCCAGCCCACCCGGGGGCTGGACATCATCGCGGAGGAGTTTATCTGGAAGCAGCTCCTCGCCGCCCGGGCACAGGGCGCCGCCTGCCTGTTGATCAGTGAAGATCTGGACGAGCTGGCCGCTCTTTCCGACCGGATCGGCGTACTCTACAAGGGCCGGCTGGTGCGGATCTTTGACGGAGATTTTTCTCTCAGCCAGATCGGCAGCTGGATGATCCATGGAGGTGAGGCACAATGAAATGGAACTTCCCCTACCGCTTCCGGGAGGACCTGTCCTGTCCTCTGGCAAAGCGCCTGGCCCTCCTGGGCGGGGTGCTGGTTTTGTGCTTTGGCCTCCACGCCCTGATCATGCTCACCATGACCGATCACCCCCTGGCCGCCTATGCGGTGCTGTTCCGCAGCGCCTTCGGCAACCGGTACCAGATCTCTCAGACCCTGCTGCGCACCCTCCCCATCCTCCTTATCGGCCTTGGCATGTCGGTGTGTCTCAAGGCCGGCATCCTCAATCTGGGCGGCAACGGCTGCCTGCTGGCGGGGGGGCTGGGGGCAGTGTTTGTGGGACTGTATCTGACCCAACTGCCCCCGGCCCTGGCCATTCTTCTCACCGTTGTGCTCGGCATGCTGTTTGGGGCTCTGTGGAGCGGTGTGGCCGCTTTGCTCCGGGCCAAGCTGAATATTAGCGAGATCTACGTCACGGTAATGCTCAATTACGTTATGCTCTATTTCGCCACCTTCATGCTGGAGGTGGTATGGCAGGACCCCATGAAGCTCAACTGGACCGCTATGATCTCCGACAACACCAAGTGGCCTGTCCTAATTCCCGGTACTTCCATCCATCTGGGCTTTGTACTGCTGATTTTGCTTTTCGGAGTGGTATGCTATCTGGACCGCACGCCCCTGGGGTACGAGATCCGCTGCTTCGGTCTGAGTCCCCAGGCCACCCGGTTCAAGCTGAAGGAGATGGACAGCCAGCGCCTGATTCTCTTTGTTATGCTCTTCGCCGGCGCAGCGGCAGGGCTGGCGGGGGCCTGCCAGGTTTCCGGCTCCCAGTACCGGTTCAGCCTGCAAATCAACCGGGACTTCGGCTTTACCGGCATTGTGGCAGCGAAGCTGGGCGGCCTCAATCCCGTTGGCATTGCCGCTGCCAGCCTGCTCTTGGGCGCCCTCTCCTCTGGCGCCACCGCCATGCAGGTGATGACCGGCGTGCCGGACTCCATTATCGACGTATTGCAGGGGATGCTTTTGGTGGCCGCCATCTGCGCCGACCGGCTGGCCATGTACCGGCTGGAAAAGACAATGGGGAGGGAGACGGTATGAGATTGATTCTGATCAGCCTGCTGGCTATGACAGTGCGGATGACCGTGCCTTATCTGTGTACCGCTTTGGGGGAGCTGTACGCACAGAAATCCGGTGTACTCAATCTGGGGCTGGAGGGCATGATGACCGTGGGCGCCTTTCTCGCCTTTATGGTTAACTACCACACCGGAAGCGCCTGGCTGGGACTGCTGGCCGCCGTGGGGGGCTGTCTCCTTGCGGCGCTGCTCTACGGCGGGCTGGTCATCTGGTTCGGCGTGGATCAGCCCATTACCGGCATCGCGTTCAACCTGCTGATTTTGGGCAGCTCCAGCTTCTTTTACCGGCTGGCTTTCGGCGTCCCCGCCACTATGCCTCTGGCGGAACGCACCTTCCCCCTGCGGCCTATCCCCCTTCTGTCTCACATCCCTTTTTTAGGTGAAATTCTCTTCCAGCAGTATGGGCTGGTCTATCTGACCTTTCTTCTAGTGGGCTGCTCCGCCTTCTTCTTCCGCCGCACAAAGGCGGGGATTATTCTCATCGCCTGCGGCGAGAATCCCAAGGCGGCAGAAACACGGGGGGTGCGGGTCAACCGCTTCCGCCTGGCCGGCGTGCTCATCAGCGCCGTCTTTTCCGCCATTGCGGGGACCTATTTGTCTACTGCCATCTTCAATCAGTACACCGCCGGAATGGTGGCGGGACGGGGGTATATTGCCTTTGCCTTAGTCATTTTTGGGAAATGGAACCCGGTGCATATCATGGCCGGCGCCCTGCTCTTCGGCTTTCTGGAGGCACTGGCCCTGCTGATGCAGGTCACTGCCCTGATCCCTCACCAGTTTCTGCTGATGGCCCCGTACGCCCTCACCATTCTCGCCCTTGTGGTCACCAGCTTCAAAAGTCGGAGCGCCCGGCCCGCCTGTCTGGGGGTACGGTACAAAAGCAGCCGGTAGCTTTGGTTTTGTGCGCGTTTCGGGGGCGCCTGGCCCGCTCCATACAGTCAAACCAGTGTAAAAAGGAGGACTATCCATGCTCAATTTCATCTGGCACATCCCAACTAAGGTCTATTTCGGCACCGGACAGATCGCGGCGCTGGCCGGCGCTGTTCGGACTTACGGCACCCGGGTGATGGTGGTCACCTACCAGCGGCGCAGCGAGGCGGAGACCCAAATTCTCCAGAAAGCCCTGGCGTTGATGGATCAGGATGGTCTGACCTGTACTCTGTTTGACCAGGTTGAGCCTAACCCGCTCATTACCACGGTAGAGCGGGGCGCGGCACTGTGCCGGACCCAGAGCATTCAGGTCTTGCTGGCCATCGGCGGCGGAAGTGCCATTGACTGCGCCAAGGGCATCGCCGCCGCCGCCTGCTACAACGGAGACCCCTGGGACCTGGTCCTGGACAACGCGAAGGTAAAAGCCGCCCTCCCCGTGGGCAGTATCCTTACCCTGGCCGCCGCCGGTTCTGAGATGGACTATACCGCCGTACTCAGTAACGGGGCGACCAAGGAAAAACTCCACCTGTTCAGCGAGTGGGTGCGCCCCAAATTTGCCATTCTGGACCCCGCCTACACCTACAGCGTCCCCCGCTTTCAGACTGCCGCCGGCTGCGCCGACATCATCAGCCACGCCATGGAGGTCTATTTCGCCAACACGCCGGACACTTATGTCCAAAACCGGATGGCAGAAGGGATGATGAAAACCGTCATCCACTACACCAATACGGTCCTGGAGCACCCCTCCGACTACGAAGCCAGGGCCAATATCATGTGGGCCTCCACCCTGACCATCAACAGTATGCTGGCCCATGGGAAGTCCATTCAGTGGAGCACCCACTACATTGAACATACAGTCAGCGCCTTTTACAATGTCCCCCACGGCGCCGGCATCGCGGTAATCCTTCCCCACTGGATGGAGTACGTACTGGACAGGGAAACTGTGGACAACTTCGTGGACTTCGCCCGCAACGTCTGGAATATCCCCGGCGGCGACCCCTTTTCCACCGCCCAGGCGGGCATTGACGCCCTGCGCCACTATCTCTTTGACACCCTCGGCCTGCCCCGCACCTTGAGAGAACTGGGCGTGGAGGAGGATTCCTTGGATGCTCTGGCTGCCAGCGCGGTGGCCGAGGGGCCCATCAAAGGGACAAAGCTGCTGGTACAGGAGGATGTACTGGCCATTCTCCGCCGGGCGTTTTAGAACCTGTATCCATAACAGGGAAATACTAGACTGTCAAGGTCTTTTGTGGTTGTGAATACAGGTTCTTCGCTCCGGACAGAATCATTCCCCCTGGGCCTTTTCGCGCCCGGAGGATCGTCTCCTTCTATATTCTCATCCTCTTTTAGATTAGGTGTAAAAAAATTTGGTTTCCAAATTGTGCAAACAGCAGAATTCTGCCTGACTTTTTAACTTCTCCTTGACTTCTTTTTACAGAAAAGCTATCATAGTTCTATCAACGTTGGAATGTTACCGGTTTTCCGGGCTTGACCAACTCTGTCTGAATTTGTCTCTGTATCACATACGGGGAATGCAGGATGGGGTTGGTCTGTTTTTTTGAGGGGGGGGGGCAGAGGGTTTGCGGATCAAGAAGGTCATCAACAATAACATCCTCTGCGTCGTAGATGAAAAGGGCCGCGAGATGATTGTCACCGGCAAAGGGCTGGGCTTTCAGCGAAAGGTTGGAGAGCGGGCGGATCCGGCGCTCTTTGAGAAGACCTACCACATGGAGGGCAAGGCGGAGCAGCGCAGGCTGCGGGAGCTGGTGGAGCAGATCCCCATGGAACATCTGAAGCTTACGGAAGACCTCATCCAGCTTATCAAGAGCCGGATTACCGCCCCTCTTAACGAGTCGCTGCTCATCACCCTGGCCGACCACATCAGCTTCGCCATCAAGCGAAAGGAAAAGGGCGTCGAGTTTACCAATCCCCTCCAGGGGGCCATTATGAGCTACTACCCCACGGAGTACCACCTGGGCCAGCATTGCCTGCGGATGATTCAGCAGGAGACAGAGCTTGCGCTCAACCCCAGCGAGGCCTCCTTCATCGCCATGCACATCGTTAACGCGGAGCTGAACACCAGTATGAGCGTGATGTACGACATCACCAAGCTCATCGAGGGAGCGCTGGAGGTAACAGAGTACTTCTATCAAAAGACCTTCGACCGGGAGTCCCTGGACTTTAACCGTTTTGTGGTCCATTTGCGGTACTTCGCCCAGCGGCTCTTCCAGGCCGCTCCCCAACACGCAGACGAATACGACAGGGATTTTCAGGAGATGATCATCCGCAGCTGTAAGCGGCACTACAAATGCGCTCAGTGCATTGGCGAATACATCCGCAACACCTATCAGAAAACCGTCTCCGACGAGGAGCTTATCTATCTTACGATCCATCTGAAACGGATCAATTTAAGCCAAACATAGCGGGATCGTGACCGGTCAAGCGGGCGAAACCCATACGGTGTGTACTCGGGTATTCCGGTGCGCGCAGTATGGGTTTTTATTATTTCGGCCATACTGTAACAAAGGGAGGAACATTTATGAAGGACAAAATCTTTGGCGTATTGCAGCGGGTGGGCCGCTCGTTCATGCTGCCCATCGCCCTGCTGCCGGTGGCCGGACTGCTGCTGGGCATCGGCAGCTCGTTCACCAACCAGACCATGCTGGAGACCTACGGCCTCACCGGCGTGATTTACGAGGGGGGCATCCTCTACACCGTTCTGGACATCATGAACCAGTGCGGCAGCGCGGTATTTAACAATCTGGCCCTGCTCTTCGCCATGGGCGTGGCCATCGGCATGGCCAAAAAGGAAAAGGAAGTGGCCGCCCTGTCCGGCGCCATCGCCTATCTGGTGATGAATACCGCCATCTCCGCCATGATCACCGCCCGGGGCGGCGTGGAGGCCATGGCCGCCAACACCACCACCTCCACCCTGGGCATCACCACGCTGCAGATGGGCGTGTTCGGCGGCATCATCGTGGGCCTGGGCGTGGCCGCCCTGCACAACCGGTTCTATAAGACCCAGCTGCCCCAGGTTCTCTCCTTCTTCGGCGGCACCCGGTTCGTTCCCATCGTCTGCACCGCCGTCTTCGTGGTGGTAGGCATCGTCATGTTCTTCCTCTGGCCTGTGGTTCAGATGGGCATCGCCGCCCTGGGCGACCTGGTCATCCGCTCGGGATACGCCGGCACCTGGATCTACGGCCTGCTGGAGCGGGCTCTTATCCCCTTCGGCCTGCACCATGTGTTCTATATGCCCTTCTGGCAGACCGCTGTGGGCGGCACTGCTGTCATCGACGGCGTCACCGTCCAGGGGGCCCAGAACATTTTCTTCGCGGAGCTGGCCTCCAAGTCTACCCAGGTCTTCTCCGTAGAGGCCACCCGGTTCATGGCCGGCAAGTTCCCCTTCATGATCTTCGGCCTGCCTGGCGCGGCCTTGGCGATGTACAAGACCGCCAAGCCGGAAAAGCGGAAGGTAGCCGGCGGACTGCTTATCTCCGCCGCCCTCACTGCCATGCTCACCGGTATCACCGAGCCTCTGGAGTTCACCTTCCTCTTTGTGGCTCCCCTGATGTATGCCGTCCACTGTGTCTATGCCGGCCTGTCCTATATGCTGATGCACCTTTTCAACGTAGGGGTAGGCATGACCTTCTCCGGCGGCGTCATTGACCTGACTCTCTTCGGTATTCTTCAGGGCAACGGCAAGACCCACTGGATCTGGATTCCCATTGTGGGCGCGGTATACTTTGTGGTCTACTATTTCACCTTCTACTTTATGATCACCAGGATGAACCTGAAAACCCCCGGCCGGGAGGAGGACGGGGAGGAGACCAAGCTCTTCACCCGTTCCGACTTCAAGGCCAAGACCGGCGTGGGCCCGGACGGCTCCACTCCGGCGGCCGGCGGCTCCGACCCTGTCTCCGCCCTAATTCTCAAGGGCCTTGGGGGCAAGGGCAACCTGTCCGACGTGGACTGCTGCGCCACCCGGCTGCGCATTACGGTTCTTGACCCGGACAAGGTCTCTGACACGCTGCTGAAGCAGTCCGGCGCCTCCGGCGTCATCCACAAGGGCAACGGCGTCCAGGTGGTCTACGGCCCCCAGGTGGCGGTGATTAAGTCCAATCTAGAGGACTTTATGGACTCCCCTGCCTCCGACCGGCTGGACAGCACAGCCCTCCCCACAGCCGCTCCCGCCGCCAAGCCCGCACAGCACAAGACCGGCGCGGTCCTCGCCGCCCACATGGATGGCACTGTGATCCCCATGGCCGAGGTACAGGACGACGCTTTTTCCGCCTGCATCCTGGGGCAGGGCGCGGCCATTGAGCCCGCCGAGGGCAAGCTGTACGCCCCCGCCGATGCCGAGGTTGACAACCTCTTCGACACCCATCACGCCATCGGCCTGGTCACTCCCGGCGGGGTGGAGATTCTCCTCCACATCGGCATCAACACCGTGGAGCTGGGCGGCAAGCACTTTACCGCCCATGTACAGGCTGGCCAGAAGGTGAAGCAGGGGGACCTGCTCATCTCCTTCGACCTGGACGCCATCAAGGCCGCGGGCTACCTGTGTACCACCCCCATGATCATCTGCAACACCGACGAATACCAGAGCGTCGCCCCCACAGCCCGGGGCAGGATCCAGGCCGGCGCTCCTCTGCTGGAGATAAAGGGATAATAGAAAGGAAGATTGTTATGAAGCAGTTCACCTACACCATCACCGACCCTGTGGGAGTCCATGCCCGGCCGGCAGGCCTGCTGGTCAAGGCCGCCAAGGGGCTGGACAGCACTGTCACCGTGTCCAAGTCCGACGGAAAATCCGCCGCCGCCACCAAGCTGATGGCCCTCATGGGCCTGGGCATCAAGTCCGGCGAAACCGTCACCATCACCGTGGAGGGCGGCAGCGAGGATGCCAATGCCGCCGCAGTCCAGCAGTTTTTCGCGGAAAATCTGTAAAACAGATCAGAACAGCGGGGATGGGCGTTGACCCATCCCCGCTGTCATGTCAATTTTAGCTCCTATCCGCGCCCGTTGCGCCCAACGGAGAGGGCGTCCTGCCCTTTAGCAGGCAGCCTCTAGCTTCTCTCGGTTTTATTCCGCAGCTTCTGAATGGCGGCGGGAACGCTTCCGGTACGCGCTTCATGCACTTTGCCCCGGCGTATGTCCAAGCTCCGCGGCGCGTCAATGGCCAGGCGGAACAGCTCCCCGGTTTTTACCACCTGTACCACGATATCGTCGCCAATTGTAATATAATCGCCCTCCCGAACAGTCAGTGCCAGCATAATGCGCATCCCCCCACCGGGTATTACCTCCCTGCCGCAATCATTCTTCCTACTACTCTACCGAAGAGACTATCGGCACAAAGCCAGCAGAAAATAAGAGGCAGCCGCAAACTTTTATCCACCGGACCGCCCCTCCGGCGGTCCGGCAGAAGACCTGATAAGCCGGCGTTTCGCGGTTGTGGATACAGGGTCTAAATCCGGTGAAAGCCGTCCTCCGGAATGGTCACGTCGATGGAGGGGACAGGGGCGCTGCTCTTGTCCCGCTCCGCCGCCACCGCCGCCGCAAGCTGGACGATCCTAGGCCGGAGGATGTGGTGGGACACATAGGTGGGGCAGGCGTCTATCCCCGCCTTCAGCTGTTCCAGCTGCGTCAGCACCTGGGAGAAAATCTCCCCCTGGCGGTTCCGGTCGCTGAGACTGCCGGTCCGGTTGATCTCCTCCAACAGGGTCAGCAGCTCCCGCAGGCGGGCCGAGCCGGTGGGGCTCATCCACAGCTCCCAGCTCTCGTCCCCCAGGGCGGACAGCCGCTCCCGCTGGGCGAGCCCGCCCACCGGACGGCGGATGCAGGCGTCCAGCAGCTCCTCCAGCCTGCGATGGACCCCCTTGACCCGGTTGGCGGCAAGGCGGAGCTCTGTCAGAAAGCCGATGTCCGTGGGACCTGCGTCAGTAATGCCCAGGCGGTGGAAATGGCTGCGGACGGCCTTATAATGTTCACAGCGGAAAAGGGTCTTTTCCACCTCCCGGCCCAGCTCCCCCCGGTACTGGAGGACGTTGGTGAGCTGGAGCATGCCCAAGGCAAAGACCCCCTCCTCCCGGAGGATGTACTCCAGCCGCTGGAGGATGGACAACCCCTCCTGGACGGAAGCGCCGTTTTCCTTCACTCTGGCCTCTAGCTCCTCTCCAGGCCAGAAGTAGGAGCCCAGATATCCCCCAAAGGCCCAGCCGAAGGCCGGACTGTTCCGGCTGAGCACGGACAAAGCCTCCAGGTAGAGGAAGCGGGTTCCGTCTGTCCGTCCGGCGGCGGCCAGCGCGCCGCCCTGGAGGAACAGGCCCTGTCCAACCAGGCGCTGTATCTGCCCGCGGCCCAGACCCAGGACCTCTAGGGCGGGGCCGCTGTCCGGATGGCGCTCCTGGACCTGGGACACGAGTTTGGCTGCGGCCAGCAGCGCCTCCGCCCGATCTGCCGCCTCCTGAGCCGCCGCCTGGGCAGACAGGGCGTCCACAGCCCTTTTGGCCTCCTCCAGCGTGCCCTCAAACCGCCCTTCCTTGACACAGCCGTCCTGGACCAGCTTCTCCAGGTCCACTTCCTCCAGCCGCGCCTGGATATAGCCGCTCAGGGGGCGCTGATCCACGCCCTCCTCTCCCGCTTCTCCGCCGAAGAGCATGGGCTGCTCCCCGGCCGGCGGCGCCTCAGAGGCCTTCTCTGAAACACCGCTGTCCAGGGTGGAAGAAACCGCTTCTGACGGCTGCTTCTCCGCCGGGGCGGGAGATTCACCGGCGGACTCCGCCGGGGCGCTCTCGCCCTCTGCCGCCGGGGCGGGCGCCTCCGTCGCCGGATGCAGCGGTCCGGTCCAGGGGGCCAGCGCCTCGTAATTCAGCGCCGGATAGGGGTCCTCCCCCTCCTCCGGCAGGCGGATCTCCTCCTGGGGCGCCTCGTCCGCCGGAGCCTGTTCAGCCTGCCACCGCTCCGCCTCCTCCTGGCTCACGTAGCGGCGCTGGATCCACCGCTGCCGGTCCTCCTCGGGAAAGGGCTCCAGAGCGGCCACCTGCTTGGCCACCGGCTTTCCCCCGCGGCTTAGGTCCGCAGCAAAGGTCACCTTGAACTCCATGTTCTCCGGCACCTCAAACAGCTCATCCAGATAGGCACGGAGGAAGGGATCCGTCACGGCGCTCTGATAGAAGCCATAGCCTGTCCCCCCGCTGCGGATGACGCCCCAGGTGTTGTGCTGGCTGTAGAACTCAATATACCCCTCCAAGGTCTCCCGGCCATGCTCCTCCCGGCAGCGGGCCAGGCGCTTTCTGGCCTCTGCCCGGCCCCGGTCCGTCAGCTCAATGGCATCCGCGCTGCGGCCCTTCCGGCCCACGCCGTCGACATAGCGCACCTCCAGCCCCCGCCACTGGCCGAAGTACAGCGCCTGCCGCAGGTCGATATCCTCCTCCAGCACCTGGCGTACATAGAAATAGCAGTCCCCGCCGTCCTCCTCCCGGAGGAAGCCGAAGCAGTTGGTGTTATAGGTCTTCACGCTGCCGGTGCGCCAGCGGCTCTGATCCGGATTTTCCGAAATCTGAGGCGGCGCAGGTTCCATCTGGAACCCTTCCGCCCGCCACCCATCCGGCAGGCTGTCCACAATTCCAGGCAGGTTTTCCGCCGAATAGAGCGCCTCTGGACGGGCCCAGCGGATAGGGAACCCGCCCCGGCGGGCCAGATAGACCGCGCAGTCGATGAGACAGTGCAGCCGGTCCTCCTCCGGCGCGGCCTCCCGGCGCAGGCAGGTCCACAGGGCGGAGGCGTCTTTTTTCGCCGCCGCCAGGTCGCCGTACTGCCGGATAAGGGCCCCCTCCCACAGCCGGTTTTCCAAGATATACCGGTTCAGATAGCCCTCTGCCTCCTGGGGGCGGCCCCCCCACTGGGCAGCGTAGGCTGCGGCCCGGAACTCCCCGGCGCTGGCAAAGTGATCCTCCGCCCCGGCGAAATCCCCCCGGAGCAGGCAGATGCCTCCCAGCACCCGGCGAAACAGGGCTGTCTCCTCCGGATAGAGCTGAATGCTGTTGAGTGTACGCGCCGTAATATCCCTTATTTTATCCTGACCCCCGGACTGTTGCCGGCTGGCAAAGCGCAGGGCGTCTAAAATACCTTCTACCGCCCGTTGAACGCCGCGGTTTCCGCTGGAGCGGGCCGAGCGCCGGATGCCGTCCCAATCCGCCGCCGCCTCTGGGGTAGGCGCCTGGCTTTGGGCGATTCCGGCGGCGATCTCCTCCTCCTGACCGGAGGCGGACTGTTTCGCCGGCGGGGCCGGCTCTTCCTGGGCCTCCTCTACAATGTCATAGGAATAAATGCTTTCCAATTCAATCCGGGGCCGGCCGGATCCGGTGTCAATTTGGATTAGGTTGGGTGTCAGGCGTAAAATTCTCCCCGCTGCCTGGAGACTCTGCCCATAGATCAGCGCTACCTGATCTCCCTCTTTCAATTCTTCTAAAATCGCTTCTTTCAGAGACATACTGTCCCCTCCTTATCTAAATAAATGCGGGACAAAACCCGGTTTTCAAAAATCCAAAAACTTCCTTCTTTTCCATTTTGGCTCTCATCCCCGCTAAAACATCCCCTTTTATTATACAGCGTGTAAAAATAAGACGCAAGTAAAACCCTTCACAATCCGTATTTTCTGCCGGCAACCTTACAAAACTGTCACCCAACTGTAAGGAAGTTCGATGGCGCGCCGCCCCTCTTTCGGTTACAATAGGGCCATAAGGAGGAAACGGATATGGAACCGATTTTATCTGCCACCAATCTTCAAAAGTACTACGGCGGCCGGGGCAACGTCACCCGTGCCATCGATGACATCAGCCTTACCGTCTACCCCGGGGAGTTCGTGGGCATTATGGGCGCGTCCGGCAGCGGAAAGACCACTTTGCTCAACTGTATCTCTACCATTGACACCGCCACCAGCGGCCGCATTGTCATTGATGGAATGGACGTCACCCGGCTGCGCAGCCGGCAGCTGGCCCAGTTCCGGCGGGAACGGCTGGGCTTTGTCTTTCAGGACTGCAACCTGCTGGACACGCTCACCGCCTTTGAGAATATCGCCCTGGCCCTGACCATCCTCAAGCGCCCCGCCGGGGAGATTGAGGCCAAGGTCCTGGAGACCGCCCGGCTGCTGGAGATCACCGACTGCCTGAAAAAGTACCCCTATCAGATGTCCGGCGGCCAGTGCCAGCGCACTGCCGCCGCCCGGGCTATCATTACCCAACCCGCCCTTGTCCTAGCCGACGAGCCCACTGGCGCTCTGGACTCCAAATCCGCCCGGCTGCTGCTGGACCGGTTCGAGGACCTGAATCTGGGGCGGCAGACCACCATCCTTATGGTGACGCACGACGCCTTTACCGCCAGCTACTGCCACCGCATCCTCTTCATCAAGGACGGCCGGCCCTTCACCGAGCTGGTCCGGGGAGACGACAGCCGGAGGGACTTTTTCGCCAAAATCATCCAAGTGGTAACCCTTTTGGGAGGTGACAGCGGCGATGTTCTTTAAGCTGGCCCGAAAAAACGTTATCCGAAGCGTGAAGGACTACACTTTGTACTTCCTTACGCTCCTCTTCGGCGTGTGCGTATTCTACATTTTCAATTCCCTAGAGACCCAGTGGGTCATGGAATCTCTGGCCGCCTACGGCGGGCCCAACAAGTATCTGGTGGACTCCATTCTCCAGCTCATCGACGTGGTGTCCGTCTTCGTATCCTTTATTCTGGCCTTTTTGATCCTCTATGCCAACACCTTTATGCTCCGCCGCCGCAAGCGGGAGCTGGGCACCTACATGCTCCTGGGTATGGAGCAGGGGAAGATCGCCGCCCTCCTCTTTCTGGAGACCCTTTTTATCGGCGTGCTGGCCCTGGGGGCGGGACTGGCGCTGGGGGTGGTGCTGGCTCAGTTCCTCTCCGCCTTTACCGCCAGCCTCTTTGAGGTGACGGTGGAGGAGTTCCACTTTGTCTTCTCCTGGAAGGGCGTGTTCAAAACACTGCTCTACTTCGGCGTCATCTTCCTGGTCGTGATGCTCTTCAACTCCTTCTCCGTGGCCCGGCAGCGGCTGATCCGCCTGCTCCAGGCCAACCGGCACAATCAAAGCCTGAAGCTGCGCGCCCTCCCCGCGGCGGTGGTGATGTTCGCGGCAAGCGTCATACTGCTGGCCACCGCCTACCGGATGCTGCTCACCCGGGGGCTGCTTCAAATCGACTCCGGCTTCTGGCTGATGCTGGCGCTGGGCACCCTGGGTACGCTGCTCTTCTTCCGCTCCCTGTCCGGCTTTCTGCTGCAAATCTGCCAGAGCAGCAAAAAGCTCTACTACAGCGGCATGAATATGTTCATCCTGCGGCAGTTCAACTCCAATATCAACACCAACTACCTGTCCATGACGGTGGTCTGCCTTATGCTGCTGCTGGCCATCGGCATCACCGGCTGCGCGGTGGGCATGAACAACACCATCGCCGGCAGCGTCGCCAAGGACTCCCCCTTCGACATCTCCATCAAACTTTACCTCGACGAACCCTGTGAGACGGACTTCGCCTCTCTTTTAACACGAAAGGGCTTTGACGCGGAGAAAAACCTCCCCCAGCGGGTCCAGATCAACCTCCTGCGGATCAACTGCAAGCCGGTGACGGTGGAATACGAAGGCCACCCCGCCTCCTTCGAGCTCTTCGGCGCCATTGCCCAGAGCGACTTCAACACCATCATGGCCCTCCAGGGCAAGGAGGGGGTCGACCTTGCCGGGGACCGCTACGGCGTGCTCAGCGGCTCCCGCGACGACCCCTGCGCCCAGCTTCAGGTCCAGCAGCCCCCCCTTGTCATCGACGGCATCTCCTATCAGGCCGACCCCGCCTCCTTCCGCGACGACATGCTCTACACCTGCAGCAGCACCTACAACACCCTGGTCATTCTCCCTGACGCCGCCGCGGCCGGCCGCAAGGTGGACTCCATCCTCTTTGTGGGCAATTATCCCCCCGGCAGCGACAAGGAGACCTTGGACGCAGCCTTTCATTCTGTCTCTTTCTCCCATGAGGATCTGGTGGGGGAAGACTACGAGGGGGGCTACGGCTACATGATTGACAGCCGGCTGGACATCTATTGGTCCCAGATGGGCACCAAAATGCTCTTCCTCTTCATCGGGCTCTATCTGGGCATCATCTTTTTGGTGACCTCTGCGGCGGTGCTGGCCCTCCAGCTCCTGTCCCAGGCGGCGGACAACTGCGTGCGCTATCAGGTCCTCTCCCGGCTGGGCGCAGAGGAAAAAATGCGGGGCCGCTCGGTGGATATCCAGGTCTTCCTCTACTTCTTCCTTCCTCTGTCCCTGGCCGTGGTCCACTCCATTGTGGGAATGCGGGCCGCCAACGACGTCATCTCCCAGATCGGCCGGCTGGACGCTGCGGCCAGCAGCACCGTCACCGCCCTGTTTATTCTGCTGGTCTACGGCGCCTACTTCCTGGCCACCTGCTGGGGCAGCCGCCGCATCCTCCGGGAGCGCTGACCGCTTCCCCCGCCGGGGCCAGGGAATGCGCAGAAAATATTTTGCGCTGCTTTTCTTCAAAAAAGGCTTGACAAGCTGACGCTGTCCCGCTATAATGACATTCGTTCGGTACGGAGCCCTGTGCTGAATCGGATATGGGGGTATAGCTCAGCTGGGAGAGCGCTTGAATGGCATTCAAGAGGTCAGCGGTTCGATCCCGCTTATCTCCACCATAAAAAGAAGGCTTCAAATCGTTAAGATTTGAAGCCTTCTTTCCATACCTTAGAAACGGAGCTGAACACTATGAAACGTACCACGATTGCGCAGATCTTCGCGGATCAGGGGGCGCTGGACGGACAGACCGTCACGGTCTGCGGCTGGGCCCGCACCATCCGGGACATGAAGACCTTTGGCTTTCTGGAGCTGAACGACGGCTCCTGCTTCCGAAATCTCCAGGTGGTCTTTGCCGACGGCCAGGTGGACAATTTTAAGGAGACCGCCAAGGCAAACGTGGGTACTTCGTTCCAGGTCACTGGGACTGTGGTCCTCACGCCCCAGGCCAAGCAGCCCCTGGAGCTCAAGGCGCAGTCCATCCGGATTGAGGGGGCCTCCAGCCCCGACTATCCCCTGCAAAAAAAGCGCCACAGCGTAGAGTACCTGCGCACCATCGCCCACCTGCGGCCCCGGACCAACCTGTTTTCCGCGGCCTTCCGGGTGCGCAGCGTGGCCGCCCACGCCATTCACTGCTTCTTCCAGGACCGGGGCTTTGTCTATGTCCACACCCCCATCATCACCGCCTCCGACTGCGAGGGCGCCGGCGAGATGTTCCAGGTCACTACCTTGGATCTGGCCAATCCCCCCCGCATCCAGGACGGCGCTGTTGATTTCAGCCATGATTTCTTCGGCCGACGGGCCAACCTGACGGTTTCCGGCCAGCTCAACGCGGAAAACTTCGCCATGGCATTCGGCGACGTGTACACCTTCGGCCCCACGTTCCGGGCGGAGAACTCCAACACCACCCGCCACGCCGCCGAGTTCTGGATGATCGAGCCGGAGATGGCCTTCTGCGATCTGGCCGGAGACATGGATGTGGCCGAGGCCATGATCAAGCACATCATCCGCACGGTAATGGACAAGTGCCCCGACGAAATGGCCTTTTTCAACTCCTTCGTAGACAAGGGCCTGCTCCAGCGGCTGGAGCACGTGGCCTCCTCCGACTTTGTGCGGGTGAGCTACACCGATGCGGTGGAGCTGCTGGCCAGGAACAATGACAAATTTGACTATAAGGTATCGTGGGGTGCCGACCTTCAGACCGAGCACGAGCGCTTCCTCACCGAGCAGGTCTTCCAGAAGCCGGTCTTCGTCACCGACTACCCCAAGGAGATCAAAGCCTTCTATATGCGCCTCAACGACGACGGAAAGACCGTGGCCGCCGCCGACTGCCTGGTCCCCGGCATCGGCGAGATCATCGGCGGCTCCCAGCGCGAGGAGCGGCTGGATCTGCTGGAGGGGCGCATCAAGGAGCTGGGCATGGACCCTAAGGACTACTGGTGGTATCTGGATTTGCGGCGCTACGGCTCCTGCAAGCACGCCGGCTTCGGCCTGGGCTTTGAGCGCATGGTCATGTACCTCACCGGCATCTCCAACATCCGGGATGTTCTCCCCCACCCCCGCACCGTTGGCAGCGCGGATTTCTAAAAAACAGCAAACCGCTGAGGCAGATTTTCTGTCCCAGCGGTTTTATTTTATTGAAAAATCGCATAATCTGCCGGCATTTATATTGCATTATTCCCCATCCCTCCATCTTTTTTCCTGTTTTGACCCATCGGATCTTGCATTTTCTAAACTGGTCAGTTATGATAGGGTTTAGAACCTGTGTACACAACCATCCTTTGAAAAATAGAACGGAGGGTTATTATGGATCTCTCAGCACAGACCTGTACCGAATTTCTTGACACGCTGGCCTCCAAGGCCCCGGTGCCCGGCGGCGGCGGGGCCAGCGCTCTGGTGGGCGCCATCGGGATCGCCCTGGGCAATATGGTGGGTAATCTCACTGTGGGCAAGAAAAAATACGCCGATGTAGAGGCCGACGTTATCGCCCTGGATGAGAAAGCCGCCGCCCTGCGCCAGCGCCTTGTGGATCTGGTGGCCGCAGACGCCGCGGCCTTTGAGCCCCTGTCCAGGGCCTATGGCCTGCCCAAGGATACCGAGGAGCAGAAGGCTCATAAGGCCCAGGTCATGGCCCAGGCGCTGGACGCCGCCTGCGCCGTCCCCTTGGATATCATGCGCGCGGCGTGCGAAGCGATTGACCTTCACAGTGATTACGCCCGTATGGGCTCCGCCATCGCCATTTCCGATGTGGGCGTAGGGGCAGTATGCTGCAAGGCAGCCCTTCAGGGGGCCAGCCTTAACGTCTTCATCAACACCAAGTCCATGGCCGACCGGGACAAAGCCGCACAGCTGGAGCGCCAGGCCAACGCCATGCTGGATCGGTACTGCCCCCTGGCCGACGCCATTTTTGCCAACGTGGCCGCCCGGTTCCACGGATAATAAAGGAAGAGGTGACATTTAGTATGGCTACCATTCTGTCTGGCAAAGAGGTTGCCGCCGCCCTGAACGACAGCCTTGTCCAGCGGACCCGCAAGCTGACGGAGCAGGGCGTTACCCCCACCTTGGCCATTGTACGAGTAGGCACTCGGGAGGACGATCTCAGCTATGAACGGGGCGCCATGAAGCGCTGTGAGAAGATAGGCGTGGCGGTGCGCCACTTCGTGCTGGATGCGGGTACCACCCAGGGGGAGCTGCTCAACGTGATCGACCAGATCAACCGGGACACCGGCATCCACGGCTGTCTGCTCTTCCGCCCCCTCCCCAAACACATCGATGACGAGACCGTCCGCCGGGCCCTAGCCCCCGCCAAGGACGTGGACGGCATTACCGACGGTTCTCTGGCCGGGGTCTTCGCCGGCACCAAGCAGGGCTTCCCCCCCTGCACCGCCCAGGCCTGTATGGAGATTCTGGCCCACTACGGCTATGATCTCACCGGAAAAAAGGTCACAGTCGTCGGCCGCAGCCTTGTGGTCGGCAAGCCGGTGGCCATGCTCCTGTTGCAAAAGCACGCCACCGTCACCATCTGCCACACCCGCACCGCCGATATGCCCGCCGTCTGCCGGGAGGCGGAGGTGCTGGTGGTGGCCGCCGGAAGGGCCGGCGTGGTGGACGGCTCCTTCGTCTCCCCCGGCCAGGTGGTGGTTGACGTAGGCATCAATGTAGATGAAAACGGCAAGCTCAAAGGCGACGTGGCCTTTGACCAGGCCGAAGCAGTCGTGGACGCCATCACGCCTGTCCCCGGCGGCGTGGGCTCCGTCACCACCTGTGTGCTGGTGGGCCACGTGGTAGAGGCCGCAGAGCGCAGTTTTTAGAACTTATTGAAGTTCTGAAGACTGGTTTGCCTGGACGTGAACGGTCCAGGCCGCCCTCTCCTGCCCCTTCGGGGCAATTCACCTTGGGGGAATTCTGACGGTTCCCTTTCACACCATCCCTCCAAAGCCTTCAAATTTTGCGTTTTTTGATATCCTAAACGAAGAGGCATACTCTACCTGAGTATGCCTCTTCGTTTTCATATTTCCGCCGCCGGAAGGGCCGGAGGCTCCGCTGGACAGGCGGGCATGGCCACTGCCGCTTTGAACAAATCCCCGTCGATGGACAGGCGGAAGGTCCCATGCTGGAGCTCCGTCAGGCTGCGGGCGATGGACAGGCCCAGACCCGAGCCCTCGGTGGTGCGTGAGGCCTCCCCACGGACAAAGCGCTCCATCAGCTGTTCCGGCGGAATATTCAGGGGATTTTGAGAGATATTTTTCACCGCCAGCACCACCATCTCCCCGTCCCGCTCCAGGTCCAGGTAGACCCGGGTACCAGGCAGGGCGTACTTGCAGCAGTTGCCCAGCAAATTGTCAATCACCCGCCACAGGTGCCGCCCGTCCGCCAGCACGGCGGTGGAGCTGTCCGCCCCGCCGATGACTGCCGTCAGCCCCGCCTGTTGGAACTTCTCCTCGTACTCCCCCATGGCCTGGCGGAGAAGCTGGCCGAATTCCAGCCGCGCCAGATTCACCGGCAGGCTGCCGGAGGAGGCCTTGGACGCCTCCACCAAGTCCTCGGTGAGCTTTTTCAGCCGCTGGGACTTCCGTTCCAGCACCTCCAAATATTCCTTGGCCTTGGGATTTTGGATGTCCTCCTTTTTCATCAGATCCACATAGTTGATGATGGAAGTCAGAGGGGTTTTTAAGTCGTGGGACACATTGGTGATGAGCTCCGTCTTGAAGCGCTCGCTCTTCAGGCGCCCCTCTACCGCGTTTGTGATGGCCTGGCCCAGGTCGTTGAGCTGCTCGGCATGAGTACGCAAGTCCCAGAACATCCCCCGCGTGTCAATCTTCACCTCCGGGCCGCCCCCCACAATCTGGGCTGTGGCGGCACGAATGGCGCTCCACTGCCGCACCCAGCGGCACACCGCCCACAGCACCGCGCCCTGATAGATGGGGATGAGCACCACGGTGAAGGAGGTGACAAAGGTGCCGGTCAAATAGAGGGCAAAGGCCCATACCGCCCGCCGGGTGACAGGCCAGTGCCGCGCCGTCCGCGCTGCCCAGCCCGTCACCGCCGCCCACAGCCGCCAGCACAGCGTATTTTTCAGCAGCATACGGCTGCGTACCCGGGCTGCCAGCGTCAGGCACAAAGCCAGAACCAGTCCTGCCCCCGCCACCGACAGGGTCCCCAGGCCCACCACCAGGCGCACCCCGCCGCTGCCCCCGTTCAGATAAAAGAGAATGGGGTCCCCCGCTGACCGCAGTACGGAGAAAGCCACCGCCTGAAGCATAAGATAACACTCCAGGGGAATGCGGTCCTGCCCCCGAAGGCTGGCTGTCCCATCCGGTTCCGCGCCTGCCCCGCTGCACAGCCAGATCAGCAGCACCGCGGCCCCGGTCAGGGCAGCCACTGCCACCGCCAGCAGCGGCGTAAGCCAGCCCTGAATCTCCTCATACGCCTCCTTGGCGGTTTGAAATTCGTCCGCCGCCGTCAGCGGCCTGACCACGCCGGACTCCAGCACCACCCCCGCCCGGTGGCCCCGGATATCCAACTCCGGATCATAGCTCCATGCCATGTTGCTGAAGTTGTAGGTGTAGCCGTACTGGGCGTACTCCGCCGCCGCCTCATCGCTGGGCTGGTACTCTACCGGGCCGGCCTCCGTCTGAACCCGAAGGATACGGTACCTCTCCTCCCGCTCCAGCCAGTAGATTTTGTCCTGGTCTGACAGGGGATTCCAGCTATGGTAGTAGCTGCCGCTGAGCCGATCCGCCGTGCGCTCCAGCTCCCCCGCCGCCGCGTTGCTCCACAGCACATTTCCCGCCTCGTCCAGCACACGGAAGCGGAGATTGGTCCGCTCCCGGTCCAGGGAGGCCTCGATCTCCTCCAGCCGGTTCTGGGTTAGGTAGTCCAGAGGCCGTCCCCACTCCTTCTCCAGCCGCAGCTCGATCCCATCCTGGAGCAGCCCCACCTTCTCCCAATGGACCGACTGGATGCTGCCGCTCTCGTAGAAGCCGCCCCCAGACCACAGATCGTCCCACCGCCCCACGACTACAGCACCGGACCAGAAGGCCGCCACCGCGCACACAATGCACAGCGCCATGGCCAATCCCCGCAGGACCGGACGCCCTGTCAGCCGCCCCATAGCGTCACCTCATTTCTTCTGTCTGTCAGACTTTTTCCATCTTATAACCCAGTCCCCATACTACCTTGATATAGCGGGGATTGGCCGGGTCAATCTCAATCTTCTCTCTTAAATGCCGGATATGGACCGCCACGGTATTCTCCGAACCCAAAGAAGGGTCGTTCCACACCTGCTCATAGATCTGCCCCGTGGAAAACACCCGGCCCAGGTGCTTCATCAACAGCAGCAGAATGTTGTACTCCAGCGGGGTGAGAGAGACTGCCTCTCCGTCCACGGTTACTGTTTTGGCGGCGTCATCTATGGCAATGCCGCCATTGCTCAGCCGCGTATTGGACCCCTCCGCCTTTTTCCGCCCTCCCAGGGTGGTATAACGCCGCAGCTGGCTTTTCACCCGGGCAATCACCTCAATGGGGTTGAACGGCTTGGTAATGTAGTCGTCCGCGCCGATGTTCAGGCCCAGAATTTTGTCGCTGTCCTCGCTCTTGGCGGTGAGGAGAATGATGGGGATGTTCGTGGTCTCCCGCAGCTTGGCCGTGGCCCGAATACCGTCCAGTCCCGGCATCATCACGTCCATCAGAATCAGATGGACATCCCGCTCCGCCGCCAGCTTCACCGCCTCCAGCCCGTCGTAGGCCGCGACTGTGCCGTATCCCTCGCTGGTCAGGTAGATCTCCAGGGCGGAGACAATGTCCCGGTCGTCGTCACAGATTAAAATATTGTACATGTCAGCTTCCCTCTCTGTCGTTGTACTCAGATTACCCGCCAAAGTTTAAGTCCGGCAGCGGGTTTCTTTTAAGAATTCTTTAAATTGCCCTGCGGCGCCGGGAACATTTTACAACACACGCCGTCTAAAAAGCAATCGGAAAGAAGTTCATCGGTCTGCTGAAACGCAAAAAGGAGGATATTATCATGAAAAGAACGTCTCTGCTCCCTCTGCTTCTGGCGCTGGCCCTGCCCTTGACCGGCTGCGGCGCTGCCGCCGGGGCCAAGGCCCTCCAGCCCAAGGCCTCCCTCCCGGCGGTGACGGCGGCGCAGGATCCGGATCTGGACCGTACCGCCGCCGGTTTCGGCCTGGACCTCCTCCGCCGCGCCCGCTCGGCGGGGAAGCCGGGGGAAAACACCTGCGTCTCCCCCCTGTCCGTGCTGCTGGCCCTGTCCATGACGGCCAACGGCGCCGCCGGGGACACGTTGACCCAGTTTGACGGCCTTCTGGCCGGGGGCGCCGGACTGGACGCCCTCAACGCCAACTGTGCCTCTCTGCTGGCGGACTACGCCGCGCTGGAGGGGGACACCAAGCTCACCATCGCCGACAGCCTGTGGATCGACCCCCGGCTGACGGCGGAGGATTCCTTCCTCAGCCGGTGTACTGACACCTATCAGACCGGCGTGTTTGAGGCCGACTTCACCAAATCCGGCACGGTGGGCCAGATCAACCAGTGGATTGAGACCCACACCGGCGGCTATATCAAGGACGCCATTGGGCCCCTGGACACCAACACAGTGATGGCCCTGGTAAACGCCGTCTACTTTGAGGGGAAGTGGGTCAGCTCCTTTGACCCGGCGATCACCTCCAAAGATCGGGACTTTTACCTGGCCGACGGCTCCACCGGCAAGGTGGATCTGATGCGCAACGGCACCCAGACAGAGCGCTACCTGGAAAACAGCCAGGCTGAGGGGGTTTTGCTCCCCTATCAGGACGGCCGTCTGGCCTTCCTGGCCCTGCTCCCCAAGGAGGGCAGCGATCTGGACGCCTGTCTGGCCGGCCTGGACGGCCAGACGTTGGAGGCCCTTCTGGCTGGCGGGACAGATACCGAGGTATCCCTGGCCCTCCCCCGGTTTGAGCTGGACTACAAGACCAAGTTAGGCAGCACCCTTCAGGCTATGGGTCTGGAGGATGCCTTCAACCCAGACGCCGCGGACTTCTCCGCCATGGGCACGGTGGAGACCCCGCCCCTCTATCTCAGCCAGGTCCTCCACGGCACCTATTTCCGGGTGGATGAGGAGGGCACCACCGCCGCCGCCTATACCGCCGCCGTTATGGCCTGCGGCGCCGCCGCCCCTGTCAGCGAGCCCAAGGTCCTCACCTTTGACCGGCCCTTCGTCTTTGCCATTGTGGACACCCAGCGGGCCCTCCCCCTCTTCCTGGGCACCTTCGAGGCGCCATAATGCTTTTTCTTTCAGAAAAGCATCAAAAAGGACGTTTCTTCTGATCCCAATCCCCTTGCTCCTCGCATTTTTCGACGCGCTGACGCCTCCGGCTGAACAGACAGCCGGAGGCGTTTCAGTCTGTTGAAAAAAGTTGGAAACCGATGCAGTCAGCATCTTGTCGTTCCTCTCCCTGTCATGTAGAATAAATTTATTATATTTTGACGAAAAGAGGAATGCGTACATGAAAAAACTTGTTTCCCTCTTCCTGGCCGCTGCCATGTGCCTCTCCCTGGCTGGCTGCGGGGGAGCGGCGGCCAAAAAGCCCTGTCTGGTGGAAAGCAAGGGACTCTTCCTGCTGGAGCCCGGCGACTCCCTGGACCTGTCTGAGGAATCCGGACTGAGCGATCAGCAGGCATACCTCATTCACGTCTACGACCTGATGCCGGACGAGAAGCAGAACGCGTCCGTCCCCTCTAATAACAGCCTCTATACCATCAAGCTGAACGGCAGCAACGAGTATGAGAGCCTGCGTACCTATGAGAGCGACCGGCAGAGCCTGAACAGCTTTTTCCTCACCTGCGGCTATGCCAATCCCACGAAGCTGGGGGAGATTTTGGCCGGGGGGGATCCCATCCGGGCCATGTCCGTCTTCCGGGTTAATAAAAACGATCTGAAGGACGGGGAGACCACCGCTGTCTTTTCCATTCAGGGCAGTGATGTCTATGACTGCGAGCTCTCCCTCACCCAGGCGGATATTCAGACCATCCCCCTGTTTGACGAGGTACTCCGCCTTGAGGACGACTATACTGCCCGGCAGGCTGCCGGCTCCCTCTACGCCCGGGCCAAAACCTTTAAGAGCCTTACAACTTACTATGATATGTGGGTAAAAAATCCGGATAATTACGATATCTCTCTGGTTATGTCCCTTCTGCCCACTACCATGACTTTAGGGATGTCCTGCGGCCTGGACGGCGGCGGCAACCAGGTTCTTGACACCAGCCTGCCTGCCTTTGACGCCGAAGCCGCCAAGCGGGGCTGCCCCGATTTGGCCGGCGGGATTGACACGCTCGCCTCCATCGGGGATGAGTGGCTGGACGCCATGAAGGTCTTTTCCGAGGCCGGTACTATGGAGACCTTCAACGAGATCGACCGGGTGAAAACTCAGGCCGCCTCCGCCGCGGATGAGATTATCTCCTATTTCGAGGCCAGGAAGTAACCGCATCACAAACAGCGCCGCCGCAGAGAGCACTCTGCGGCGGCGCTGTTTTTTATGTATGTATGGCTTTTGAGGGTCAGTTCTCCCCGTTTTCCAGGCTCCCGTCCTCCAAGTCCCCGTCTGCGGTCTCGGCCAGCAGCTTGAGGGAGATAGGCGCGATTGGCATTCGGATGCTGCCGGGGAGAAGCTGGTCCACCGGCATTCCGGCATAAACGCTCAGCATCCGGGCCACCAGCCGGCGGCAGGTGCGGCCCTGGCAGAAGCCCATCCCCGCCCGGGTGTGCTTTTTAATGGCCTCCAGGGAGGTATCCCCCGCCTGGATGGCGGCGACGATCTCCTCTCTGGTCACCTCTTCACAGCGGCAGACGATTTCCCTATCCTCAGACATGGCTCCACACCTCCTCCTTAGCCCGGCGGCGCTTCTCCCCAAAGGGGCCCTGGCGCAGGCTGTCCAGACGGGCCTGAATGGCCTGCCCTTTGGCCTCATATTCCCCCCGGGAGAGGCGGCTGAGCCGGTACGCCGCCCCCAGGCCGGCCATGCGGCCCTCGTCCAGAGCGGTGCTGGCCTCCTCGATTCCGGCCAGATCCCCGGCCACGTAGACCCCGGGCCGGCTGCTCTCCATCCCGGCGCCGTGGCGGGGGAGCATTCCCCCCAGAGGGCCGGACCACACCAAAGCGCATCCCGCCGCCGCGGCCAGCTCCACCCGGGGGGTGAGCCCCACCGCCAGACAGAGGGTATCGCAGATCATTTCCCACTGTGTACCGGGAATGGGTTCAAAGCTCCCATCCACCTGGGCAATCTCCACTCCCTCCACGCCTTGGGCCCCCAGAGCGCGGGTGACGGTGTGGCCCAGCAGGATGGGTACACCCGCCCGGCGGACCTTCCCGGCGTGGACGGCGTAGCCGGACAGAGCGGGGGCGGCCTCCAAAATGGCTTCCACCCTTACCCCGGCCTGGAGGAGCTGATAGGTCACAATCAGCCCCACATTTCCCGACCCCACCACCACAATCCGCTCCCCGGGGCGCACATGGTGGAGGTTTACCATAGTCTGGGCCGCGCCGGCGGTCATCACCCCTGGGAGGGTACACCCGGGGAAGGACAGGCTGTTTTCTGACGCGCCGGTGGCCAGCACCACGGTCCGTCCCCGGTACCGGACGCTCTGCGTCCCGTTGGCGGCGGTGACGCTCCCGTCGGGAAAGACGCCCCATGCCTTCCAGCCCAGGTGTACCTCCACCCCGGCCTCCTCCGCCTCTTTCAGCAGCATTTCCCCAATGGCGAACCCCCGCATTCCGGCGTGGTGCTCCTGGGAGCCGAAAAACTTATGGATCTGCTTAAACAGCTGCCCTCCGGGGCGGTCATTCTCGTCCAGCAGAAGAACCGACGCCCCAGTCCGGCCCGCCTCAATGGCAGCCCCCAGGCCCGCCGGACCGGCCCCCACCACAATCACGTCATAGGTCTTCATGGCGCTCCTCCCCAGGGGCCCCATTCCCCTCCTGGGTGCGCACCACCATGCCGTCCCGAACCCGGGTCACACAGGTACGCACGTTGGGCCGGCCGTCCACCTCCATCACACAGTCCGTACACTGGCCGATGCCGCAAAACAGGCCCCGCGGCTCATGAAAGCGGCTGGTGTGGCGGAAGACCCGGATGCCGTTGGCCAGCAGAGCGGCGGCGACGGTGTCCCCCTCCCTCGCCTGAATCTGCCGGCCGTCCACTGTGAGGCAGACAGCAGCGCGTTCCTCTATGGCCAGGATGGGGTGTTCTTGAATACGGCGCATGTTATCCCTCCTCTGCAATTTGGACCATCCGGTCCGGGCGGAAGGACGCTCCCTCCCAGACATCTCCCTGATCCAGCGCCGCCACTGCCCGGCGGGCCACCGCCGGGGCTATGGAAAAAGCTCCCTTGAAGCCGCTGAGTACAAAGAGATTCCCAAAGGCCTTTGTAAAGCCGAACAGGGGCTGTCCATCCAGGGTATAGGGGGTCACGCAGGCCCAGGCACGGATAATCTCCACATCTCCCAGGGTGGGGAAGTGGTCCAAAAAGGTCTTTGCTGTCAGACATAGACCTGGCAGCGTGACGGCCCGGCTGTCCAGAGGGGCCGTTTCCGTGGCCTGGGCGATGAGAATGCTGCCGTGGGCGGTCTGAATGCCCCCCAGGCCCACATGACGCCGCTGGGCCATATCCCGGCGGGCCAAAAAGAGCTCCCCGCCCACAATGGGGCCGTTGATGCAGGGGGGGACTGGCTGGGACACAAAGGCAGTGCCCCGGTGGAAGCGCAGGGGCAGATCCAGTCCCAGTCCCTCCCCCAGGAGACGGCTCCAGGCGCCGGCGGCGCAGATCACCACGCCGGCGCGGAAGTCCCCCTGATCCGTGCGGACCGCGGTGATGGCGTCCCCCGCCGTCTCAAACCCGGTGACGGCGGTGTGCAGGCGGAAGTCCACCCCCGCCTCTTCGGCCAGCTTGGCGTAGTGCAGGGTGGTTTTCAGGGGATTTACCTTGCCCTCGTTAGGGCAGTAGAGCACGCCATAGATCTTTGTGTGGTCCAGGCAGGGCTCCACCCGGCGGACGTCCGGCCCCACGATGATCTCGGCGGGCTCCCCCAGGGCCCGCAGAGCGTCCATCACAGGCAGAGCGCCTAAATACTGCCCCTCGTTCTGGAGCACCACCACCCCGCCGGAGGGGGCGTACTCCAGGGCCTGCGCCATACGGGAGAATTCGTCAAAGGTCTCCCGGGCGGCGGCGTAGTGCCAGGGCTCGGTGCGGTCAAACAGGGACAGCTGTCCCAGATTGGACCCCGACGCCCCTTGGGCAAGCTCCCCCTTCTCCAGCACCGTCACCGGATGGCCGGCCAGACGCAGATAGTAGGCGGCTGTAACCGACAAAATGCCGCCTCCTACTATCAGTACACTGCTTTTCATGAAAAATCATCCCTTCACCGGTGATGAAAACAGGGGACAGCGCCTCTTTCTGCGCCGTCCCCTGCTGGGTCATGCGATTATTTGTAGGAAGCCAGCAGCTCCTTGGCGGCGTCCTGCTCGTACTCGTTGGGCACGTCGATCTTGCCGGACTTGATGTCCTCATAAGTCTGATCCACGGCGGCCTGCACGTCGGCGGGGAGCGCCACGTCTGGGTTCCAGTCCACGGTAACACAGCCATTGGCAATGGTCAGGAACATGTAGTCCGCCTCGACGGTGCCGTCCATGATGGCGCTGGTGGCGTTGTCATAGCCCACGTTATAGTCGCCGATGATGTTGCCCAGCACCTTGCCGGGGGCCATGTCAAAGAAGTTGCCCAGGCAGCCGAAGGTGTAGACGTCGCTGCTCTCGGTGACGGCTTTCATGGCGCCGGCCTGGCCCTCGTTGGCATTGGACAGGATCATGTCCGCGCCGCTGTTGATCTGGCTCATGGTGGTCTCATAGCACTCGTTGGAGTCGGGAGAGCTGAGCACCGCCTCCTGAATCTTGATGCTTGGGTTCACGCTCTTGGCCCCCAAGGCGAAGCCCATGGTGGTCTTGGTGTAGGCGGGGTAGTCGCCGCCCAGGGTGTAGGCGATGTTGCCGGTCTTAGTCATCATGCCGGCCGCCACGCCCAGGACATAGGTCCCTTCCTCCGCACACATGACCACGGGGAACAGGTTGTCCCGAATCTCGGTGCCGCCGAAGGTGACAAACCAAGTGTCGGGGTAATCCTCACAGATCTCGGCGAAGGGGGCGGAGCACTGGCCGCCGTGTCCGAAGACGATCTTGTAGCCCTCAGCCGCCATGGTTTCAGCCTCGGCCTTAATCACGTCGGCGGTGCCGGCCTCAACGGTGGACACGGAGTAGCCGTACTTGCTGGCCAGGTTCTTGCCGGCCTCGGCGCCCTGCTGGGAGAAGCCGCCGTCAGTGGGGGAGCCGGGGATGAGAATGCCGATCTTCACGTCGGAGGCGTTGTCCCCGCCGCCCTGGGGGGCGCTGCTCTGCTCCGGGGCAGAGCTGGGAGCGGAGCTGGGCTGAGAACCGCTGCCGGAGCAGCCGGCGGCGCCCAGGAGCAGGGCGCCGGAGAGGATCAGGGGGATCAGCTTTTTCATGTTCATTCCTCCAAATGTTTGATTTTTAGCAACCGGTTTCGGTTTACTACGAAAGAAAGCGGGGCATGGGCCGTCCCCCTGCCTGACCCTTAGATGGGCTCGTTGGGATCCAGCTCGTACTCGTTGGGCACATCGATCTTACCGGATCGGATGTCCTCCAAGGCCTGCCCGGCAGCGTCAATGACCTCCTGGGGCAGTGTGCCCTTCAAATTCTCGTTCCAGGTGAAGCCCACGCAGCCGGTGGCGATGGTCTGCATCATAATCTCCCCGGGGGCGTTTCCGCTGAGGATGGCCTCCACCGCCTGGATGTATCCCACAGAGTAGTCACACACCATGTTGGCCACCACCCGGTCGGGGGAGGTGCTGCTGAAATCTCCCAAGCAGCCCAGGATGTACACGTCCTGGCTGTCCTCCGCCGCCTTGATGCTGCCCAGCTGCCCCTCGTTGCAGTTGCCGAAGACGAAGTCGGCCCCCTGGTTAATCTGGTTCATGGTGGTCTCGTAGCACTCGTTGGCGTTGGTGGAGCTGAGCACAGCGCCCAGGGTCTTAATCTCCGGGTTGACGCTCCGGGCCCCCAGCTTGAGGGCGTTGGTATATTTCACATAGGAGGGGAAATCGCCCCCCAGGGTATAGCTGATGGTGCCGGTCTTGGTCAGCATAGCGGCCACAACACCCAGGACATAGCAGCTCTCCTCCGCGCATACGCACACGGGGAACTGGTTGTCCGTGACCACCTCGCCCCCTAAAGTGACGAACCAGGTGTCCGGGTAATCGGGGCTGACCTCCGCCATGGGCGTGGTACACTGGGCCCCGTGGCCGAAGATAATCTGATAGCCGTCAGCGGCCATATTCTCCGACTCGGACTTAATCTCCTCCGCGGTGGCGGCCTCCACAATGTCCACCTGGTAGCCCAGGTCCTGAAGGGCGTACCCCGCCTCGGCTCCCTGCTGGCAGAAGCCTCCGTCGGTGGGAGAGCCGGGAATCAGGATGCCGATCTTCACTCCAGAGGGATCCACCTCGCTCCCGCCGCCCTGGGGGGCGCTGCTGGCGGGGGGCGTACTCTGCTCAGGCGCTGCGCTCTGTTCCGGCGCGGTACTGGGCTGGGGCACCGCGCTGGGCTGCGCGCCGCTTCCGGAGCTGGAACAGCCGGCGGCGCCCAGGAGCAGTGCGCCGGAGAGGACCAATGACATCAGTTTCTTCATTTTCTTTGCCTCCAAACATTGAACTCGCAGAAAATGGTCCGAACGCTGGTCTGTTTCCATCCCCCGGAAAGCGCACATAGTAACACAAACTAAATGGTTTTTACACTCTTTGTCTTATAGTCCCATTATAGTTTTTCCCATTCAAAATGTCAATTTCTTTTGGGATTTTTAAAAAAATTCGTGCATCTTATCCAGGTGCAGAATCTTGCTTCAGAAATTCAGGCCTTTTTCCCATACTTCAATGCCCTTTTTTCCTATTTTTCCGCCGTTGCTTGTATATAGTACTACTAAATTTGTACATAGTACTACCAACTATCCCTCCCACAACCGGAAGAATTTTGGAAGCCAGGGCCCGAATTTATACAAATATCGGGCGGGCGCAGGGCCCGCCCGATATTTGTTGTAGTGCCAGTGCTTACGCCTTCTCGTAGGGGACGCCCTTGGCGCTGGCGTCGATGGCCTTCTTTTTGCAGGCGGCCAGCACAGCCAGAACGGTGACCACATAGGGCACCATCAGCACCAGGTTGGGCGGGATGTTCAGACCGGAGTTCTGCAGCGTCATCTGCAGGGCGTTGGAGCCGCCGAAGATCAGCGCGCCCGCCAGGACGCCCAGCGCCCTCCACTTGCCCAGCACCACCACGGCCATGGCGATGTAGCCCTTGCCGCCGGTCATATCCACCTGGAAGGTGTTGGACTGGGCGATGGCCAGATAAGCGCCGGCCATACCCATCATCAGACCGCTGAAGATGGTAGCGGCGTAACGGGTGGTGAAGACGTTGATGCCCAGGGAATCGGCCGCCTTGGGATGCTCGCCCACGGCGATGATCCGGGTGCCGATGCCGGTGCGGTTCATCACAAACCAGACCACAAAGACCAAAATGAAGCCCAGGTACACAATGATGTTGTGGTTAAACAGCATATCGCCGATGACCGGAATGCTGCTCAGGCCGGGAATGGCCACTGTGGGGAAGGCCTTAGCCTGGGTGCCGCCGCTGGCGGCGTCGAAGAACATTTTGCGGAAGAGCACCGCCGTAAAGCCGGAACCCAGCATATTGATGGCGCAGCCGATGACAATCTGGGGCGCCTTGAACTTGATGGAGGCCACGGCGAAGATAAACGCCATCAGGGCGCCGGCCAGCATACCGGCAATCAGGCCCAGCCAGTAGCTGTTGGTGTAGATTGCCACAGCGAAGGCGGCAAAGGCGCCGGAGAGCATGGTACCCTCTACGCCGATGTTCATCAGGCCGGCGCGCTCAGAGACCACCAGGCCAAGCGCGGCGATGAGCAGCGGAATGGCCATTCGGACGGTAGCGGCAAGGAAGAAAGAGAGTTGATCCATTACTGCTTCGCCTCCTTTTTCACAGGCTTGCTGGCTTTCTTGGCCTTCTTCACACGGCTGACCGTGGCCACGGCCACGAAGATGATGATAATGCCCTGCACAATGTCAGCGAAGGAGGAGGACACGCCGATGGTACGCTGCATGGCGGTGGAGCCGGAGGCCAGGAAGCCGAAAAGCAGCGAGCTGAAGATGACCCCGATGGGGTTGTTGTTGGCCAGAATAGACACGGCGATGGCGGTGTAGCCGTAGCCGTTGGAGATCTTCTCGTACAGATAGTGGGCAGAACCGGCCACCTCGAACGCGCCGCCCATGCCGGCCAGCGCGCCGGAGATGAGCATGGTGAGAATCATGGTGCGGTTGACACTGATGCCGCCGTATTTGGCCGCGGTGGAGTTGTAGCCCACAGCCCGGACCTCATAGCCAAAGTAAGTCTTGAACAGCAGCACAAAGATGATTACCGCCACAATGCACCCGAAGAAGAAGCCAGGATGCAGCTTGGTCTTGGCGATCAGGTAGGGCATGAAGCCCTGCTCGGCGATGGAGTAGGACTGGGGTTCCGCCTGGCTCATGTCCCGCATAGGATTGCGCACCAGGAAGCCCACCAGCTGAAGGGCGATGTAGTTGAACATAATGGTAGTGATAATCTCGGAGATGCTGAACTTGGTCTTCAGCAGGCCGGGGATGAACGCCCAGGCCGCGCCGGCCAGCGCGCCGGCCAGAACCATCAGGACCATCAGCAGGGGGCCGGGCATACCGGTGAAGGTGATGCCAACCCAGGTGGCGGCGGTACAGCCCATGATGAACTGACCCTCCGCGCCGATGTTGAACACGCTGCCCCGGTTGCCGATGGCCACAGCGATACCGGTGAAGAGCAGCGGGCACGCCTTATTCAGGGTGTTGCCGAAGACCCGCATGTTTTTAAAGGTGGCCTCCCACAGGGAGACAAACGCCTCGTTGGCGGGGTAGCCGAACGCGGTGAGCAGCAGCCAGCTACACACAACCGAGGCCACAACAGCCAGAAGGGGCTTCCAGAACGCCTGCCCCAGCTCCTTTATCTTTTCACTCATTTCTCTCCGCCTCCTTTCCCAACACTGGCCGCGAGAATTTCCGCCTCGCTCTTGCCGGCCATCATCAGGCCCAGCTTGCCGATGTCCACATCGGCGGAGACCTCGCCCATGAAGCGGCCGCCGTGCATCACCAGAATCCGGTCGGACAGGGAGCGGATCTCGTCCAGGTCCGTGGAGATGAGCAGCACTGCCTTGCCCTTGCTCCGCTCCTCCACCAGCTTGGAGCGGACAAACTCAATGGCGCCGATATCCAGGCCGCGGGTGGGCTGGATCGCCAGGAGCACCTTGGGATCCCGGCCCACCTCCCGGGCCAGAATCACCTTCTGCTGGTTGCCGCCGGACAGGCCGCCGGCCAGATACTCCGCGTCGTGGGGCCGGATGTCAAACTCCTGCACCATCTTCCCGCCGTGCTGGGTGACGGCCTTGTTGTCCGCCATCAGGCCGTGGGCAAAGGGCGCCTTGCGCTGGCTGCCCATAATTAGGTTCTGCTTCACGGGGAACTGGAGCACCAGGCCCTTGGCCAGACGGTCGTCGGGGATATGGGCCAGGCCGGCGTCCAAATGGCCGCGGATAGTAGCCTTGGCCACAGAGCTGCCCTCAATGCGCACGTCGCCGCTCTCAATCTTGCGGCCGCCCACAATGGCCTCGCCCAGCTCCAGCTGGCCATTGCCGTCTACGCCGGCGATGCCCACAATCTCACCGGCGTGTACCGTAAAGGTGACGCCGTTGACGGCGTTGAGATTTTTGTCGTTATGTACGTGTAGATCCTTGATCTCCAGCAGGGGGCCGCCGGTGGGCTGGGGCTGGATCTGCCGCTCCAGGTTGACGTCGCGGCCCACCATCATGTGGGCCAGCTCCTCCTCCGTGGAGTCCTTCACGTTCACCGAACCAATCACTTCGCCCAGGCGCATGACGGTTACCCGGTCGGCATAGGTCATCACCTCGCTCATCTTATGGGTGATGAGGATGATAGAATAGCCGTTGTCCGCCAGCATCCGGATGGACTGGAACAGCTCCTCCACCTCGTGGGGGGTGAGCACGGCGGTGGGCTCGTCCAGAATCAGGATCTTGGCGTTACGCATCAGAACCTTCAGGATCTCTACCTTTTGCTGCACGCCTACGGGAATCTGCCAAATCAGGGACTGAGGGCTGACATTGAAGCCGTACCGGTCATTTAGCTCCTGCACCCGGCGGTCCAGATCCTTGATCTTGTGGACCACTCCGGTCTCCTTTTCCATACCCAGGAAGATGTTCTGGGTCACCGTGAGCTGGGGAATGAGCATGAAGTGCTGATGCACCATGCCGATTCCGTTTTCAATGGCGACGCTGGGGCTGTCCATGTGGACCTCGTTCCCGTTGAGCAGGATCTGACCTTCGTCATGGCCGTAGAGACCATATAGAATGTTCATGAGGGTGGACTTGCCGGCGCCGTTCTCGCCCAGCAGTGCATGTATCTCGCCTTGCTTCAGAGTGAAATCCACATTCTTGTTGGCGCAGAAATCCCCGAAGTACTTGTAGATACCATGCATTTCTACAACATTCATGTTCTGGCTCCTTTCAGATGGTTTGGACGTGCAGAGATAGGGAAAACCGTATGTATCATGTACAAAAGAAACGCTTACCCTCTCCAGGGAACAGGCTCAGATGGATGGGAGCCAGCCGGGCCACATGGTGCCAACCACTCACATGCTGGCGTCAGGCCTCATCAAAAGAGACCCTAGGTGCTTTGTACTACATACAATTTATTTGGATTATACAAATACCCAGACGAAAAGTCAATAGTTTTCCACTAACCTGCCTTAAAACCGGTGTAGATTTATCGAAAACCATCACAGCAAAAACCGCATTTTTCTCAAACACATATAGTCTTATACTGAGAAATAAAAAGAAATCCCGAACACCAGCCTATCAAAATTTCTTTTACCAAACAGTCAAGTTTTCCAGAGAGTTCCTGCCCCCGCAGAAACCAAAGGATAAAAAAATCCCTCCGAAACCCATACCAACACAGCCAGTGACAGGGATCGGAGGAAATTTATTTGCTCAGCCCGCCTACCAGTTTTTGCGCAGGAACTTCAGGTCCAGCAGGCCGCTGCGGAAATAGATGGTAGAGTGGGCCACAATCTCGTGGTCATAGTTATATACATGGTCATCCATAAACAAAACCGGCTCCCCCGGCTGCAGGCGCATGAGCTCCATCACCTGGGCGCTGGGCATGATGGCGTCCAGCTGGGACATGGTGTACGCCATGGACGTGTGGCAGTACCGCTCCAAAAATTGATAGTGCCCCATGTTTTGCAGGGCCAAAATAGAGTCCTTCGCGTTAATGGCAAAGCGGCCGTCGATGTGGTCAATACAGTAGGTTGCCACCACATCGTCAATCCAGCACAGCTTTTCCGTATTTAAGTAGGATGCAGACTCCGGCCCAAAGGCAGGGTCATTTTTGAACACAAAGCCCAGGTTCAGCGACTCGATCCGCGGCTGGTATCCCTCCTCTTCCAGAGAATGGAACAGCTCCGGCGCGGTATCCAGCCGGAAGGTGGTATTGGCAATCTGAGGGTTGGCAATGGTCCCCTTGCCCCGCCGGCGGGTAACCACCCCCATCTCCTCCAGGGAGGCCAGGGAATCCCGCAGCACATTGCGGCTTACCCCCAGCCGGTGGGAGAGCTCGTCCTCATTGGGCAGTTTGAAGGGCTTTCCATCCTCGCTGGAACTGCGGATGAGTTCAATCAGCGCCCGTTTCGTTTTATAGGAGAGCTGCTTGTTGTCTACGCGCAGGATATTTAAATTATCATCCATATTAACGTACCACGTCCTACAAAAGAATCACTGGCATAAAACGGGCTCCCATCCCTTTGTAACACATTCTACCACCGCCCCCGGCGTATTGCAATAAGTTTTTCTGTGGGAGCAAGCTGTCCGGCCTGCCCTCCAAAGCAATTCCTTCCAAAAGAGGCGTATGGGTTCCCTGCCTGGTTTTTAGTTTAGTAGTACTATATACAAATAAAATGAGAAAACAGAAAAAAAGCGGCGTTCTCGCCTCAAAAAAAGTTTGAATTTCTTAAATCAGATTCTTTCCATAGATATTATGCACGAATTTGAAAGAAAACAACAAATAAAATTGACATTTTGATCAGAGAAAACTATAATAGGACCAGTAAGCATATACCCTTGCCCGCCTGAATTCTGGCGGCGGCCATCCACCTCCTCGTTTTATTTGTAGTACTATTGTGATTCTTCCGGTAATTTTCTTTGGGAAAAGGGAACCGGAGCAATGATTGGCAAAAGTGCTATGAAGACTACGTGACATTTCTCCCGCAATCAGTTATAATAGGGTCAGTGTTTTCACAACTCTATTTATAAAAGGAGAGTCAGATTATTATGGAGACCATTGAACTGAAGATCAATGGAGAGGTGCGCACCGTCCAGGTAGAGAAGAACTGGACCCTCCTCCACGTGCTGCGGGAGGTGCTGGACCTCACCGGCGCCAAGTGCGGCTGCAACACCGGCGACTGCGGCGCCTGCAAGGTCATCCTCGACGGCGAGGCCGTCAATTCCTGCCTGGTGCTGGCCGTCAAGGCGGTGGGGCAGGACATCCAGACCATTGAGGGCCTGTCCAACGGCCCTGAGCTCCACCCCATCCAGCAGGCCTTTATCGACGCCGGCGCCGTCCAGTGCGGCTACTGCACGCCCGGCATGGTCATGTCCGCCAAGGCGCTGCTGGACAAAAATCCAGACCCCTCCGAGGAGGAAATCCGCGCCGCCATCTCCAACAACCTGTGCCGCTGCACCGGTTATGTCAAGATTGTGGACGCCATCCGTCTGGCCGGAGCGCGGATGAGAAACGCCTGATTTTATCCTAAGTGTGCATCTCCACGACCACGTGGCAAGCAGGAAAGGAACCGATAACCAATGAGCTATCAACAACCCAAAAATGGTATGATCGGAATGCGTCTGCCTGTGCGCGATGCCCAGGTCAAAGTGACCGGTCAACTGAAATACGTCGCCGATATGAAGCTGCCTCATATGCTCCACGCCAAGGTGCTCTTCAGCCCTGTGGCCCACGCCCGGATCAAGCATATTGATACCAGCGCGGCTGAGGCCTTGCCCGGCGTGCGGGCGGTGGTCTGCTACAAGAACGCCCCCGATATCCCCTTCAACTGCTGCGGCGAGAATATTGACGAGACCAAGAACGAGCGCATCTTTGACCCCATTGTGCGCTATGTGGGCGACAAGGTGGCGGCTGTAGCCGCCGATACCGTCCAGATTGCGGAAAAAGCCCTGAAACTCATCCAGGTGGAATATGAGGAGCTGCCCTTCTACATCGACCCGGAAGCGGCCATGAAGGAGGATGCCTACCCCATCCACGAGGGCGGCAACATCGCCGAGGTCGTCAACCTCAATCAGGGCGACGTGGACAAGGGCATGGAGGAGGCCGACCTGGTCTTTGAGGACCGGTATTCCCTCCCCGCAATTCACCACAGCGCCATCGAGACCCACGCCGCCCTGGCCCAGTACGACGCCAACGGCAAACTGACGGTGTGGTCCCCCACCCAGGACGCCTTTGCCGTGCGGGTGAACCTGTCCCGCCTCTTCGGTTTAAAGATGAGCCGGGTGCGGGTTGTCGCCTCCGCCATCGGCGGCGGCTTCGGCGGCAAGATCGACATGATTCTGGAGCATGTGGTGTCCCTGCTGGCCATTAAAACCGGCCGGCCAGTCCGCCTGGTCTATACCCGGCGGGAGGACATTCCCTCCTCGCACAGCCGCCACCAGATGATCCTTTACCTCAAGACCGGCGTCAAGAAGGACGGCACCATCGTAGCCCAGGACTTCAACGTGGTCATCAACGCCGGGGCCTACGCCGGCGGCACCTCCAGCGTGGCCTGGGCCATGGGGGGCAAGGCCTTCCGCATTATGGACATACCCAATATCCGCTTTAAGGCCACGGAGGTCTATACCAACTGCCTGTGCGGCGCGGCTATGCGGGGCTTCGGCTCCCCGCAGGAATTTTTCGCCCAGCAGCGTCAGCTCAACCAGATCGCCAAGGCCCTCAACATGGACCTGGTAGACCTGATATTGAAAAACCTCAAGGGAGAGCACGGCCTGGACCTGCGCAACAACACCCCCCTGGGCAACACCTACGCCAAGGCCTGTGTGGAGCAGGGCGCCGCCCTCTTCGACTGGAAAAAGGCCCTGGCGGAGCAGGAGGCCTCCCGCCGGGAGAACGGCCGCTACCGCATCGGCGTGGGCATGGCGGCGGCCACCCACGGCAACGGCGTCTTCGGCGTCCACCCGGACACCACCGGCATCATCCTGCACATGAATGAGGACGGCACTGTGGTCCTGGCCAGCGGCTGCTGCGATATGGGCAACGGCTCCGTCACTCTACAGGGTCAGGTCACCGCCGAGATTCTGGGCATCCAGCCCAGCGACATTGAGTACATCCAGGCCGACACCGACGCCACCCTCTGGGATTTTGGCAACTTTTCCAGCCGGGGCACCTACGTCAGCGCCAACGCCGCGGTTAAGGCGGCCAACGCCCTGAAGCAGATGCTGCTGGAGGAGGCCGCGGATCTCCTCCCCGACGCCATCGACCGCATTGTCCTCCACGACGGCCGGGCCTGGAGCCTGAACTACCCCGACCGCTCCGCCACCATGGCGGAACTGGCCCAGCACGCCCGCAGCAAGAACCAGCGGGATCTGGCGGTGGCGGAGACCTTTGCCAGCCGGGCTATGGCCGAGTCTTACGGCGCCCACTTTGTCAAGGTACAGGTGGACACCGAGACCGGCGAGGTCAAGGTACTGGACTACGTGGCCTCCCACGATGTGGGCTCGGTGCTCAATCCCATGTCGGTGGAGGGGCAGATCGAGGGCGCCATTCAGATGGGCCTGGGCTACGCCCTGTGCGAGGGCATCGTGTGGGATGAGAAAGGCCGGGTGAAAAACAGCACCTTCCGCACTTCTCACATCTTCACCGCCGATGAGATGCCTCCCATCCGGGTCACCTGCGTGGACAAGCCGGAGTATACCGGCCCCTACGGCGGCAAAAGCATCGGCGAGTGCTCCGTGGTGCCCTCCCCGGCGGCCATCGCCAACGCGGTGTCCAACGCGGTAGAGCGGGATTTCCACAACTTGCCCCTGCGCAAGGAAGTGATCCTGGCCGCCCTGAACCAGCCGTAACCGTATTTCGGGACGCCTCCCGGCAAGGGGAGGCGTCTCTGAAAGGCGGCGAGGGGATTCGCCGCTTTTCAGAGACGCCCCACACTGAACGAAATGGAGCTGAGATAATATGGGTTTTGAAGGAAAAGTCGTTGTCATCACTGGCGCTGGTCAGGGCCTGGGCGCGGGCTTTGCCAAGGATTTTGCCGGGCAGGGCGCCAAGGTCTATCTGCTGGGCCGCACTCTCTCTAAGGTGGAGAAGGTAGCGGCGGAGATCAGGTCCCAGGGCGGCGACGCCTGTGCCATGGGCTGCGACGTGGGCGACTATACCCAGGTACACGACTGCTTCCAGCGTATTCTGGAGCAGGCCGGACAGGTGGATGTTCTGGTGAACAACGCCGCTTACTACCACTCCTCCACAGTGATGGATACCTCTCTGGAGGACTGGGACCGGCACATCAACTCCAATCTGAACGGCACATTCTACTGCATTAAGTCCGTCCTGCCCGGCATGATCCAGCGCCGGTACGGCAAGATCATCAATATGAGCTCCTCCGGCGCCAAGCTCTTCTTCCCCGGCTTTGGCGCTTACGCCGCGTCCAAGGGCGGCATCGTCTCTCTGACCCAGATCCTCTCTGAGGAGGTCAAGAATTACGGCATCAACGTCAACGCCATCTATCTGGGCATGACCAATACGGAACAGACCCGGGCCCGGATTGACACCGATCCCGCCATCACCGTCAAGCTGGATGAGATGCTCCAGGTGGACGAGGTATCCAAGGTGGTGTGCTTCCTGGCCTCCGACGCCGCCGCCCCCATTATGGGCGCCGCCATCGACGTTTTCGGCAAAAAAGCATAAATCCGGTTTCGGATAAAATAAGAGAAGAAAGAAGGCGCGCAGCAATGGTCAGTACAAACAAGCGAGCCATGAAAGTGGTCCAGGAGATTTTGGAGAACGCCGACGCGTTGGGCTGCAAGGTGATTAAAATGGACTGCGGCACCACGGTGATCGACATGGGCCTGAACTGCAAAGGCAGCTGGACCGCCGGTCTGCTTTTTACCCGGGCCTGCATCGGCGATCTGGGCGAGGTAACGCTGGGCAGCTTCAAGCTCAATGACCAGTACAGCTTCGCTTCGGTGAATATGTTCATTGATCAGCCCCTGATCGCCTGCCTGGGCTCCCAGATCGCCGGGTGGAAGCTGGGCGAGGGCGAATTCGCCACCATCGGCACCGGTCCGGCCCGCGGCATTGCCAAGGTCCCCTCCGACTGGTATTTTGAGATGACCGACTACAGCGACCACCACGACAAGGCGGTGCTCTGCCTTCAGGATGTGAAGATGCCCACCGAGGCCGTGGCCCGGGAAGTGGCGGACGCCTGCCATTTGAAGCCCGAGGACGTGTACATCCTCATCTCCCCCAGCACCTGTGTGGTGGCCTCTATCCAGGTCTCCGCCCGTATGCTGGAGCAGACCTGCCACAAGATGTTTGAAAAGCACTTTGATCCCGCCCAGATTGTCATGATCCGGGGCTCCGCCCCCATCGCCCCCATTGTCAAGGACGAGATGAAGGCCATGGGCCGCATCAATGACGCGCTGATCTACGGCAGCGAAATTGAGGTCTGGGTGGACGCTGAAGACAAGGACATCGCCAAGGTCATCCACCAGCTGGCCGGCAAGACCTCCTCCCCCAACTACGGCGAGCTCTTTGAGGACGTGTTTGAGGCGGCGGGCCGGGACTTCTTCTATGTGGACCACGACGTCCACTCCGTGGGCAAGATCCAGATCCACAACGTCAACACCGGCCGTGCCTACTGCGCCGGCGAGATCAACTACGACGCCCTGGAGCGCAGCTTCCTGCACTGATTTTCATCTGTCCGGCATTATTTCCAGTGGTACATATTACAATTCTATCTGTCATAGGAGGAAACGAAATGCTTTCAAACGAAAGACTGTTGAAGCTGTACCGTGACATGGTCATGATCCGCCGCTTTGAAGAGGTGATCGAGACCTATGCCGCCAACGGTACCGTCCCCGGGTTCGTCCATCTGAGCATCGGGCAGGAGGCCTGCCAGGCCGGCGTGGTGGACTGCCTGAAGAAGACCGACTATAAATTCCCCGACCACCGCGGCCACGGCGCCATCGCCCTGTGCGGCACCGACCCCAAGCTGGTCATGGCTGAGATCTTCGGCAAGGCCACCGGCGTGAACCACGGCCGGGGCGGCTCCATGCACGTCAACGATCTGGACTGCGGCAACATGGGCTTCAACGGCATTCAGGGTTCCACCATGGTCACCTGCCTGGGCACCGCCTTCAACGCCGTGTACAACCACACCGACGCTGTCACCGCCGTGTTCATGGGCGACGGCACCCTGGGCGAGGGCACCTGCCACGAGAGCATGAATATGTCCGCCACCTGGAAACTGCCCATCATCTACTGCCTGGTGAACAACCAGTACGCCATCTCCACCAAGTACACCGAAGCCCACCCCCAGCAGCGCCTGAAGACCTGGGGAGAGGGCTACGAGGTGCCCAGCTTCTATGTGGACGGCAACGACATCGAGGCCGTGGTAGAGGCCGTGGAGTCCGCCGTGGAGCGGGCCCGCAAGGGGGAGGGTCCCACCCTGCTGGAGTTTGACACCTACCGCTGGCAGGGCCACTTCGCCGGCGACCCCGCCGCCTACCGCCCCGACGAAGAGGTGCAGGCCTGGAAGGACCGCGACCCTGTGAAGCTGTGCCGCAAGACCATGCTGGACCGGGGCATCGCCGAGGGCGACATTGTCAAGATCGAGGAAGAGGAAGAGGCCCACGTGCAGGAGATGCTGAAATTCTCCCTGGAGAGTCCCTTCCCCGGCATCGAGACCGCTACTACTTATACTTACGCTGACAGAGAGGTGGAGACGAGATGAGCAGAGGCAAGAAGCTTTCCTACGGCATGGCCATCAACGAGGCCCTGCATCAGATTATGGAGCAGGACGAGCGCGTCTTCGTCCTGGGCGAAGACGTCGCTAAAATGGGCGGCGATTTCGGCATCACCAAGGGCATCTGGGCCAAGTGGCCCGAGCGCATCAAGGACACCGCCCTGTCCGAGTCCGCCATTCTGGGCCTGTCCTGCGGCGCCGCCGTCTGCGGCCTGAAGCCTGTGCCGGAGATCATGTTCGCCGACTTTTTGGGCGTGGGCTTTGACCAGATCACCAATAACGCCGCCAAGCTCAACTATATGTACCAGGGCAAGGCCCACTGCGGCATCACCGTCCGCGCCCCCCAGGGCGGCGGCATCCGCTGCGCCTACCACCACTCCGCCTGTGTGGAGTCCTGGTTTATGAACACGCCCGGCCTGGTCATCGTGTGCCCCACCACCCCCTACGAGGCCAAGGGTATGCTGATCTCCGCCATCAAGAGCGACAACCCGGTCCTCTTCCTGGAGCACAAGGCCCTGTACAACGTAAAGGGCGAGGTGCCGGAGGAGATGTACGAGATCCCCCTCTATGAGGCGGAGATTGAGCGGGAAGGCAGCGACGTGACCATTGTGGCCACCCAGATCATGCTGGAAAAGGCCCACAAGGCCGCCGCCCAGCTGGAAAAGGACGGCGTGTCCTGCGAGATCATCGACCTGCGCACGGTCTTCCCCTACGACAAGGACGCCATTCAGAAGTCCGTAGCCAAAACCGGCCGTCTGGTCATCGCCCAGGAGGGTGTGAAGTGCGGCGGCTGGGCCGCTGAGATCTCCGCCATGATCAACGAGGACGTGTTCGAGTACCTGCGCGGCCCCGTCAAGCGGGTCACCGGCCTGGACTCCCCCATGCCCTTCTCCCCCGGCCTGGAGGACTATGTCATGCCGCAGCAGGACGACCTGGTCAAGGCCATCCGCGAGGTCATGGAATATTAAGTCACGGGAGGAGATACGACAATGATTACAAATTACGGTATGCCGAAATTCGGCCTGTCCATGGAGACCGGCGTCATCGGCGAGTGGCTGGTCAGCGAGGGCGACGCCGTCAAGAAAGGCGACGCCTTGGTAGAGGTCAGCACCGATAAGATTACCAACACCGGCGAGGCCCCCCGGGACGGCGTCATCCGCAAGATCGTCGCCCAGGTGGACGATGAGATCCCCTGCGGAGAGACTATCTGCGTCATCGCCGACAGCATGGACGAGCCTCTGGACGACTCCGTCCCCGCCGCGGCCCCCGCTGCGCAGGAGGCCCCCGCCGCAAGCGCCGCCGCTCCGGCTCCTGCCGCCGCCGTCCCCGCCGGCGATGTGAAGATCACGCCCCGGGCCAAGAAAATCGCCGAGGAAAAAGGTCTGGCCTACGCCCACATCAAGGGCACCGGCCTGCTGGGCATGATTACCATTGACGACCTGAAGAAGTACGGCACTCCCGTCACCGCCGCTCCCGCCACTCCCGCTGCGGCCCCCGCCCCCGCCGCCCAGGCCGCTGCTCCGGCGCCTGTGCCGGCCGCCGCCCCCGCG
>NZ_QWEK01000078.1 GCF_009935845.1 Pseudoflavonifractor sp. 524-17 | reverse complement strand
TGCTGCCCTTATGTATCTTTATGCTTTGCGGCCTGCCAGAACTTTTTCCTGGCAGGCCGCTTTTCGACAAGCTGGGCACAGCCCGCAGGCTGTGCCGTTTTTGTTATTTCCGCTGGTCAATGGGCTGATAGGGGGCGTGTTGGCCTACGTACTGGTAGGCAGGCCGGATGATCTTGCCCATATTGATCAGCTCTTCCATACGGTGGGCGCTCCACCCCGCCACCCGGGCCATGGCGAACAGAGGGGTGTACAGCTCCTGGGGCAGCTCCAGCATATGGTAGATAAAGCCGGAATAGAAGTCCACGTTGGCGGACACGCCCTTGTACATGGTCCGCTGGCCGGAGATGAGCTCCGGACCCAGCCGCTCCACCATACAGTACAGCTCGTACTCCTCTGTACGGCCCTTCTCCCGGGAGAGCTTTTCCACCATGCCGTGGAGGATGTTGGCCCGGGGGTCGGACAGGGAGTACACCGCATGTCCCATGCCGTAGATGAGCCCCGACTTGTCAAAGGCCCGCTTTTCCAACAGTGCCTTGAGATAGGCCCGCACCTCGCCCTCGTCCTTCCAGTCGGAAAGGTGGCGCTTCATGTCCTCAAACATGCGGATGACCTTGATATTCGCGCCGCCGTGGCGGGGGCCCTTCAGAGAGGCCAGGGCCGCCACCATGCAGGCGTAAGTATCCGTGCCGGAGGAGGTGACCACGTGGGTGGTAAAGGTGGAGTTATTGCCGCCGCCGTGCTCCGCGTGAAGCATGAGGCAGATATCCAGGGTGTGGGCCTCCCAGTAGGAGTAGGTCTCGTCCGGCCGCAGCAGGGCCAAAATATTCTCCGCTGTGGAGTGGGCCGGGTTGGGGGCGTGGATGAACAGGCTGTTGCCCTCTTTATAGTGATAGGCCTGATACCCGTACACCGCCAGCATGGGGAAGACCGCCAGCAGCTGCATACACTGCCGGGTCACGTTGGGCAGGGAGATATCGTCCGCATCCTGATCATAGGAGGCCAGGTTAAGCACACTGCGGGCCAGGGAATTCATAATATCCCCACTGGGAGTCTTTAAAATTACATCCCGCACAAAATTGTTAGGCAGCGTGCGGTAGTAGGCCAACTGCCGGCAGAAAGCGGCCAGCTCCTCCTGGGTGGGCAGCTTGCCCATCATCAACAGGTAGGCCACCTCCTCAAAGCCATAGCGCTTCTCCCGCAAAACCCCGGTCACCAGCTCCTCCACGTCAATGCCCCGGTAGTAGAGCTTGCCGTCGCAGGGGTGGCTCTCCCCATCCACTATTTTTTTTGCGATAATATCCGATATCTCCGTCAAACCCGCCAGGACGCCCTTGCCGTTCAGGTCCCGCAGGCCCCGCTTCACATCAAACCGGATATAGTCTTTTGGGTCGATGTTGCTATGACTGCGGCTCACCGCCGCAAGCGCCTCGATTTCAGGCGTCACCACGCCATAATTGGGGTTGCTCGCCATAGATACCTCCGTTCCACATTCAATCCCTTTGCGCCGGCAGCACCTGCCGGCCAATTAAATACATACCGCTTGCTTGTATTATAACACACAATTGTTACTAGAATATGAATCACATTACGTTTTTTCTTGCATCTGTCTCAGGAGAGCTCAGGTCAAAAAGGCTTTGATTTCCTCCAAACGCCCGCTGGCCTGATCGTAGCCGGCACGCCACAGGGCCTTGATCTTATGCACGTCCTTCTCCACCCGGGAGAAGCCCTGGGTGCTGTCCGGGGCCAGGAGGAGGACTTTGCCCTCCCGCTCCAGGCGGAAGAGCTCCTCCCGGCCGGCGTTGTACACCTCTGCCCGGCGGCGCATGGTCTCACAGAATTTGGGATAGCGGCAGTACCGCAGGTCAACGGCGGGCTGGAGCTTTTCCGGCTGCCGGCGGTAGCTCCGCTCCCGGGTGAGCACCACTACCACCCGGTCGCACCCCTGGTCAAAGGCCCGTCGGAAGGGCACCGCGTCCGCCGCGCCCCCGTCCAGGCACTTCAGCCCGTCCAGATTGTAGATGGGGAAAAGCAGCGGCATGGCGCAGGTGGCCTGGAGGAGAAGGAAGTCCTTGTCCCGCCGGGGCACCGGGAGGTATACCGCCTCCCCCGTCTCCACATCGGTGACCACCGCCTCCGCTGTACCCGGCCACTGGGCAAAGGTCTCGTAGTCAAAGGGCACCAGATGGTTTGGAATGTCGTCATAGATGAATTTCAGGCCAAAATAGCACCGGTTTCCCGGCTTGAGGAGATTGCGCTTACCCATATACCGCTTGTCGTTGGCGTATTTGGTTAAAATCTCCAGATTTCGTCCAAACTGCTTGGAGAGGTAGCTGACGCCATAGGCGATTCCAGCGGACACCCCCACCAGATAATCAAACTCAATCCCGCCCTCCAGCAGAGCGTCGGTGACGCCGCTGGAGAAAATGGTGCGCAGGGCACCTCCCTCCAGCACAATGCCTGTTTTCATATCTTCCGCCTCCCATTCAGCCCTGCCGCCGGCGCAGCAGGAAGGTGGCCCCAAAGATCAGGGCCAGACACAGGGTAATGCACGCCCCTGTGGACGCCCCCAGGTAGTAGGAGAGCATCAGCCCCCCCACTCCGGCGGCCAGCGCCCCCAGCACGGAAAACAGGTGATACTCCCGCAGGTTGCGGGACACATTCCGCCCCGCCGCGCCGGGGAGCACCAGCAGAGAGTTGATCACCAGCAGGCCCACCCAGGTCATGGACACTGTCACTACCACGGCGATGGCCGCGTTGAACACCGCCTCTTGCCAGAAGACCCGGATTCCCCGGCTGTCCGCCAAAGCGGGGTGGACGGAGGCGAGCATCAGCTGGTTAAAGGAGCACACCCACAGCACCGCCACCACCAGCAGCAGCAGGGCCAGCAGGGCAATCTTCCCCGGCTCCACGCTGAGAATGTCCCCGATCAGCAAGGCGTTGAATTTGGTAAAGCTGCCGCCGCCCAACGTTGCCACAAAAATGCCCAGGGCCACGGCGGTGGAGGAGAACACCCCGATCACCGTATCACTGGCCAGATTGGTCCGGCGGCGGACATAGGTAAACAGCAGGGCGAAGGCCGCCGCGAAGAGTACCGCGCACCACATGGGGTCCGCCAGGCCGGCCAGGGCGCCGATGGCCACGCCGGTAAAGGCGGAGTGGCCCAGGGCGTCGGAAAAGAAGGACATCCGGCTCTCCACCACCATGGTAGACAGCAGCCCGAACAGGGGGGAAATGACCAGCACCGCCAGCAGGGCGTTTTTCATAAAATACATAGTGTGGGGCTGGGCCCACTCAAAGGGCAGCAGCTCCACCAGATGATACCAAAGCTCCAAATTATGCCCCCCCTCTCCCCAGATCCAGATGAAAGACCGCTTGAAATTCCTTCGAGTGCAAAACCTCCTCCGGCGGCCCCACCCGGAGCACTCCGGATTTCAGCAGCACCACCTTGTCCGCGTACTGGCCCAGCGTGGCGAAGTCGTGGGTGGAGAAGAGGATAGACAGGTCATAGGTCCTGCGGATCTCGTCCAGCATGTCCATGAGCTGCCGCTCCCCGTCGATGTCCACCCCGGACAGGGGCTCGTCCAGAATGAGGATGTGGGGCAGGGGCTCCAGAGCCAGGGCCAGCAGCACCCGCTGGAGCTCCCCTCCGGACAGCGCGCCCAGCCGCTTGTCGATAAGCGCCCCGCCGTGGACCCGCTCCAGGCAGGATAATACCCTGGCCCGCAGTTTCTGGGGCATGGGGAGAAAGGCCGGCCAGTCAGACACCGCCGCGGCGAAAAAATCCAGCACGCTCACCGGGTCCCCCCGGTCAAAGCTGGGGCTTTGAGGCACATAGCCGATCAGAGGCCGGGTCCTATTTCCCCCCGCCCGCTGGAACGCAATGGACCCGCTGTACTCCATCTGGCCCAGAATGGCCTTGAACAGAGAGCTCTTTCCCGCGCCGTTTGGGCCAATGAGGGCCACAATCTCCCCGCAGTGGAGGTGAAACCCCACGTCGTTCAGGATCTGGTCCCCCCCGATGCTTACCCCTAGATGTTCAATTTTCAGGCAGCACGCCCCGGTGCAGCCCGGGCCGGCGTTCTGGTGCTTTTGTATTCTCATGTAAGCGCCTCCGCAAGGGTGTTGATGTTGATCCTCATGGCGGTGAGATAGGGTTCCAGTCCTGTCCCCTCGCCGCTCATGACCATGGACAGCTGGGCCACCGCCACCCCGGTCTCCCGCCGGAGGGCCTTCGCCGTGGCATCGGAACCGTTGACCTCGGTGAACACGGCGGGAATCCCCCGCGCTTTGATCAGCGCCGTCAGCTCCTTAAATTCCCGGGCGGAGGTCTCGCTGCCCTCCTCCTCCTCAATGGCCATGAGAATTTCCAGATCAAAGCTGTCTGCGAAATAGTTGAAACCGTCGTGAAAGGGGATAAGCCCCCGGTTTTTCAGAGGGGCCAAGGTCTCCATACCGGTCTCCCACAGCTGGGTGAGTTCTCCCCGCACAGTTACCGCATTGGCGGCGTACCGCTCCCCATTGGCCGGGTCAGCCTCCACCAGGATGCGGGCGGCGTTGTCCGCCATATCCGCGTACCGCAGGGGATCCAACCAGATATGGGGGTCGTATGCTCCGTGGTCATGGCTGTGATCGTGGTCCGGCTCGTGTTCGCCGGCGTAGAGGAGCGCAATCCCGGCGGAGCAGTCCGCCGCCGGCGTCCGGCAGGCGGACAGGGCGGCGTCCATAAAATCCTCAAACCCCGCGCCGTTCATCAAAATCAGATCCGCCCGCTCCAGGGCCTTCATGTCCGCGATGGTCAGGGTATAATCGTGCAGGCAGCTCATGGGCTGGTTGATCACCGGCACCACCTCTACACCCTCCGCCCCCTCCGCCAGGGCGCTGGCCAGACAGTACACCGGCCAGGTGGTGGCCGCCACGGTAAAGGTGTCCTCCCCGCCGCCCGCCGCCGGGGCGCAGCCGGAAAGCAAAATCCAAAAAAACACCGAAAAAAGCGTGATTTTCCTCATTTATCGAACCTCAAGCCATTTTTCACAATAAGGAACAAAACCGGACAGGCACAACCGCCTGTCCATGTTTTTTCTATTATACTCCCCTGGAAGCAATTTGTAAAACAAATCTTTATTTTCTGCAAAATCGCCAATAGATGTAGTTTTCTGATTTGTTCATTCATTTGGGAATTTTCTAACTCTATACTGGACAAAACTAACTCTAATAGAATGGAGTGTCCATATTGAGTAAGTTAAATGATGTTTTGATCGGGAAGCGAATCCGCCAATGGCGGAAAAAGCGCGGGTACAGCCAAATGCAGTTTGCTGAAGTGGTGGATCTCAGCACAAACTATTTAAGCGGCATTGAATGTGGTAAAAAGCACCCCACTTTGTATACGTTTATCCGCATTGTCAACGCCTTGGACTGCACTGCAGACGACCTGCTCACCGACCTGATCCCCGCCGCCCGCGCCACCGGCGCGGCCCAGCTCCTCGAGGAGCTGGCCTCTCTCCCCCAGGAGCAGTACCTTGTGGCCCTCACTACCATGGACGCCATGGTTTCCGCCTTCAAAAATTCGAAAACGTTCGAGGATTGACGACCATTTTCGACGAACTTTGACACCTCCCTTGCTCTATACTAACGCTAACGGAACTATAATTCCGAATTGTGTTAGCTTGGAGGAATATTTATGAGGCACACAATGCCGCACTGGAACTTCTGGCGCCTGGAATGGCACTGGTTCTGGTTCCTGTACTACCGGGAGCGGGCCACCGCCTTCTTGCAGCCCGACGGCAGCTTCCCTCCCAAACCGTCAAAGGCATACCGCCGGTTTGCTGCTCACTACGCCAAGGCCGGGCATCACAGTACAAAAATTACCATTCTCTCCCCATCCTCCGACGCTGTCCCCATTCCCATCTCTATACTCATAAATGATTCTTCAGGGATCCACAGGGGCGGGCAGCCCTCCGGGGGGGCCCTACGCGGGCGGCGCCAGGGCCCTTTCCCGAAAGGGCCCTGGACCCAAAGGGCCAGAGGGGGGGAGGCTCCCCCCTCTGGACTCCCCCAAACCTGTAGACGGGCGGCCTCTAAATTCATCAGACACGAGACAAGCTAGTTACGCCCGCCCCATCAGCGTAAAAGACAAACTATTTAAGCCCGCGTCGTATACAACGCAAAACTTGTCAGCCGCAGCAATTCAAGTATGCTGTCCGACGGCCGCCTTTTTGGGTGCGTTGCAACCAACTCCGTGGCGGCCGTCAGATCCAGTTCTTGAATCGCTGCGGCTGACAAGTTTTACAGTGTAGTCGACGCGGGCTTTTTTGTAACGACTGACGCAGGAACGCATCGGGCGCGGGCGCAACTGCTTTGCGCTTACCTCTCGCCTGAACATAGAGGCCGCCCGCCCGGGGGATTCCCATGGGGGGGAAGCCCCCCATGGGCCCTTTGGGTCCAGGGCTCTTTCGCCGGCCGCGCAGGCCCGCCCCCGGGGGAAATCCCCCGCTGTCAATCCATTTTAACTCTAACTTTTAGAACAGCCCGGAAATCACGCCGTTCTCGTCAATATCGATCTTTTCCGCGGAGGGCACCTTGGGCAGCCCAGGCATGGTCATAATATCCCCGGTGAGGGCCACCAAGAACCCGGCGCCGGCGGAGACCTTCAGGTTGCGCACGGTGATGCGGAAGCCCTTGGGCGCACCCAGCAGGGCGGCGTTGTCAGAGAAGGAGTACTGGGTCTTGGCCATGCAGATGGGCAGATTGCCATAGCCCAGATCGGTGAGCTGTTTGAGCTGCTTGCGGGCGCCGGGGGTCAGATCCACACCGTCAGCCCGGTAGATCTTGGTGGCGATGGCGTTGAGCTTGGCCTCAATGGAGTCCTCCACATCGTAGCAGAAGCGGAAGTTGTTGGGTTGCTCGCACAGGCGGATGACCTCCTCGGCCAGGGCCTTGCCGCCCTCGCCGCCCTTGGCCCACACCTCGGACAGGGCCACGTTGACCCCCAGCTCCCTGCATTTGTCCTCCACCAGCTTCAGCTCGGCTGCGGTGTCGGTGGGGAAGGCGTTGATGGCCACCACGCAGGGCAAGCCAAAGACCTTGGTCACGTTCTCTACGTGCTGGAGCAGGTTGGGCAGGCCGGCCTCCAGCGCCTGGAGGTTCTCCTGGTTCAGATCCGCCTTGGCCACACCGCCGTGGTGCTTCAGGGCGCGGACAGTGGCCACAATCACCACCGCGCTGGGGGCGAAGCCGGCGGCGCGGCACTTGATGTCCAAAAACTTCTCCGCGCCCAGATCGGCGCCGAAGCCCGCCTCAGTGACCACATAATCTCCCAGCTTCATGCCGATGTCGGTGGCCATGATGGAGTTGCAGCCGTGGGCGATGTTGGCGAAGGGACCGCCGTGGATGAGGGCGGGGTTGTGCTCCAGAGTCTGCACCAGATTGGGCTTGATGGCGTCCTTCAGCAGGGCGGCCATGGCCCCCTCGGCGTGGAGATCGGCGGCGGTGACGGGCTTGTCGCTGCGGGAGTAGGCCACTACCATCCGGGCCAGCCGGGCCTTCAGATCGGTCAGGCTGGTGGCCAGGCAGAGCACCGCCATGATCTCAGAGGCCACGGTGATGTCAAAGCCGTCCTCACGGGGCACACCGTTGGGCTTGCCTCCCAGGCCGCACACAATGCTGCGCAGCTGCCGGTCGTTCATGTCCACTGCCCGCTTCCAGGTAATGCGGCGCACGTCGATGTCCAGGGCGTTCCCCTGCTGAATGTGGTTGTCCAGCATGGCGGCCAGCAGGTTGTTGGCCGCGCCGATGGCGTGGAAGTCGCCGGTAAAATGGAGGTTGATCTCCTCCATAGGCACCACCTGGGCATAGCCGCCGCCGGCAGCGCCGCCCTTGACGCCGAACACCGGGCCTAGAGAGGGCTCCCGCAGGGCCAGAACCACTTTTTTATTCAGCTTGCCCAGGGCATCCGCCAGACCCACGCTGGTGGTGGTCTTGCCCTCGCCGGCGGGGGTGGGGTTGATGGCGGTCACCAGCACCAGCTTGGCCTTCCGGGGCAGATCCCGCAGGGCGTTCAGGTCCAGCTTGGCCTTGGTGCGGCCATAGGGCTCCAGCGCATCCTCGCCGATGCCCAGCTGTGCCGCCACTTCGGCGATGGGGCGCATTTTTGCCTCCTGGGCAATTTCAATATCCGTTTTCATGGGATGGTGCCTCCTTCTATAAAATGATAACAGCAAATGGAACTCACGATTATTATTTGGTTTTTTCTATATTTTACATTATTTTCTGTCCCTATCCTACCACGGTTTTGACCATATTGTCAAGACTCATGGGTTCAATTTTATAAAAAAGGACCGGGGATACAACCCCGGTCCGCATGTTCCATAGCGCTTGCGCAGTCTATTTTGTGCCGAAGATACGGTCTCCCGCATCCCCCAGGCCGGGGACAATGTAACCTTGGCCGTTGAGCTTCTCATCCACTGCGGCCACATAGATATCCACATCCGGATGGTCCCGCTGCACCCGCTCGATCCCCTCGGGGGCGGCGATGATGTTCATCAGCTTGATGTGCTTCACGTCGTAATTCTTGATGAACTGGATGGCCGCGGAGGCGGATCCGCCGGTGGCCAGCATGGGATCCAGGATGATAATATCCCGCTCGGCGATATCGCTGGGCATCTTGCAGTAGTACTCCACCGGCTCCAGAGTCTGGGGGTCCCGGTACAGGCCGATATGGCCCACCTTCGCCGCAGGCAGCAGGTTCAAAATGCCGTCCACCATGCCCAGGCCCGCCCGCAGGACGGGGACAATGGCCAGCTTTTTCCCCGCCAGGCACTTGAACTTGGCGGCGGACACAGGGGTCTTGATCTCCACATCCTCCAGCGGCAGATCCCGGGTGGCCTCATAGCACATCAGGGTGGCTACCTCGGACACTACCTCGCGGAATTCCTTCGACCCGGTCCGCTCGTCCCGCAGGATGGACAGCTTGTGCTGTAACAGCGGGTGGTCCAGAACGTGTACCTTTTCCATATTCATGGTCATCTTCCCCTTTTTCTGTTGATTGACGGCGCCGCCGCCGGACAAATTACCATTGCTCAGCTCTGCCCCAGCCGTTCCAGCCGCTCCCGCTCCGCCTGGGACAGGCGGTGATATACGGGGGCCAGCCGGCGGGCGTCGGTCAGCGCGCCGCTGCGGGCCTGCTCCAAGGCGGAGCGCGCCACCCCCCAGGCACTTTGCAGCCGCAGATGGGGGGGGGCCAGCCGGACCTCCACCCCCCGCTCTCTCAGAGCATTATAACACAAAACCGCCCCGTCTCCAATAAGAATTTGCGGCGTTTTGTCCCTTTTCAGCTCCGCCTCCAGGCCGTCCAGCCCAATGGCCCGGTCGGGGGTCAGCCGGGCCAGGCGCTCCCCCTCCCCAAGAAAGCGGGCGTTGTAGACCTGGCTGCGCCGGGCGTCCATCACCGGGCACAGGGCGCACTCCATGTGGGCCGCCGTCCAGGCCATGGCCTCCAGGGTGGACACCCCGGCGCAGGGCTTGTCCAGAGACCAGGCCAGCCCTTTCACCGCCGACACGCCAATGCGCAGCCCCGTAAAAGAGCCCGGCCCCGCCGCCACCGCCATCAGGTCCACTTCCGCCAGGGCCGTGCCGCAGTGCTCCAGCATCTGGGTCAGCATGGGCATTAACGTGCGGCTGTGGGTGAGGCCATTGTTCTGAAAGGACTGGGCCACCAGCCGCTCCTCCTCACACAGCGCCACGGAGCACGCCGTGGCCGACGATTCAACCGCCAGTATCTTCACGCCTCTCCCCCCTCAATTCGGATCCGCCGCTGTCCGTCATGGGCCCCCCGGCGTATGTCCACCCGGACGTCCGCCGTCAGGTCCTCCGCCGCCACCTCGCTCCACTCCACGGCACACACGCCCCCCCGGGCCAGATAGTCCTCCCACCCGATGTCGTACAGCTCCTCCGCCGAGCCCAGCCGGTATAAGTCAAAGTGAAACAGGGGCATCCGCCCCCCCTCGTACTCGTTGACAATGGTGAAGGTAGGGCTGGTCACCCGGTCCCCAATCCCCAGCCCCCGGGCCAGGCCGCGGACAAAGGCGGTCTTCCCCGCCCCCAAGTCCCCGGTGAAGGCCACCACACTCCCCGGCCGGAGGGTGCGGGCCAGCGCCTCTCCCAGCGCCTCTGTCTCCTCCGCCCCGTTGGAACAGTACTCCATCGCTCATCCCTCCTGAACGCCTGCAAAGCCATGTCACAGCCGTATAAACACGGCCATTGTTGGGCTATTATAGCATGGAATCCGCCAACTTTCAATCCGCATCCCGCCGCCGGAATTTCCTCCGGGCCTGTAAGTTTGTCAAAGATATTGGACAATGAACTCGACAGGAGAAGCCAGGGAAGCGGCCTCATCGGCAAGCTGTTG